>NZ_CALRWL010000020.1:0-86328 GCF_943371865.1 Azorhizobium sp. AG788 | reverse complement strand
ATGACGGAGATGAAGGACCATCGGCGCGCATGGACGGGTGCTCTGAGGAGTGAACGCATCACATGCGACAAACAATCATCAAAATTGTTGACAATTAAAAGATCAAATTGTTGCCATAGTGACTGCGTTTTGGGCATCCTGCAGAGATGCCCCTCCCCCGGCGCGTTCAGGCCCCCCGCCGCGTCCCGCCCTTTGCCTTGGGGACGATGCCCAGATCCTGAAAGATGGCGGCAATGTCGGCTTCGCTTTCCTCGCCGCCATCGAGCCTCAGCCGGGCCTGCATCTCCGTCAGATGGCGCTCCATCGCCGCGACGGCGCCGGCCTTGTCGCGGGCCAGGATGCGCTCGGCGATATCCGGGTGGGCGTCCGGGCAATGATCTTCGGCGCCAGGCGGCTCGTATTGCGCGATTACGAGCGAGGTGCGCAACGCCAGTTCTTCCATGAACTTGACCAAGACCGGATTGCCGCTCAGCCGGGCGATCTCGACATGGAAACTCGCGCTCAGGTCCAGGCCATCCCAGCGGTCATTGTGCCCATGCGCCTTCTCCAGCGCCACCAGGCGCGACAGGTTCCTGCCCATCTCGGGCGTGAAACGGTCAAGCGCCGCGGAGATGGCCGCCCGCTCCAAGATCTTGCGGGTCTCGAAGATCGCCCGCGCCTCGTCCACCGAGCATTGCGAGACGAAGGCACCGCGGTTCGGGATCAGCGTGACGAGGTCTCGCGAGCCCAGATGCGACAGAACCTGCCGGATATGAGTTCGGTTGGTGCCGAAGGCCGATGCCAGTTCGATTTCGCCGAGTTTCATGCCGGGGCGCAGGCGCTTCAGACTGATCGCCTTGAGGATGCCCTGAACCACCAGGTCCTGGTCCATCGTGCCCCGACCGCCGACTGACGCTGCTTTTGGTTTTCGCATCTCGCCCCGCATCTCGCTCGTGGCTCAGTTGTGACAGCAGCGGATCGCTTCGGCAACTCTTTGCTCAATAAATATGCAACAAAATCAATGGCTGATTGTCGACAATCATGCGCCGCCATTCTAACAATCGTCGTACGTGGCTCGGGGAGCGAAATGCGACAGCGTGATCTCATTGGCTATGGCGGTCATCCACCTGCGGTCATCTGGCCGAATGGCGCCAGGGTCGCCGTCTCCCTGGTTGTGAACTTCGAGGAGGGCGCGGAGTTGGCCGTCGGAGATGGTGATCCGGTCAGCGAGCGGATCGGCGAAGTCATCAGTTCCGTCCCGCCGGGCGTCCGTGATCTCGGCCAGGAAGAGATGTTCGCCTATGGCACCCGCGTCGGCCTGTGGCGGTTCCTCGATGCCTTCGAGCGGCATGGCCGGCCGGCGACGTTCTACATGTGCGGACGCGCCGTGGAGCGCCTGCCACGTCTGGCGGCCGCCATCGTCGCTCAAGGGCACGAACCTGCCTGCCACGGCTGGCTTTGGCGCCCGCACGCGGACTTTGCGGATCGCGCCGAGGAGCGGGCGTCGCTCGTCCGCTGCATCGACGTCATCAGCGCGGCCACCGGCGAGCGCCCGCTCGGCTTCTGCTGTCGCGGCAGCCAGAGCATCCACACGCGCGATCTGCTGGCGGAACTCGGCTTCCTTTACGACTCCAACGGCTTTGACGACGATCTGCCCTATCTGGCCCGCGCAGGCGCAGGCCAGATCCTGGTCGTGCCGTACGGGTTCGACTGCAACGACATGAAGTTCTTCCATCCCAATGGCTTCGTCGAGCCTGACCAGTTCGTGCGCTACGTCGTGGCCGCTTTATCCACGCTGCTGGATGAGGCCGAACGGGGACGCAGCAGCGTGTTGAACATCGGCCTTCATCTGCGCATCTGTGGCCGTCCCGCCCGCTTTGCCGCCGTGGAAGGCATCCTCAAATTGCTCGCCAGCCTTGAAGAGCGGGTCTGGGTGGCACGCCGTGTGGATCTGGCGCGACATTGGATCGCCATCTCCGGCCAAGAGGCGCGGAGTGGGTTGGACTTCGCCCATGCCCATGGGCGATGAGGCCAGAAAGCGGCTGCGGAACTCACAGTTGTGAAACGCGGCAGTATGAGCCGCCTCAGCCTGGTCTCCACGAGGCACGCCACCGAGTTCCAGGCCGACTGTTGGACCACACAAGCGAGCGCGCCGCGGGCGCAGCCACGACCAGCAGGCCCACCACGCCAGCAGCGCCGGTCGTTGTCACCACCAACGGCGGGCTGATCCAGGGGCGCTGACGCTACGGCGCATTCTGCTTAGGCCGAGCCCCTGCCCCGACCTACCGGATACGCGGATCTTTCCCGGCGCTCCTCCGGATGTCCGCATCCGGTGGCGACTCGGTGGCGACAGACAAACGCGCAAAGAAAAAGCCGCCTTGCGGCGGCTCTTTCAAGTATCAAATTGATTTTAAAAGAGAAAATATTTATGCACCCCTCACTGTGCTAAAATCAGTGTTAAAATATGGGGTTACGACCACCGCCGCCCCCCCCTCCGGGCACCCGCCACTCCCCCCCTCTTGACAGCCCGTCCATCTGGGGCCGAATCTCGTTAGCGTCCCACGCCAGACGCACTCGCCGAGGCTGCGTCTACTGAGCGGCCAACATCTGCGGCATGCCTCCCACGATGGGAGCGTATGCAACACCGCCACCAGTTGGGATAAACGCTTGCTGCTGGTCTAAGCGCTTCGCGCTATAAGCTGACATTTGGCTAATCGCCAATGATCTGATGTTTGGGATGGGCTCGTGTGGCGTCGCTCTGCGCCAGTCTAATCCTGAATAGTTGAGGACGTGGCCAGCAGGCCGGCGCGCTCAACGGCCACATAGGCGTCAAGGGCGGGCTTGGCCTGCTTCGCTGAAGGCTTCTTCTGCCAGCCGCCCGCCGCATAGCTGGCGACACTCCGGCAGATTCCGGCGACCTTCCAATGGATGATGCCAGACTGCTGTCCCCGTTCCGCGACTTCGAGCCAAGTCGCACCGCTGATTTCCATGCAGCCAGCGATCCGTTCATATTCCGCCGCCGAAATGCCTGCGCGGGGCGCTGTTGAGCCCGTCGCTTCACCTTCCGCACTGCTATATGCGAGGTCGGGCGGCAAGGGGTCGACGAGCTGGGGCAAGGCGTCCTGAAGTCCAATCCAGCACGCCTCCTTCTTATACCATTCGCTTGGGTTCAACTGGCCGGCCGAGGCGCGCATCGCGGCATCCATTGCGGGCGCCCACGCACGCACCAAGTTCTCCAGCTCCGGTGAGATCGATTGGCGTGTCCAGATGCGGCTGAAGTCGATACGGCCACTGGTCCGGTGGCTCAGACCGGCAACGATGTAGGCGATAATCTGAGCCCCGTAGGCCGGAAACTTCATGGCACGGATGATGCGCTCGACACTGCGATAAAGGATGCCAATCGCTACAAGCCGCTTGAACCATTCAGTGTCAGGGGGGGAAGGTGGCTCATCCTTCAGCCGCTGCATGAAGTACTGAAAGTTTTTCTGGCCGCCGAGGCAGACGCGATATGGAAGGCCGGCCCAGGCCGAAAGGTACCGGGCCACATCGAGTTTGCTGAGCCGCCGCTGCTTGGGTGTTTGCAGACGGAATGCTTGTTGCTCGGTCCTGCGATACGCCGCCTTGGCCTCCGCCGCGAGATACGATCCACGAGCCCGCTCGTAGAACCATCTGCCCTTCCCGTCGTCGAGCCAAGTGTTGTTCGCCAGGGTCTCGATGTCCTGGTGAAACGAGTCGTTGGCCGAGAAGTCCGCCAGTTGGACTGTGTTCTGCCGGTTCGCCGCGCGTGAAATCGACGTGACCATCTCCGCGAGGTCGGCCCCGCCAACCTTGATGATCTTCACCGGCACGGCGACGTGTTCGAGCGTCAGGCTTTCCTTTCGACGCGCCCGGTGAAGCGAGGCAGTCGTCTGGCCCCCGTTGACGATTTGCAGGCCTTTCAGGCGCCGAATTGAAGGCGGCCCGTCACTGTCTTGACCGAAATCGATTTCATCGGCCGTCGCCACCAAACCGTTGTTGAAAGCCAGAAACATTGACGGCTGTTCGACGATCGTGCGCCGAAGTTCGGCATTTACCGTCTTGCGCCCCTTCAGGCCCAGGAAGGCTCGTACGTTTAGCTCGAGCAAGCGCACCCCGTACCGGTCATAAATTTTCGAGAGAACCTCGCCTGGCAACACAGCCAGGAACGCGTCATACCCCCCGTCGAACGATGGCACGTGCAGACAGGGAACGGGATGGCCGCCAAGCGCCACCAAATCGACCTCAATATCGGCGCGAGTCTCGCCCTCGCCCAACACCCGCTGAAGCCGGACGATGTCGTAGGCATCGAACTCGACGCTCCTGCCGCGCCACTCGGCTCCTTCGGGGACTGAGCCCGCCATCACACCGTCAGTCAGCAGGACGATGCGAATGCCCGTGAGAGTTTCGGCCTCGGTCTCGATCCGGCGAGCGAGGTCGCTGGCGTCCGTGTTCGAGGGTTCCAGCTTACTGGCGAGACCGTCAAGACAGGCGCCGGCAAAGCGAAGAGCACGTTCAAACGCGCGCGCGGAGTCGGCTGTGGGGACACGGCCTGGATCGGTCTCCCCGACGTAGATCGTCGTGAAGAGGTCAAGTCGGCCCCTATCATCGTCGAACGAATAGCCGTCGATCCGGTAGACGGCGTTACCGAGGCGTCCTTCCTGATGAAGGTCGAAGGTATTATCGAGATGACCAGCGTCTTCGAGGCGTTCAAGGACAAGTCGCGTAAAGACGCCAGCCGAAAATGGCATGTCCGGGCTCAGGCCCTCTTCAACATCCGCACCAAGCGCCTCTGCAAAGCGCTGCACGCCCTCGTCAACCATTCGCCCCACCCCTGGAAAACGCCGAGAAGACAACGTCTACATCACCTGTGTGCCCATCAATACCACGCAGCTCAAGGTCATAGTCTGCGTCGCGTATCGCGCCAGGGACGCCGGCGCGGGTCAGTCGGGGAAAGGTCGAGCCGACTCGAAATGCCGACAGACTTCGCAGTTCGACCACCGGTGCCGCCCTGGCACCGACATCATCCGGCATGAGGCCGCGACGAAGGAGAGCGTTGCTGAAGGCGCGCCGCGCGCCATCTCCCGGTAGCACCGCTTCGATCTCCTCGATCAGGGCACCGAGGGACTGTCCGTCGGCCGTCTCGACGAGCCGGACGTGCAGCAGGTCGAGTAGGCGTAGACCCGCGTCATCGAGCTGATCTAGGGTCGAGATCCTTAGCGACGTTGCGACGCCGAGACTCGACTTCACCTCCAGCGCGTGTCCCTGCCGGTCGAAGTCGTGAAGGCCGTCCGCGGGAGCAGCCCAGGCCTCCTGCAGCGTCGGGTCGGTAAGAACCAGGCGCCGCAATACCATAAGCTCACCAATGAGGCCGATCACCTCATGTCGCGAGAGACCGGTCCTGCGTTCCTTCAGGAACCTTCGCCAAGCGCCGAGACGACTAAGAAACGCCGCTAGGGAGTCGGCTTTGACCTCAAGGGCCGCAACCTGGATGGCGTCCGAACAGACAGTGACGAACAGATCTGCCTGTTCATGATCCTCCAGGGAAAGGACGAGCAAGGGCCCATCGTCATTTGGCGCGGAGCTCAGCCGCATGCCTCCGACCTCGAAAAAGACCGAGGCCGGCGCCAGGGTGGGGACAAGCAGGCAGGGCGCGTCGTCTGCCGCTCGCAGTGCTGCATAGATGTCGAGCGGTAATTCCGGCGCCAAGCGCTGCGTCCTGAACTGGCGCGTGCGTACCTGATGCCGCGCCAGCTCGGCCCAAGCGTCCTGAAGGGCGTCGACCCAGGTTTCGCTCACGCGTCATGCTCCCGCCGGCTCACCATGTTTTCGACATACATGCGCCGGATGGCGGTGACGCTCTCCGGGAAGCTGACGACGACTCCGATCAGTGGCCGCCCGCTGCCCGTGCCCGCGAGGTCGGGATCCATCGGATAGATGATCAGCAGCCCGTTCTGCGGACGGCGGCCTCGAATGGTTCGAATGCTGGGGCCCGACGGTCGGTCGGTAGCCACCTGACCGGTCAGCGCCCTTTGAGCGTTGGTCTCGACCAGAGCCTCCATAAACTCCGTGTCTGACAGGTCGATCGCCTCGTCGGGCGGGTGCAGAATGCTCCTCACGATGAACCGGGACTTCGTAGACTTGTCGTCACGAGGAGATCGTCGGATGCTCTGGAAGGTGCGACCAGCCAGTTCGACCGGCTTGCCTCGGTCCCCCGTTGCCAGGAAGACGGTCCAATCGGTAAGCTCGCCTTCCTTGAGCTGATCTTCGATGTAGCCAGCGAGGCGACGGCCTTCGATCTCGTAGTTTTCCGGCGGGAAGGCAAAGCCGCGCAGGAAGTCGGCGACCAAACGACCTTGGACCTCGGACCAGAGCTCACCATTGGCCACTGGGCCGCCGGCAGGTCGCACTGGCGACAGCACGCCCGCTCCAAGCATCTCGATAAAGGATTCCGTCAGGTCGGCATTCTGATCCGCCGTCACCTTGTCCCGAAAGAAGGTGGTCTGAATCTTCCCTTCACCGGCGAAGGCGACTGGCCGACTGTACGCATATCGCTGCTTGTTTGCTGCGGTTACGGACATGATGCTGTGCCCGGCAACCTGCAGGCCATACTCCTTGGGTGTCGCCAGCATCAGCTGCATATGCGCCAGCTGGGCTCGGAGGTCCTTGTTCGCAGTCCCAACGTGCCGGAACCAGTCCTCCATATCAGTGGTGGTATAAAGTCGGCAGAGGTCGGCAAAGCCCCGACGATATCCAAACCACCGTCCCATCTGGAGGAGACTGTCGTACTGCTTCGAGATGCGCAGGAAGTAGCTGACAGTCAGGCCTTCGAGCGTCAGTCCCCGGGAAAGTTTGTCTCCACCGACCGCGATGACCGAGAGACCCGTTTCTGCATAGGCGTCATAATCCAAGCCGGTCTTCGACTTGCCGTTCGTCACGGCGACACGGATCTTGTCGGCGCTGTCCGATAGACAGGCCAGCACTTCGGACCAGCTGACCACGACGGTGTTGCGCCCCCACACCGTGGTTGCGACCGCTGCCGTCGTCGGCACGAAATCGGCGCTCCACATCGCTGCCAGACGGCCGAGAGTCTCAGTGTCGCGGCCGGATATCAATGCCCGAACCGTGTCCAGACGGCGGAGGACTTGGCCATAGACTTGGTCATGGACATCCACGAAACGCGAGACGTGCACAAGCATGGAGTTATGCGCCCGCTCCTGCCCCCTTGCCGCGCGGGCTGCGCAAGACAGCAAGAAGGCGTCAATGGCCTCGTCCAGGCTCGGCGGAGATTCGTCAACTCCGCCGAATGTGGGCCGGAAAGTCTTGTCGTGCGTGTCCGGAATCCAGCGCTCGCCCGTCTGATCTATGTAACGCACGAGGGGCAGCCCGCCTTCGTCGCCTTCGTCATTGGTGCCGAATACGGCCACCGGACCAAAGTAGTCGTCCGGTGGCGTCAGCGAGAGAATAAAGGTCGAAGGGAACAGATCGGCCCCGTATTCCTCAGCTGTTCGTTCGTCGTGCATGAGGATGTTGGCGAACGGGGTGGCGGTGTAGGCGACGTAGGCCGACCGGTCAAAGGCGCCGAGCAGCTTGCGAATCTCGCCGTTGATACGCGTGGGATCATAGTCCTCATCAAAGGTTCCGTCCGGCAGGAGCGGCTGATCCTTGGTGTCCACCGACGCTTGGTCGGCCTCGTCGTCGATGACCAGCAGCGGAGCCTCGCGAGACTCAGCTGGAAGGCGCGTGATCCAGCGGTTCAGATTCCTCAGGATGCTGACGTTTTTCTTGACCACCAGCAGGCATGGTTGTGTCAAGGGCGCGAAGTTGGCTTGGCGTGCGATCTGCAGGCTGAAATCACCCTTCACCGTCGACAGCGTCAGGCTGTCGACGATCAGACGCGGATTGATCCCTCCGACGCCGATCACCTTGCGACCACCGTCGGCAGAGGA
Source organism: Azorhizobium sp. AG788 (assembly GCF_943371865.1). Classification (GTDB taxonomy): domain Bacteria; phylum Pseudomonadota; class Alphaproteobacteria; order Rhizobiales; family Xanthobacteraceae; genus Azorhizobium. The sequence continues at coordinate 78,385 of NZ_CALRWL010000020.1, read as the reverse complement.
CGAGTCAGGATCGGTATCGTAGCCGAGGAAGTCCGATTCCAGACGATCCTGAGTCTGCAGGCGCAGCACGTTGTGCATTCCGGCGAGGACGACGATAACCCGATAGCCCGCGTCCGCGGCCCGGTTGATCACGCCGGCGTAGTGCGCCGTCTTGCCGGACTGCACATCGCCCACGACGAGTCCACGCCAGTCCCACGGGCCGCCCCGCTTCGGGTCGTCGAGCACCTCAAGAACCCGGGCCGTGCTTTCCCGCAATTCGGTAATCGACTGTTCGGGCCAGTTCGCCTCGGCCAGCTTCTCAAGATACCGGTCCATGAAGGGGCCAGGACGCCGACGGTCACCAACATACCAGTCGGGCGGCCGCCGCCGGTCCTTCAGCCCGAGGGCTTCCCCCTGTTCAACAACGAAAAGCACTTCCAGGACACGGGCTACTGCGGCAAAATCCGCATCGGAAAAGACGTGACCGGTCGTCGCCGAGACCAGGGGCGCCACAACGGCCATGGCCTTGTCGATTGCGGGCTTGTCGACGACAGCGCCCGTCTGCGATCTCAGCAGCTGCCGCGCCATGTTGGTCAGGGTGGACTGCGGGTCGACGTTCATGACGCGGCCTTGAGATTATGAAGGACTGCGATTCGCAGCGCGGACATGTCGCCGGGAAGGTGGCGGATCAGCTGATCGAGGCGCTCCTCGAGCGGCGTGGAGGCCGGCATGGCCGATACGACAGCTGCGAGCTGAAGGGCGAGTTGCGCGATCTCGGCAGCGGAGAACGAAGGAGTTGCGGCTCCCTCGGCTTCCGACACGTCCAGCCAGATCCGCTCCACGGGCACGCTCCGCTCGATGAGCGCAAGCAGGCCCTCGACCAGTGCGCCCTTGCCGCCAAGAGCCTCGCTCACGGCGCGTACAGCGGGATGGTCCCGTTTAATCCGGTAACGCGCACTGCCGAAACCCGCAGCCCAGATGTCGTCCTGCGACCGGGCCTGCCGCAGCTGTCCTTTGGCGCGGCTTCCACGCCAAGCGAAAACCTCCCTCGCCCTGTCGCGGCAGAGTCCGGCAATCACCGTGAGGCGTGGGCGAAGCCGGCCCGGCGGTCGCGCCTGCGACTTGCGTACGTCGATGCGCCAGTCTGCATCCAGGCCCACCGGCAAGTCGACGGCGATCCTGGCCAGACGGCTTGCCTCGTCGCGGGTCCAAGCGCGGGTGCCGCCGAGACCCAGCCACCCACCAGGAACCAGGAGGCGCCGCCCCCGATAAACATAGAACCCCTGGCGCTCGCCCCAGCCGCCGGGCCCGCCAGCCGCCTCATACTCGGCGTCGTTGTTGAACCGATCTCTGTGGGGCAGCACGTAAGGCATAACGGTGAAGATCTTTCCAGCGTGCCTGACGGGTTCTGACTGCATGGTGATCGTGGCGGGGTGAGCCCGCTGGAAAGGATCCCAACCGCGAACGGCACGGCCGTTCAGCGAGATGCCGATGCGGCGCGCATCGCCCGAGAGAAACCGATGGAAGACCATACCCAGATGGTCGCCGATGTCCCTCACCCTAAGGAAGAAAGCGTCCCGGTCCAGGCCCGAGAGGCCTCCGATCGAGTCCATGCGCTCCCACTGCACCAAGGTACCGTTGTCCCCCGCCTCCAGGATGATCACTTGGTCAGAAGGGGGCAATGGATCCAGCACAAGCGCGTCCCATCGGCGCCGGGCGATGACCTCGTCGACATCCCATGCCAGCGCCGAGGTAACCCCGGCCTTGCGGGTCACGACTGACAGTTGGCGGCACTGCGACAGCGAGGCGGTCTTCAGCCCAAGCCCGAAACGGCCTAGGTCAGTCTCCGCCCGCTCGCCGTCGGGACCGTTACCACCGAAGCACATCGCGCGGACGAGCGCCTCCGCGTCCATGCCGCAGCCGTCGTCAAGAACCCGGGCGATAGGCTCACCGCCGTTCCAGTCGAGATCGACGGAAATCGCGCTCGCACCGGCCGCGATGCTGTTGTCGATCAGGTCGGCAAGGGCCGTCTCGGGTGAATAGCCAAGACCTCGCAGAGACTGCAACAACGCAGAGGCCGACGGAACAATCTCGATCGTACGCATCCGCCCTCCTCCCTTTTTTTTGCGACGACGCTGGTCACGCCTGCCGCATCATTCCCTCGGATGTCAGGAAGTTCGTCAGGCGGCGTCTTCGACCTCGGACCGCGCAGGTTCCCGTGCAAGGACGAGTTTCAGCGACGAGGCGACGGCCTTCGCCAGCAGCGGCGGCACCGCGTTGCCTATCTGCCGATAGGTCGCGTTCATGGCACCGGAGAACCTGAACCCATCCGGAAATGACTGGAGGCGGGCTGCTTCCCTGACCGACACCGTCCGCTGCTGACGGGAGTCCCAGTGAATGTGGGAATAGGTGTCCTTGCCCATGTGGGCAGTCAGCGTGCGGGATGGCAGGGCCGGGTCGAGTTTCCACCACTTGTTCGGGAACTTGCCTGGGTCATACGGCGGCACGTAGGCGCCCCGAAGCTCTTCCCAACGGGCTGACCCCTTTCTCGGTTTGACAGGCTCCTCCCTGAGACGGGCTTCGAACAGTTCCTCGGCGATCCTCCGCGCCATCGGATAGTCGGCGCCTGTCGGCATAGCCTTGAAGATGGGGAAATCCCGGGGCGTCAGGCGAACGACGTTGCCCGCGACCTCGCCTCCGGTTTTGAACCCCGACCATTCCCGCATCTGGCGCTGGTAGGGAGTGAGGTCCGTGAAGATTCGGTATGGCAGCTTGTCATTGACCTTCCGCCGACGCATGACGTCGGGCGTCCGCAGGTGCTCGGAAATATAGGGCAGGTCGGACAGAGCCGCTCTGACAGTGACGGCGGCCGGCAAACCTTCGGCCGGTGCCGCCGGCCGGATGAATCGCCCATCCGACGGCACGTGCCGGAGCGCAACGGTCCGGGCTGCCTCATACCCTGAGGGTAACTCGGCCAAGTGGCTGGGGACCGGAAAATCAGGTCGCACGCCCAGGGACCGGTCGACAGCGAGCAGGAACAATCGCTCACGCATCTGCGGAACACCGAAATAGGCCGCATTGAGAAGCGTATAGCTCGTCTCGTACCCCCGCCCCTCAAGCGTCTCGCAGATTTCCTCCGGCACATTATGCCCGCCGAAGTTAAGGATATCTGGGACGTTTTCAATGAGCACGGCCACTGGCTGAACCGCATCCACATACTCGAGAAAACGCTTGTAGAGCTTGGCGCGAGGGTCTGTGCGATAGGCGCCGTCTTCGCCTTTGACGGAGGCCAGCTTCGAGCGACCAATCCGGGCGAATGCCTGACACGGAAGGCCCGCCGCCAGGACGTCGAAGGATTCTGCCGTCGAGGTCGTCAAGCCAAGCTCACGGACGATGTCATCGGCGCTGTCAGTCACCATGTCCCGAGCCATGGCCCATGCCGTGGCATCCACATCTTCAGGTGCGGCAAAGTTCAGGGCATAGCTGGCCGCAGCGCCCGGCTCGTTTTCCACATGCGCGACGAGCTGGAACCCGGCGGACGACAGGCCGAGGGACATCCCGCCGCAGCCCGAACAGAGCTCGAGGACACGTGGAGCTGCACCAGCTCTAATGGCAGCAAGCTTCTTCGCCTTGGTGTCAGGCCTATAGCTCATCGTCCCCACCGTGCCCCAGATGTGAGGCGATTCGCGCACTCAGTATTTTGGAATCTTTAGTCTCGCATTCCCATACCACGAGTGGCGCCCAACCGCGTTCAACCAGCTCGAAAAGTGTCTTTTGGTCCCTTGCCTGGTTCTTCTCGAATTTCGTCATCCAGAAGTCCGGGTTGCTTTTGGGCTTGTAGGCGAATTTGCAGCCAGGATGGCGGTGCCAGTAGCAGCCATGTACCAGGATTATCTTGCGAAGCCGGGGGAAAACCAAGTCGGGCGTGCCCGGAAGATCGCGGCGGTGCAGCCGGAATCGGTATCCTAAAGCGTGCGCCGCCTTTCGGACCGCAAGTTCGGGCCGGGTGTCTTTTCCCCGGATGCCGGCCATCATCGCCGACCGGCGCGCCTTGTCGACTATGTCCATTCCACCTCGCTGCCCCGCCGGGCGATCGCAGACCAAGCCGAGAGATTTATCGGTCTCGGTCGTGGCCGGCTATCCTGCCATAGACCACGCAGGCCTATCTCGATCAGGACTTGGAACCCACCTCTCGCTCCAGAACTCTGTTTAGCCTGCGTCCCCAGCCCTCCAATTGCCGCCGCCGCGCAAGCACGGCCTCCCTCCCCCCACGGACGGCGGCCAGAACAAGCTCCAGCTCCCTAACCATCGCCCGCACCTGAGCTGCGCGCTTGGCCGCATGCGTCTGCCGCGAGCGCTCCCGCTCCCGCACCCGTCGCGCCCCTTCAGCTGCAAGCGCCCGTTCGCGCCGGAACGCCCGCCCCATGATCGCGCCTTCGGCATAAAACCGCGCCTGTCGATCCCAATAGTCCAGCTTGCGCCGCAGCCGCGCCGCCTGCCGGTCGATCTTCTCAAACCGCGCACGCGCCTGCTCGTTGTTGCCGAGCAGCAGCCGCATGAGCCAGTCGACCCGGCTGCCCCGGTCGTGGGAGGGATAATCCCGCACCCGGCGAACAGGTGGCTTCCCCTCCTCCCGCCACCGCTTCGGCCCCACCTCCTTCACCCGACTGCGCGCGGTCCGGCCGTGGGCCGCCACCTGGCGCGCCAATGGCCCGACATGGATCTCCGGCGCCCGATCAAGCTGCACCGCACTCCGCGCATCACCGCGTACCTCGGCCTCCGCCCGCTGCGCCTTTAGGCTGCGGTGCTCCACCACCGCTCGGTGGCCATTCCGCCGCAGGGCATCATTCTGGTGTGCCCAGGCCGCACGCCATGTGACCATCATGCTGTCGGCGTTCCACTCACGGGTCTTCACCCGCCGGAGCCCGTCCGGTGTCGCCTGGCGAAGGGTCAGCAGAATATGCGCATGGTGGTTGCGGGGATTGTCCCCCTTCTCCAGCACCGGCCGGTGATGGCGATATCGGCTACCATGCCACGCGCCACGAACTGCTCGGCCACGAACCCGCGCACTAGGTCCAACCTTTGGTCGTCGGTCAGCTCATGGGGCAACGCCATGTTGATCTCACGCGCCAGCTGGGCATCCACCCGCTTCTCGGCATGCTCGACGGCATTCCAGAGGGTTTGACGGTCGCTTAACCAGGGCGCGCTACCCTCTGGGGCCATGATCTCCCGGTGAGCCACCCCACGCCGCCCGCTGAAGTCCGACCACTCTTTCCGTCGGGAATCATGTAAACGTTCGCCGGCCCGGCAGGCGGCCATCGCCACCATCGAGCGTCCTTCAGATCGCTTCACGATCTGCGCCGAGAAGTGATATTCGCCGCCACGGGAGCCGGAAAAGGCCTCGGAATCGTTATCCCTACCCTGCTGGACTATCCCGGCTCGATCCTGGTCACGGACCCGAAGGGCGAGAACTACGCCATCACGCGCCGCCGCCTCAGCACCCTGGGCGAGGTGCGCATGCTCAACCCCTCCGACCTCCCCGCCTCCGACCGCTTCAATCCGATGGATATCATCCGGGTTGGAACCGACCTCGAATCTGACGACGCCAGAACGCTTGCCCGACCAATGGTCAGGCCAGATGCACGAGAGGCTCACTGGGACGACAAGGCAGTGTCCTTGCTCACCGCCCTGATTCTCCACACCCTGCGCGAACCAGATGAGACCCGCACCCTTTCCCATGTCCGCACCCTTTCGGTGGGTGGCCCGGAGACCTTCCGCGCCACTCTGGAGGAAATCGCCTACAGCTCCTCCACGCTCGCGGGCGAGATCGCCTCGGGCTTCCTGAGCCAGATTCCCGAACAGCCCAGCAGCAAGGCGGGCGAGTTGGAGAGCATCCGCTCCAATGTACAGAAGGCCACCGTGTCCTGGTCAGCGGGCTCGCCCGCCGGACGTCTGTCCGCCTCCTCCTCGTTCTCGTTGACCGAACTGGTGGAAAACGTCACCACGCTATATCTCTGCATCGATGAGGAGCTGTTGCCGGTCTACGAGCGCTGGCTGCAGGTGATGACCGGCTGCGTGCTGGCCATCCTCACCCGTGCCAAGCACCGTCAGGTCCGAGGCCCCAAGGTGCTCCTGCTGCTCGACGAGGTGGCGGTGCTCGGTCCCCTCGATCCGCTCCAGAAGCAATCCGGCCTCCTGCGCGCCTATTGCACGCCGGTGCTCATCTGGCAGAATATGCCGCAGGTCAAAATGGTCTATGGCGACGGCGCCGAGGCGTTCCTGGCGAACGCCTCCTGCCGGATCTTCTTCGGCATCAACGACAACGACACCGCTACCTATGTGGCCACCATGCTCGGCCACACCACCACGCTCTCCGCCTCCACGGGGGTCTCACAGGCCAGCGACGCCTGGTTGCGCGAGCAGCGCCAGCAGGGCCAGGCGGATCGACTACCGGCGAACTTGGCGCTGGCGGCGGAGCTGGGACACATGGCGTGAATGAATAGTGCCATTACCGAGCGCGCATGGCGGTCACCAGCCGACCTACTCAGACAGGACATACCGCATGAGCATAGGCATTTTTAGACCCATACCCGAACTAATAACTGGGATATTTTCACGCACTCATATTTATCGACCCATCAACTCTTGACGTCGCACTAACATTACCCATCATCAATGCAGTATTCAAAGTGCATGCCGTCAACACTCTTTCCGGAGAACCGTCCTCCCCAATAGAATCCATGTTTCTCGAAAATCGGCACCAGCTCGATAACTGATCCCTTGCTTCCAAATGGCGCGGGTTTATCGCCGTAGCCATTCCAATCCGTATTTATGTCGAAAGCAATGCCCCAGCTATGACGACTAAGCGGCTCGGTAATCGCGGACCCGATGTGCCGCGCAGAGAAAGCGCCATCCCAAATTAGAATTCGATCAAGGAGGCGCTCCGTCTCAACTTCTTCGAATGCAGCCTTCAGTGGTCCAACAATTTTCTCATGACAGCGAACCGTCTTTGTCAAACCCGACAGCTGCGGAACAACAATTTCGATAATATTTTTTGTCTCCCAATCACCTATTATATTAATTTCCCCCTTAGCTGCTTCTTGATACTCAAATTTTCCGAAAATGCGCTCAATTTGGCCTGTCGAAAGCAACCGCAACCCCGTGGCGGCAATGTCATTTCCCTTTGGATTCACTCCAATGCCGGATACGCTCGCCATCTGCGCCTCTGCTGATGGCAGGGGAATCGTCACCTCGCAGATATCGTCCGTACTAAGCCTCAATGCCTTAGCAAGTCCTGGCGACAGGTCCGCAATCCGCTCGAGCCTTCCCGGACCTCTGTCAACCGGCTGAGCAAAAAACACCAACCCGCTTGCGGGATTGGCGACTTTAATTTTTGCAGACTGCAAGAACGAACGCGATAACTTGGTGCGATCCCATCGACAGGCGATGTAAAATGCCTCTGGATTCAGCCTCCGTGCAAGACCAGTTGTGCCGGGCGGCTGCTCATCCAGAAAAATCCCAGGAAACCGATCGATTTCCCGTGGCGTAATCAGAGCCAGGCCTTCGTTCGCCGCGACACCTGGATCTGTTGGCCCACCAAAAGTCGACATCTTTCCTTTCAATGTAATGCTAGGGGCAGCAGATGGATCGGTCCCGCCTGTGGACGCTCCTCCCCGCTCTGCCGATCCGGCGCTGAGCGGACGCGTCGCCTCAGCTCGGTTCACAGAACGAACTTTCGCAACATCCCGCGCAGGTGCTTGCGCCACCGCGGCTTGAGATGGCTGCGTCAGCGATTTTGCCTGCGCGACATTTGCATCCAATTCGGACGCCCAATCTTTATTGCGGGACCCTTGTGAAGAACCAAGCCAGAAATTGACCACCGTTGCGAAGGCCGTCGCAACCGCCCCAAGACAAATATTAACGATCTGCAACCCATTCGCCTCCAACCCCTTAAGGAGTGGGGTCATCGAAATAATTACCAATACAAAAAACCCAAATGAAATTCCATATGATAGATACATGGGAACAGCAGATATCGGTTGTTTTAATGCAACAAGCTCTTGCAAAGCCTCTCGCGCATCCATTGTATTCGCAAGATCTAGCTTCGACATGCTCGACGCGTATTGATTTTCCTCCGCCCTGATAGAGCTCGCGGCGTCAAGATCAGCCTTATGACTTTCGAGAGCAATTTCAGCCAATCTCTGCTGTAATTCGGCGCTCATAACTGGATTTTCAGAAACCTTCTGCTTTGCATCATTCGGGTCACTTTGATTTGTAATTTTCTGAACCGATTGAATAACAGCTTCAGCGACCGAACCAGTTTTGTCGCCGGCGATTATTTTAAGAATGTCAGGAAATAACGTCGCAGCGATCACGATGAACGGATTCATCCCACCCTCCCGCGTCATGGATCTTTTTCAGAATAGAATGCCGTAATAGCCTTATCGATGATTGTCGCTCTATGCGTGGAGGTCAGGCGCGCATGAATACAAGATAGCGCAGCCAATTCACATCCACATCAAGCATATGCGACCGAGCCACCGACGCCAATACGAACCCACCGCTAACCTTACATATCTAGTTGTACCCACCCTTTAATGTCGCCGCCCCGGGCACGGTGGCGCCTCCCTGAGCTTGATTGCCTCCAGAGAGGCCCTCAGGCTTCACTTCGCGAATAACAAATATTTCAAGCGCAAAGACGAGAAAAAATGCAAAAGATATCAATAATATTGCCAAGCCGGTCACAGATGACTTGAAAACTAACTTATTGTTCTCAACTGTTATTTCCGCTCCCTGGCCATCCATTCCACTTTTCTGACTATCAGCCAATCGATAACCAATCGAAAGTTGTAATCCAGCAAGTATTACGCCTGAAATAGTTATAATAACGACAAGCCACAGAATGACGTATTCGTCATATTGCTGCTGGATAAATTTCACTCTCCTAATGTTAAAGTCATTCAAACTGTATTGCGAATACGCAATTCTATTGCATAAATCAGACGACCTGCTTCGATTGATATACGTCTTGTCATCGCTGCTTGGATCGACATATGTGTATCTATCAACACAGTCAGCAACGTTGAACGTCTGATTGTGACCTTCCGGCCAGCCGACATTTCGACCAGCAGTAAAGGACACAATACAAGATAAGACAAATATTATTGCGACTACCCACTTTACCATGACGATATTCCAGGGGCACCGTTGCAGTTACAAGGGGCTCCTTGTGGAAAGGGTGATGCTGTCTGAAATGAGCACACCCCGATCGAAGATTGGCAAAATACCGTAACGGGTGACGGAGGAGGAGGAGGAGGGGGTAGTGTTTGGGATGGTTGCGGTGGAATAGCCGGAATCTCCGACGGGCATTCGCTTGTACAAACGCCGCCGGAGCAGGTCGTTTTGCAATCAGCTGCGGCAGCCCTCGAAGCCATGGATAAAAGCATGATCGTGAAGGCACATACAATGAAAGGAATTCGCCCAATATTCATGTACGCCTCCAGCAGAAATTAGAGTTTGGGGCAGGCGGTATGTTTTTACAAGTCCATTTTGAGTGCAAATATATATAGCCTTCAATGGAGTTGTGATTCTGCGTGCCGCGCGTCATTCAAAGAGCTAATACCGGGCTATTTCTCGGAGCGCCGCCGATGTAGTAACCGATTGCGGCACAAGGGCTTTCAACACGAGCGGGCAGCCTCATTTTGCAGAAGGCTTGGCAAACAATGAGCCTGGCTCTGGGTCACTCTCACCAATGCAAGGACGGGGCTGCCCCCGTGAGCACCCGGCAAGCGTGGCGCTGTCGAGCCGCTGAACGGCTCTCAAGAGGCGGCCCTTCGGCCGCTTATTCCGTTCGCTGAACCTGCCCTACCCGCCTGACTCTAGCCAGTGCCACAAACCGGTCTCGGACGACTCGAAAGAAGCCCGGCGGGAGCATGCCGAACGCCACGGTGCTGGCATCGCCACTCACCAGGGGACGCAAGTCCGGCTCCGGCCACATGAAATCATTCAACTCGGTGAGCACGATCCAGGATCGCTCGAAGTCGAGACCGAGGCGCGCCTTGGTCGCCGCAGGGATCTCAACAGCCGTGGCGGGATCAGTCGGCGCGGAATGGGTGATAGGCAGAACCAGGACGCGGCGCTTCCCGGCATCATCCTGGGTGACCAGAATCACCGCACAGGGACGATCCTTTACCCCCTCTTCCTGACCTTGATCGGCCTCCCTGGCCCACAGATAGGAATACCGGACCATCAGGCCGGGCTGCGGAACCGGAAAGCTCACGGCTTCCGGTCTTTCAGCTCCGCATCGAGATGGGCGAATTCAGTAGGCACTTCGGCCTGGGCGATCAACGCCAAGTCGTCCTCACTCACCTCACCGACACGCACCACTCGGCATTCACGCCCTACGGCGAATGAGGACTTCTTGGCGTGCTTCTCGAAGATCGCCCGGCGCCGCTCTTCGGCAGTCAGCCCCTTGCGGTCAAACTCGGCGAACATGCGCGTGGTTGCGGCGCTGGTACGAATCCCCTCCACGGCGCTGATCTTCTCAAAGCGCGCGCGACCGATCGCAGACGGCGAACGGTCGGCTTTACGGGAGGTGGTTTTGGCAGAGGCCATGCAGCAAGAATAACACAACCGCAACGCTTTGCGATACATCTGCGCCTTCGGCACGCACGGCTGGCCTGCGGGACAAGCGCGCTCAGATCCGAGAGATCCAACCAAAGATAAGGACGGGGCTGAACCCCGTGAGCACCCCGGCAAGCGGGGTGCCGTCGAGCCGCTGAACGGCTCTCAAGAGGCGGCCCTTCGGCCGCTCACCCCAGAACCGCAGATCTAAGCTTCCATGTCCTCGGACTCCTGCGGCGCCTCTTCCCGCCTCTTTCGTGACGACTTCGGCCGCCGGACGTTGATGGCCGAGGCGTCCAGCAGATCCTTGATATGGGCGGCATAGAATTTCTGGATCATCTCGACGCTGGTGCGGCAGTTTTTGGCCAGGGCATAGATATCCGCCCCCTCCATCAACCGCATGCAGATATAGGTATGGCGCAAGCTGTAGGCCGTGCGCTTGTTGCCGTCGCGGTCGAGCTTCAGCTTCACCCGCTCCATCAGCCGGTTAAACAGCTTGATGTGGTTGCCGGGGAACACCGGATCGGTGCGCTCAGGCAGCGGCCGCGCCGCCTCATCCGCAGCCACGCTGCGCCCCATCCGCGCGCCATCTGCCCGCAACAGCGGTTTCGGCCGTGACATCAGCCGCAGATAGGGCTGCACCGCGCCCGGCATGCTCTTGCAGAAGCCAACCCCGCGCTTGCCGCGCACCTCGATCTCCAGAATGCACTCACGGGTGCGCTCATCCTGCACCACCGCCACATCCCGGTGCTGGAGATTTCGGGCTTCGTCGGGCCGCAGGCCGGTGTTGGCCAGAAACAACACGTAATCGTGAACCTGCTCGGCATTCCACCGGAACGCCTTGGGCGCGTTCTGGGCGTACTCGCGGGTCGCTGTGTACAGCTCCTTGTATTCGTCGGGGCTGAACCACGGGCGGTGCACGATCTTGCCCTGGGTGCGGTAAGGCGGCGACAGATCCGGCAGATGGGTCAGCCAGCCGTGCCGGATGGCCGTCTTGAGGATCTGCCGCAGGGTCACCAGTTCGTCGTGAATGGTGCTGCGCGCCGGAGCCTTGCCCGTCCGCGACGTGGCGATCCGGTGCATGCGATATTCCTGCACCTTGCCTGGCGTGACCTCCGAGACCCCCAGATCGCCAAAGAACGGCACGATGTGGAGGCGCACGCGGATGGCGTGCCCTTCGATCCAGCGGGGGCTCCGCTGCCCCTCGGTGATGACCTCATACTCCTTGAGGAACTGATCGGCCGCCTCCTTGAGGGACTTCTCCTTTTTCAGGAGGCCCGCGCGGGCTTTCCCGCGCAGCTCAAGGTACCAGTCCTCGGCGAACTGCTTTGCCTGCTCCAGCCCCTCCTCCTTGGTGGAGGTACGATACTGGTGGCCCTTGACCGAAGCGGAGCAATGCCAGAACCGGCCTCCCCGCTTGTAGACCTGTACCAAATCGCCAAGGATCTCGTGACTTGCCATGCTCGTATTCCGTTACCACGGAAGCTAGCACAACCCCGATTCGCAGGCAATTTTCTGTGTTAGCGGTGTGTTAGGCCCTTTAAACGAAAAAAGAGAGTTGGGCTTTCGCCCAACTCTCTGATTTCACTTACAATTTTGGTTGCGGGGACAGGATTTGAACCTGTGACCTTCAGGTTATGAGCCTGACGAGCTACCGGGCTGCTCCACCCCGCGCCAAGACCAACTCATTTGCCGGCGAACCGGCTGGGTTGGTGAGGTGTATGTAGCAACACACCCCGCGGATGGAAACCCCTGAACCGCCAAAAAGCGCAGATCCGTCATAAGCCTGTGGATGGCGCTTCCGAGGCGGCGGAACAAACCGTCCGCAAACCCATATGGCCCCTCATTTGTTGGCGCATCGCGATGGCGGATCGGGGGCTGTTCGTCCTGGGCGGGAGCTCCGACGCCGCCGGCTCAGCCTTCGTCATTGTCCGGTGTCCCGGTCTCCACGGCCGGGGCCATCCGCCCCTCGGCCGTCGCAATGGCCCGCGCGCGCCGCTCCGCCACGCGGGCATTGCGGTCCGTTTTGCGCTTCTCGCGCCCCGCGCGCCCCTCCACCAGCGCCGTCACCATGCCGTGCAAGGTGGCCAGATCCTGTTTGCTCAGGGCAAAGCGGTGGAAAATATTGCGGATATTGCGGGTGGTGGAGGGCTGCTTCTCCGGCGAGCGGAAGAAGGAGGCGTCCACCAATTCCCGCTCCAGATGGTCGAAGAAGGCGAACAGATCCGCCCGCTCCGCCGGCGGTGAGCGATCCGGCGGGGCAAACGGCAACGCCCCGCCGCTCATGACCTTCGACCACTCATAGGCGGTAACGGCCACCGCCATGCCCAGATTGAGCGAGGCAAAGGCCGGATTGACCGGCAAGGTCAGGATGGCATCGCACAGCGACACCTCCTCGGTATAGAGCCCGGTGCGTTCGCGGCCGAATACCAGCGCCACATCCTCGCCGGCGCTCAGGCGCATGGCGGTGTCCCGCGCCACGGCATCCGCCGCCAGCACCGGCTTGGCCATGCCGCGTTCCCGGGCGGTGGTGGCCACCGCATAGGTCACATCCAGCAAGGCGCTGCGCAGGTCGGGGAATAGCTGCGCGCCTTCCAGGATGCGGTCGGCGCCGGCGCAGAAGATGCGGGCCTTCTCGTTGGGCCAGCCCTCCCGCGGGTTGACGATGCGCAGGCGCGACAGACCGAAGTTGCCCATGGCCCGTGCCGCTGAGCCGATGTTCTCCCCCAACTGGGGCTCCACCAGCACCACCATCGGCCCGCCTTCGGTCCATGCCTTGCTGCTGTCAGTTCCCGAACCCGGCATCCTGTTCCTCTCAACCGCCGCCCGCGCCGCTGCGGCGCCGGGTCTGTCATGTGATTTTCACGCCGCCCACCCCTGCCCTGGGCATTTGGTCGGCATTTTCCACGCGCAGCCTTGCAGTTGCATGGCCCTGCGCAGAAAGTCGAGGGCTCCGCGCGCTTTCTCGGCTCCCCCACCAATGCTATAGCGGCGGCGCCGGGAGAGGAGTCGGCGGCGCTCAACGGGGCGCGTGCCATTCCGACTGCTCGCATAGCCCTAACCGCTCTCAGAGCGCCCCGAAAAGGTCGTCCAAATGGCGAAGATCAAGGTGGCAAATCCCGTCGTCGAGCTCGACGGCGACGAGATGACGCGGATCATCTGGCAGTATATCAAGGACAAGCTGATCCACCCCTATCTGGATCTGGATCTCAAGTACTACGACCTGTCGGTGGAAAACCGCGACGCCACCAATGACCAGGTGACGATCGACTCCGCGGAAGCCATCAAGAAGTACGGCGTGGGCATCAAGTGCGCCACCATCACCCCGGACGAAGGCCGGGTGGAGGAATTCGGCCTCAAGCAGATGTGGAAGTCGCCCAACGGCACCATCCGCAACATCCTCGGCGGCGTGATCTTCCGCGAGCCGATCATCTGCAAGAACGTGCCCCGCCTGGTGCCCGGCTGGACCCAGCCGATCATCGTCGGCCGCCATGCCTTCGGCGACCAGTACCGCGCCACCGATTTCAAGGTGCCCGGCAAGGGCACCCTGACGCTGACCTTCGTGGGCGAGGACGGCACCAAGATCGAGCGGGAAGTCTATAAGTACCCCGGCGCCGGCGTGGCCCTGTCCATGTACAATCTGGACGAGTCCATCAAGGACTTCGCCCGCGCCTCCTTCAACTACGGCCTCAACCGGAACTATCCGGTCTATCTCTCCACGAAGAACACCATCCTGAAAGCCTATGATGGGCGCTTCAAGGACATCTTCCAGGAGATCTTCGACGCCGAGTTCAAGGACGAGTTCGCCAAGCGCAAGATCACCTACGAGCACCGCCTGATCGACGACATGGTCGCCTCGGCGCTCAAGTGGTCCGGCGGCTATGTGTGGGCCTGCAAGAACTATGACGGCGACGTGCAGTCGGACATCGTGGCCCAGGGCTTCGGCTCGCTCGGCCTGATGACCTCGGTGCTGATGACCCCCGATGGCCTGACGGTGGAAGCGGAAGCCGCCCACGGCACCGTGACCCGCCACTATCGCGAGCACCAGAAGGGCAAGGAGACCTCCACCAACTCCATCGCCTCCATCTTCGCCTGGACCCGCGGCCTCGCGCACCGCGCCAAGCTCGACGACAATGCCGAGCTGAAGCGCTTCGCCGATACGCTGGAAAAGGTCTGCATCGACACCGTCGAAGCCGGCGACATGACCAAGGATCTGGCGCTGCTGGTGGGTGCCGATCAGAAGTGGCTCTCCACCACCGGCTTCCTGGACAAGGTGTCCGAGAACCTGTCCAAGGCCCTGGCCTGAGGCGTTACGCGGGCGCCTTCGGGCGCCCGCGGGCTCTCCGCGGATGCGTCCGAGGTCAGCGCGCCGCGCCCTCAGGCGTGCGGGCGATCCTCGCCGCCGGACATTTCCTCAGAGGTGACGTCCCCGGTGGGGCGCAAGGCGTGGGGACTGCGCCCGGCCAGTTGCAGATCGCGGATTCGCCGCTGGATCTCCGGCCGCCGCACCATCAGATCATCCAGATCGCGCCCGTCCAGCATCAGCAATTGCGTGCGCGACAGCGCCCGGATGGTCCCGCTGCGCACGGTCTTCGACAGCAGCGCCATCTCCCCGAAGAAATGCCCTTCCCCGAGGCGCACGGGCCCGGTTTCCAATTCCACCTGCACCTCGCCGGACAAGATGAAATACATGGAGCGTGCCGGATCGCCGCGCCGGGCCAGCACCTCGCCGGGCTGAGCGGTATGGGACGAGAGCAATTGCAGGATGTCGCCAATGCCTGCCGCATCCATTTCCGCAAACAGCGGCACCCGCGCCACCATCCCCCAGCTGACCACGAAGTCACGCCTGCGGATCACGGCGGCAAAGGATGAGGCGATGATGCCGACCGGCAGCGCCAGCAGGATCAGCCCCGAGACCATGGCCACGGCGGCCACCAAACGCCCTGCAAGGGTGATGGGCACCGCATCGCCATAACCCACGGTGGTCACCGTCACCACGGCCCACCAGGCCGCCAGCGGAATGGAACCGAAGATGTCCGGCTGCGCCTCCCGCTCGGCCACATACATGGCGGAAGCGGCCAGCAGCACCACGGCGGAAATGATTCCCAGGCACGCGACCAAAGCGTGGCGCTCGGTGCGCACCGCCTCCACCAGCGAGGCAAGGCCCGGAGAATAACGCGCCAGCTTCATGAAGCGGATCAACCGGAACAGCGCCACCGTGCGCAGGTCGGCGTCGAACATGAGAACCAGGCCAAATGGCGCCACGGAAAGCAGATCGATGATGGCGGACGGGGTGATGGCATAGCGCATGCGGGCCTGCGTATTCGAAATGCCCCGATAGCGCGGATGCTCCGGCGCCGCCCAAAGACGCAGCGCGTATTCCACGGCGAAAATGACGAACGAGGCGATCTCGAACAGATGCAGCTCGGCGCGATAGCGCGCGTCCAGTTCGGGCACGGTCTCGAGCACAGCCGCGGCGGCATTGGTCAGGATCAGCAGCACAAGCGCCACATGGACCGCATGGGCGGTGGCATCCCGGACGGCATCGCGCTCCAGCACCTCATAGATCCGCTTGCGGATCCGAGGTGCGCGCCCCGTTGCAGTAACGTCCTCCGCAGACATGCCGGTCTCTCTCGCCACGGGCAGCTCCCGCTTTCAGGCCATTCTAGCCATGGGTGAGCTGCGCCGCACTGCGTGAGCGCAATCCGAGCGAGAATCGGAAACTTTGCTGTGAGCGCAGGCGGACACGAGCCATAAGGCGATTCGCCTGCCGATACGCCAGGGCCACCGCCTCGTGCACCGCCCCCGTCGCCACAGGCGCGGGCGGATCTGAGCGGGCGTCAGCGACCGGGTGTCGGCTGGTCGCCATGCCACGCGCAATCCAAGCGGGGATGGCACGGCCGGCAAGGGAGGAGCCCGACCCTGAAAGCTCCGGCGCCGCACGCACGGGCCGTTCAGTCAGCTGATCGCGCCGGGCATCGGCCGGGCCCCCCCGCGGCCCCCCGCTCAGAGCGCCTGATGCAGGCCGGTGGCGCGAGCCGAAGCCGAGCAAGGCGTCCGCGCCGGCCGCGGCGCGGCGTGTCTCCCGACCTTCGGTCCTGTTCCGGACCTGAGCGTGGCCTTACAGGCAATCCGCACACATGGGTGCCAGCCAAGCTGTTCCCGACCCACAGCCCGTCGTTCGCAGATGAGAATGCGCCGGCAGCAAGCGCGCCCCGCGCCCCAGGAACCACGCACCGACATCTCGACCAAGCCTGGGGGCGAAAATGCCCGCTCCCACACGGACGGCATGCCATCGCAGTTCCTGCGACGGCGCGCGGGGCGCCCCGACCGCGCGCCCCTGGAGCGAGCAGATCGCCGATCAGGCTGTCAGCGCCGCCTCGATGGCCGCGAGAGCCGCATCGGCCTTGGTGCCGTCCGGACCGCCGGCCTGCGCCATATCCGGGCGTCCGCCGCCCCCCTTGCCGCCCAAGGCCTCGGAGCCCAGCCGCACCAGATTGACGGCGTCAAAGCGGGAGGTGAGGTCCTCGGTCACCCCGACGACGATCCCGGCCCGGCCGTCCGGTGTCACCCCGACGATGGCCACGATGCCGGAGCCCAGCCGCTTCTTGCCTTCGTCCACCAGGCTCTTGAGATCCTTGAGCTCGATCCCGGTCACATGGCGCGCGAGCAGCGTGACGTCGCCGACCAGCTTGCCGGATTCCTCCGCCGCATTTCCCCCGCCCATGGCGAGCTTCTTGCGCGCGTCGGTGAGGTCGCGCTCCAGCTTGCGGCGTTCGTCCACCAAGGCGGTGACACGGGCCTCCACGTCGGGAACCGAGACCTTCAAGGCAGCCGCCGCCCCATGCAGCGCGGACGCTGCTGCATTGAGATGCCGGCGCGCCGCGGTGGCCGTCAGCGCCTCCAGCCGTCGCACGCCTGCCGCCACGCCGCTGTCGCCGAGCACGGACACCAGGCCGATGTCGCCGGTGCGCGCCACATGGGTGCCACCGCACAATTCCACCGAATACGGCCCATGGTTGCCGGGATCGGTGCCCATGGACACCACACGGACTTCCTCGCCATATTTCTCGCCGAACAACGCCCGCGCCCCGGAGGCGACGGCATCATCGACCCCCATCAAGCGGGTCTCGACCGGCTCATTGCGCAGGATATAGGTGTTGGCGATGTCCTCCACCTGCGCCAGCTCGGCCGCGGAGAGAGGCTTGGGATGGCTGAAGTCGAACCGCAAGCGGTCGGCGGCCACCAGCGAGCCCTTCTGGGCCACATGCTCGCCCAGCACCCGGCGCAACGCCTCGTGCAGCAGATGGGTGGCGGAATGGTTGGCGCGCACGGCGGAGCGTCGCGCGTGATCCACGTCCAGCGCCACCGGCGTGCCCACGCTCAAGGTGCCTTCGAGCACTTCCACATCGTGCACGAACACGTCGCCGAGCTTCTTCTGGGTGTTGTGCACCTGAGCCCGAACGCCATCGCCAGTCAGCAGGCCGGTGTCGCCCACTTGCCCGCCGGATTCGCCATAGAACGGGGTCTGATTGAGCACCACAAGCCCGCGGGCACCGGTGGCCAGGGCCGAGACCTCGGCGCCCTCGCGAATGATCGCGCGCACCACGCCCTCGGCGCTTTCGGTATCATAGCCCAGGAATTCGGTGGCGCCCTCGCGGTCGCGAATGCCGAACCAGATGGTATCGGTGGCCGCCTCGCCGGAACCGGACCAATTAGCCCGGGCCTCGGCCTTCTGCTTGGCCATGGCGGCGTTGAATACCGCCGTATCCACCTGGATGCCGCGGCTGCGCAGGGCATCCTCGGTCAGATCCAGCGGGAAGCCGTAGGTGTCGTACAGCTTGAAGGCCACATCGCCCGGGAAGCTGGCGCCCGCCACCAGGCCGGCGCTCTCGTCTTCCAGGATCGACAGCCCACGCTCCAGGGTGCGGCGGAAGCGGGTTTCCTCCAGCAGCAGGGTTTCCGCCGCCAGGGTTTCGGCCCGCACGATCTCCGGATAGGCCCGGCCCATCTCACGCACCAGGATCGGCACCAGGCGATGCATCAACGGATCTCGCGCGCCGAGCAATTGCGCGTGCCGCATGGCCCGGCGCATGATCCGGCGCAGCACATAGCCGCGGCCCTCATTGGAGGGCAGCACACCGTCGGCGGTCAGGAACACCGCGGCCCGCAAATGGTCGGCGATGACCCGATGGCTGGCCTTCTGCGGCCCATCCGCTGGAACATTGGTGAATTCCGCCACCTCGGCGATGATCGCCCGCATGAGGTCGGTTTCATAATTGTCGTGGGTGCCTTGCAGCAGCGCCGAGATGCGCTCCAGGCCCATGCCGGTATCGATGGACGGCCGCGGCAGATTCAGGCGCTCGCCCGGAAGCTGCTCATACTGCATGAACACGAGATTCCAGATCTCGATGAAGCGGTCGCCGTCTTCATCCGGCGAGCCGGGCGGGCCGCCGGGGATGTGGTCGCCATGGTCGAAGAAGATCTCCGAGCACGGACCGCACGGGCCGGTATCGCCCATGGCCCAGAAATTATCCGAGGTGGCGATGCGGATGATCCGGCTTTCGGGCAGGCCGGCGATCTTGCGCCACAGGCCGAAGGCTTCCTCGTCGTCATGATAGACGGTGACCAGGAGCTTGTCGGCGGGAAGCTCGAACTCGCGGGTGATCAGGCCCCAGGCCAGCTCGATCGCCTGCGCCTTGAAATAGTCGCCGAACGAGAAATTGCCCAGCATTTCAAAGAAGGTGTGGTGGCGGGCGGTATAGCCCACATTGTCCAGATCATTGTGCTTGCCGCCGGCGCGCACGCACTTCTGGGCGGTCACCGCGCGCGCATAGGGGCGCTTCTCGACGCCGGTGAAGACGTTCTTGAACTGCACCATCCCGGCATTGGTAAACATCAAGGTCGGGTCGTTGCGCGGTACCAGCGGCGATGAGGCCACCGCCTCGTGACCGTTCTTGACGAAGTAGTCGATGAAGCTCGACCGAATCTCGTTCACGCCGCTCATGTACCGGCCACCAAACCCGAATGACGAAAGCCACGCGGCCGGCGGGAGAACCCGCCGCCGCCTTCCTCGATGAGGCATTGCGCGCGCGCGAACACCCGAAAGAGGACAGGTCCGTTTAGCTGTGCCTCCGGCGCTTGTCCAGCAAGCCCCGAACAGCGAAACCACCCGCGCGCACCGAACCTAGTGCCCTCGCGGGCACCGGTTCCAGAGCGGGCCTGCGACGGGTTTGCGCGCGCGCCCTACGACGCCCGCACGCCCCGTCCGCGCAGGACCGGCCCGGCTCCGCACCTGATTGCATATCACGCGACGCAGACACCACGCCCGGTGACAGGCACGCACCCATCGCGCGCCCATCACCGGAGAGAAACCTCACGCCTCGGCGGCGTCGTCGGATGCGTCTTCTTCCGGACCACCGGTCAGGATCTGCTCGGCGATCAAGCCGGCATTCTGGCGGATCGCCGCCTCGATGCGGCCGGCGATCTCGGGATTCTGCTTGAGGAAGGTCTTGGAATTCTCCCGTCCCTGCCCCAGCCGCTGGCTATCATAGGAGAACCAGGCGCCGGACTTCTCCACCACGCCGGCCCGCACGCCCAGATCCAGCAATTCGCCGGTCTTGGAGACGCCCTCGCCATACATGATATCGAATTCGACCTGCTTGAACGGCGGCGCAAGCTTGTTCTTGACCACCTTCACCCGGGTCTGGTTGCCCACCACCTCGTCCCGCTCCTTGATCATGCCGATCCGGCGGATATCGAGCCGGATGGAGGCATAGAATTTGAGCGCATTGCCGCCGGTGGTGGTCTCGGGCGAGCCGTACATCACACCGATCTTCATGCGGATCTGGTTGATGAAGATGACCATCGTATTGGATTTGGAGATCGACGCCGTGAGCTTGCGCAGGGCCTGGCTCATCAGGCGCGCCTGCATGCCCGGCTGGCTGTCGCCCATCTCGCCGTCCAGTTCGGCCCGCGGCGTCAGCGCCGCCACCGAATCCACCACCAGAACGTCGATGGCCCCGGACCGCACCAGCGTGTCGCAAATCTCGAGCGCCTGCTCGCCGGCATCGGGCTGCGAGATCAAGAGGTCATCCAGATTGACCCCGAGCTTGCGGGCATAGATGGGATCCAGCGCGTGCTCCGCGTCGATAAAGGCGCAGGTGCCGCCCTTCTTCTGGGCTTCCGCGATGGTGTGCAGGGCCAATGTGGTCTTGCCGGACGATTCGGGGCCGTAGATTTCGACCACGCGCCCCCTGGGCAATCCGCCGATGCCGAGCGCGATATCCAACCCCAGCGAACCGGAGGGAATGCTCTCGATCTCCATCACCTTGCCGCTCTTGCCGAGCCGCATGATCGAGCCTTTGCCGAAATGCCGCTCGATCTGAGAGAGCGCGGCGTCCAGCGCCTTGGTCTTATCCATAGAGGACCCTTCGACGAGTCTGAGAGTGGACTGAGTCATCGCCGCGCTCCGTGCCTGGCGCAAGAGAAATACGCGCTCGAATTTTGTACCTCATTTGTTCTTTGTTCGCAATCTGTTCTTCTGACGATAATGCACCGGTCTACCGTCGGACGACGCCACCCTGCTGCGCACGCGGCTCGGCACCGCAGCAACCGATGCGGACGCCGAAGGCAGGCAGGGCCCGGCGAACCGAAACGTCGCTGCGGCGGCTCGGAAAGACGACGGGCGACGCCGAGGGCGCCCGCCCGTCTTTGCGAAGATCAGTCGCGCTCAGAACGGAATTTCGTCGTCCATGTCATCGGAAGGACGCGCCCCGCCACCGCCGGCCCGTCCGCTGGGCGCGCCGCCACTGCTCGCGCCACCGGAACGGCCCCCGCCGTAACTGCCGCCACCACCACCGCCGCCGCCACCGCTCATGGGGCTGGAGGAGCCGAAGTCGTTGCCGCCGCCGGCATAATCGTCGCCGCCCTCGCTCCCGCCGCCGCCACCGGTGCGACCATCCAGCAAGGTGAGTTCACCCCGGTAGGGGCGCAGCACCACTTCGGTGAAATACTTTTCCTGCCCCTGCTGATCCGTGGCCTTGCGGGTCTCAAGCTGGCCCTCGATGTAGACTTTCGAGCCCTTCTTCAGGAAGCGCTCGGCCACACCCACGAGGTTTTCGTTGAAGATCGCCACCGAATGCCACTCGGTGCGCTCGCGGCGCTCACCGGACGCCTTGTCGCGCCAGGTTTCCGAGGTGGCGATGCGCAGGTTGCACACCCGGCCGCCATTCTGGAACGCACGCACTTCCGGGTCTCGGCCGAGATTGCCGATCAGGATCACCTTGTTGACGCTGCCGGCCATAACGGTCTCCGCTCTCAGGTCATTGGTCGCGACCGTCGCTGCGCGGCGGCCAGGATGGCGCCCGCGGGCGCCGGATGGGGCACCGTAGCCGTCCCGCGCCGGGACGCGAGCGGCCTGAACGGCTTGTCCACCAAAAAGGAACACAGAAGTTCTTGTTATGTTCTAAATGCGATCCCACCCTGAGGCAAGGGTGATATGCACGCTTTTTTACTGGCCCAGTGACATCGTTCTTGATATGTTCCCTGTTGCAGCGCACGCGGCATCCTAAATGACAGCCATGCGCTTGATGGGGGAATCCGATGGGGCTGATCGAGGGTGAAAGGACGGGCATGTGTCAGTCCGGCCGCAGCGGGGTGGGTGCGCCCGTGGCCCTGGGGTCATCCATCACCGGTTGTGGTCCGTAATCTGTGTGCGCGGACGCTGCGCCCCGCTAGCCTAGGCATCTGCGGGGAGCGGTCTCGAACGTGCGAACTTATCCCGCTTCCAGCGCCGTATGGCGTATATTGCAAACCGGGCGCGGCCCGATTTTCCCTCATTCTGCGGGCATGCCCGCCATCCCAAGCGCGAGTGACATGAGCGATCGCAAGCCTTCTGCCCGCGCCGTCAGCGCCCCCGCAGCCCGCCGCGATGCACGGATGCTGTCCGTGCGCGGCGCACGGGAGCATAATCTCAAGAACGTCGACCTGGACGTCCCCCGCGACAGCCTCGTGGTGTTCACCGGATTGTCGGGTTCGGGAAAGTCCTCGCTCGCCTTCGACACCATCTATGCGGAAGGCCAGCGGCGCTATGTGGAAAGCCTTTCGGCTTACGCGCGCCAGTTTCTGGAGATGATGCAGAAGCCGGACGTCGACCAGATCGATGGTCTGTCGCCCGCCATCTCCATCGAGCAGAAGACCACCTCGAAGAACCCGCGCTCCACCGTCGGCACCGTCACCGAGATCTATGACTATATGCGCCTGCTGTGGGCGCGCGCGGGCATTCCCTATTCCCCGGCCACCGGCCTGCCCATCGAGAGCCAGACGGTCTCGCAGATGGTGGATCGCACCCTGGCCCTGCCGGAAGGCGCGCGGCTCTATATCCTTGCGCCCGTGGTTCGGGGTCGCAAAGGCGAATACCGCAAGGAGCTGGCGGAGTTCCTCAAGAAGGGGTTCCAGCGGGTCAAGATCGACGGTGCGTTCCACGAAATTGCCGAGGCGCCGCCGCTCGACAAGAAGCTGAAGCACGATATCGACGTGGTGGTGGACCGGGTGGTGGTGCGCGGGGACATCGCGGCGCGCCTTGCCGACAGTTTCGAGACCGCCCTGGGGCTGGCCGACGGCATCGCCTTCGTGGAATTCGCCGACGAGAAGGAGCCGGACGGCACGCCCCGCCGGGTGATCTTCTCGGAGAAGTTCGCCTGCCCCGTGTCGGGCTTCACCATTCCGGAGATCGAGCCGCGGCTGTTCTCGTTCAATAATCCGTTCGGCGCCTGCCCGGCCTGCGATGGCCTCGGGGTGGAGCAGACCATCGATCCGGATCTGGTGGTGCCGGATCGCTCCCGCACCCTGAAGCAGGGGGCGCTGGCGCCCTGGGCCAAGAGCACGTCGCCTTATTATGGGCAGACGCTGGAGGCGCTGGCCAAGCACTATAAGTTCAAGCTGACCGTGCCGTTCGCCGATTTGCCGGAGAAGGCCCGCGAGGTGATCCTGTTCGGCTCCGGCGAGGAGCAGATCGCCTTTTCCTATGACGATGGCCTGCGGGCCTATGAGACCACCAAGACCTTCGAAGGCATCGTGCGCAATCTCGATCGCCGCTGGCGCGAGACCGAGAGCGATTGGGCGCGCGAGGAAATCTCGAAATATTTCTCCACCGTGCCCTGCAAGGTGTGCGCCGGCTACCGGCTGAAGCCGGAAGCGCTCGCTGTGAAAGTGGCGATGAAGCATATCGCGCAGATCGGCGAACTCTCCGTGCGCGGCGCCAGCGACTGGTTCGAGGCGCTGCCGGGCGAACTCAATGCCAAGCAGAATGAGATTGCCGCGCGCATCTTGAAGGAGATCCGCGATCGGCTGCGCTTCCTGATGGATGTGGGCCTCGAGTACCTCACGCTCGGGCGCGCCTCGGGGACGCTGTCCGGTGGCGAGAGCCAGCGCATTCGCCTGGCCTCACAGATCGGCTCGGGCCTGTCCGGCGTGCTCTATGTGCTGGACGAGCCGTCCATCGGCCTGCACCAGCGCGACAATGCCCGGCTGCTGGAGACGCTGAAGCGGCTGCGGGATCTGGGCAACACCGTCATCGTGGTGGAACATGACGAGGACGCCATCCTCGCCGCCGATTATGTGGTGGACGTGGGCCCCGGTGCCGGCATCCATGGCGGACGTATCGTGGCCCAGGGCACACCGGCGGAGATTCTCGCCAATCCGGCCTCGCTGACGGGCAAGTATCTCACCGGCGAACTGGCGGTGAACACGCCCACCCGGCGCAAGCCCGACCCGCGCAAGATGCTGAAGCTCTTCGGCGCGCGTGGCAACAATCTGAAGAATGTGACGGCGGAAATCCCGCTGGGCCTGTTCACTTCGGTGACCGGGGTCTCCGGCGGCGGCAAGTCCACGCTGCTCATCGACACGCTCTACAAGGCGGTGGCCCGGCGCCTGAACAATGCCCATGACGCCCCTGCCCCGTTCGACAAGCTCGAGGGATTGGAGCATCTGGACAAGGTCATCGACATCGACCAGTCGCCCATCGGCCGCACGCCGCGCTCCAACCCGGCCACCTATACGGGCGCGTTCACGCCCATGCGCGAATGGTTCTCCGGCCTGCCGGAAGCCAAGGCGCGCGGCTATGGCCCCGGCCGCTTCTCCTTCAATGTGAAGGGCGGGAGGTGCGAAGCCTGCCAGGGCGACGGCGTCATCAAGATCGAGATGCACTTCCTGCCGGACGTCTATGTCACCTGCGACGTCTGCAAGGGCAAACGCTACAATCGCGAGACGCTGGAAGTGATGTTCCGGAACAAGTCCATCGCCGATGTGCTGGACATGACGGTCGATGAGGGCGCCGAATTCTTCAAGGCGGTGCCCAGCGTGCGCGACAAGCTGGAAACGCTGGCGCGGGTGGGGCTGGGCTATGTGAAGGTGGGGCAGCAGGCCACCACCTTGTCCGGCGGCGAGGCCCAGCGGGTGAAGCTGGCCAAGGAACTGTCCAAGCGCGCCACGGGCCGCACGCTCTATATTCTCGACGAGCCCACCACCGGCCTGCATTTCCATGACGTGGCCAAGCTGCTGGACGTGCTGCACGAACTGGTGGACCAGGGCAATACGGTGGCGGTGATCGAGCACAATCTCGAAGTCATCAAGACCTCGGACTGGGTGATCGACCTTGGGCCCGAAGGCGGTGACGGCGGCGGGGAGATCGTGGCGCGCGGACCACCGGAGACCATCGCCAAGGAGAAGCGCTCCCACACCGGGCACTTCCTGGCGGAGGTTCTGGCCCGTCGGCCGATGAAGAAGCGCAAGCTGCCGGCGGCCGGCAAGTCGCAAGCGGCCGAGTAGTCGCTCGCGACTCCCCCATCCCGTGCCGCCGCCGGCAGTGCGCGGGGCCGCGCAGCGCAAGGCGGGAGCGGCTGCAGGGCCTGAAAGCGCCCGGCCATGTCGCTGAGGGATGCCGTGCATCGTGTCCCGTCCCCACGGCACGGGAGGCGGCGCGGCCTGTGGGACCCCATCGTCAGCCGTCGATCATGCTGCGGATGGCACCTTCGGGCGTTGAAGGCATGTGGAGAATCGCGGCCACGCCGGCGGCGTGTCGTCGGCGGTGATCCGCCGCCATCGGGGATGTAAGCGGGGGAAGGGGCACGCACAGGATCAACCGCGCCCGATGCCGCGCGCCTTGGAAAGCCCCGGACGCGATGACCCGATGGGCAGAACGGTGCCCCAATGAGCAGCCAGGCCATGGCCATCCGCTTCGATTCCAAGGCGGCGCGACGGGCACGGCTCCGCCGCCGCCCCCAGACAATGGCGGAAAAGGCCCCTCCGGGCGCTTGCAGCCCAGTCATGCAATTTTGCCGCAGGTGCGAATATCCCTCGACTGCACCGCACCCATCTCACCAAAAGGCGAATGGGGTGGAGTGTTCCGAGTCCGATCGGTCCATTTTGGATGTATGCAAACGACCTGCGCGTTCCGTCGTCAGCGGCGCTAATTCCGCATAACTCTCACGTTTTCAGATACTTACGGATATTGCTCGAAAGCGCCTCATTTCGCGCCATGCCTTGGGCAAAGGCGGCTTTCTTTCCAGGCATTCCAAGTTATCGCTGCCTATGGAGAGAGCATTGATAAATGATTGCGATCCAATGACGCCTATATGCAGCGCATGCAATGCTGCAATGCATCAATCTGCCTTGGGCGCTGACCCGCTTAGGGCTATCTACAGCTCCAGAACATGACCTGGGCCGGAAGGGCTCTGGTAAGGAGACTGAAAATGTTGATCTGGGGTTATATCGCTCGCCAGGTGCGTCGTTGGAATGCCTACAATCGCACCGTTGCCGAACTCTCGCAGCTGGACGACCGCACGCTGAGCGACATCAATGTGTCCCGCAGCGAGATCCGCTCGATCGCGCATCACGCAGCTCATCTGGCGGCTTGATCAGCGACCGGACGCTTCGGCGCCCGGACATGAGCTGGTTTCGAACGTGGCCCCCATCGGGGGCCATTTTCGTTTCAGGACGCTCGCTAACTTGATGCGGCGGGCGGGATCGGGCACAGAACCGGAACGGACACTGCGCGAGGGCGCGCGGCTCCGGCAGGGGTGCGCCGCAGGCGCTGAGATCCGCCGGTTGGTCCGCTCAGGTGAGGATGCATGAGCCAATTGCCTTTCGACCCGATCCACGTGATCGGCGGCGGACTTGCCGGCGCTGAGGCGGCCTTCCAGGCAGCCGAGCGCGGCGTTCCGGTGGTGCTGCATGAAATGCGCCCGGTGCGCGGCACCGAAGCCCACCACACCGACGGCCTCGCCGAACTGGTCTGCTCCAATTCCTTCCGCTCCGATGATCCCGAAACCAATGCGGTGGGCGTGCTGCATGCGGAGATGCGCCGTGCCGGCTCGCTGATTCTGCGCTGCGCCGATGCCAACCAGGTTCCCGCCGGTGGCGCGCTGGCGGTGGATCGCGACGGCTTCTCGCAGGCGGTCACCCAGGCGCTGGAGGATCATCCCTTGGTGGAGATCCGGCGCGAGGAAATCACCGGCCTGCCCCCGGCGGACTGGGACAAGGTGATCATCGCCACCGGCCCCCTCACCTCGCCGGCGCTGGCCGAGGCGGTGCTGGGGTTGACCGGAGAAACCGCCCTCGCCTTCTTCGATGCCATCGCCCCCATCGTGCATTTCGACAGCATCGACATGTCCAAGGCCTGGTTCCAGTCGCGCTACGACAAGGTGGGACCGGGCGGCAATGGCGCCGACTATATCAACTGCCCGCTGGACAAGGACCAATACGAAGCCTTCGTGGATGCGCTGCTAGGCGCCGAGAAGGTGGCCCAGCGGGACTTCGAGAAAGCCACGCCCTATTTCGACGGCTGCCTGCCGGTGGAAGTGATGGCCGAGCGCGGCCGCGAGACCATGCGCTTCGGGCCTCTGAAGCCCGTGGGCCTGACCAACCCGCACAATCCCACGGTGAAGGCCCACGCCATCATCCAGCTGCGCCAGGACAACAAGCTCGGCACGCTTTATAATATGGTCGGCTTCCAGACCAAGATGCGCCATGGCGATCAGGTCCGGGTGTTCCGCACCATTCCCGGGCTGGAGAATGCCGAGTTCGCCCGCCTGGGCGGCCTGCACCGCAACACCTATCTCAATTCGCCGCGGCTGCTCGACGGCACCTTGCGCCTGAATGCCGATCCGCGCCTGCGCTTTGCCGGCCAGATCACCGGCTGCGAAGGCTATGTGGAAAGCGCTGCCGTTGGCCTCATGGCCGGGCGCTTTGCCGCCGCCGAGCGCCGCGGCGAAGCCTTCTCGCCGCCCCCGGTCACCACCGCCCATGGAGCGTTGCTGGCCCACATCACCGGCGGCCACATCGAGACGCTGGATGCGGGACCGCGCTCGTTCCAGCCCATGAATGTGAACTTCGGCCTGTTCCCGCCCCTCGAGGTCGGCCCCAAGGCCGAGCCGGGCAAGCGCCTGCGCGGGGCGGAGAAGTCCCAGGCCAAGAAGCGGCTCCTGGCCGCCCGGGCGCTGGCCCATATGGATGCGTGGCTCGACAGCCCCGCGTCGGCGGCTTAAGAGGCCCCATGCGCACCCCGCACCGCTCCGTTCCGCCGGTCGAGCACCGGGCGGACTTCGCCCGCTTTACCGTCGATACGGTGCTCAAGCGCGACGTGTTCTCCACCGTCGAGCGTGGCACCTGGATCGACCGGAATGGGACTGCCCATCCTGCCGTGCGCCGGCGGTGGAACGAGGTGTCGCCCTGGTTCGCCTTGCTGGCGGCGCGGCTGGCGCAGTTCGAGATCAATGCGCTGGAGCAGGTCACGTCCACCGGCGTGACCACGCCCCTGCTGGCGGTGGGCCGGCGCTTCCTGGTGCGCGGCTGGATCGACGGCGTGCCGTTGCAGATCGCCCGTCCCACCGGGGATGAGCATTTCTTCCATTCCGCCCGTGCCGCTTTGCGCATCCTGCACCGGGCTGGTTATGCCCATAATGATCTGGCCAAGCAGCAGAATTGGCTGCGCGGCGCCGATGGTGAAGCCTGGCTGATGGATTTCCAGCTGGCGCTACCCATTTCCCGCCGCTGGAAGCTGGGGCGGGTGCTGGCCTACGAAGACCTGCGCCATCTGCTGAAGCACAAGCGCACCTATTGCCCCGCCGCCCTCACCCCCCGCGAGCGCCAGATGCTCGCCACCAAGAGCATCATCACCCGCACCTGGATGGCCACCGGCAAGCGGGTCTATCGCTTCGTCACCCGCCGGCTCATGTCTTATTCCGACACCGAGGGCCGCGGCCCGCGGGTGACGCAGGTGGCCCCACGCATCGCCGCCGCCCTGTCGGGCCATCCGTCGGTCAGCGACGTCCATATGGCGGATTTCCAGACCTTGGGCGGCAAGGTCGGGCTCTATGCCTTCGTGGAGACCACCACCAAGGTCAGCGACGAGGCCTTGCGCCAGCATCTGGCCCACGCTTTGCCGGATCGTCCGCACCTGGACCATCTCCAGCAGGTGTCGCGGCTGCCGCGTGCCCTGGACGAAACGGTGCGGGATGATCTGCTGCTGCTGGTGGCCCGCAACCAGATCGAGATGCTGGATGCCCTCGCCGGGGACGAGGCGACCCGCCTCCTGGTCGCCGACATCGCGCGCGGTCGGTTGAACCTGACCGATCGCATCACCCGCCCCGCGGCTTAGACGCGCCGCGGGTCGCAGGCGTCAGTCGCGCGTTTCAGGTGCGCGCGGACGCCCGCGCAGCCCGCCACAAGGTCCACTGCCGCCAGAGGGGCGAGAGGCCGGCGATTCGCTTGAAGGGATCCTTCGCCCGCGCCAGGGCGTGGAGATCGCCGGGCACCAGCGCCAGGGTCAGGAACGCCGGCGCCGCGTCACGGTCGACACCGGCGAGGGCCTCATGGGCCTGTTGCAGATGCCGGGTCGCTCGCTGTCTCAGGTCCGCCAGAACCGCCAAAACGCCGGCCGTCGCCTTGCGCGCGACCACCTCCTCGCGGCTGGCCCCGTGCCGCGCCAGAAGATCCGCTGGCAGAAAGCACTGCCCCCGCGCCGCATGCACCGGCAGCGCCCGCATCAGCCCCGTCAGCGCGATGGCCACCCCGCCATGGCCGCAGGCATCCGCCAGGGCCGGGCGCGGCCCGCCGGCGAGAATATGCGCCGAGAGCTGCAGCAAAGCCGATGCGGTTTCGCCCGCATAGCCCTCCAGATCGTTCAGGCTGGGCATGGCGTCGTCATAGAGATCGAACACCCGCGCCTCGACCATGTTGAGCAGCGCGCCGCGGGGCAAGGCCTTCTGCCGCAGCGTGTCCAGCAAGGCGCTGGCCACCGGGTGGCCGGTGACCTCGCCCCGGCCATGCCCTTCGATCAGTTCCCGCCACCATTGCAGGCGCACTTCGCCGGGCAATGCCTCACGCACCACCTCCCGCACGCGGGCGATTTCCACATTATAGGCATAGAGCGCCAGAAGGTGTGGCCGTGCCGCAGCCGGGGCGAACAGGGCCGCCAGGAAGCGGTCGCGATCCTGCGCCCGCACCAGTTCGGCACAATAGGCGTAATCGCTGGCCAGGGCCGGAATGGAGGCGGGGTCGCGCGGCGTGCCGAAATCGGGAGGAAGCGAGGACATGCGCGCTCAGGCCCTTTCCATGGGAGACGCGCAGAGCGCGATCACAAGGCGATCAACGCCGCGCCCACCAGCCGCCCCTCGGCCAGCAGGACGTTATAGGTAGCAGCCGCTGCCGCTGTCGGCATCAGCTCAAACCTCAGCCCCACCTGCCGCAGCGCCGCCTTCAGCGGTTCCGGCAGATGAGCGGGATCACGCCCCGTCCCGATGAACAGCAGCTCGAACGCCTTCGCCTCCGCCAGGATTGGCGCCAGCGCCGCCCGGTCGACCGCGGCAAAGGTCTCCACCCCCCAGGGGCGAATGCCGCTGGGCAGGGCGAGGATCGACCCAGTATGGGACATGCCATGGAAATGGAAGAACTGCGGCCCGTAGCCATCAATGGCCACCTGCCGCGGCAGGAAGGGGGCGCCCGAGGGATCGGTCACCGCCGTCCCCTCAGGCTTTCGCCGGTCGCGGACCGCCGGACCCCTTCTTGCCACGCCCGGCGCTGGTCCGGGCGGGCGTGGGTGGCGTCGGGGCGGGCGGCGCAAGAGCCGGCGTCTCTGCAACCGGCTCGTCGTCCACCTCCACCGCATCGGGAGGAAGCACCGTCGAACTGCGCAGGCCCAGATGGATCAGGATCGGCGCCGCCACGAAGATGGTGGAATAGGTGCCGATGATGACGCCCACCGCCATGGCCAGCGAGAAGCCGCGCAGGACTTCGCCGCCGAAGAAATACAGCGCCATGGTGGCCAGGAAGGTGGTCAGGGACACGATGATGGTCCGCGAGAAGGTCGCGTTCACCGACACGTCCAGCAGTTCCGGCAGCGGCATCTTCTTGTAGCGCCGCAGCATCTCGCGGATACGGTCGTAGACCACCACCGTATCGTTCAGCGAGTAGCCCATGATGGTCAGGATGGCGGCGATGGACGTCAGATCGAAATCCAGCCCCAGCACCGAATAGATCATCAAGGTGACGAAAATATCGTGCGCCGTGGTCACCAGCGCGCCGACGGCAAACTGCCATTCGAAGCGGAACCACAGATAGATCAGCACCACCACCGCACCCAGCACCAGGGCCAGGATCGACTGGCGCACCAGTTCGGAGGAGACGCTCGGCCCCACCGTCTCAACCCGGCGCACCGTATAATCGGCGCCGAGCGCGGTGCGGACCTTCTCAACGATCGCCTGTTGGGCGGCGTCATTCTCGCCGGTGCGACCGACGCGGATCATCACGTCGCGCGGGGATCCGAACTCCTGGATCTGCACATCGCCGAGATCGCTGTCGGTGAGTTGCTCACGCAGCGCACCGAGGTCGGCGGCGTTCTGCGCCGACTGCGCCTCGATGAGCGTGCCGCCGCGGAAGTCGATGCCGAGGTTGAACCCCACCGTGCCAAACATGAACACGGCGAACAAGGTCATGGCAGCGGAGAACGCGAACGACACGCGGCGCAGCCGCATGAAGCCGATGTGGGTCTGCGCCGGGATATAGTGAATCAGAGGCATGAGCGGCGCACTTTCAGATGGGCAGCTTGGCCGGGCGCTGCCACTTCACCCACCAGGCGATCATGAGGCGCGTCAAGGTGTAAGCGGTGAACACGGTGGTCAACAGGCCGAGGATGTAAGTGACGGCGAACCCGCGCACGGGGCCGGAGCCACCCAGCAGGAACAGGATCACGGCGGTGGCCAGCGAGGTGAGGTTGGCGTCGAGGATAGTGCCCAGCGCGAATGAGAACCCCTTGTCGATGGCGGCGATGGCCGAGCGGCCTTCGCGGGCTTCGTCGCGGATGCGCTCGAAGATCACGACGTTGGAGTCCACCGCCATGCCGATGGTCAGGACCACGCCAGCGATGCCCGGCAGCGTCAATGTGGCCCCCAGCAGCGACTGCAAGGCGAACATCAAGGTGATGTGAACCGCCAAGGCAATCAGGGCGAACATGCCGAACAGGCCGTAGACCGCCAGCATGAACACCGCCACCAGCACTGCGGCAACGACAGCAGCCACCTTTCCGGCGTGGATGGAATCCTGCCCCAGGCTGGGGCCGACGGTGCGCTCTTCCACCACCTTCAGCGGGGCCGGCAACGCGCCGGCGCGCAGCAGGATGGCCAGATCGTTGGCCTGCTGCACGGTGAAGGAGCCGGAGATCTGCCCCGAACCGCCGAGGATCGGCTCGCGGATCACCGGAGCGGAGATCACCTGGTTGTCGAGGACAATGGCGAACGGGCGACCCACCGCATCCTGGGTGGTGGCGGCAAACCGCCGGGCGCCATTGGCATTGAACCGGAAGCTGACGATGGGCTGGCGGGTGGTCTGTTCGAAGCCCGGCTGGGCATCCACCAGATCCTCACCGGACACACGCACCTGCTTTTCCACCAGATACGGCGCGCCGTCGGCGGATTGCAGCACTTCGGAATCCGACGGCGGCCGGCCTTCCAGCGCCTGCTGCGGCGACATGGACTGATCGACCATGCGGAACGACAGCTTGGCGGTCTGACCCAGGAGGGCCTTCAGCCGCTGCGGGTCCTGAAGCCCGGGCACCTGCACCAGAATGCGGTCCGCACCCTGCCGCTGGATGGTGGGCTCGGTGGTCCCGAGCTGATCGATGCGGCGACGGATGATCTCGATGGACTGGTCCACCGCCGAGCGGATGCGGGCATTGAGGCCCGCCTCGGTGAGGCTCACATTGATCTGGCCGTCGGCGGCGCTGGCGACCGTCATGTCGCTCTCGCCGGTGCTGCCGCCCAGAATCGAGTTGGTCAGGGGCGTCGCCAGCTTGCGCAGTTCGGTCAGCGCGTTCTGGGTGTCGTTGGGATCCCGCAACCGCAACTGCACCGTGGTGTCGCGAATGGTGAGGCCGGTGTAGCCGATTTTCTGCTCGCGCAGGACGCGGCGGATCTCGTCGCGCACCTGCTCCGTGCGCTCCTTCTTCAGGGCGGAGGCATCCACTTCCAGCAGGATGTGGGAGCCGCCCTGCAAGTCGAGGCCCAACGTCACCCGGCTGGAGGCCAGCCAAGTGGGCAGGACCTGCAAAACCGACGCCGGCAGCAGGTTGGGGACGGCGAACAGAATTCCGAGCGCGGTGATCACAAGGATCAGCGCCGTCTTTAGCCTGGAGAAGTGCAGCATCGTCGGTTTATCAGTTCTTACGGTTCACGGGCCTCAGGCGGCCGACTCGTCCTTGGCGGGCTCGCCCTTGGCCCGAACCGTCGAAATCTGCGAACGGAGCTGGCGCACCTTCACATTGTCGGCGATCTGAAGCTCGATCTCGGCATCATCCACCACGCGGGCCACTTTGCCCACCAGGCCGCCGGCGGTGACCACCACGTCACCGCGGCGCAGGGAGTTCACCATTTCGCGATGATCCTTGGCCCGCTTCTGCTGCGGACGCAGAATCAAGAAGTACATCACCACAAAGATCAGCACGAACGGCGCGAGCTGAATGAGCATGTCTGTCCCGCCACCGGCAGCCGAAGCGCCTTGAGCGAAAGCGGGCGATATGAACATTGTAGCCTCGTTTTTGTCTAAAGGAATGGGGCGGACCGGGCCAGCGTGGCGGTCCCTGCCGAAGCGGCGGGACTATACCGGCGAAGCGCACGAATGCAAACGCGCCGTGACGGGACCGGCGCCTCCCCTTGACCGGCCCGGCAAATCAGGTTCCCAAGGACGGGGGCACAGGCAGGGCTTGAAGATCCACCCTCACGGTGCCGGAAGGCCGTCGTCCGACCCAATCCGCGCTGTGGGCGTGCGCGCGCTCTGCGGGCGCAAGTCGAGACGCGGCAGCCATTCGGACGCCATCGGAGAGCAAAACGGCCCATGCGGCGACATCGGATTGTCCAGGACACCAGCGCGGCGCTGCGCTTCTATTCTCGTCTGCCGATCCCGGTGTCGGCGGATGACGCGGACCCGTTCGCCGCCCCGTCCCTGCGCCGCATCGCCTATGCGGTGCCAGTGGCCGGTGCGGTGATCGGGGCGATCGGTGGCGTGATTCTTCTGGTTGGGCACGCCCTCGCGCTTCCCCCCCTGGTGTCCGTGGCCCTCGCCGTGACGGCACTGGTGCTGGTGACCGGTGCGCTGCACGAAGATGGCCTCGCGGACACGGCCGATGGTTTCGGCGGCGGCGCCAGCCGGCTGCGGCGGCTGGAAATCATGCGCGACAGCCGGATCGGCACCTATGGCGCCTGCGCGCTGATGCTGTCCCTGCTGCTGCGTGTGGCCCTGCTGCAGGCGCTTCTTGTGAGTGCCGGAGCGGTGCGAACCGCGCTCGCCCTGGTGGCGGCGGCAGCCCTGTCCCGCGCTGCGGGTCTTCTCCTGCTTGAATTCCTGCCCCCTGCCCGCACCGATGGCGCGTCCGCCGCCGCCGGCCAGCCCGGACCCGATGCCGCCGGCAAGGCCGGCCTCATGGGCGCGTTGCTGGCCGCGGTGGCAGTGGTCCCGAGCCTCGGTGTGGCCGCAACCCTGGCGGGGCTGGGGGCAACGCTGGGGGGGCTGTTCGTCATGACCAGGCTCTCGCGCCGCATGATCGGCGGGCAGACCGGAGACGTGGCCGGTGCAACCCAGCAAGTCACGGAGATTGCCTTCCTGCTGGCGGTGCTTATGTTCGCGCGGGTCTCCTGATCCGGCCACACCCCATGCCCGAGAGCCCCGTGCCGATTCCCTCCCCCTGCATCAAGGTTTGTGTGGTCGATCCGATCAGCAGTCTGTGCATTGGTTGCGGCCGCTCGCTGCAGGAAATCGGCGGCTGGGTGGGCTTTTCGGCGCAGCGCCGGGACGCCGTGATGGCCGCGCTCCCAGAGCGCCTCGCCCGCCTTCGGGCACAGAACCCCGACGCCTTCGCGGACTGATTCCATGCGCAGCGACCGTTTTCTGTGGATGCTGCTGATCGGTGTGCTCGGGGCCGTGGTTGTTCTGGCGGTTCACCATGAGCAGGGCACAGTGGCGGGCATGGACCTGAACCAATTCGGCAGCCTCACCTACCAGGTGCCGCTGCTGATCCTGGTGGGCGCCATTGCGTGGTCCATCGTCCGCGGGCGGATCGGCGAGGCCCTCCTCGCCGCGCTGTTCTGGGTCCTGCTGGGAGCGGTGCTGGCGGTTGGCTACACCTATCGCGGGCCACTGATCCAAGTGGCGGAACGCGTGGTCGGGCAATTGATTCCCGGCTATGCTCTCAACCTGCCGGGGGCGGCGCTCACCGTGGAGGTGACGCGGGCCGCCGACGGAGACTTCGCCGTGCGCGTCGGCATCAATGAGGCCACCGTCCCCATGCTGCTGGATACCGGCGCCTCCTCGGTGGTGCTGACGCTGGAAGCCGCGCGCGCCGCCGGTTTGCCGGTGGACTTCCTGAAATACGACGTTCCCGTGGACACCGCCAATGGCCGCACCAGGGCCGCCGCCGTGGTGCTGGACCGGGTGACCGTCGGCGGGATCGTGGAGCGGCGCGTTCCGGCCCTGGTCGCCCCGGCGGGCATGTTGCGCACGCCACTCCTCGGCATGAGCTTCCTGTCGCGGCTGGAGAGCTTCGAAGTCCGCGGCGACCGGCTTCTGCTGCGCGGCCCCGGACCCGAGCGATGAGCCATCCCAGCGCCGACCTGCGCACGCCCAATGCCCAGGAGCGCCGGGAAGAGCGGGCGATCCTCATCGCCATCCTGCTGGACCTGAGCCTGGCAATCCCCTATGGCGCCGCGGCTTTGATCATCGGCTCGCTGTCCATGTTGTCGGACCTGCTGCGCGGCGTCCTGCTGCTGGTGGTGGCCATCGTCTCCCTGCACACGCTGCGACAGCTGCATCGCGGCCGCATCGCGGGCTATGAATACGGCATCGGCAAGCTGGAGCGCGGCATCGGGCTGGTGGTCGGCGTCCTGCTGGTGATGGCCGCCGCCTTCATCGCTTATCGCGCGCTGACCCAAGGGGGCGGTGAACCCAAGAGCGAGGTGTGGGCCACCGTGGCGATCCTCATGGTGATCTATAATTTCCTCGTCAATGCCGGCCCGATCCTGCCGCTATGGCGCGCCAATCGCACCGGCGGCTCGATGATCGTGCAGGCCCAGTTGCGCGCGCACATCGCCAAGGCTGTGGCCTCGTTTCCCGTGGTGGTCTGCGTCATCATTGATGCGGTTGCCCATGATCCGGTGGTGGCGCGCACCGCCGACAGCATCGGCGGCCTCGTGGGCGCGGCGTTCATGGCGGTGGTCGGGGTGTCCATGGTCCGCACCGCTTTGCCCGACCTGCTGGACCGGGCGTTGAGCGAGCCGGTGCAGCTGAAGGTCAACCGCACCCTGGCCGCCTTCTTCAATTCCTATGATGCGCTTCTGTCCATGCGCACACGGCGCTCCGGCAATGTCGCCCATGTGGAAATCACCGTCGGCTTCGATCCCACCCGCAGCATCGCGGACGTTTCGGACGTGCTGGCGCGGATGGAAGCCCACCTCAAGCAGGAGGTGCCGGACGTGGATGCGGTGCTGATCGCGCGCGCCTTGCCCGCGGAGGCTGCCGGGCAGCCCCAGGTTTCCGCTGAAGGCGTGCCCACCGCCTGAGCCGGCACCGGCTTGATGATCCCCCCGCCTTCGGCGGCTCCCGCGACGGGTGTCGTGGGAGCGGCCTTTTATCGGCGTCCGGATGTCGTCCGGCGTCTCAGAGCATTTCGAGGCTTTGCTTCCGGCGCGGGGGTGGAAACGCCACGTCGATTGCCGCCAGATCCTCCGCATCGAGCACGATATCGCGCGCCGCCGCATTGGCGATGACATGCGCCTTGGTCGATGCCTTCGGAATGGCGATGACATCCGGCCGGCGCATCACCCAGGCCAGGGCCACCTGATAGGGGTCCACCCCGTGCTTGTCGGCCACCTTGGCCAGGGCGCCGTTCCGCGGCAAGCGGCCCTGCTCGATCGGGCTGTAAGCCATGAAGGGCAGCCCCAGCTTGGACTGGAACGGCATCAGATCGAATTCCACGCCGCGGCGGCTGACATTGTAGAGGATCTGATTGACCGCACACTCGGTGCCGCCGGCATCGATCATCTCTTCCAGATAATCCGTGTCGATATTGCTGACGCCCCAGCGGCGGATCTTTCCGGCCCGCTGGAGCGCCTCGAAGCCGGCGATGGTCTGGTTGATGGGGTGATCGCCCATCCAATGCAGCAGGTAGAGGTCGAGATGATCGGTCTTCAGGCGCTTGAGAGACCGCTCGCAGGCCTCCTGCACGCCCTTGAGGCTGGCATTGTGCGGATAGACCTTGCTGACCAGGAACACCTTCTCGCGCCAGCCGTCGGACAGCGCCTCGCCGACCATCTCCTCGCAACTGCCGTCGCCATACATCTCGGCGGTATCGATCAAGGTGAGCCCGCGCTCGATCCCCTCCCGCAGGGTCTCGATTTCCTCGCGGCGCCGCTCGCTCTGTTCACCCAGTAGCCAAGTGCCTTGTCCCAGGGCGGGCACGGCTTCGCCGCCGTGCAGGGTTACCGTTTTTGCCATTGCCTACGCCTCCCATGTCATTGGCGGAACCTTGGAGCGCTGCGATGTTTCGCAGGGCGCGCCCGTGTTTCGCCTCACCAACCGCGCCCCAGGGGCGGCATGCCCCAGGGCGCAGTCGGTGACTGGTGCAGCCGGCCTTCAGATATGCCCGAAGATCTGGCTGAATTCGTACTCCATCTGGGCAATGCCGCTGCTGGTGGGCGACACATAGCCAATGGAACTGGCATTGTCCCGGCCCACCGACCAGATGGACAGGCCCGCTATATCCTCGTTGCCCTGCGCGTAATCCAGCAGCTGGTGCGCATCTTCCAGCGTGAAAACTTCGCTCTGCACGTCATTGATGCCGATCATCACCGTGACGCCCAGC
The DNA here is from genome assembly GCF_943371865.1 of Azorhizobium sp. AG788. Lineage (GTDB taxonomy): Bacteria > Pseudomonadota > Alphaproteobacteria > Rhizobiales > Xanthobacteraceae > Azorhizobium. The sequence continues at coordinate 40,380 of NZ_CALRWL010000020.1, read as the reverse complement.
TTCGCATCAAGCCCGAGCACCTTCAACTGAGCAAGAGTCGCCTGTGCCGCCGAGATGGCGTCATCGCCCATGTCGCCCGTATCCGCATAGGCCCCGTAGTCCATCGCCATGATGTTCACCACGTCCACATGAACGCCATCGGCGATCGCCTGCTTCAGGATGTTGAGGCCGTCATGGGTCAGGCCATCGGTGAGCACCGGCAAGGTGAAGGAAATCTCCAGGTCCGGATTGGCCGCGTCCAGAGCCACCAGGGCCTGGTCGCGCAGATGATTGGCCGCGGTGTTGGGCAGGGCCGAGCCTTCGATATCGAAGTCGAGCTTGTTCACATGATAGGTGTCGATGACCGACTGATACGCCTGGGTCAGGGTTGTGGCATCGCTGAAGGTCAACGCCGCTTCCTGGCCATTGGCACCGCCGAACGAGATGGTGATGTCCCCACCAATGGCCTGGAGCGCAGCCACCTGGTCGTGGATCGTGCTGCCATTGGACAAGGTGTCATTGGCGATGGTCCCAGTGCCGCCCCAGCCGATGGTGTCGTGGCCGGAGCTGAGCACGAAGGCCAACGTGAAGTCGGTCACGCCGGAGGCGCGGGCCACGGCCATGAGATCCTGGCTCGTGGTCAGCGACATGTCGATGTAGGGCGAATAGGTCTGATCCGTATGCACGCTTCCAGCGGGATCGGTGGTGACGGTGATCGGATGCGCCTGCGGCGATGCCCCCGCCTCGTCAACCGCAACCACCGTGAAGGCGTAGCTGGTGGCTGCCCCGAGCCCCGCCACCTTGAAATAGGTGTCGGACGTGGTGGCGATCAGCACCCCATTCTCATAGATCTGATAGCTGGAAACGGTGCCGGCGCCATTCACGCTGGCCGCATCCCAGATCAGCACCGCGGATGTGTCGGTGACGTTGGTGGCGAACAGATCCTCTGGCGCGCTGGGCACCACCGGCGTCGAATCCAGATAGCCCACAAAGCTCCAGACATTGCCGCTGCCCACGGCGCCGCTATGGCTGGCGGGATCCGTGCCCTGGGTCCACCAATTGGCCTCATAGACCGATCCGCCCACGGCGGCGAGGTCGCCGGCCACGTAGACGGTCCCGGCACTCCAGGCCTGGGCATAGGCGGCCTCGCCGGTGCCGCTGCCGGTGCTGCCGCCCGTCGAACCGCCCGTACTCCCTCCTGAACTGCCGCCGGTGCTGCCACCGCTAGACCCACCGCTATCCCCGCCCGTGCTTCCACCGCTCCCCGTGCCCGTGCCGGTGCCGGTGCCGGTGCCGGTGCCGGCGGAAAGCGCGCTGGTCCACTCGGCCAGCGCGCCGACGTCCTTGGCGGAAATGTTGGCGAGGGTCAGATCCGCCAGCGCGACGCCGGCCAGGGTGTAGGTCTGGTGATTGGTGGGAATGGAGACCACCACCGACCCGTTCACTTCGCTGATGGTGAAATTGTCGGCGGAGAACCAGCCGAAATCCAGCGTGTCACGCCCCGGCTCGAATTGGAGGATGGTGTCCGTTCCCCAGGCCCAGTTGATGGTCGTCACGGTGGCCGCGCCGTCCCCGGCCCCGGTTCCGCCGGTGGTGCCACCGGAGGCGCCGCCCGTACCGCTGCCCGACCCGCTGCCGGACTCGCCCCCCGTCTGCCCGGTGCCGCTGCCGGGGTCCGATGGGAGTGCACTCAAAGCCGTCGTCCACTCGCTCAGGGCGGACGAATCCTTGGCGGCGATGTTGGCCAGCGACAGCGCCGACAGGCTGACGCCAGCGAGCGTATAGGTCTGATTGTTCGAGGGAATGGAGATCACAACGGAGCCGTTGACCTCGGTGATCACAAACTGCTCTGCCTGGAACCAGCCGAAGTCCAAAATATCGACCGCAGGATCGAACGCAATCACCGCATTCGCACCCCAGGCCCAATTGATCGTTGTGGTCTTAGCCATCATTCACCTTTGCATGGTTTGACCATCGGCCTCGGTTCAAACACGGAAACCGATGAAGAGACGTTAGCTTTGGCGAGAGCACCCGGAAAGATGCAGAACCCTTAAGCCGATAGAATTCAGTTCCGATATGGAACAGACCGGTTTGTCCCAATACACATCGGGGTGACATATCTTTCGCGGGTCGTCATCGTTTGGAGAAATTGACTTTTATTGGCGATGCTGCCGTCCATTTACTGCATTGCACCTAACCACCGGCTGCGGAAATGGCGAGCCGGCGGTGCATGCCACGCGCCCCCGCAGGTGGCGAGGATGCGCCACAGGCGGTATCTGATGCAGTGCGAAAGGTGCCGTCCAATGCAATCTTGCTAATCGTCCATAGGCGCAGTGCATGCTGTGCTGCGGCGACCAGGATCTCTGCCGATGCGATTGCGCCAGAGTGGATCATTTTGCGGCGCGGCAGGACCGAACGCCGTGTGGCGAGGAGGACATGGCAGTGGCAAGTGACGCGGCAGCAAGCCACGCGACAGCAAGCCACGCGAGTGGTTGCGACGCCTTGACCAGCGGGCCGGAAAGCCGATGAAGCGTCATGATTGAGTTGAAGCGCCTGCGCCAGATTATCGTGGTGTCCGAAACCGGCAGCTTCGCCCAGGCTGCAAAGCTCCTGAACCTGTCGCAGCCGGCCCTGAGCCGCAGCGTGCAGGAGCTGGAGCGCCAGCTGGGTGCGCCCCTCTTCGACCGCGGCAACCGGCAGGTCCGCCTCACCGAGATCGGCGCCCTGGTTGTCCACGACGGGCAGGACATCCTGCGCCGCGCCACGGCGCTGGAGCGGGCGATCCAGGACAAGCGCGGCGCCCAGGCCGGCACCATCGTGTTCGGGTCCGGCCTCTATTCCAACATGAAGCTCATGCCGGCGGCGGTGTCAGCCTTTGCGGCGGACCATCCCAGGGTCCAGCTCAATTTCATCTCCGGCGGGTGGCGGGACTGCCGCGATCTTCTCGACCGCGGCGTCATGGACCTGTTCATCGGCGAGCAGATCGAGCCGGACGATGACCACCGCTTCAGCCAGCGTGCGCTGAAGCAGCGCCAAGGCGCGATCGTGGTGCGCAAGGATCACCCTTTGTGCGGCCTTGAGGCCTGCACGGTCGACGCGGTCGCGCGCTATCCCTTCGCGGGCGCCCGGCTGCCGGAGCGCATCCATGGCCGGTTTCCACCCCACTCGAACCTCGGCACCATGGACCCCCGCCGCCCCCTTCTGGTGCCGCATTTCGAGGCCTATTCGTGGGACGCGGTCGCCGCCATCGTCCGGGAGACCGATGCCTTCGCCTTCGGCAGTCGCGACATGGTCGCGCTGGAGGCCGCAAGTCTCGTGTGCCTTGACCTGGACCTGCCATGGCTCACTTATGAAGGGGGCGTGGTGTGGTGCACCGGGCGCGCCCTGTCTCCGCTCGCGGCGACATTTCGCGATCTGGTTGTCGCGTTGGACGAACAGGGTCGCAGCTGACATCCAAGTCCGCTGCGGACTTCGTGAGGGGCCGGCGGCTTCACGGGCGGCCCGAGCGCGGAGAACGACCGCGCGATTACCGGCACCTCACGCCCCACTGCCACGCGCGACCTGCACGATCTGGTCGAGAAAGGTGCCCTAACGCGGACTGGGGAGCGCCGCCACAGCATTCCCCATGTCTATTCCTGCATCCGCTGGGAGCAACACTGGCTTCGCGGCTGCGGCGCAGCTGCTCCGGGAAGGAGTCACGATGCGCCGCAGACGAGGGGATAGACCTCCGCTTCGGTTGCCAAGTAACCGCGCACGCTGGGCCGTGCACTGGCCAACTCCAGCCTCAGAAGTCCATCACCGCCGAAAACTTGAAGGTCCTCGGAAGGCCGGTCGAGACCCAACCATCATTCACGGCCGCCCAATAATTTTTGTCGAAGACGTTCTCCACCGCGAAGCGCAAGGCCAGGGGGTTGCCGAATGCCTGCGTCTTGTATTGCGTCCCGATGTCGAAGCGGACCCAGCTCGGGATTTGCTGCGTGTTCGCCTGGTCCACATATTGCGAGCTGGTGGCAATCATTCGGCCCCAGAGTGTCAGCCCGGCAAACGGCTCGGGGTCCCATTCGATGCCAATATTGGTCTGCCAGTTGGGGACTCCCACGGCCGAATTGCCATCATAGAGGCCGTCCGCTGTCTGGGTCAGGGTGCCTTGTGTATAGGCGACGCCACCGAGGAGACGCAGGCCCTGCCAAAGCTGACCGAAGACGTTGACCTCCACGCCCCGGTTGCGCTGTTCGCCGTTGACGCTGAAGATGGACTCGCCCGCGGCATTGGTCGAGATGATGCTGCTGGGCTTGGTGATCTGGAAGATGCTGGCGGTGGCGGTGAAGGCCCCGAAATCATACTTGATGCCGGCTTCCATCTGCTCCGTCATCATTGGTGGGAACACCTCACCGGCATTCGCCGTCCCCTGGTAGGCGATCGGACCTTGCTGGAGGCCCTGAATGTAGTTGGCGTAGAGCGACATCCTGTCGAACGGCTTCAGCACGAGGCCGAAGGCGGGTGTCACCGCCTGCTCGTCATAAGCCTGCGCGACACTTCCATCCGGATTGAACACGTCAACCTTGATCTGTTGATAGCGCACGCCGGCGGTGAACAGGATGCGTTCGCCAAGGAAGGAAAGCGTGTCTGACAGCGTCACGGCCGGCGCGTTGACATTCCAATACTTCGGTGGATTATCGCTGAAACCTAGGGTTGAAGGACTCGATACGGTGGTAGCGCTGTATATATTTGTATCGAATGAATAAAATCCGTAATAATTACTTTCCTGATTCATATTCTGATAAAGGTACGAGGTGTTCAGGTTGATCTTGTGACCGATGGGGCCGGTTGCGAACTCGCCGCGAATGCCCGCCTGAGTGGAAGCGGCATTCCCCTGAATGGGGCTGTAATACGCAGTGGCCGTTGCGTTGCCGGCGGAATCAAGAACAAAGATGTCCGTGGACAGCATGGACTGTCTATAGGTGCTGCCGCCGATGCCGCCATAGAGCGTCCATGCCGGGTTGATGTCATACTCGAACTTTCCAAGCGCATAGGCCGTGTTGGTGCCGGAATATTCCCAGTTCTGGTAGATCTGCTTGCTGGCGTCCGGGGCGCGCGGAATGGCGATATCGGAGGCGAAACCGAATCCGGCGGCCCCCGTCGGGGCATATGTCTTCTGGCTGATATATCCCGCGTCGAGGCTGGCACGCAGGTCCGCTCCCCGATAGTCCAGCGCCAGAGTCCCGGTCCCCAGCCGGGCCGATTGGCCGTCCACGGACGTGTCGCCATCAAGGAATATCCCGTTGACGCGCACGCCCCATTCCTTGCTGGGGCCGAAGCGCCGCCCGAAATCGATCTGGGTGCCGAACTGTGAATCGGAAAGATAGCTCTGCGTGATGCGCGTGACGGGCTCGTCCGTCGCGCGCTTGGGAACCACATTGATCGACCCGCCAAGGGAACCATATTGGGTGTAGCCGGTCAGAAGTGCGTTCGGCCCCTTCAATACCTCCACGCGCTCCATGGTTTCCACCGGGATCAGGCGATCGGGAGAGATTCCACCATAGCCGTCGATCAGGATGCTCTGGTTGGTGACGCTGAAGCCGCGGATGAAGAACACCTCGCCCGCGCCAGCGGAGGAACTGATGCCATTGGTGAAGACCCGCACGGAAGGATCATTCGCCACGACGTCGGCGACCGTCACGGCCTGCTGCTCCTGAATCACCTTCGACGTGTAGCTGGTGATGCTGAAGGGGGCATCCATGATGCTGACATTGCCGAGCACGCCGAGCCGTGCGCCAGTCGCAACCTGGCCGCCGGCATAAGAAGGCGGCGCGTCCCAATTGTTGATCTCTTGTCCTTCGACATTGATCGTATCGAGGACGAGCGAGCCATCGTTTCCACTCGCCCGGCTCTGGGAGCGCGGCTGAGTGATCAAGACGTTTGTCGCGTCGGAAAATGAGTAAACGAGCCCCGATCCCTGAAGAAGCTGCGCAATCGCTTGCTCTCGCGTCGCGGTTCCCTGAAATCCGCGCGAAGTCTTGCCGTTCGCGATCGCGGCCTCGTAGGAGACTTGCGTGCCCGACTGCCTTCCGAAGGCCGCCAGGGCTCGGTTCAACTGGCCAGCGGGGATGTTGAAGGTGGTTTGCACGCTGGCCTGGGCGTGAGCCTGGCTGTCGATGAGCGCTGCATTCACCAGGCTGGCGGTCGTCGCCAGCAGCGTTGCGATCAACATCCTCCGGCCGACGCCTGCGAAGCGCGTTGTCCCAGACCTTGGCCGCATGTCCTTGCCTCTCCGTCGCTGTCACAGGAGGGCTGGCATTGCCAAGTCGCTGGTTTCTGTAGCCCCTATTGGGCCTTACGAACGGGGGCTCAGAACTCTCCTGCGGTTTTGTCACTTTTTTCTCAGACGGGAGAAATCACCGTCGCAAACGGCCCTATCCGGCGCACCTTCGCGCCGAATGGGCGGACCACGGCCTCAAGGGCACGAAGAGGATCGCTCAGGTCGAAGACACCACTCACGACGCGCGATCCGAGGAAGGGGTCCGCAAGCACCACGCGACCAGGCTGCCAGCGGGCAATCTTGGCCACCATTGCCGAGACGGTTTCCTGCTCCGCGATGATCATGCCATCGCGCCAAGCGGCGATCTGGGATGCCTCACGCACGCCGCGGGTCACCTTGTGCAAGGATGGATCGAGCGCGATCCAGTCGCCGACATTGAGGCGCTGTCCTTGGCTGAGCACGGAGTTCGGCGCACGCACATCCACGATACCTTGATCGACGGAAACAGAGATGTATCCGCCATCGCTGGAGACATCGAAAGCCGTGCCGATGGCCGTCGCCGCCACCAGTCCCGATAGAACGGAGAAAGGCCTTTCCGGGTCGCGCGCGACCTCGAAGAATGCCATCCCGTCCAGCAGTGTCGTCTCTCGCCTGGTCTCCGAGAAGTTGAATGCCACCGTGCTATCCGGCCCCAGCGTCATCACGCTTCCATCGGGAAGCGCGACCCGGCGGATCTCGGCCGTGGAGGTCACCTGGTCTGCATTGGCGTAGAGGATCGCCTGCGGACCGAGCCATGCTCCCGCCGCTGCGCCCAGTCCGATCAGGCCACCCACGATGACATTGCGGCGTGTCAGCAACCCATCGCCTTCCGCCGCCCTGCGCTGATCACCGAGAACCTTGCCCGTCATGCCGTGGATCTGAGCGACGCGCGCCCAGGCCGCGGCATGCCCGGGGCTGCGGGCATTCCATGCGCGGACCATTTCAAGCGAGACAGGATTAGCGGGATCGTTCTGCAGGCGGATGGCCAGATCGGCAGCTTCCCGAAACAGCAGACGCTCTTCCGGAACCTCGCTCATGGGCATACCTCCAGCAGACCGGCTGCCGACGCGGCAGGATCGCTCGCTTCCTACCAATATACGAATGGCACGCGCGAATGTTCAGCGCCGGTGATGCGGGCCTCTCAGAGGCCGGTCAGCCGCAGATCGACATGCTCGTAAGCATCCCGCAGCAGTGCCCAGACCCGCGACCTGGACAGGCCAAGTTCCGCCGCCACCTCCGCGACCGTCATCTCCTCAATCCGGTGCAGTTCGAAAGCCCGCCGGGTTCTCTCCGGCAGCTCGGACAGCGCTGCCGAGGTCAGGGCCAGCTTCTGCCTGTCGTAGACGGTCACCTCTTGGGAGGGCGACGGATCGAGGATCGCCGCGAAACTGTCCTCGCACAGATCCACGCGGTTCAGCAGCCGCTCTCGCCGCTGATGGTCGATGGAGAGGTTGCGCGCCACCCGGAAGAGATAGGCGGCGGGGTTGTTCACCGGGGCGTTGTCGGCGGGCGGCGACACGAGCACCCGGACGAACGTGTCCTGGGTGAGGTCGGCGGCAATGTCCGCCGTCAGGCCGCGCCTGCGCAACGCCTGCGCGATATCCTTCGCGTGCCGCTTGAACAATGTGGCGAGATCCCAACCCACTGAACCACCACCCTTCGGTCACGTCGCTGAGGTGCAGCAGGGAGCCGCCTTGCGTTCTTCAGCGACGGCTAGCTGCACCGGAGAACCGTCACGCGCGGCGTCCAACAAAACAGAGTGCGATTTAGCGCAAATGGAAATTCTATCGCAACACCAATGATTTATATCGGTTCTAAGCAAAGCGGCCCGCCAGATCCGCTTCGCGGGTTCCGTCTGCGTAAAACGCTTCTTTTCAGACCATTGGTCGAAGCGGGGCCGCCAATTGATCTGCGTATCCCAAAACAACCGGGGCCACGCAGATCCATTCGCCGATCCTGAGCGTGGCGGCGGTACCGCGCGAATCCTGGGTGCACACGCGGCTCAGCCCGCCGCTTGCGACCGCCGGGAGCGAAGGATGTGCCGGAGCGCGACGAACAGCGGGAATCCGAGGGCGATCCACGAGAGGACCCACCAGATGCCGCCCTCTCCCAGCAAGGCGGACATCAGGCCGAACATGGTGAGAAGGGCAAGGCCAAGCGGCCAGCGCCATTGTCGCCAGAAGGGGGAATGGCGGCCTGTCATTCCGCCGCCTCCGGCAACGCGGTGGCAGCGGGGCCTGGAAGGTGCTTGCGTCCCGAGGACGAGGCGCGGCGGTGCCTGGCGAGCCAGAGGTAGAGGCCGCTCGCCAGCACCGCGATGGTCACGAGGTCGAGCAGAGCCCAGATGATCTTGAGCGGCACGCCTCCATAGTCACCGAAATGCAGAGGGCGGGAGATTTCGAGCGCCCGCAGATACCAGGGCATCTGCACCACCGCCGTCAGTTCGCCGGTCCGCGCATCCACCAATACGGGGCTGAACAGGCGCTCAGCCAGGGGCGTCTTGCCATGCCCCCAAAGCACATAATGATGCGGACTTCCGAACGGGTTGCCGGGATAGATGACGGTGATCACATGCATGTTCGGCAACGCACGGGTCGCGGTTTCATAAACGGCCTGCACCGAGGCCAGTTCGTTTGGCGCGGGCGGCGTCTGGCCCTGCCACGGCGACAGCATCGCGCGCACGTCCGTTCGCTGCCAGAGGTCGAACAGGGGAGATGCCAGCTCGTTGAGGACACCTGTCGCGCCGACCACCAGCATCCAAAGGGCGGTGACGATGCCGAGGAGATTGTGCAGGTCGAGCCAGCGGGTGCGCGGCGCGCGGGTGCCACGCACCACGCCGAAGTCGAGCTTGCGTGTGAAGGGGCCGTAAAGGACGACGCCGGACACGAGAGCCGCCACGAAAAGCAGCCCCATCGCCCCCATGAACAGGTTGCCGGCCAAGTCCGCGAACAGGTCCACATGGAGCCGAAGCATGAGCGTCAGGAAGCGCGTGCGCTGCTGCTCCGGCGGCTTCGTTTCATCGATCACCTCCCCGGTGCGCGCATCGAAGCGGATGAAATGCTCAAGCCGAGGGTTCTCCTCGATCGCCGCGAATGACGGCGCCATCCACACGAGCACCTGCGGCTCGTCGTCGTCCTTGAAGAGCGAAACGATGACCTCGCCCGGATACATGCCCCCTGCCCGGCCGACTAGGCTGTCGAGACTGAGATGCGGCGTATCGAACGGCAACTGCACATATACCGGCGGTGGATCGACCAACGGATCGATCTCCTCGTGAAAGATCAGCGGGAGGCCGGTGAGGCAGATCAGCAAGAGAAAGACCGTGCAGACCAGGCTGGTCCACGTATGGATGAAGACCCAGATCCTGAGCGTGCTGGCCGGCATCAGCGTTTCCCTCGCCGGCTATCTCGGCGCGGGGGGCATGGTCGGCAGGGCGGCTGCAGGGGCGGTTTCTGGGAGGTTGTCTTGTTCACCCGCGGGGCTCCTGCGCTAGGGAGGCCGCACGGGCTCCCTATCAGTTAGACGAGTGAAGGTGCCAATTCTCGCGCAAATTCTCGATGCGGAGCCGGCGCCATGCCATGCAGATGTCCGCCATTTACGCCGGCAGGGGCACGAGGTGGGGCGCAAGCCCGTGCGGCGCCTTATGGCTCGCATGGGTGACCCGCCCCGTGGCCGAGGAACTTGACGGCAAGGTGGTCAGCTGGATCGAGAAGGTGACGGATGCGAAGGGGCTAGGTGAATAAGATAAGCGCACCCTTATGAGAGGCATCCCCCTAGGCTAAAGCGCCGTTAAGGGCTTGCTTGCTGCGCAGTCGCGCCCCTCGGCCTTACCGAGGCGGTGGCGTGTCAGCAGGTCGCACAGATCGAACACGACGTGCGGACCAGCCTGCCGGTGCGCCCCACGCGGCTGGCACGGGGCCCCAATTCGGCGCGTGTCTCGCGCACGCTGCATGATGCTGCGCGGCGCGGAAGAGCGATTTGACGAATTGGCGCAGGCCGCAGTCGCCCCAGCCATCGTGGCGGCATGGCTCAACGATGGCTGCATCTACACGGGGAGCCGCGTCATCACCCGAGACGTCGAGCAGCGGGATGCGCTGATGGTTGCCGTCCTTCCTGCGGGGGTCCTTCGGTCCCGAATGAGCTGCATCCATGTCCCCGGATCGAAGTCGCGCCATTCGACCCGGCAGATTTCTTCCTGGCGCATGGCCTGTGACCACGGCAAAGCGCGTCGATCCCTCCGACGGGGATGCTCTGCCGAGGGTTCTCGTCCGGCGCCGTGACGATGCGGTCAAGTTCATGCTGCGTCGGACGGCGATCCCGCTCCTTGCCTTTCCCGATCAGGCCGAGCCGCTTCAGGGCGATGCGCGCGAGATCGAGAGGCGTGAGGCAGAACCCCTTGGAGCGGCCGATCCTGATCCCCACCTCTGCCATGTCCGGGCGGTGGCGGGCGACGAGATCGCGGAAGCGTTTCGCGTCGCGCGACCTGCGCGCGACGAGGGTTCCTGGCGATCGATGCGCCGCTCCATGTCGAGCGCCCATTCCTCTGCATCCTTGCGGCGCAGGAACGTCTCGTTGACCTACTGCCCTGTCCGACAGATCTGGGCTCTCCAGGAGCCGGATTTTAGTTTAGTGAGGGTGGCCAAACCGTGTGCGCTCCGTGTGCACTCACACGTCGAAAAATCGGAAATTGGGGCGTATCGTGGCGAAAACTCGAATGCACACGACGAGACCCAACTCCTTGAAGTTACGAAAATAATGTCGAAAACTCACTCATATAGATTTGCCACGGCCCCTATGATGGAGTGGACGGACCGTCATTGTCGCGCGTTCCACCGCACGTTGACGCAGCACGCGCTGCTCTACACCGAGATGGTCACGGCGCTCGCGGTGATCCATGGCGATCGTGCGCGTCTCTTGGGCTTCTCCCCCTGTGAGCACCCCGTCGCGGTCCAATTGGGCGGAAGCGACCCCGTCCTTCTGGCGCAAGCGGCGCGGATTGGCGCCGAGTTCGGCTATGACGAAATCAACCTGAATGTCGGCTGTCCCTCGGACCGCGTGAAGGGTGGCAATTTCGGTGCCTGCTTGATGCGCGCCCCGGCATTGGTGGCGGACTGCGTGGCGGCCATGAAGGCGGAGGTGTCGATCCCCGTCACCGTGAAATGCCGGATCGGCGTGGACGAGCAGGATGTGGAACTTGCCTTGGATGCGCTGGCGGATGCGGTGGTCGCCGCCGGGGTGGACGGCCTGATCGTGCATGCCCGCAAGGCCTGGCTCCAGGGGCTGTCGCCCAAGGAGAATCGCGAAGTGCCGCCCTTGGATTACGACCGGGTCCGGCGCCTCAAGGCGCGGCTGCCCCACGTACCGATCGTGCTCAACGGCGGTCTGCTGACCCTCGCCGATGCCGCGCGCGAAGGCGCTGGCCTCGATGGCGTGATGCTCGGCCGTGCTGCCTATCAGAACCCCGATCTCCTGCTGCAGGTGGATCCGGACATCTTCGGCGCCCCTGCCCCCCATGCGGACAGCTTTGCGGCCATAGCGGCGTTCGAACCCTATATGGCGGCCCATGTGGAAGCGGGTGGCCGTCTGCACGATATCACCCGCCATATGCTCGGCCTGTTTGGCGGGCGCGCGGGCGCCCGCGCCTATCGACGGACGCTGGCCACAGAGGCCCTGGTCCCCGGCGCCGGCCTCGCCGTGGTGCGGAAGGCGGTGGCCTGCATCCGCCATCCCGAGGCCCGTTCCGACGCGGCCTGAGGCGCTCAAGACGACCCGGTGGGTTGTATTGCCCACGCACGGCGGCCACCCTGCCCGGAGAAGATCGCTGAACGGTGCCCCAACGGGGCATCTCTGGACAGGCGAACCGCCGGGGTGCACATGGCGCTCCCGTGCCGTCCCGGCATTTGCGAGTCCCCATGCTGTCCGCCATCCCCTTGACCGAAATCGGCTACCTCGTGATCGCCCTGTTGGTGGGCGGGGCGGCAACCGGGATCCTGGCCGGCCTGCTAGGCGTCGGCGGCGGCGGCATCATCGTGCCCGTGCTCTATGAGGTGTTTCGGATTATTGGCGTCAGCGAGGACGTGCGGATGCAATTGTGCATCGGCACCTCGCTTGCCATCATCGTTCCCACCGCCTTCCGGTCCTATAAGGCCCATCAGGCCCGCGGCGCCGCCATCCCGGGTGTGCTGGCCGCCTGGCGGGTTCCCGCGGTGCTGGGCGTCGTGGTCGGCAGTGCCATTGCTGGCTTCGTCCGTGGCTGGGTACTCCAGGCCATCTTCGTCGCCCTGGTCACGGTGCTGGCCACAAAGAGCATCGCCGGGCGCACCGAGTGGCGCATCGGCACCGGCCTGCCGGGAAAAACCGCGCTGCGGATCTCCGGCTTCTTCATCGGCATGGCCTCGTCCATGATCGGGGTCGCCGGTGGCGGCCTGTCCACCATCCTGCTCGGCCTCTACGGGGTGCCGATCCACGCCGCGGTGGCCACCTCGGCGGGGCTCGGCATGTTCATCCCCCTGCCCGGCGTGGTGGGATACATCATCGCCGGCTGGGCCCACATGGGCCAGTTGCCGCCCCTCTCGCTGGGCTATGTCTCGGTGATCGGCTTCGTCTGCATGGCCCCCGTCAGCGCCCTGACCGCGCCGCTGGGAGTGCGAATGGCCCACGCACTACCGCGCCGAACTCTGGAAATCGGCTTCGGCGTCTTCTTGCTGCTGATCGCCGCCCGTTTTCTGGTGGCGATCATCTGGCCCTGATCGCCCGCCCGGTGGGGCTACCAGGTGTGGCGGAAGCCGGCAGTGATCGACTTGGTGATCTCGGTGCCGGTATTCGACACCGTGGTGGTCAGGCTCAACGGCCCCAGGAGTTGCTGCTGGGCGCTGGCGGACGGCAGCCAGGCATGATCACTGGAGTTGGTGTTCGCGGCCACCGAGATCCGGGTTCCGGTCTCCTGGAGGTCGAGGCTCACCGACTTGCCCGTTTCCCAGCGTCCCCCCTGGTCGAGATTGCGGGTCAGGGCATAACTGTCGTTGAAGCTGGCGGTCACATGGTCCCACACCACCCAACTGCGCGTGAAGGTGGTGGCGATCCGGCTGCTGTCCTGTGTGGGGTCCACCCGCATATCCAGCGTCGTTTCCTGCCATGGCAGCCATTGGGCCTGGGTGGGAACGCTCATCCTGGCCCAAGCCGCCGCCGCCGACGTATCGGTCACCGTCCATGGCAGGGGGCGGTTCGGCTGCACCGTGCCGACGGGCGCCGCCGCGAGCGACAGATCCAGGCCGAACTTGGTCCCGTCCAGCCACACGGGGACGCTCTCCACCGACACGGCGGCGCTGCCATCGGTGTTGGCGGTCCTGACGATGGTTGTCTTGATATCCTCGGCCTGCGCAAAACCTGCGGCCGATGTCAAAAGTGCCGCGCCGATCACCCGCGACGCCACACGGCCCTGTCCCTTACCTGGTCGCATACGGTGCTCCGTTGATGGTGCCCATCAGCGGACGAACCCAAACGGCTCGTTCCCCTTCGACCCAGCCCGTCCCCATAGTCCCAGGCGCAGGTTAACGCATTCTTCTTGCGCCGCAACATGCCCCCGGCATCGCCGCACGTCTGCGCGAGGTGCATGGCTTGCCGTGCCGCGCCCGCGCGTGCGGGCGCTTGTCGGCGGACGGCGCGAGCCTTAATGCCGCTGCAGGGAGATGCCGATGCCACAAGACACCAGCACGATCGACGCCGCCGCCTTGCACACCGTCTTGACCCGTATCGCCGAGGCGCTGGAGCGCACCGCGCCGCCGCGGGATGCGGCGGTGGATTTCGACCTCGCAGATGCCTTCGTCTGGGCCACGGCGCCCACGCGCTTCGAGCCGGTGGCGCGGGTGAATCGGGTGGACATGGAGCTGCTCCAGGGCATCGACCGGGTTCGCGATCAGCTGGTGGAGAATACCCGCCGCTTCGCCGTCGGCCTGTCCGCCAACAACGCTTTGCTGTGGGGCGCCCGCGGCATGGGCAAGAGCTCGCTGGTGAAAGCGGCCCACGCTTATGTCAACGCCGCGCTGACCGATCCAGCGGGACCGCGCCTTAAGCTGGTGGAGATCCATCGCGAGGACATCGAAACCCTGCCGGGGCTGATGGCGCACGTGCGCACCTCGCGGCATCGGTTCATCGTGTTTTGCGACGACCTGTCATTCGATGCCGACGACACCTCCTACAAGTCGCTCAAGGCGGTGCTGGAGGGCGGCATCGAGGGCCGGCCGGACAATGTGATTTTCTATGCCACCTCGAACCGGCGCCACCTGCTGCCGCGAGACATGATGGACAACGAGCGGTCCACCGCCATCAATCCGGGCGAGGCGGTGGAAGAGAAGGTCTCGCTGTCGGACCGCTTCGGTCTTTGGCTCGGTTTCCACAAGTGCAGCCAGGACGAGTATCTGGCCATGGTCGCCGGCTATATCGCCCATCACGGTATTCCGGTCGAGGAGCCGGTGTGGCGCCCGGAGGCGCTGGAATGGTCCACGACCCGCGGCGCCCGATCAGGGCGCACCGCCTGGCAATATGTTCAGGATCTGGCCGGGCGCCTGGGCGTGCATCTCAAGGACAGTTGAGCGCCGAGGTGCCCGGCCTTTCGATCTGCGTTCGGTGAGCCGCACAAACGACAAGGCCAGAGCAATGGAAACAAAAAGGGGCGCCCCCATGGGGCGCCCCTTTTCATTGTCTCCGCCGTCGCCGCGCGTTCCGCGGCGCAGGCTCAGTTCTTCTGCACCAGGCAGTCGCCGCCTTGGGCGCGCAGGCTGTTGCACAGGTCGTTCGCCTGCTCACGGGTCGTGAACGGCCCCACCTGCGCCCGGTAGTAGATACCACGATCGCCCAGATCCGCCTTCTTCACCGTGGCCTTGTAGCTGCCCAGCAATTGCGGGAACCGTGATTGCAGCACCTTCCAGGAGCCGAGCGCATCGGTCTCCGACTTCTGCGACGACACCTGCACCACATAGGCACCCGCTCCAGCCGGCGCCGCCGCCGGCGGCGGGGTCACTGCGGCCGTGACACCAGCCGGTGCGGTCGGGGTGGCGGGAACGGTGCTCACCGGGGTCGGCGTCGGCGCCGCCACCGGCAGCGGGTTCTGGTTCGGGGCATAAGCTACCGGCGCCACACCGGCCGGACGAGCCGGCGCGGCGGCGGGGGCCGCCTGCGGGGTCACCACCGTGCCGTCCGCACGCACCGTCAGCGTCTTCACCTTCTTGGGCTCGGTGGTGCCCGGTGCATTCGCCGCTTGATTGGCCGCGGCAGCGGCATTCACGTCCACGGGCTGCTCCTCGCGGGGCACGACCCGTTCATTGCCAGGCTGGGCGCCCCCCACCCGATCGTAGATCAGCTTCTGGCCATCGGACGCCGGCGCGCCAGGTGTGGGACCTGCGGTCTTAACCGGAGTGGACCCGGCTTTGATCACGGGCGGCTGAGCGCCCGCGCTCTGCGTCGAGTCCGTCCCCGTCGCCATGCGATAGGCAAACACACCGGCGACACCCGCGACCACCAGGCCGAGCACGCAGGCAACCAGCAGCAGAATCAGGCGGTTCTTGCGACGCGCGGGCTCTGGATCATAGAGATCGTCGTCATGGGGCGGCATGTAGCCGTCGTCCGTATAGGCCGGATCGTAGGCGTCGTCATAATCCTCATACTGGTCCCGCTGCGCGCCATAGGCATAAGCGGCATCGTCGTCCGCATGGGCCTGGCCCCGCGCCTGCGGCTGGGCCTGACCTGCCGCCGGGGCTGTCGACCCATAGGCCGTGGTTTGGCGGGCCGGCACCTGCGGCTCGTCATAATCATATTCAGGTTCGGGCTCGGCTTTGCGCGACAGCGATCCATAGCCAGAGCGGACATTTCCACGGCTCGGGTCGCTCCAATCGTCCGCAGGAACGGGCGCCGGCGCCTGGGGGGCCGGTGTGCCCGCCGGGGGCTCACGCAGCCCGCGACGACCGGGCTGCCAGTCATCGAACCGGCGTTCCACCGGCGGCGCCGCGAACTTCGGCATCGGCGCGGGTTCAGCGCGGGGACGTGCCCGCACCGGCTCTGGTTCGGGCTTGGTCAGATCGCCAAAGTCCGCAAACGGGTCTTCATCGCCAATCAACCGGGCGAGTTCGGCCAGCGCATCGTCGGCGCGGCTCCCGCTGGCCTCGCCCCGCGGCGCAGGCGCAGCCGGGCGCTCCGCGCGCGGCAAGCGGCCATCGCTGGCGGAATTCTCGTCGCGCCGGTAGCGGAACCTGCTTTCGTCGCCCATGTCGCCTCGATCGTGCCCGTTAGCCGCCCAGATCGCCGAAAACCTCCGCGCCAACCGGCAGCGGAGTTCGAGACGAGACGGTCACTTCATTTCATCGACGGCCTCAACGCCCAGCAAGCCGAGGCCTGAGGCGAGGACCGCGGCCACGCCATGGACCAAAGCCAGTCGAGCCATGGTCAATTCTCGATCATTCTCCATAATGAAGCGTAAATGTGGCAAGTCTTTTCCGCGGTTCCATTGGCCGTGAAAATCGCTCGCTACGTCATGCAAATAAAATGCCACCCGGTGCGGTTCCCGTGCTGTGGCGGCTTGCTCCACCAGGCGCGGCCAGCCGGAGAGGCGCTTCACCAGTGACAGCTCGCCCTCGTCATCCAACCGGCCGAGCGGCGCATGGGCATAGAAGCTGCATTCATCCGGGAGATCGGCATATTGTTCTTTTGCATTGCGTAGGATGGATTGTGCCCGGGCGTGCGCATACTGCACGTAGAACACCGGATTTTCCCGTGACTGCTCGATCACCTTGGCGAGATCGAAATCCAGTGGCGCATCATTCTTGCGGAACAGCATCATGAAGCGCACCGCATCACGGCCCACTTCGTCCACCACTTCACGCAGGGTCACGAACGAGCCTGCGCGCTTGGACATGCGCACCGGCTCGCCGTGGCGGAACAGCCGGACCAACTGGCACAGTTCCACGTCCAGCGTGGCCTGACCGGCGGAGACCGCCTTCACTGCGGCCTGCATGCGCTTCACATAGCCGCCGTGGTCGGCGCCCCAGACATCGATCATGCGCCGGAAGCCGCGGTCGAACTTGTCCTTATGGTAGGCGATGTCGCCGGCGAAATAGGTGTAGCCGCCGTCGGACTTGACCAACGGCCGGTCCACGTCGTCGCCGAACGCGGTGGTGCGGAACAAGGTCTGCTCGCGATCTTCCCAATCCTCGATGGGCGCGCCCTTGGGCGGCGCCAGCCGGCCCTGATAGACCTCGCCGGTCCGGCGCAACTGCTCGATGGTCAGGCCGACGCGGTCGGGGCCGACCGTGAGCGAGCGCTCGGAGAAGAATACGTCGAACGAAATGCCCAGTGCCGCCAGATCCTCGCGGATCATCACCATCATGGCGCCGATGGCAAAACTGCGGAACACCGGCAGCCATTCGGATTCCGGCGCCTCCAGGAAGGCCGAGCCGTGGATCTGCGCCAGTTCCTGGCCGACCGGGACCAGATAGTCGCCGGGATAGAGGCCATCGGGGATTTCCGCCGCCTGCCCCGTCACCGCCTCGCGATAGCGCAGGAACACCGAGCGCCCGAGCACGTCCACCTGGGCGCCGGCGTCGTTGATGTAATATTCGCGCGTCACCTTGTAGCCGGCGAACGCCAGCAGGCTGGCCATGGCATCGCCGAACACCGCGCCACGGCAATGGCCCACATGCATGGGGCCGGTGGGATTGGCGGAGACATATTCCACGTTCACAGCTTCATTGCCGCCAACGGTGGAGCGGCCGAAGTCCGGCCCGGCGCGCAACACGGCGCCCAGCACCAGCGGCCAGAAGGCCGGATCCAGGGTCAGATTGATGAAGCCGGGACCGGCCACGTCCACCTTCACCACCTGCGGGATCGCCGCCAGCTTGGCGGCGATGCGCTCGGCCAGATCGCGCGGCTTGAGGCCCAGATCCTTGGCCAGCACCATGGCGGCATTGGTGGCAAGATCGCCGTGGCTGGCGTCGCGCGGCGGCTCCACCACGATGCGCGTGAGATCGAGGGTGCCTGCCGCACCCTGCTCGCTGGCGAGGGCGGCAACGGCATCTCGCACGTGATCGGCGAAGATCGCGTAGACGTTCATGGCTCAATCCGATGTGATGAGGGCACCGGCGCCTAACGCAATTCCGGCGTCGTGTCAAAAAAACGGGCATGCTGGTCGAGCGCATAGCGGTCGGTCATGCCGGCGATATAGTCGGTGACGCGCCGCGCCAGCCGGGCCGGCTCGGGGTCGCTCAGGTGCCAATCGCTGGGCATGTCCCGTGGGTTCGCCAGGAAATGCCCGAACAGATCCCGGATCACGCCCTGGGCGTCATCCATGATCCGGTTGACCCGCGGGTGCCGATACATATGCGGGAACAGGAACCCCTTCACCGCCGCTTCCGCTGTGCGCATGGCAGGGGAAAAAGCCACCAGGGGGTGGCCCAGCATCCGGACCTCATAGCTGGACCGCACTGCCGCCGCATGGGCGCGCAGTTCGCTCTCGCGCACCACATCCTCCACCAGCCGGGTGATCAGTCGCCGCATCACTTCATGAATGATGCGGCCCTCCTCCAAATCGGGCCACAATGCCCGCACCTCGGAAAGGACGTCACCAACCAGGGGCAGGTCTCGCAGTTCGTCCAGGGTGAACAGGCGGGCGCGCAGGCCGTCGTCGAGATCATGGACGTCATAGGCGATGTCGTCGGAGATCGCGGCCACCTGGGCCTCGGCGCCCGCATGGCTCCATAACTCCAGGTCCTGCACAGCCGAATGGGCGACAATGGCATGGGGCAGCCCGCCGCCCCGGCCATGCAGCACCGCGCCGTCGCGATCCGTCAGCGGGCCATTGTGCTTGGCGATGCCCTCCAGGGTCTCCCAGGTGAGGTTCAGCCCGTCGAACGCCGCATAGCGGCGCTCCAGCCGGGTGACCACGCGCAGCGATTGGGCATTGTGGTCGAAGCCGCCGAATGCCGCCATGCAGGCATCCAGCGCCCGCTCGCCGGCATGGGCGAAGGGGGGATGGCCAAGGTCATGGGCCAGAGCCAGCGCCTCGGACAGGTCCTCGTCCAGCCCCAGCGCCCGGGCGATGGACCGGGCGATCTGGGCCACTTCGAGCGTATGGGTGAGGCGGGTGCGATAGTGGTCGCCCTCATGAAACACGAAGACCTGGGTCTTGTGCTTGAGGCGGCGGAAGCCGGTCGAATGGATGATCCGGTCGCAATCCCGGCGGAACGCGCTGCGGGAGCCTTCCGGCTCCGACACCAGTCGCCCACGGGTCCAGACCGGATCGCTGGCCCACAACACCCTCGACCGTGCACCAGAAACCGCCATCCGCCCTCCCGTTTCCGCATGATTATCCCGACCGCCCGGCGACCCGGCGGCGTTGACTTGGCGGCGCGCGCACTTAACTATCCAATGACGAACCGATCAACCGCCGAAAGGCGCTGAAAGCAGGCCATGGAACCCAATCAAGAAACCGTGGTCGTGACCGCCAACGCGGCACGCCGCATATCTGAAATTCTAGCCACGGAAGCTCCTGAGAGCGTTCTGCGGGTGAGCGTGGAAGGCGGCGGGTGCTCCGGCTTTCAATATCGCTTCGACGTGACGCGCGAGCGGGGTGATGACGATACCGTCATCGAACGGGACGGCGCCACCGTGGTGGTGGACAAGGTGTCGCTCGATTACCTCTCCGGATCGCGGATTGATTTTGTCGACGACCTCATCGGCTCGGCGTTCAAGATCGACAATCCCCATGCCACCGCCTCCTGCGGCTGCGGCACCAGCTTCGCGCTCTGAGCGAACGGGGCCGGCGCAATGCCCCGGCCCCGTCACTGTTTCGGCAGATTGTACGGCCACGCCCCACCAAGGCAGGGAAAGAAACGCTCCGTGCGCGCCAGGATGACCAGATCGGGCTTGTAGGCCTTGATGTCGGCCACATCGAATCCGCAATGGCCCAACGTGCGGCGGCTGAAGTGCATCCAGGCAGCCTCCCCCACCGGGGTGAAGGCGAAGAACTGCGTCCAGATATGCGCGGTGAAGCTGTCGCCGATCACCAGCACGCGCGGCCCGCTGTCGGCATAATGCTGCACATAGGGCTGGAAGGTGGGGTGCTCGTGGGTGAGCTTCAATGCGGGTGAGCGCGTCTCTGCCGGCGCGGTGGGGCTGAACCGCAGCCCATAATTGGCGTCGGGCATATCCGGCGGCATGCGCATGGTCTTGGTCAGATCGCCACCGGGCGTGGGCGCCAGCGGGCCGAGAACGTCGGCAGGGTTGATCTGCCAGTCCGGATGCCCGGCGGCCACCATGGTGGCGTTGAACGCATAGACCGAGCTGGCGTTGGTCCAATGGGAATCGGTCCGCAGATAGCGCGGCCCGTCGAACGGCGCCGCCTTCAGCACAGCGCGCAGATCCACGGTGGTGATCCCGCCCGCCTTCAGTCCGGCCAGCATGAGATCATATTCCGTCGGCCGGGGCTGGAAGTCCTTCTGCCACGCCGGCAAAGCGTCGAGATCCACCGACTGGGTATTGGGCGGTATCGCCACCACCACTTTCGTTCCCAGCGGCTTCAGTTCGCGCTGGAGGATCTCCGCCATCTCCACGAAGCGCTCGACGGCGTGAGCCCTGACCAGAGCGCCGGAGGATTGCTCCGGCGTATTCTCCCGCCCCCACAGCAGGCGCCCGGTGCGGCCCACATAGATGTTGCGATCATTGGGCGAGCCAAGCGCCTCGCGCAGATCCCGCCGCAGAATCGGCAGACTGGCGCGGAAGCCGAAATTATCCTGGAGATAGAGCCCGGCCGATTGCAGCGTGCCGGTGATCTGCTGCCAGACATTGGCCGGCGCGCTGCCCTTGGTGCGCCAAATGCCACGCCCCAGCGGGTCCGGCACGATATTGCCGAGCAGCAGCACCGCGAGGATGCCGACGAACAGGAGCCCGAGATAGCGGCGATGGCGGGAGAGCAGCGGCATGTCAGAACCGATAATACAGGAACGGCGTACCGGTCCCGCCACCCACCCACAGGACGCAGAACAGCATCAGCACGCCCACCATGGCATAATCCGCGCTGGCGGCGAGAAGTCCCTCCCCGCTCAGCACCTTGGGCCGTGGCCAGCGCCAAAAGCCGATCAGGCCGCCGACGACCAGCGCCGTGATGCTCAGCGGGTGAAGGCCAAACCCGAATGCGGTGGACTGGCCCGATAGGCCGTTCACGCCCACAAGCCCTTCGAACATGTCGATGGCTTCGGGCACCGTCTCGGCGCGGAACCAGACCCAGCCCAGCATGACCACCAGCACGGTGTAGAGATGCGACACCGCCGCCGGCAGGCGCTTGAGCACCCGGCCCAGCCCGGCCCGCTCCAGCACCAGGAACGCGCCATGGTGGGCGCCCCAGATCACGAAATTCCAGCTCGCCCCATGCCAGAGCCCGCACAAAAGGAAGACCGCCCAGAGATTGGCATAGGTGCGCGCCGGGCCTTTCCTATTGCCGCCCATCGTGATGTAGACATAGTCCCGCAGCCAGGACGACAGACTCATATGCCAGCGCCGCCAGAAATCGGTGATGCTGAGTGCGGCATAGGGCAGGCGGAAATTGCGCGGCAGGGTGAAGCCCACCATCACGCCCAGTCCCACTGCCATGGCGGAATAGCCGCCGAAATCGAAATAGATCTGGATGGTATAAGCGTAGAGTCCCGCCCAGGCTTCCAGCACGGTGGGATTGGTGGTGGCATCGAACACCGAGTCCGCCAGCCGGGCCACCTCATCAGCGATCAGCACCTTCCAGGCGAGGCCAATGACGAACAGCCGGGCACCGGCGGAGAACCGCCCCCAGGTGGTCCGCCGCTCTCCCAATTGCCGCGCCACGCTGGAATAGCGCACGATCGGCCCCGCCACGAGCTGCGGGAACATGCACATGTAGAGCGTGAATTCCATCAGGCTGCGGTTGGCATGCACCCGCCGCTTGTAGATGTCGGCCAGATAGGAAATGGCGTGAAACGAATAGAACGAGATCCCCAGCGGCAGTGAAATGGCCGGAACGGGAATCTGCGCATGCAACGGTTCCAGCAGGACGTTGACGTTCTGGAGAATGAAGCCGGTATATTTGAACACGGCCAGGAGCAGCGCATTTCCCACCACGCCAAGGATGAGAACCCGCTGGCGGGCGGCCCCTTCTCTCTGGTCGATGGCCAAAGCGAGGCGATAGTTGGCGTAGATCGATGCGAGCAGAAGAATCAGATGCGGCGTGTAGCCCACAGAATAAAAGACGATCGAAAAAACGATCAGAATGACGTTTCGCGTCTTCAGCTCTTTTGCCGCAAAATACAAGATCAGGAAGAGCGGCAGGAAATAGAATAAAAATTCTATCGAAGCGAACGTCATGCTGTGGTTGCCGATCTCCAGGCTGGCTTGCCCTGGCAATGCCACCGTTTGGCCGCGCGAGCAAGCCGGGATCACGAGATTGCGAACGCCGCGCGGCCCCCGCGGGGCTTGGATCCTCGGGCCCAGGATTTCCACGCCCTGCCATGGACCGGGTATTTTTCACCAAGCCGGTTCAAAGCCGGGCCGTCCCACCCTATCCTTCCCGCCGCGAAGGAGTGCCCATGCGTATCGCCACCTGGAACGTCAATTCCGTCCGCCTTCGGCTCGACCATGTGCTGGCCTGGCTGAAGGACGCCCAGCCGGACGTGGTCTGCCTGCAGGAGATCAAGTGCCAGACCGATGTGTTCCCCCGCGAGCCGTTCGAGGCGCTGGGCTACAATGTGGCGGTGCTGGGCCAGAAGACCTTCAACGGCGTCGCGGTGCTGTCCAAACTGCCGCTGGAGGACGTTACCCTGGGCCTCGCCGGCGATGACGGCGACGTACAGGCCCGGTTCATTGAGGCCGTGGTCTCGGTCAAGGGTGGCGTGATGCGGGTGTGCTGCATCTATCTGCCCAATGGCAACCCGCCCCAGACCGAGAAATACGACTACAAGATGGGCTTCATGGCCCGGCTGAAGGCCTTCACCGCCGCGCGTCTGGCCCTTGAGGAGCCGCTGGTGCTGGCGGGCGACTTCAATGTCATCCCCGGCCCCGCCGATGCCTCAGATCCGGCCGCCTGGGTGCAGGATGCACTCTATCTGCCGCGCACCCGCGCCACCTATCGGGATCTGATCCATCTTGGCCTGACGGACGCGATCCGCGCCACATCCGACTCGCACAAGCTGTTCACCTTCTGGGATTATCAGGCCGGCGCCTGGCAGCGGGATTTCGGTATCCGTATCGACCATCTGCTGCTGTCGCCCCAGGCGGCGGACAAACTGATCGGTGCGGGAATCGACAAGCACGTGCGCGCCTGGGAACGCCCCTCGGACCATGTGCCCGTGTGGGTGGACCTGCGCGTCGCGGCTTGAAGGTGTCGGAGGAAACGACCGGGGCGCGGCGCCGTCAGCGCTGCGCGCTCTTCAGCCATTGTTCGAGATACTGGAGTGCCAGCGCCCGCTCGTCCGGCGTCGCCTCGGAAAAGGCGTCCTCATAGAGGTCCACCACCCATTTGTCGTCCGGCGCGGCGGCGCCGTCGCGCGCCAAGGTCAGCCACATCAGGCCCCGCGCACCCTGCCGAGGAATGCCGTCGTCGCCGCGGAACAGCAGATGGCCCAGCAGCGCCTGGGCCTCATACTGCCCCTTCTGCGCGGAGAGGATCAGCCAGCGGGCGCCCTGGCGGGGGTCACGCTGGGTGCCGACGCCGTCCAGATACATCTTGCCCAGCCGGAATTGGGCATCGGGATCGCCGAAATAGGACGCTGCATAGGAGAACATGTCCCGCGCCCGGTTGGGGTCGCGGCGCACCGCCGTATTGGGGATGCCGGCCAGATAATAGGTTCCCAGCGCCACGAAGGCGCTGGCGGCAAACCGCGCCTGCGCGGTTCCGGGATAGTCTTCCGCATGCAGATTGGCGATGCGGCTGAAATATTCGAAGGCCTTGGCATCGTCGCGTTTCACGCCGTCGCCGTCCGCATACATGCGTCCCAGCTTCCATTGCGCGGCCGGATGGCCCTGGTCCGCGGCATAGCGCAGCGCATCGACCCCCTTGGCCGTCTGGCCGGAGCGTAGCGCCTGGGTGCCGGAGCGGAACGCCTCATCCACCGGGCGCGCGCCGGGGGGCAACGGCAGGCTGGCGGGCGGCGTCAGGGCGGCCGATGTGCCCCCTTGCGCGTTGCCATCGAATGCCTGCGCGGGCAGTCCCGTCACGACCAGTAAAGCCAAGCCCATCACCGCCGCAATTGCAGCGGGGCGTGCCAAGCCCACCCGCAGGTGACGTCGTCCGATGATGGCGGTGTTCAATCTCATGATGGACACAAGGTGCCATGGGGTGCGGGCGACATCACGGCCGACCCAAGGCCGCGTCAAGGCTTCTCCTTGGCGGCGGGGCTCCATTGCCCATCCTTGAAGACCACAATCGGTCCTGCACCCTTGCATCCAGAAACCCACCTCGGGACCGGCGGAGGGGAACATTTCCCGAGCTACGCGACCGCCGTTACCCCACTCGGTTTCGTGGCGTTTTGTGGCGGCTTCGCGGCGTCTGGGGGCTCAAGCTCCCCAGAGTCATTATAAGAAAGCCGGTGTGGCTTTGCTGTCACACGGCCCCCTAGCGCCCAGAGGACTGGTCAAGCCCCGCGCGACAATTGGTTAATGGCCAAAACCACCTTGTCTTTGCGGGCCAGATACTCGGCACGCTTCTCACGTTCCGCCTCGACCACCTCCTCCGGCGCACGGGCGACGAAGCTCTCATTCCCGAGCTTGCCGTCGATCCGCCCGACCTCCTGGTCGAGCTTGGCCACTTCCTTGCGCAGCCGCTCCAGTTCGCCCTTCAGATCCACCACGCCCGCTAGCGGCAGCGCGGCCACCTCGCCGCGGATGACCATCTGCACGCTCTCGGCCGGCACATCAGCCGCGAACCCGAGGTCGGAGAGGCGCGCCAGCCGGCGGATGGCATCCTCCCAGGCGGTGGCACGGGCGCTGGTCTCCGCGCTGACGCCCACGAGCACCAGCGGCACCTGCGCTGCGGCCGGAACATTCATCTCCGCCCGCACCGAGCGGATCTCGGTGACCAGATCCAGAACCCAGCCGACCTCCGCCTCGGCGTCGGGGGCTTCCAGGGACAGCACCGGCCACTGGTCGAGCGCCAGCAGCCCCTCACGGGCCGGGCCCTGCTCCCCGGTGCGCGCCCACAATTCCTCGGTGAGGAAGGGCATGAAGGGGTGCAGCAGCCGCAAAGCCACATCGAGCACGAAGGCGGTGGTGGCCCGGGTCTCGTCCTTGGCGGGGCCGTCGGCGCCGGTCAGCACCGGCTTGGCCAGTTCCAGGTGCCAGTCGCAGAACACATTCCACAGGAAGCGATAGACGGCACCGGCTGCCTCATTGAAGCGATAGGCCTCGATGGCTGCCGTGACCTCGTTGGTGGCGCGGGTGGCTTCGCCGAGGATCCAGCGATTGAGCGTGCCATCGACCGTCATGGGGTCGAAACCGGCCACCCGCGAACACCCGTTCATCTCGGCGAAGCGGGTGGCATTCCAGAGCTTGGTGGCGAAGTTGCGATAGCCTTCCACCCGCGAGGTGGCGAGCTTGATGTCGCGTCCCTGCGCCGCCATCGCCGCCAGCGTGAAGCGCAGCGCATCGGCGCCATATTGGTCGATCAGGTCCAGGGGATCGATGACGTTGCCCTTGGACTTCGACATCTTGGCGCCCTTCTCGTCCCGGACGAGGGCATGGATGTAGACATCCTTGAACGGGATCTCCTCCATGAAATGGAGGCCCATCATCATCATCCGGGCCACCCAGAAGAAGATGATGTCGAAGCCGGTCACGAGAACGGAAGTCGGGTAGAACTTCTTCAGTTCGGCGGTCTCGTCCGGCCACCCCATGGTGGAGAACGGCCAGAGAGCCGACGAGAACCAGGTGTCGAGCACGTCCTCGTCGCGGGTGAGGAATTCCGCGCGCTTGTCCGCATCGTCGATCAGCGCCTGCGCCTCATCGGGCGTCAGGTTTTCGGCCGCCACATTCTTGGCCAGGGCCGCCTCGAACGCCGCATCCGCATCCAGTTCAACGAACACATTGCCGAACGGGTCATACCAAGCCGGGATCTGGTGCCCCCACCAGAGCTGGCGGGAGACGCACCAGGGCTGGATATTTTCCAGCCACTCGAAATAGGTCTTCTCCCAATTCTTGGGCACGAAACTGGTCTTGCCCTCGCGCACAGCGGCCAGGGCCGGCTGCGCCAGGGTCTTGGCGTCCACATACCACTGGTCGGTGAGCCAGGGCTCGATCACCACGCCGGAGCGGTCGCCATGGGGCACCGTGTGCGCGTGCGGCTCGATCTTCTCCACCAGTTCCAGATTGGTGAGCAGTTCGACGATGTGCTTGCGGGCCGCGAAGCGATCCATGCCGGCAAGGTGGCTGAGCACGCCGCCGAAATCCGGGTCGTCCACATAGGCCTCGCGGCGGGCCTCATAGTCCGAGCGAATGTCGTCCGCCACGATGCGCGCTTCCGCATCCAACACATTGATCATCGGCAGGTGATGCCGACGGCCCACCTCGAAATCGTTGAAATCGTGCGCCGGGGTGATTTTCACCGCGCCGGAGCCCTTCTCGGGATCGGAATAGGTATCTGCCACGATGGGGATGCGCCGGCCCAGCAACGGCAGCACGACGAACTTGCCCACCAGATCCGTATAGCGCTCATCGTCGGGATGCACGGCCACCGCCGTATCGCCCAGCATGGTCTCGGGCCGGGTGGTGGCGACGGTGATGAAGCGGCCGGGCTCGCCCTCGACCGGGTAGCGCAGATGCCACAAATTGCCCTTCATCTCCACCGGCTGGACTTCCAGATCGGAGATGGCGGTGAGCAGCTTCGGGTCCCAGTTGACCAGACGCTTGTCCTTGTAGATCAGCCCCTTGCGGTGCAGATCCACGAACACCTTCAGCACCGCGCGGGACAGGCCCTCGTCCATGGTGAAGCGCTCGCGCGACCAGTCGCAGGACGCCCCCAGGCGCTTGAGCTGATTGACGATGGTGCCGCCGGATTCCGCCTTCCAGGCCCAGATGCGCTCGACAAAGGCGGCGCGGCCCATATCGCGGCGGCCGGGCTCCTTGCGCTCCAGCAACTGGCGCTCCACCACCATCTGGGTGGCAATGCCCGCATGGTCGGTGCCGGGCTGCCACAACACGTCCTTGCCGCGCATGCGCTCGAACCGCGCCAGGATGTCCTGAAGCGTATTATTGAGCGCATGGCCCATGTGCAGCGAGCCGGTGACGTTCGGCGGCGGAATGACGATGGAGAAACCAGGGGCATCCACGCGCTCGGGCCGGCCGCAGCGGAAGGCGCCGGCCTCTTCCCAGGCGGCGGAGATGCGGGCCTCAACGGCGGCGGGGTCGAAGACCTTGTCGAGCATATGTCAGCTCCGCGGACGGCGGGCGTCCCTCAGGAAGAAACCAATGGGCCGGCCGGGAGCGCACCAGCGCCCATCCTCCGTCCCCATGAATAGCGCGGGGCCACCACCGCGGCCCGAGGGGCCGAAAGCGCCGATGGCCCGGAGTGCGCGTTAAAGCCGCTCAACGCCCCTCACGTCAACGGGCGACGCGCGCCATCACGATCCGGCGCTTCCGGAGACGGCCAGTGGCGGGAAAAGACGACACATCCAAACCAAGAGATGGCGCCTGGTGGCGTGAAGGCCTCGATCCAGCCGCGATCACAGGCCGGAGACCTCTTGCGCCTCAATGGCGGCGAAGATGTGCGAGGGCCGATCGGCCGGGTGCACACGCCCGAAGCGGCCTCAGCGGCCGGTGCGGGCGACGCGCTCGATTTCCGCACGGACCAAGCGCTCGACGATGTCGGGCAGGTGGTCATCCAGCCAAGTCTTCAACATCGGCCGCAGGATCTCCTTGATGAGATCCTCCACCGTGCGCCCCTGCTGCGGCAGGGAGGCCTGGCCCAGTGAGACATCACCCAGCGACTCGAACGCGGCCATGACGGCGGCATCTACCGCCGGCGACAGCAGGTCCTTGCGCCGGGGTTCGGGCGACGCCACCGGACGCGCCGGGCGGGCATCCAATGCGACCCGGGCCGTCGGCCGCTGAGGTTCCGCAGCCGCTGACGCGGATACACCGCCTCTCACCGACGGCTCGTGGGCAAGCGCTGCGGAGCCTTCGCTCTGATAAAAGTCTCCGAACGCTGCGGCATCGTCCGCGAAGGGGCGTCGCTCGCCAAACTGGCGCCGCGGCTCCGCAACCGGACGCTCTGCTGCCATCGGGGCGGCGTCGGGACGGACCGGATCAAACCGCACCGGACGGGAAGCCACGTCCTCAGACGCGCCATCCTCAGGTCGGGCGACCTGTCGATGCGTCGGCTCGACCCGCCCAGGCTCGGACCGGCTCATCTCGGGATGTGCGGTCTCGGCAGGCGCTGCCTCCGTCCGAGCCGCCAAGCGTGACGCGTCCGGCACCACAGCGCCATGACGGATGGCGTCGTGGCGCGGACGATCCAGATGGGGCACCTCGGCGCGCGGCGGCTCATGACGCATCGCCTCCGCCCGCGGTGGTTCGGCCCGCGGGGCCATTTCGACACGCACTGGATCAAGGCGCGGGGGAGCTGGACGCTGGGGCTCGACGCGCATCGGCTCCACGCGCATCGGATCCGACCGCGGCGCCTCAGCCGGCCGTGCCGTCACCGGGCGCGGCGCGTCATTGCGCGAACCATCCCCGCCACCGCCATCGGTGCGCACGGGGTCCATGCGCGGCGCAAACCCGCGGTCGGCCTCGAGACGCGCCCGATCCGCCGGCGCCCGTTCCGTGCGATGCTCGTCTGCGGGCGCGCGGCCAGTTTCCGGCCGCGGTGCGGCAGGCCGAGACGCCTCTGCGCGAGGCGCCTCCGGGCGCCGTGCATCAGGCAGCCCATCCTCACGCCGCGCCACCGGGCGCCGGACCGGCGCCTGATCGTCGTCGGCGATGATGCGTCGGATGGAAGCCAGGATCTCTTCCATGGAAGGCTCTTGCGGCTTTGGATGTGCGGACATGTCTCGCCCTCGGCCGAAGACGTCCTTCAACCCGCGCGCAACGCCGAGTTTCAGTATGGACGCCAGAATCGCCACCTATCGCTCGAAGTATGTCATCGCACCGAGCCGCTACAACAGCGTTCGGCCGCCGTCCCGTGATTATTTCCCATCCGGGGTACGGGTTCCCGCCCAGGCATCACGCACCTGTTCATAGTGAACGCGGGCGTCATAGACCGGAACCTTCAGGGCCAGCGACACGGCATCGAGCTTGCCGATGGTGGAGATCAGCGAGTAGGCGGCCACCACACGATCCCGCTGGGCAGTCACCAGCGCTGATTTCGCATTGGTAAGGTCCGTCTGCGCATTCAGCACGTCGGTGGTCGTGCGTTGCCCGACGCGCCATTCCTCGCGAACGCCCTCAAGCGCCAGCGTATTTGCAGCCACGGAGGCCTGCGCCGACTGGATCTGCACCTTGGCAGCCTCAAGCGCGCCCCAATACTGCACGGTGTTGGCGCGGATGGTATCGCGGTTCACATCCACCTCGATGCGCGCCTGCGACAGATATTCCTTGGCCTGCCGAATGGCGGAATATTCGGCACCGCCCTGATAGATCGGAACCGTCAGGTTCAGCGAGACGCCGGCAGAACTGGCGCTATCCACCGCGTTGCTCTGGTCGTAGCCCTGGGCCAATTGCCCCTGAAGGCTCAGATTGGGGGCTAGGCCCGCCTCCGACATCTTCACCTGGAACATGGCCGCATCCACGGCAAACTTGGAGGCCTGGATCGCCGGGTGCTGGGCCAGCCCTTGCGCGACCGCGCGGTCCACGGTGGGCGGGATCATGAATTCGATGGACCGGGGCGGCGACAGCTGGCCGGGCTCCACGCCGATCACCTGGCGGTAGACCGCCCGATCGGACGAGAGATTGGCGACGGCTTGGGCAACTTGGTAATTGGCGTCGGCCACGCGGGCCTCCGCCTGCGCCACGTCCGTGCGGGTCACCTCACCGACATTGAAGCGGTCGCGGGTGGCGCGCAGTTCCTGCTGCAGGGCCGCGAGGTTCTGCTTCTGCAGATCCAGCAGGGCGATCGCCTGCAACACATTCATATAAGCGGTGGCGGCGTTCAGCAGCACCGTCTGTTCGGTATTGCGCAAGGTCTCGCGCGAGCCCTTCACGGTCGACTCGGCTTTGCGGGTGGTGCTCGCGGTCAGCAGGCCGTTGAAGATGGTCTGCGTGACCGTGAGGTTCACGGACCGCGGCATCAGGGTCCCGTCCGTGGTTACGCCCGAGGATGTCGCCCGGGAGTACTGCCCCCCGACACTGGCACCGGCAGACACAGTGGGGCGATAGCCCGACAGTGCCTGCGGCACGTTCTCGTCCACGGCACGGGTGCCGGCACGCTGGGAATTGAGGGACGGGTTGTTCACATAGGCCTGGGCCATGGCGGCATCCAGGGTCTGGGCGGAAACGCCCGACGCCAGGACCGCCGACAGCGCCGTCGCCGTAGCCAAAACAGAAAGGCGCCGGCCAATATTCGTCGCAAGCGACATCGAAATCTCCCGAACCGCGGCTCCGCTCAAAGCAGGACGCCACACGAAGCCAGACGCGCGGATTTAAACTGGACCATAGCCACCGGACTTCGGAGAGGGAACCAACCGGTTCGATCCACCGACGCTTTTTTGAGCTACCGCGACAGTTCGGACACAGGTGTTGTCAGAAGGTAAATGGATGTGGTCAAAAGGTAAACTGGGGTGCCGCCTCAAATCCCGGCAATGGCGGGATTGCAGCGTTGAACACCACGCGCTCGCTGACCGCGCTGCCCACCTTGGTGAACACGGCCGCACGGGCAGCCCCGCCACGGCCCACAACCGAAACGAGCCGTCCGCCGTCCTTGAGTTGCGCGAACAGCGCCTGTGGCACGACATCCACCGAGCCAT
Organism: Azorhizobium sp. AG788; assembly: GCF_943371865.1. GTDB lineage: Bacteria > Pseudomonadota > Alphaproteobacteria > Rhizobiales > Xanthobacteraceae > Azorhizobium. The sequence goes on along the minus strand of NZ_CALRWL010000020.1, from coordinate 9,147 downwards.
TCAGCAGAATCACATCATAGGGGGCCTCGCCCGCCCATCCCGCGGTCAGCGCGCCCTTCAGCACGGCCACATTGGTGATGGCAAGATCGGCCAATGCCGCATTGGCGGCCGCAACAAGATCGCCATCATCCTCCAAGGCAACCACCTGCTGGCACAGCCGCGCCAGGACCGCGGCCGAATAGCCGGTGCCGACGCCGATATCCAGCACCAGCGCGTCCGGCGGAATGTCGGCCAGTTGAAGCAGCTTGGCGAGCACCATGGGCTCGATGAGATATCGCGCGGGCGCACCATTGGCGGCGGCGCGGATCACCAGATCGTCGTCGATATAAGCCAGGGACCGCAGATGCTCCGGCACGAACCGTTCGCGCGGAATATCCAGCATGGCGGCAACGATTCGCAGGTCGGTGACGTCATTGGCTCGGACCTGACTGTCCACCATGCCGCGGCGAAGCTCCACGAAGTCGATCATCTCATCCTCCGGCCGGTCCGACAGGGCCACAATATGGGCTCAAGAGCCACACCGCCGCCGTTTTTGCAAGGCGGCGATGTGGCGTCGTCGCGGCTACTTCGCGGGAGCGTCGGCCCGCAGGTCCGCCAGCCCCGTGAAGGTCACCTGGCGGAAAATGATGTGGTCGCCGGACTTCAGCTTGCTGAAATCGCCCTGGTCGCCGGGCATGGTGAAGGTCACAGAATTCCCAGCGGGGCCCTGCAAGGTGATTGCGCGGGTGTCGGGCACGATCTTGGTGATGGTGGCGGAGAATTCGCGGCGGTCACTGACCACGGCGCCGGGCTTGGCACCCAGCGGGGTGGTGTCCACGGTCACCACTTCCACCGGAACCGGCGTGCCGTCATTGGGGTGCACCACGCGGATGTTGGTCACCTGCTCCACCGCCAGCTTCACCTCGTCGCCTGCCTGGATCTGCGGGAAATTCTTGACCTCCGGCCCCACCTTGATGGCCGACCACGTACCGTCGGGACCGACCAGGGTGACCGTACGGGCAGCCGCATCCACCGCAGAGACCTTGGCCACCGCAACGGTGACATTGCCGAAGGTGAATTCGAGAATCGGGCCGGCCGCCAGTGCCATGCCGGGCAGCAAGGCAAAAGCGGCGGTCAGAATGAACTTGCGCACGGACATGGACATTTTCTCCAGGACATCTCCCTTGCTGGGAGTCGGCCCTGGAGTGCCGTACAAAGGTAACGAAAACAAGACGCGCCGCCGCCTCTCCCGTTCACATGCCGTTGGACAGTTTGCCGGCATACGCGTTCGCCTCTTGCTCCCCGGCTCGCGGTGCTTTAGGGAACCGCTCGGTGAGGCCACGTGGCGGAGTGGTTACGCAGAGGACTGCAAATCCTTGCACCCCGGTTCGATTCCGGGCGTGGCCTCCAGTGCCGACGCGCCATCCGCCAGAAATCGCTTCCCGCATGGCCGTCCGCTTTCCGAGCCCTGATGGCTCGTGCTATTCCCCGCGCCAGACCCATAGGCCGGGCGGGATGAGATGCCGCGACAGAATGTGCCGCGACGTTGACTTGCCGCCGGGATGGCGGTTGATGCATCGGCGCATGGCCCGCGCCCGGAGATTTTCATGACCTTCAAACCGTTGGCGCGCCTGCGTGCGACCATCGAAAAAGACGAGAGCCTTCGAGTGGTTCAACGGCTGTTCATTACGGACGGCCGGATGCACTGGAGGGGCTACGCGACTGCTTTCGCCTTCATGGGGATGATGGCCTTCTCCACCGCCGGCATGGCGTGGCTGATGCGCGACGCGGTCAATTCCATCTTCGTGACCCCCACCGTCGCCGCCATCTGGGGCGTGGCGCTGGGTGTCATGGGCCTGTCCATCGTCAAGGGCGTTTCCGCCTATGGCCAGACCGTGGCGTTGTCGAAGGTGGGCAACCGCATCGTCGCCGACAATCAGAAGAAGGTGTTCGACCATCTGCTCGGCCAGGAGGTCTCCTTTTATGCCGCGCGGCATACGGCCGAGATCACCATGCGCCTGCAGCAAGGCGCCAACTCCGCCCGCGACACGCTGAATCTGGTCATCACCTCCATCGGCCGCGACCTGCTCTCGCTGATCTCGCTGGCTGCGGTGGCGGTGATCCAGGATCCGACGCTGGCTCTGTTCGCCTTGGTGCTGATGCCGTTGGCCGTGGGTGGAACCCGCAACCTCATCAAGAAGGCGAAGAACATCTTCCGCAAGGAATTCGCCAGCGGCATCAAGCTGTCGTCCACCTCCATGGAGGTGATTCAGGGCATGCGCACGGTCAAGGCGTACACCCTGGAAGAAATCATGCGACGCCGGGTCTACAGCTATGTGGACGATGTGGAGCGTGCCGCCAACAAGCTGGTGCGCACCCAGGCCAAGTCCAGCCCGCTCATGGAAACCCTGGGCGGATTCGCCATCGGCGGCGTAATTCTCTATGCCGGCTACAATGTGATGGTGGTGGGCAAGAGCCCCGGCGAGTTCTTCTCGGTGCTGACCGCCCTGCTGCTGGCCTATGAACCGGCCAAGCGCCTCGCCCGCTTCCATGTGGAGCTGGCCTCCCATGTGATCGGCGCGAACATGCTGTTCGAGCTGCTCGACATGCGGGCGCCGGAAACCGAGGATGCCCACCTGCCGTCTCTGCCCAAGGGCCCTGGCCGTGTGGTGTTCGAGGATGTGGTGTTCGGCTATCGCGAGAACGAGCCGGTGCTGCGGGGCCTGAACTTCGTCGCCGAGCCGGGCCAGACCACGGCCCTGGTCGGCCCCTCGGGTGGCGGCAAGACCACCATCATCAGCCTGATAGAGCGATTCTATACCCCGACCGCGGGTACGGTCAGCCTTGATGGGGCGGACATCACCCGCTTCAACCGCGGCTCGGTCCGCGCCATGACCAGCCTGGTGAGCCAGGACGTCTACCTGTTCTCCGGCAGCGTGCGGGAAAACATCGGCTTCGGCCGCGAGGGTGCCAGCGAGGACGAGATCATCGCGGCGGCGAAGGCGGCTTATGCCCATGACTTCATCATGAGCTTCGAGCATGGCTACGACACCGCCGTCGGCGAGCACGGCGCGCAATTGTCCGGCGGCCAGCGCCAGCGCATCGCCATCGCCCGCGCCTTCCTTAAAAACTCGCCGATTCTGCTGCTGGACGAGGCCACCGCGGCGCTCGACAGTGAATCGGAAGCGGAAGTGCAGAAGGCGCTGCAGGCACTGCAGAGCACCCGCACCACCATCGTCATCGCCCACCGCCTGCAGACCGTGGTGCGCGCGGACCGCATCTGCATCGTCGAGCACGGCCAGATCGCCGAGAGCGGCCGCCACGAGGAGCTGATGGCTCGGCGCGGGCGCTATTACGGTTTCTATCAGGTGCAATTCGCCCACGAGCGTAAGGACGGGCCCGAAGCGGAGCATGGCGGCGAAATCGAAGGCCAGGCGCTCCTGAGCGCCTGAGCGTTGCAGGCGTTGGATTCTCGAAAGATATCCACCGCTCTGGGACAAATGGGGTGAGAAATCGCGCGCCTTTGACTTCACAAGCCGGCACACGGTTGCTATATCGCCGGCCTCGGGTTTGAACACCCGTTCCTCGGTAGCTCAGTGGTAGAGCAACCGGCTGTTAACCGGTTGGTCGCTGGTTCGAATCCGGCCCGGGGAGCCAAATTCGAAGGGGGATATGGACTTAGGTCTTGTCTCGTTTCGCATTCAAAAGATCCTCCAGGTGCTTCGCGCCTGGGGGATTTTTTGTTTCTGACGTTGAGATCATGCCCGATCGCCCGCGGTGCGTGGAGACGGCACGGAGGGCGGCGCCACGACGGCGCAAAATCGCTTCTGTCACCGGCCGCGGCCCTCTATGCTTTGCCGGAACGAGACAGGGTTGTAGGCGCGCAGCCCTGCGACCGCGCATGGGAGACACGCCGTGACGATGCATCAATGGACCGCGAAGCACTGGATCTTCGCGAGCGTCGTCATGATTCTGGCTGTGCTGACCTTCCTCGCCAGTTGGGCGTGAACGCGGGCCAGTGATCCCCTGCCCTGCGTGGGGCGTACAAGGGACATGACGGTTCCGTCGGCCCATATCCGCATCTGAGGTGGGGGCGCGGCCACTGAGCAGGCACGTCAGCCCGCGCAGATCTCGCCCCACCGGGCCCGTCACCCACGGGGCGTCGCAGATCCATTGCACGATCCCACATCGTGCCGCCGGAGGATGACGCCATGGCCACCGCACCAACCTCGACCGCGACTCGCCAGCCAGCCTCCCCCATCTCCCCGGCCCTGGTCTGGTTCCGTGACGACCTGCGCCTGGCGGACAACCCGGCCCTGTGTGCCGCCGCCGCCGAAGGGCGCCCCGTGGTGGCGCTCTATGTGCTGGACGAGGACAGCCCCGGCCTGCGTCCACTCGGCGGTGCCGCGCGCTGGTGGCTGGCGGGCGCCCTGCGCGCGCTCCAGGACGAATTGAGCCTCCATGGCGTGCCCCTGCTGCTGCGTCGCGGCCCGGCGGCCCGCATCGTACCCGACGTGGCCCGGCAGGCCGGCTGCGGGCTGGTGGCGTTCAATATCCGCACCGAGGCCGCCGCCGCAAAGGTGGACGAGGCGGTCACGGCTCGGCTCCGGGCCGACGGGCGCGAGGTGTGTCCCACCCTGGGCCATCTGCTGCATATGCCTGGCAGCGTGCGGACCGTGGCCGGCGGGATGCCGCGCACCTTCTCCGCCTTCATGCGTGGGGCGGTGCGCGATCGTCCCGCGCTGGCCGTGCTCCAGGTGCCGCTGCTGCGCCCTGCCGCCCACGCTTTGGCCAGCGAGGCGCTGGACGCCTGGCATCTGCTACCCACCGCGCCGGACTGGGCCGGCGGCTTGCGTGCCGCTTGGACCCCGGGCGAGCCCGCAGCCCGCGCGCGCCTTGAGGGGTTCATGGAGGATGGCCTGGCCGGCTACGGCACCAAGCGCGATCGGCCGGACCTGCCCCACGTGTCCCGCCTGTCCCCCCACCTGCGGTTTGGCGAGCTGTCCCCCCGTCAGGCCATCGTCGCGGCTGCTTCTGCGGGTGCGGCTGGCGACGCGCCGGCGGGGGACGTGCGCAAGTTCGAGGCCGAGGTCTATTGGCGCGAGTTCTCCTACCATCTGCTCCATGCGATGCCGGACCTCTCCCGCCGCAACCTGCAATCGGCGTTTGACGCCTTTCCCTGGCGCGAATGTTCCGGTGATCTCAAGGCCTGGCAACACGGTCGCACCGGCTATCCCATCGTGGACGCGGGCATGCGCCAGCTCTGGACCACCGGCTGGATGCACAATCGCGTCCGCATGGTGGTGGCCTCCTTCCTGTGCAAACACCTGCTGATCCACTGGCAGGACGGCGAGCACTGGTTCTGGGACACGCTGGTGGATGCCGATCCCGCCAGCAACCCGGCCAGCTGGCAATGGGTGGCCGGCTCCGGGGCGGATGCGGCGCCGTATTTCCGTATCTTCAATCCTGTGCTGCAGGGCGAGAAGTTCGATCCCGACGGCAGCTATGTGCGCACCTATGTGCCGGAACTCGCCCGCCTGTCCGCCCGCTTGATTCACAAGCCTTGGGAAGCCTCCAGCCTGGACTTGGCCCACGCCGGCATTCGCCTGGGCGTGGACTATCCCAGGCCGATCGTCGATCACGCCGCGGCCCGTGAGCGGGCGCTGCGGGCGTTCGAGCATACCCGCAAGGAGATCCGCTCAGCCGGGTGAGGCGGGACACCACAGAGGCGGCGGTTGCTGCCCTCTCGCCCGTTCGGTAGGCTGCCTCCAGATAGCTGAGGTGGTTCTCATGAATTTCCGCGACGGGCTTGTACATTCCATCGGCCATACGCCTCTGATCAAGCTCAAGCGGGCATCGGAGCTGACCGGCTGCACCATTCTGGGTAAGGCCGAGTTCATGAACCCCGGCCAATCGGTGAAGGATCGCGCGGCACTGGGCATCATCCAGGACGCCGTCGCCAGGAAGCAGCTTGAGCCTGGCGGCGTCATCGTCGAAGGCACCGCCGGCAACACCGGCATCGGCCTGGCGCTGGTGGCGGCACCGTTCGGCTTCCAGACGGTGATCGTGATCCCGGAGACCCAGTCCCAGGAAAAGAAGGACATGCTCCGCCTCGCCGGCGCCACCCTGGTGGAGGTGCCCGCTGTGCCCTATTCCAACCCCAACAATTACGTGAAGGTGTCCGGCCGTCTGGCCGAAGCGATCGCCAAGACCGCGCCCCATGGCGCCATCTGGGCCAACCAGTTCGACAATGTGGCCAATCGGAACGCGCATATCTCCACCACCGGCCCGGAGATCTGGGACCAGACCGACGGCAAGGTCGACGGCTTCGTGTGCGCGGTGGGCACCGGGGGCACCTTCGCCGGGGTCGGGCTGGCGCTGAAGGACCGCAATCCGGCGGTCAAGATCGGCCTCGCCGACCCCATGGGCGCGTCGCTCTATTCCTTCTACACCACCGGCGTGCTGCACGCGGAGGGCAGTTCCATCACTGAGGGCATCGGCCAGGGGCGCATCACCGCCAATCTGGAAGACGCGCCGGTGGACGCGGCGTTCCAGATCCCTGACGCGGAAGCCATCCCCATCGTGTTCGACCTGCTGGAGCACGAGGGCCTGTGCCTGGGGGGCTCGTCGGGCATTAATGTTGCCGGCGCGATCCGTCTTGCGCGGGACCTCGGGCCGGGCCACACCATCGTGACCATTCTCTGCGACTACGGCACCCGCTACCAGTCCAAGCTGTTCAACCCCGAGTTCCTGCGTTCCAAGGACCTGCCGGTTCCGGCCTGGCTGGAGCGCAAGGTCGAGGTCCCGAACGTCCTTCTCTGACGGCAATGACCGACAACACCGCGAAAGCCCTGCAATGACCGCCTCCTCCCCCTTCGTCTCCACCGAATGGCTCGCCGCCAACCTCTCCGCACCCGATCTGGTGATTGTCGACGGGTCGTGGCACCTGCCGCCCAGCGGGCGCAACGGCAAGGCGGAGTTCCTGGAGCGGCACATCCCCGGCGCGGTCTTCTTCGATATCGATGCCATTGCCGATGATTCGACGGGGCTGCCGCACATGCTCCCCACCCCGACCGCCTTCGCCGCCGCCGTCGGCGCGCTGGGCATCGGCGATGGCCTGCGCGTCGTGGTCTATGACGGCTCGGGCCTGTTTTCCGCCCCGCGGGTGTGGTGGACGTTGAAGGCCTTCGGCGTGCGCGAGGTGCTGATTCTGGATGGCGGGATGCCGAAATGGGTGGAGGAAGGCCGGCCCACCGAAAGCGGCCCCGCGATCCGCGCTCCGGCGGTCTTCTCTGCCCGCTTGGATCGTTCCATTGTGGCGGATATCGCCAAGGTTGAAACGGCGGTTGCTGGGTCGATCATCCAGGTGCTGGATGCCCGGCCGGCGGACCGTTTCGCCGGAACGGCGCCCGAGCCGCGCCCAGGCATTTCATCGGGGCACATCCCCGGCAGCCTCAACCTGCCCTTCAACCGCATCGTCAAGGATGGCCATCTGGTCTCCCCCGAAAATGTCCGTGCCGCCTTGCTGGACGTCGGCTTGGACCTTGATCGGCCGGTGGTGACCACCTGCGGGTCCGGCGTCTCCGCAGCCATCCTATGGGTCGCACTGGAGAGCATCGGCAAGATGCCTTTGGCACTGTATGACGGCTCCTGGGCCGAATGGGCCTCCAGCGGCAAGCCGATCGCATCCGCTCCATAATGGCGTACTATCCGCAGGCTGTATGTTTCACGTCCTGCACCCTCATCAGCCTCACGCAAGATCCCTCCCCAACTGTCCGTAAGTGCGGCGGGGCAAGAGGGGTAAGCCCTTCAACGTCATGCATTTCTTGCGGACCCGTCCGAACCGGCGGCGTCCTGACGTTGAAAGGTCACGGCCATGTCGATCAAAAATCTTCCGATCATGTTCAAGATCGGCATTCTGATCTTGATGCTGGGTGTCTGCGCCCTCGGCGGCACCCTCTTCGCCGGCGGTAAGATCAATGATGTGTCGGACGCCTACAACGACGCACTGGTGGAAGAGGCTGGCTATCTCCAGCTCGCCCGGGTGAACCGCCAGACCGTTGGCATCCAGCGCTCCATCTACCAGCTCGCGGTTGCCACCACCGAAACCGAACTCAAGGCCGCGGAAGAGCGTTACGCCTCGACGCTCGCCGCATTCGAGACCCGCGCCAAGGAGGCGCGGGCAATGCTGCCATCTCAAGCTGCGCAGATCGACAAACTTGGGGTGGACATGCGTGCCGTCCTTAGCGGCGCCTGCGCGCCAACCCTCAAGCTGGCGCGAGAGTCCCTGGCCCCTGATGACATCATCAAGGCTGGCCGCATGATGGTGGCGGATTGCGACCCTGCCCTCCGCGCTCAGGTCGACGCCGTGACCAAACTGATCGATGAAGGCGTTACAAAGTCAAAGGCCGCTCTGACCAACCTCGACAAATCAACCGCGTCCACGGTCACCTTCCTCAACATCCTCATGGGCTGCGTCGTGGTTGCCGCGCTGGTGATCGCGGCCCTCGTGACCCGCTTCGGCATCGTCAAGCCGATCAACGACATCCTGGCGGTGATCGCCCAGATCCAGGGCGGCGCGCTCACGGTCACCGTGCCGAGCACCGATCGCAAGGACGAGGTGGGCACCATCGCCAAGAGCGTGGAAGCCTTCCGCCTCGGCTTGGTCGAGGCCGAGCACCTGCGCTCTGAGGCCGCCCTGCAGGAGCAGCGCTCCGCCGAGAAGGTGCGCAACGAGCGCCTGGAGATCGCCAGCACGTTCGAAGCCAGCATGGGCGCCCTCGCCAACGCCTTCGCCCAGTCCTCCAACGAAGTGTCGGAAGCGGCCCGCAATCTCGCCTCCACCGCCGAGGAGACCTCCCGTCAGGCGGAAGCCGTGGGCGGCGCGGCCGAAGAAGCCAGCAACAATGTGCAGACGGTCGCCGCCTCCACCGAGGAGATGACCGCCTCGATCCGCGAGATCGGCTCGCAGGTGTCCCACGCCGCCAAGATCGCCGCCACCGCCGCGGACGAGACGGCACGCACCCAGACGGAGATCATCGAGCTCTCGCAGTCGGCGGCCAAGATCGGCGAAGTGGTGATCCTGATCACCAACATCGCCAGCCAGACCAATCTTCTGGCCTTGAACGCCACCATCGAGGCGGCCCGCGCCGGCGAGATGGGCAAGGG
>NZ_CALRWL010000019.1:0-92266 GCF_943371865.1 Azorhizobium sp. AG788 | reverse complement strand
AGCCCGGCATTGACCAGATAGACCCCCAGCAGGGCCGCGGCGGCGGCGGCGATCAGGCCCCAGTTCTGGGCGGGGAGCAGATCGTCCACGAACAGCTTCACCGCCATGGGGAAGCCCAGTTCCAAGAGGCCCGAGACCACCGCGCAGGTAAAATCCAGCAGGAACAGGCCTTTGTAGGGCCGGTAATAGGCGAAGAACGCACGCAGCAAGGGCATGGTTGATCCGTAAAGGTCAGGGGCGGCCGACGGGCGCCGGACAGGAGGGCGCCGGCGCGTCATTCCCCGATGTCCACGCCCTGATAGCCCCGCCACCGGACGGCAGCAACCGCGTGCCAGGTCTTGGACCAACCGTGACCAACCGCCCGCCCGGGCGTGCGAGGGGGGCGGCTCAGCGCGCCAGGGGCCAGGGGGCCGGCGTGGGAACGCCGCGCCGCAGCGCGCCCGACGGTGGGGAGAGGCCCGGGCCGGGATCCGGGCGGACCGACTGGTCCACTTCGTCGATGGCCGCCATGACGTCGTCGAGGGCGGTCTGGTGCACCATGTGGCCACCGCCGGGGATCACCCGCAGGCTGCTCTGCGGCAGGGTCTGGTGCAGGCGGATCGACTGGCTCTGGGGATCGATCAGCCGGTCGCCATCGCCCACCACAATGGCCACGGGCAGGGCCAGCCGCCCCAGCCGGCCTTCCAGCGCGGCGGCGCCGCTATTGAGCAGCGCCACCTCCTCGGTGGCGGCGCGCAATTGCGACGGCCGCAGCGCCAGTGCCTTGGGAAAGCGCGCGAATTGCGCCGGAACCGCATCGGGGCCGAACACGTCGTCCATGATCGGCGTCCACAGCAGGCGGGCCATCAGCGGCGTGAGGGTATAGCTGAACACATCCTCAAGGCCCGGCTGGGCGACCAGACGCACCATCCGGGCATCGAGCCGCGGGCTCTGGAAGAAATAGCCGGCCTCCAGCACCAGGCCCTGCACCAGGCGGGGATTGTCGAGGGCCAGCGTCACCGCCACCAGCGCCCCCCAGGAATGGCCGAGCACGATCGCCTGGGTGACACCCATCCGGGCGAGGGCCTCGCTGATGAGCCGGGCCTGCGCCGTCGGGGTCCATTCGACGCCGCGCGGGCGGGTGCTGTGGCCGAAGCCGGGGCGGTCGAAGGAAATGACCCGGAAGCTCTGGGCGGCCCGCTCCACCAGCCCGCTGAGCGCGAAGTCCTCCACCATGGCGCCGTTGCCGTGCAGCAGCACCAGAACGGGGCCTTCGCCCTCCTCGGTATAGTGCAGGTGGACGCCGTCCACGGTCAGGAACAGGCCCGTGGGCGGGTAGTCGCGTTCCGCCGCCTGGGCCAGATAGGCATGGGCCAGGGTCAACACCACCAAAACAGCAACGACGCACGCCGCGATGCGGCGGGCGCGGCGGAAACGGCTCATTCAAGCATCCGTTCACACATCATGTGGCCCCCACCGCGGGCCTTGTAGCGCATCGTGGCGTTCTGTGGCGGTCGCGGCCTGCGACCTTCCACCGCGTGGGCGGGGGCGTGTGTGCGCGGCAACGCTCAGGCCGGGCGGGCCAAGGTGCTGAACATGCCGATGGGCCGCGGCTGTGACAAGGCCAGCGTCGCGTCCGCCAAAGCCGCCGTGCCCGCGCCCAGCACCGGCTCCGTCAAGGTGGCGAACTTTCCTTCCAGCGCCGCGTCGGTGGGAAACAGATGCGGCTCGCCGGAGGGATCGGGGATCCGCCGCGCCACGATACCCGCCGGCGTGGTCAGGGTGAGCGTGGCCCCGAACGGATGGGCAAGGCCTTCCAGCGAGGCATCGGCCACCACGTCGATGCGGTCGGCCAGAGCGTCGAGGCCCGGCTCGCCCAGGCGCCGGTAGTCGTCCCAGCCGAAGCGGCCCTGGTCCAGGGCCACGGCGGCGGTGAAGGGCATGGAGAACTGCCCCTCCACCACCGTGCGCGCCCGCCGCTTGGCGGCCAGCGGCGCGCCGGTCAGCGTGATGCCGTTGGGGTGCAGGCCGATGGTGAGGGCGGTGATGTCGGCGGGCTGGAGGTGCATTTCCGCGCGCAGGGCCAGCAATCCATCCAGCGCCGCATGGGTGTAGCGGCAGCTGGGATAGGGCTTGAGCGCGATCTCCAGCGTCTCCCAGCCGGTGCCGAGATCGCGGATGGCGCGGGCGGGATCGGCGGCGCCGCTATAGCCCTGGAAGAAGCCGTGCGCGCCCTCCAGCGCCGCGACCGAGCCCTTGAAGCCTTCCGCCGCCAAGGTGGCGGCGATCAGCCCGTTCATGGCGGCCGCGCCCACTTGATAGCGCTTGGTCCAGGCGCCGCTGACCAGGAATTGCAGCGAGCCGGCGGCCTGGCTGCCGGCGATGCCGAAGGCAGACACCATCTTGTCCGCATCCAGCCCCAGCAGCAGGCCGGCGGCAGCGGCGGCGGCGAACACGCCGGTGGTGGCGGTGGGGTGGAAGCCGCGGGCGTAATGGGCGGTGGGGTCCACCGCCAGGCCCAGCCGGCAGCAGACCTCATAGCCGGCCACCACGGCGGTGAGGAAGGCGCGGGTGTCGGCGCCGGTCAGTTCGGCGGCAGCCAGCGCCGCCGGCACCACCGGGGCGCTGGGATGCAGCGAGGAGGCCGCATGGGTGTCGTCGAAATCCAGCGAATGGCCATAAACCCCATTCAGCAGCGCGGCGATGGGCGGGGCATAGCCGCGGGTGCTGCCCACCACGGTGGCGATGCCCGGCCCGTCGAGGCCGAGACGGGCAAGGGTGGCGCGCAGCGAGGGGCTGGATTCCGCCTCGGCACCGCCGCGGGCGATATTGCCGAGGAAGTCCAGCACCAGCCGCTCCGCGCGGGCCACCACGGCCGGCGGGAGATGCTCGAAGCGCAGGCCGACGACGAAGTCGGCGAGAATCCGGGTTTCATTGGCCATGGGACACCTCGTTCACGCTGTTCGCCCGCCGCAGGATGCTCTCGGCGCGGGCGCGCACCGGGGCATCGACCATGGCGCCATCCACCTGCAGCGCACCGGCCCCCGCCGCCATGGCCGCCAGGATGCGCCCCGCCCAGGCCACTTCGTCGGCGCTGGGGGCAAAACCCTGGAGCACCGGCGCCACCTGATTGGGATGGATGCACAATTTGCCGTTGAAGCCCAGTTGCGCGGCATAGGCCGCATCGTCCTGCGCCAGGGCCGCATCGGCGACGGCGGTGGTCACGCCGTCCACCGGCCCGGCAAGGCCGGCGAGGCGCGAGGCCAAGACCAGTTCGCTGCGGGCCATCAGCAGCGCCTCGCGGGTATGGGCGCTGCCCAGATCGGCGCAATAATCGATGGAGCCGAACGCCAGCCGCGCCACACCGTCAGTGGCGGCGAGCGCACGGGCATTGGCCAGTCCGAGCGCGCTCTCGATCAGCGCGATCACCGGCACGTCAGGCAGGTCGGCGCGCACGACCGCGATGTCCGCCGGCTGTTCCGCCTTGGGCAGCACGATGCCGGCCAGGCGCAAGGTGCGGGCGAGCGCGAGGTCGTCGGCCTGGAACGGAGTGGCGCGGGCATTGATGCGCAGCAACAGGCGGCCCTCAGCCGGCCAGCCGGCGGCGATCTTGGCCCGGGCGGCGGCTTTCTGGTCCTGCGCCACCGCGTCTTCCAGGTCCACGATCACGCCATCGGCGCCGGCGGCCAGCGCCTTGGCGAAGCGCTCCGGCCGGTCGCCGGGAACGAACAGGACGGCGAGGCGGTCGGTCAGCAGGAAGGCGCCCATGGAAAGTCCACCGGGAGGAAAGGGAATGGGCACAGTGCCGCCCGGCGCGCCGCAGGCAAATAAGGATTTGCGCGCGGGCCTATAGCAAAGCCGTCTAGCATCCATCGCCAGGCCGGTGGACGGCCGTGTCCGGGATGGCGCGGCCATCTTGGCGGGCGGGGTGGGCGGGGTTATGGCGTGGGGGATGGGCCGATGCGCCCGCCGCGTGAGGCCATCGCATGATCCGGATGGAAGCCGTCTGCCGGCGCCAGTTCAATGTCGCCGTGTTCGAGGCCATGGACGCCATCACCGGCCTCGGCGGCTGGATCAAGAACCAGCAGCTCTATTCCAACATGCTGGCGGCCATTGCGTTCGACCTGCCGGGCGATGCGGTCGGTGCGCTGGTGACGGCGCTGGCCGCAGTGGGGGTCATGGTCGAACCGGTGCCGGCGCAACCCGCTCCGCACGGGGGCGACGTGGCGGGATATCTCAGCATCAGTTTCCTGTCGGACGGTCCCGATGTGCACCGCCCCGTTCCGGCGGTGGGGTGAGCCTGCCGCCGCGCGCGCCGGCCTAGCTATCGCGAAACCCTATGGCACCTAGCGGACACTCATATTTGTGTTCTGACGGCGCCGGGGCAATCGTTCCCGCTGGCCGCCGTGTCCGTGGCGGCCCTGGTGCCACCGTCTGGGTCTTTCGGCCCCCGGTCCGTCCTCCAACCTTGCGGGTCCGATGCAGAACGATCTTGAAGGCCTCCTCGTGGTCTCGGTGGAACAGGCGGTGGCCGCGCCCTATTTGTCCAGCCGGCTGGCGGACGGGGGCGCCCGCGTCATCAAGGTGGAGCGGCCTGAGGGCGATTTCGCCCGCGGCTATGACCATCTGGTGCATGGGGAAAGCGCCTATTTCGTCTGGCTGAACCGGGGCAAGGAATCGGTCTGCCTGGATCTGAAAGCCCCGGACGATGTGGCGGTGCTCGCGGCCCTGGTGGCGCAGGCGGATATATTCATCCAGAATCTCGCCCCCGGCGTGATCGACCGGCTGGGCTTCGCCCCGGCGGATCTGCGGGCGGCAAACCCGCGCCTGATCACCTGCTCCATCTCCGGCTATGGCGACGAGGGGCCGTATCGCGACCTGAAGGCCTATGATCTGCTGGTGCAGGCGGAGACCGGCCTGTCCGCCATCACCGGCAACGAGCACGGCTCGGCCCGCGTGGGGGTCTCGGTCTGCGACATCGCCGCCGGCATGACCGCGTTCCAGGCGGTGCTGCAGGCCCTGTTCGCGCGCGAGCGCACCGGGCAGGGGCGGCACATCGCGGTCTCGCTCTACCATGCGCTCGCCGACTGGATGAACGTGCCCTATCTGCAATATGCCTATGGCGGCAAGGTGCCGGCCCGCGCCGGCCTCACCCATCCCACCATCGCCCCCTATGGCGCCTATGTCTGCGGCGACGGCAAGGCGGTGCTGCTGTCGATCCAGAACGAGCGCGAGTGGGGCATGTTCTGCGATCAGGTGCTGGGGCAGCCGGCCCTGGCCACCGATCCCCGCTTCACCGACAACAGCGCCCGCGTCGCCGCGCGCCCGGCCTTGAATGGCGAGATCGATGCGGTGTTCGGCACCCTGAGCCGCGATCAAGTGGTGGCGCGGCTGGAGGCGGCGCGCATCGCCTATGGCCGCGTCTCCACCCTGGAGGATGTGGCCCAGCATCCGCAGAACCGCTATGTGACGGTGGAGACCCCCACCGGCCCGGTGCGCCTGCTGGCGCCCGGGGCGCTGGTGGATCATACCTTGCCGGTCTTCGGGCCCGTGCCGGGGTTGGGGCAACATTCGCAGGCGGTGCGGGCAGAATTTGCTTCCGCGCTGGCCGCCAAGATCGAAGGGAACGGCGCATGAGCCGGGAGACGCGGACCAGCCTGTCGGTGATGGAAGAGTGGATCGGGCCGTTCGCGGGCCGGCGCATTCTCGATGTGGGCTGCGGCCATGGCGCGCTGGCCCGCGCCTTGGCCAAGCGCGGGGCGGTGGTGACCGGCATCGATCCCCAGGACGAGGCGGTGGCGGCGGCGCAGCTGGCGGTGCCCGATGCCAGCTTCACCCGCGCGTCCGCCGAAGCCCTGCCTTATCCCGACGGGGCGTTCGACGCGGTGGTGATCCACAATGCCCTGCATCATGTGCCCGAGGCGCTGATGGCGGGGGCGTTGCGGGAGGCGGCGCGGGTGAGCGCCGGGCCGGTGCTGGTGGTGGAGCCGCTGGCGGAAGGCTCGTTCTTCGACGCCATGCGTCCGGTGGAGGACGAGACCGAGATCCGGGCACAGGCGCAGGCGGCCATCGCGGCCGCTCTGGCGTCGGGGCAGCTGGCCTGCCTGAACGAGGTGGAGTTTGACGACCGCCGCGTGTTCTCCACGCCGGCCGCCTTCCTCGCCAAGGTGGTGGAAGTGGACCCCACTCGCGCGCCGGTGGCCGAGCGGGAAAAGGACACCGTCGCCGCCATCATGGCCCGCGTGGGCGAGGCGACCGACGGCGGCACCGCGCTGCGTCAGCCGCATCGGGTGCATCTGTTGGCGCGGCCCGCCTGAACCGCGCCATAAGGTTTGCACGTCGTGTTGCGAGGGGGCTATAGGTTTGGCATCTGACCCTCAGGGATGATGCCGACCGTGGACCTGCGCCAGCTTCGCTATTTCGTGGCCATTGCCGAGTGCGGGTCATTCTCCAAGGCGGCGCAGCGGCTGCACATCGCGCAGCCGGCGCTCAGCCAGCATGTGCGCAACATGGAGATCGACCTCGGGGTCGAACTGCTGTTCCGCTCGCCCCAAGGGGTGCGGCCGACCGAGGCCGGCGAGACCCTGCTGCGCCATGCGCGGGTGATGCTGGGGCAGATGGAGGTCGCCCGCGAGGCGGTGCGCGGCCAGCATACGGAGCCGGAAGGCGAGGTGCGCTTCGGCCTGCCGGGCACCATCAGCCAGATGCTGTGCGTGCCGCTGATCACCGAGGCGCGGCGGCGCTATCCCAAGGTCAAGCTGCGGGTGGCCGAGGCCATGAGCGGCTTCGTGCTGGACTGGCTGCGGGAAGGCAAGATCGACCTCGGCGTGCTCTATCGCACCGTCACCGACAAGGGCTTGGAGGCGCGCCGCGTGCTCTGCGAGGATCTGTGCCTGCTGGGGCCGGTGGCGCCCATGGGCCATCCTCACCCCCCGGACGGGCCGCTGCCGTTCGCGGCGGTGGCGGGGCTGACGCTGATCCTCCCCAGTCCCGGCCATGGCCTGCGCGATCTGATCGAGGAGCGGGCCGCCGCCGAGGCGGTGCGGCTGACCACGGTGATCGATCTCGACACCTATGGCCAGATCAAGCTGCTGGTGGAGGGCGGCCTGGGCTATGCCATCCTGCCGGCGGCGGCGGTGCAGGGGGAACTGGAAGCGGGACGGCTGAAGACCTGGCCTTTGGGCACTCCGGTGCTCACCCGCGATTTGCATGTGGTGCGCCCCAGCGACCGGCCCTTGTCCAATGCGGTGCGGGCGATCGAGGAATTGGCCCACACCACGTTGATCGGACTGGTGCGCGACGGGGTCTGGCGCGCGACGCTGGTGGACGACGGGGACGCGAGGCGCTGATCGTCAGCGGAAGGGGCGGCTACTGCCCGTCCGGCACTGGGCATCTGCCCTAGCGTCAGTTTCCGGTGCAGCCGCGGGGCATAACTTTCCCTTATGCTCACCAACATGAAATCGTCTTTGGCTCTGCCCCGGTCGCTCTCCAAGATGTGAACGGCGGTCGTTGCGGGATGATGAGTCCCTCCGCGCCGCGGCGTCCCGGTCCCATGGGCGGGGAGGTAACAACGCTATTTTCCCATGGCCCATTGGCTGCCATGGTGTGCCAAGAGCCCGCGTAGACGAGCCCACGTAGAGACGAGCCCACGCAGAGGGGCCGCAAGACGACCCCGGGGCGCCCCGCGCCGACAGAGGGTCGATCACCACAAGACCGCTTCGGGAGAGACGCCATGCACAAGACCCTTTTCGGCGCATTGCTCGCCGCCGCGACCCTGTTGAGCGGCCCCGCCGCCCAGGCGCAGCAGATCGTCATCAAGTTCAGCCACGTGGTGGCGCCCGATACGCCCAAGGGCAAGGGCGCCGAAAAGTTCAAGGAACTGGCCGAGAAATACACCGCCGGCAAGGTCAAGGTGGAGATCTACCCCAACTCCCAGCTCTACAAGGACAAGGAGGAGGTGGAGGCGCTCCAGCTCGGGGCGGTGCAGATGCTGGCGCCCTCGCTGGCCAAGTTCGGCCCCATGGGCGCACGCGCGTTCGAGGTGTTCGACCTGCCTTACATCTTCCCCAACAAGGAAGTGCTGCAGAAGGTCACCCAGGGCGCGGTGGGCAAGAAACTGTTCGAGCAGCTGGAGTCCAAGGGCATCAAGGGGCTGGCCTATTGGGACAATGGCTTCAAGATCATGAGCGCCAACACGCCCATCGCCAAGCCGGCGGATTTCCAGGGCCTGAAGATGCGCATCCAGTCGTCCAAGGTGCTGGAAGCGCAATTCCGCGCGCTGGGGGCGCTGCCGCAGGTGATGGCCTTCTCGGAAGTCTATCAGGCCATGCAGACCGGGGTGGTGGACGGCTCCGAGAACACGCCCTCCAACATGTATACCCAGAAGCACTATGAAGTGCAGAAGTATGCTCTGGTCACCAACCACGGCTATATCGGCTATGCGGTGATCGTGAACAAGCCGTTCTGGGACGGCCTGCCGGCGGATGTGCGCACGCAATTGGACAAGGCCATGGCGGAAGCCACCGTCTATGCCAATTCCATCTCGCAGTCGGAGAATGACGACGCCCTCGCCGAGATGAAGAAGTCCGGCCGCATTGATATCCGCGTCCCCACCGCCGCCGAGACCGCCGCCTTCCGCAAGGCGCTGGAGCCGGTCTATGGCGAGATGTCCGGCCGCATCGGCAAGGACACCATCGACATGGTGCTGAAGGAAACCAAGCCCACCGGCCTCTGAGCGGACGGGGCCGGCATGCCGGCCCCGCTTTGCATCCGGCGCCAACGGCGCCGGCCATCGGGATATCTCCACGGGACATGACGCGCCGGCCGCCGGGAGCTTCTCCGCGGCGGCGCACGGCTTCAGGCCGAAGGGACGGGGAATGGAAGAGCCGCTGCACAAGCTCTATGTGATGCTTGCGTTCACTGCCGTCGTCTTCGTCGTCTACATGGCGGCGATGATCCGCGCCAACGGCGCGCGCACGGCACTGACCCATCTTCTGGATCATCTGGAAGAAACGCTGATCTCGGTGCTGATCGGCGCCGCCACGGTGCTCATTTTCGTCGCCGTGGTGCAGCGCTACGCCTCCGGCGTTCGGGTGCTCTATCCCTATGTGTCCGGCATCAATCTGGGCTGGGCCCAGGAAGCCTGCATCCTGATGTTCGTGTGGATGGCCAAGATCGGCGCCGCTTATGGCGTGCGCACCGGCATCCATGTGGGCGTGGACGTGCTGGTGAACCGGCTGAAGGACCGCCCGCGCAAGGCCCTGATCCTGTTCGGCCTGCTGTGCGGGGCGCTGTTCACCGCGGTGGTGGGCTCGTTCGGGCTGAAGTTCGTGCTGGCCCGCTACGGCTTCGGCGACACCACGCCGGAAATGGAAATGCCGTCCTGGATCGCCTATCTCGCCATCCCCATCGGCTCCTATCTCATGTGCTTCCGCTTCCTTCAGGTGGCGTTCTGGTTCTGGCGCACCGGGCATCTGCCGGTGCATGACCACGGCCATGTGGATGGCCTCGACGAGACCCCGGCCCTCAGCGCCATCGCCGACAGCGACCTGTTTCCGAAGGAGCCCCGTCGATGAGCGCGCTGATCATCTTCGGCCTGTTCGTGGTCCTGATGGCCACGGGCATGCCGATCTCCATCGCGCTCGGCATGACGGTGCTGAGTTTCGTGTTCACCATGACCAATATCCCGGTGGATATTGTCGCCCAGAAGCTGTTCACCGGCATCGAGAAGTTCGAGATCATGGCGATCCCGTTCTTCATTCTCGCCGGCAATTTCCTCACCCATGGCGGGGTGGCGCGACGGCTGATCAAATTCGCCACCTCGCTTATCGGCCACTGGCACGGCGGGCTGGGACTGGCCGGCGTGCTGGCCTGCGCCCTGTTCGCAGCGGTGTCCGGTTCCTCGCCCGCCACCGTGGTCGCCATCGGCTCCATCATCCTGCCGGCCATGCAGGCGCAGGGCTTTCCGCCCAAGTTCGGCGCCGGCGTCGTTACCACCTCCGGGGCGCTGGGCATCCTCATTCCGCCGTCCATCGTGATGGTGATGTATGCGGTGGCCACCACCGGCATGCAGATGACCGGACCTTCGGGCGAACGCGTCAGCTCCGCCTCCATCGGCCAATTGTTCATCGCCGGCATCGTGCCCGGCCTGATGCTGGCCTTCCTCCTGGGCCTCACCACCTGGTACCGGGCCTGGAAGTACGGCTATCCGCGCCTCGCCAAGGCCAATTGGCTGGAGCGCTGGGCGGCGTTCAAGGATTCCATCTGGGGCCTGCTGCTGATCGTCATCGTGATGGGCGGCATCTATGCCGGCATGTTCACGCCCACCGAGGCCGCGGCGGTGGCGGCGGTCTATGCCTTCATCATTGCGGTGTTCATCTACAAGGACATGGGGCTGAAGGACGTGCCCAAGGTGCTGCTGTCCAGCGCCAACATGTCGGCCATGCTGCTCTACATCATATCCAACGCGGCGCTGTTCTCGTTCCTGATGACCAATGAGAACATCCCGCAGGCCATGACCCAGTGGATCGTGGACCTGGGCCTCGGCACCATCGGCTTCCTGCTGCTGGTCAATCTGCTGCTGCTGATGGCGGGCAATGTGATGGAGCCGTCCTCCATCGTCCTCATCATGGCGCCGATCCTGACCCCGGTGGCGGTGCGCCTCGGCATCGATCCGCTGCACTTCGGCATCATGATCGTGGTCAACATGGAAGTGGGCATGTGCCACCCGCCGGTGGGGCTCAATCTCTATGTCGCCTCGGGCATCACCAAGATGGGCATCAGCGAATTGACCGTGGCGGTCATGCCCTGGCTGCTGGCCATGCTCGTGTTCCTGGGCATCATCACCTACATTCCGGCGGTCTCGCTGTTCCTGCCGCGTCTCCTGGGCATGTGAGCGGGACCGGCAGGAGGACGACATGCGGCCAGCGGTGGTGATTGCGGAAGAGGATGTGATCGCCAGCGTCGCCGACGCCTTGCAGTACATCTCCTATTTCCACCCGGCGGACTATATCGTCCACCTCACCCGGGCCTATGAGCGGGAGGCTTCCCCCGCCGCCAAGGATGCCATCGGCCAGATCCTGGTGAATTCGCGCATGGCGGCGCTGGGCCACCGGCCCATCTGCCAGGACACCGGGCTGGTGGTGGCGTTCGTCAAGGTGGGCATGGAGGTGCGCTTCGATACCGAGCGCTCGCTCAATGCGCTGATCAACGAGGGCGTGCGCCGGGCCTATCTGCACGCGGACAATCCGCTGCGCGCCTCCATGGTGGAGGACCCGCTGTTCTCGCGCCGCAACACCCGCGACAACGCCCCCGCCGTGGTGCATGTGGAGCTGGTGCCGGGGCGCACGGTGGAGATCACCGTGGCGGCCAAGGGCGGCGGCTCGGAGAACAAGGCCCGCTTCGCCACCCTCAATCCGTCCGCCTCGGTGGTGGACTGGGTGCTGAAGACGGTGCCGGAACTGGGCGCCGGCTGGTGCCCGCCGGGGATGATCGGCCTCGGCATCGGCGGCAGCGCCGAAAAGGCTATGCTGCTGGCGAAAGAATCCCTGCTGGCCCCCATCGACATGAGCGACCTTCAGGCGCGCGGCCCCGCCTCCCAGGAGGAGGAGATGCGGCTGGAACTCTATGACAAGATCAATGCGCTGGGCATCGGCGCGCAGGGGTTGGGCGGGCTCACCACCGTGGTGGATGTGAAGATCGCCACCTTCCCCTCCCACGCCGCCTCCAAGCCGGTGGCGCTGATCCCGCAATGCGCCGCCAACCGCCATGCCCATGTGGTCCTGGACGGCTCCGGCCCGGTGCGGCTCGATCCGCCGGACCTGTCGCTCTGGCCGCAGATCGTGCTCGAGCAGACCGGCGCCAACACCCGGCGGGTCAATCTCGATACGCTTACCCGCGCCGAGGTCGCCACCTGGCAGCCGGGCGAGAAGCTGCTGCTCACGGGGCGCATGCTCACCGGCCGCGATGCCGCCCATCAGCGCATGGCCGAGCTGTTGCGCGCCGGACAGCCGCTGCCGGTGAGCCTGAAGGATCGGGTGATCTATTATGTCGGTCCGGTGCAGGCGGTGCGGGAGGAGGCGGTCGGCCCCGCCGGCCCCACCACCGCCACCCGCATGGATGGCTATGTGGAGGAGATCCTCGCCGCCACCGGCCTGCTGGCCATGATCGGCAAGGGCGAGCGCGGGCCTGAGGCGGTGGCGGCCATCGCCCGCCACCAGGCGGCCTCGCTGATCGCGGTGGGCGGGGCGGCCTATCTGGTGTCCAAGGCCATCAAGAGCGCCACCGTGCTGGCGTTCGCGGATCTGGGCATGGAGGCGATTCACGAATTCGTGGTGGAGGATATGCCGGTGACGGTGGCGGTGGATGCCACCGGCCGCTCGGTACATTTGACCGGGCCTGCGCTCTGGCGCCGCGCGGCGGCGGCGCCGGCCTGAGGGCAAAGCTTTCGCCGATGGAGGCGATCACAAATATCACTTTCCCCGATGGCAGGAACCGTTGTTAGACCGAGGCAACACGGTTTGCGTTACGGAGTCCCCCAATGAGCCAGCCCAGCGAGCACGAGAGCGTCGACCAGTCCTATGCGGACATTCGCGATGCGGTGCGCAAGCTCTGCGCGCAATTCCCCGGCGAATATTGGCGCAAGCTGGATCGCGAGCAGGCCTATCCCTCCGCCTTCGTGGATGCGCTGACTCAGTCCGGCTTCCTCGCGGCGCTGATCCCGGAAAGCTATGGCGGCGCCGGCCTGCCTTTGTCCGCCGCCGCAGCGATCCTGGAGGAGGTGCAGCGCGCCGGCTGCAATGGCGGCGCCTGTCACGCCCAGATGTACATCATGGGCGCGCTGCTTCGGCATGGCAGTGATGAGCAGAAGAATACCTATCTGCCCAAGATCGCCTCCGGCGAATTGCGGCTCCAGGCGTTCGGCGTCACCGAGCCCACCTCGGGCACCGACACCACCTCGCTGAAGACCTTCGCCGAGAAGAAGGGCGACCATTATGTGGTCAACGGTCAGAAGGTGTGGACCTCCCGCGCCGAATACTCCGATTTGATGCTGCTGCTGGCCCGCACCACGCCCAAAGACCAGGTGAAGAAGCGCACCGATGGGCTCTCGGTGTTCATCGTCGATATGCGCGAGGCCAAGAAGGACGGCCTCACCATCCGCCCGATCCGGGCGATGATGAACCATTCCACCACGGAAGTGTTCTTCGACAATGTGAAGGTGCCCGCCGAAAACCTCATCGGCGAGGAGGGCAAGGGCTTCCGCTACATCCTCTCCGGCATGAATGCGGAGCGCATCCTCATCGCCTCCGAATGCGTGGGCGATGCCAAGTGGTTCATCGAGAAGGCCACGGCCTATGCCAAGGAGCGGGTGGTGTTCGGCCGGCCCATCGGCCAGAACCAGGGCATCCAGTTCCCCATCGCCAAGGCCTATGCGCAGATGCGGGCGGCCGAATTGATGGTGCATCGGGCGGCCGCGCTGTTCGAGCAGGGCAAGGATTGCGGCGAGGATGCCAACATGGCCAAGATGCTGGCGGCGGATGCCTCCTGGGCGGCGGCGGAAGCCTGCGTCCAGACCCATGGCGGCTTCGCCTTCGCCGAGGAATATGACGTGGAGCGCAAGTTCCGCGAGACCCGCCTCTATCAGGTGGCGCCCATCTCCACCAATCTCATCCTCAGCTACATCGCCGAGCACGTGCTCGGCATGCCGCGCTCCTATTGAGGCGAGCCATGTCCGTCACCCTGGATATTGACCATCTGCGCAGCTGGATCGGCCGCACCGAGACGGTCCATGACCTCATCACCCCCCGCAGCCTGCGCGAATTGCGGGTGACGCTGGATCGCCCCGCCGGCGCCCCCGTGGCGGGGGAGGAGACAACCCTGACCGCCCATTGGTGCCTCGCCCCGCCGGCGGTGCCCCTGGAGGGGCTGGGTCCCGATGGCCATCCCGCGCGCGGCGGCTTCCTGCCCCCGGTGCCGCTGCCGCGGCGCATGTGGGCGGGCGGCAAGCTGGAATGGCTGGACGCGCTGCGGGTGGGCGATGACGTGGCCCGCGCCTCGCGCATCGCCGATGTGGTGGTGAAGGAAGGCCGCACCGGCACCTTGTGCTTCGTCACCGTGGACCATGAGATCTCCACCGCGCGGGGCCTGGCGATCCGCGAGCGGCAGGACATCGTCTATCGCGGCACCGATGCGCCCGCCGGCGGTTCGGGCACGGCGGCCCCGCCGCGTACGGCCAGCTGGCAGGAGAGCGTCGAGGCCTCGCCGGTGCTGCTGTTCCGCTATTCCGCCATCACCTTCAACGGCCATCGCATCCATTACGACCGCACCTATTGCATCGAGGAGGAGGGCTATCCCGGCCTGATCGTGCATGGCCCGTTGCAGGCCACCTTGCTGGCGGAATTTGCCGGCCGCCTGCTGGGCCGCAGCCCGAAGACGTTCGCCTTCCGCAGCGTGCGGCCGATCTTCGATGGCCCGCCGCTGACACTCAATGCGGTGAAGACGGACGCCGGCCTCGACCTGTGGACCGCCGACCACGAAGGCCGCCCCTGCATGCTGGCGGAGGCCGCATAGGGGCGCCGTCAGGCGTTCAGTGTGAGGCGCGGCAAGGCGCCGATCTGGGGGTGGCCGAAGTAGAAGCCCTGGAACAGGTCGACGCCGGCCGCGCTCAGGGTGCGGCATTCGCCTTCGGTTTCCACGCCCTCGGCGATCACCCGGATGTCGAGCTCTCCCGCCAGCGCCAGGACGGCGCCAACGATGGCGCGGCGGCGCGGGTCCGTATCGATCCCGCGCACCAGGCCGATGTCGATCTTCAGCAGGTCCGGATGCAGCCCGGCCAGCCGCACCAGACCGGAATAGCCGGAGCCGAAATCGTCCAGCGCCGTCACCATGCCCATCTGGCGATAGCGGGCGATGATATTGGCCACATGGCCGATGTCCGCGAACCGCTCGGTCTCGGTGAATTCGAACATCAATTGATCGGCGCGCAGCCCGGCGCGCCCCGCCGCCGCCAGCGAGGCCTTGATGCAGGCGGCAGGCTCGTAGACCGCATTGGGCATGAAATTGATGGAGAGCTTGGTGACGGCATCCAGCCCCAGGGCGCCGGCGATCTCGATGGCCCGCACCCGGCAGGCCTGGTCGAACTGATACACCGTCTCCTCGGTCACCTGCGCCAATACCGAGGCGGCGCCTTCGCCGGCCTCGCCGCGCACCAGGGCTTCATAGCCCCATATGGTCGGCGACAGGCCGGACGTGAGCGAGACGATCGGCTGGAACGCCATGGTGAAAGCGGGGATATCGCCGGTGGTCTTGCATCCCTGGCACACGGCCGGGGGCGTATCTCCATTCAGCCCCTGCGCTGCCGTTCCCGCCATAGCCCGTTCCTCGTTGGCTCGCACATGCTGGTCAAGGAGGAGTATCGCAGCTCAATCTGGAGCCACGCTTGCGCAGCAACGCCCAGGAAAGCAACGACTGATGGGGTGACGGGTTCCCGAGGGGCCGGGCCTCAGCGCGAGCCGCTGCCGCCGTCGATGTCCAGCACCGTGCCGCTCACATAGCCGCAGGCGGGCGAGGCGAGGAAAGCTGTGGTGCGGGCCACTTCGTCCGGCTCGCCGAAACGGCCGAACGGGGCGCTGGCGGCGGCCTCATCGGCGGTCTTGCCAGAGGCTTCCACCAGCCGCACGATGCGATCGGTGCGGGTGGCGCCGGGGTTGATGCCGAACACCCGCACCCCGAAGTCCGGTGATTTGCCGCCCACCGCCTGGGTGAAGGCCATCAGCGCCGCATTGCCGGTGGCGCCGCACACATAGCCATAGCGCGGGTTGCGCCCGGCATTGCCGATGATGTTGACGATGGTGCCGGCGCCCGTGTCCTTCATGGCGCCGAGATAGAGCCGGGTGAGGTGGATATAGCCCATCACTTTGAGCGCCCACGCCTCTTCCCATTGCGCCATGGAGAGGTCCAGCAGCCCGCCGGGGGGGATGGCGCCGGCGTTATTGATCAGGATGTCCACGGCGCCGGCTTCCGCGAACAGGCGCTCGCGCTCGGCACTCTGGGACAGGTCGCCGGCCCAGATGGCGACGGAATTGGCGGTGGCGCCGGCGCCGGACAGCTCCGCCGCCGTGGCGGCGAGCCGGCCGGCGTCGCGGGCGGCCAGCAGGACGGTGGCGCCCTCGTCCAGAAACGCCTTGGCGCAGGCAGCGCCGATGCCCTTGGAGGCGCCGGTGATCAGCACGCGGCGACCGTTCAATGCCAGATCCATGGTCTCAGGCCTCGGGTGGGGATGCGGTGGTGAACCAGTCGCACAACTGGCTGCCGGTGACGAAGCCGACGCTGTCGCTGGCAGCGAGCGTATCCACCATGGCCACCAGTTCGTGGAAGCGGTGGGGCACGGCAATCAGATGCGGATGCAGGCCGATGGCCAGCACGCGCGGCGCGGTGGCGCTCTCCTGCTCGAACAGGGCCAGCGTGTGCTTCAGGCGCTTTTCCATCTCGCCGGTGGCGTGGCGCTCCACGGCGTAGATGATGGAATCGTTGATTTCCAGATTGTAGGGCATGGCCACCAGCGGGCCGTGGGCGGTGGTCATCCAGGAGGGGACGTCGTCCACCACCCAGTCGCAGACATAATCGAGGCCTTGCGCCTTCAGCAGGTCCGGGGTGCGCTCGCTCTCCCGCAGGCCGGGCGAGAGCCAGCCGCGCGGGCGGGTGCCGGTGAAGGCGGTGATCTTGTCCAGCGCGGCCGCGATCATGTCGGCTTCCGCATCGCCGTCGCTGTTCTGGATCGCCTTCTGGTGCAGGCCGTGGCCGATGAATTCCCAGCCGGCCGACAGCATGGCCTCGGCGGCTTGGGGATAGGCATCCACCACCCCGGCATTGAAGCTGGTGGAGGCGGGCAGGCCGCGGCTCTTGAACAAATCGAGGATGCGCGGCATCCCGGCGCGCATGCCGTAATCCGCCCAGGAGAAGTTCGGCACGTCGGGAATGGAGCCCTGCCCATGGGGCGGGGTGATGATGGTGCGGGGCATGGCGCGGTCGAACTGCCAATGCTCCACATTCACCACCAGATGCACCAGGACGCGCTTGCCATTCAGCGGCGGCAGCGGGGCGCGGGAGGTGGAAAAGCGATAGGGAATGCGCGGGTTGGCCATCAGGCGTCCTCTTCAGTGCACGCCGCGCATCTCGGCCATGATCTCGGCCTTGAAGCGCACGAAATCGGGCGAGAGCAGATCGTCGATGGAGCGCGGGCGCGGCAAGGTGATGGGAATGTCCCGCACGATCCGGCCCGGGCGGGCGGTCATGATGCACACCCGGTCCGCCAGCAGGATGGCCTCGTCGATGTCGTGGGTGACGAACATCACCGTGGTCTTGAACCGCTGCCACACATCCAGCAGCAATTGCTGCATGGACAGGCGGGTCTGCGCGTCCAGCGCGCCGAACGGCTCATCCATCAGCAGGGCCTTGGGCTGCATCACCAGAGCGCGGGCGATGCCCACCCTCTGGCGCATGCCGCCGGAGAGCTGCACCGGCAGCGACTTGTGGAACGCCTCCAGTCCCACCACCCGCAGGATCTCGATGGCGCGCGGCTCATAGTCCGCCCGCGGCACGCCCTGCACCTGCGGCCCGAAGATCACGTTTTGCCAGACGTTCAGCCATGGCAGCAGCGCTGCCTCCTGGAACACCACGCCGCGGTCGGGGCCGGGGCGGCGCACGCTCTTGCCGTCGAACGAGATGGCGCCGGCGCTCTGCCCCTCGAAGCCGGCGAGGATGTTGAGCAAGGTGGACTTGCCGCAGCCCGAGGGCCCCAGCAGGGCCATGAACTCGCCCTCGGCCAGTTGCACGTCCACATTGTCCAGGGCGCGCACCCCTTGGGTGCCGCCGAACACTTTGCAGACGCCGGTCATGGAAACGGTGCCCATGGCGTGCCTCACGTATTGAAGGATTGCAGGCGCCGCCAGCGGAGCACCCAATGCTCCACGCGCACGATGAGGAAATCGGAGAGGTAGCCCAGCAGGCCGATGGAGATCATGTCGGCGATGACGATGTCCATGCGCCCCACATAATAGGCATCCCACAGCACGTAGCCGAGGCCGGACTTCACCGCGACCATCTCGGACACGATCACCGCCGTCCAGGCGATGCCGAGCCCGATGCGCAGGCCGGTGAAGATGGAGGGCAGGGCTGCCGGCAGCACCACCCGGCGCAGCACGGTGAAGGGAGAGGAGCCCATCATCAGCGCGGCGCGGATCCAGTTCTTCTCCACGTCGCGGGTGCCGTGGGTGGTGTTGATGACGATGGGATAGAAGGCGCCGATGGTGATCAGGAAGATCGAGCCGAAATCGGAAATGCCGAACACCGCGATGGAGATGGGCAACCAGGCGGTGATGGGCACCGGGCGCAGCCACTGCACGGTGGGATCCACCACCATGGCGAACAGGCGCGACCAGCCGATGGCGATGCCCAGAGGCACGCCGATGAGAATAGCCAGCGCAAAGCCCTTGGCGACGCGGATGGTGGAGAACATCACGCTCTCGGCCCAGGTGCCGGAATAGGGATTGAGCCCCATGCCGGGGGTGCCGAAGGCCCATTTGGTCCAGGCGGTCCACACCCGGTCCGGGGTCGGCAGGGCGCCGCCGAACAGGCCGCCATTGGTGCCCGCCCACTGCCACAGGGCCACCAGCAGGATGGGCAGGATGAGCGAGGCCAGAAGCGCGCCGATACGCGGCAGGGTCCGCCCGCCGGCGAAGCGGCGACGCGGGCGCGCGTCTGAGGTGATCGAGGACATGGGCCGCTCCGCGGGGGCTGGCGTCAGCTGAAGACAAAAAAGGGAGACAGGGCGGCGCCGGATGGCTCCGGCGCCGCCGGGATCGCAGGTCTCAGGCCTCAGGCCTCAGGGCTCAGGGCTTCATCGCCTTGGCGAGATAGGTCGCGTTCCAGCTGTCGTCGATCTGGCCGGACACGTCCTTGGGAATGACGCCGAGGTCGAAGAACGCCTTGGCCTGCCGCTTCAACTGATCGGGCGTCACCACGGGGCCGAGCTTGATGATCTGGGCAATGCGCAGGGAGATTTCCGGCGCCAGGCCGGTGAGTTGCTGGATCGCCCGGGCAAAGGCCGAGGGCGAGGCTTCCAGGATCTTCATCTCCTGCACATAAGCGGTGACGAAGGCCTGTACGGCGGCATCCTTGCCGGCGATCATGGTCTTGTTCGCGGCCAGCATGCCCAGTTCGGCGCCTGCCGCCTTGGAGGTGCTGTAGTCGAGATTTTCGGCGAAGAAGCCATAGCCCTTCATGACCGGGATGGATTCAAACGGCTCCCAGGTGACGATGGCGTCCACTTCGCCCTTCTCCAGCGCCTGGTCGAAATTGGCGCCGCCGCCCTGGATGTTGATGGCCTGGAACGAATTGTAGGGAATGCCCTTCTCGATCAAGGTCGCCGCGAACTGGAACCACACCGCCGAGCCCGGCGCGATGGCGATCTTCTTGCCCTTGACGTCTTCCCAGGTGTCGAACTTCACGCCGGTGCGGCCGATGACGTATTTCGCCGAGGCGCCCACGCCCATGATGCCCACGAGGCTATTGGAGCCGTTGGCCAGCGAGATCGGAATATCGGCCGGACCCACGGTGGCAATGTCCAGGGAGCCGGCCTGGAGCGCGGTGCGGGCGTCCGCATAGCGGGCGAATTCCACCAGCTTCAGCTCGATGCCCTGGCTCTTCAGCTTGTCGGCAATGAGGATGATGGGCGCCAGATGCGCCACCTTCGCATAGCCGACGGTCAGGGTGACCGGCGCGGCGGCGGTCTGCGCGAACGCTCCCAGGGGAGCGACGGTGGCGGCAAGGAGGCCGGACAGGCCGGCAAGTACGGTACGACGCTGCATGTGGTCTGGTCCTCTGGAGTGTTTTTATGTGTGGACGGGACGTGTGAACCGCTGAAACAACCGCTGAAACAAAGCCTCAGACACCGCGAAACTGCGGTGTCCGTTTCTCCTTGAAGGCCGCCTGGCCTTCCTTGTAGTCGGCACTGCCGAAGCAGGCGGCCACCATTTGAGCCACGGTGGCGGTGTCGCGCGCCGCCTCAAGCTTCGCCAGTTCCACCAAGGCAGCCTTGGCGGCCATGAGCGTCAGCGGGGCATTGGCCGCCACGGCGTCCAGATAGGCGCCGCTCTCATCGGCGAAGGCGTCATCGCTCCACACCTTGGCCACGACGCCCAGGCGTTCCGCCTCGGCCGCGTCCAGGATGCGGGCGGAGATCAGGATGTCGGCGGTGGCGTCCGGCCCCAGTTTGCGCGCTAGCAGCGATACCCCTTCGAAGCCATAGCCGAGCCCCAGGCGGGCGGCGGGCACGCGGAAGCGGGCGTCGGCGCGGGCGAGGCGGATGTCGCAGGCCAGCGCCAGCCCGAAGCCGCCGCCGAAGCAGATGCCGCGGATCACCGCGATGGTGGGCTTGCCCGCCTGCGCCAGCGCGGACATGCCCTCGGCAACCGCCCGATCATAGGCGGCCACCGCGTCCGGGTCCGAACGTTGGGCGCCGAATTGCGAGATGTCGGCACCGGCACAGAACGCCTTCTCGCCGTCGCCTTCCAGCACGATGGCGCGCACGGCGGGGTCCGCCACCGCCTGCGCCACCAGACCCGGCAGGGCCTGCCACATATGGAACGCCATGGCGTTCATCTTGGCCGGCTGCGAGATGGTGATGCGGGCCAGCGCGCCGCTCACCGCATAGAGCAGTCCCGGGTCGCTCATATCACGCCCTCCGCCCGCAAGGCGGCGATTTCGGCGCTGTCGAACCCCACATCGGCGAGGATGGCATCGCAATCGGCGCCCTTGTCCGCCAGCGGCGCCACCACAGCGGCGGGGGTGCGCGACAGGCCGATGGGCTGGCCCACCAGCGTCACCTCACCGCGTCGGGGATGGGGCACGCTCTGCGCCACGTTCAGATGCGCCACCTGCGGGTCGGCGAACACCTCGTCCATGCGATAGATGGGGCCGGCGGGCACCCCCACCGCTTCCAGCCGCTCCAGCCAGGAGGCCGAGGTGTCGGCGGCGAAGATCGGGGTGAGCAGCGCCCATACGTCCGCCCGATGGGCGAGGCGCTGGGGCTGGGTGGCATAGTCCGGGTGATGCGCTAGGTCTGAGCGCTGGATGGCGGTGCACAGGTCGCGCCACTGGCCATCCCCGCCCACCGCCAGATTGATGAAGCCGTCGGCGGTCTCCACCACGCCCATGGGGGTGGAGTAGGGGTGGTCATTGCCGTTCTGCGGCGGCACTTCGCCTTCGATCAGATAACGGGCGGCCTGGAAATCGCACAAAGCGATCTGGGACTGGAGCAGCGAGGTCTGCACCCACTGGCCCAGGCCGGAGACATCGCGCTCGCGCAGGGCCACCAGGATGCCGGTGGCGGCATAGAGGCCGGCGGTGGAATCCGCCACCGCCGCACCCGCCCGCACCGGCCCCTGGCCGGGAATGCCGGTGATCCACATCAGCCCGCCCATGCCCTGGGCGATCTGGTCGAAACCAGCGCGCTTGGCATAGGGGCCGTCCTGGCCGAAGCCGGAAATGGAGGCCAGGATGATGCGCGGATTGCGCGCCTTGAGCGCCTCATAATCAATGCCGAGGCGGGTCTTCACGTCGGGCCGGTAGTTCTCGACCACCACGTCGGCGGTCTCCACCAGCTTGAGGAACACCGCCAGCCCCTCCTTGCGCTTCAGATTGAGCGTCAGCGAGCGCTTGTTGCGGTGGAGGTTCAGCATGTCATAGCCGTCGCGGGCGCCCGACATGGTCTCGTTGGGATCGATGCCGTCCGGGGCCTCGATCTTGATCACGTCGGCGCCGAAATCCGCGAAGATGCGGCAGCAGGTCGGCCCGGCGCGCACTCGCGTCAGGTCGAGAATGCGCAGATTGGTCAGCGCCACGGAGGGCGCGGCGGCAGGCGACGCCGGTGCGGCATCCTGGGCGGTGGCGGGACGGCTCACGCGATACTCTCCTTGAAACTCGAAGCGGGGCGCGCCCGATGCCAGTCGGTGCCGGCCTGGATGGTGCCGGCCAGGGCGATCAGCGCCCGGTCGCTGCCGCGCGGGCCGACCAGTTGGGCGCCCACCGGCATGGCGTTGCTGTCGGTGCCGATGGGCAAAGTCACCACCGGCAGGCCAAGGCCATTGGCAAAGCGGGTGAAGGCGGACAGGCGATAGAGCGTGCGGCCGGAAAAGCCGGGAATGGCGGGGTCACAGGCGGCAATTGTCGGGGTGATGCAGGGCATGGCCGGCAGCAGGATGGCGTCGTGCACCGCAAACAGGGCATCCGCCAGAGGTTGGGCATCGGCCAGCGTCGTGCGCAGGCTGTTCAGCTGCTCATCGGCCATGGCGCGCCCCTTGGCGAGGCGGGTGGCGAACAAAGGGTCGTCCCAGGCGGCGGCGATGCCGGCCAGGGCGCGGGCGCTTTCGCCCAGCAGCAGCTCCAGCACCGCGCCGTCGGTGGCCTGGATCAGCGGGGCGAGCGCGGTTTCGCTCAGGTCGACGCCCATGTCCTCCAGCGCCTCGTGCGCGGCACAGAAGGTGCGGAAGATGTCGGCATCGCAATCCTCCAGCAGGTCCAGCGCCACGCCGATGCGGTCGCCGGCCAACTGGGGCAGGGGGGCGAAGATCGCCGCCGCCACATCCAGCCATGCGGCGTCGCGGCCGAGGAAGCCGATGGTGTCGAGGGTGGGCGCCAGCGCCAGGGTGCCGGTGTCCGGCACCAGGCCGCGGGTGGGCTTCCAGGAGGAGACGCCGCAGCAATGGGCGGGAATGCGCAGGGAGCCGGCGGTGTCGGAGCCCAGCGCCAGCGGCACCGCGCCGAGCGCCACCGCCACCGCCGAGCCGGACGAGGAGCCGCCGCAGATGCGCTCGGGATTCCACGGGTTCAGCGGACGGCCCTGCCAGCGGTTGGCGCCGGAGGGATCGAACGCCAGCGGCGTCATCCGGGTGTAAGCGACGAGCCGCCCGCCGGCCGCTTCCAGATGCCGGACCACGGGCGCGGTGGCGAGCGGCGGCGGGAGAGGCGGGTGGTCGAGGCCATAGGTGGGGGCGTGGTCGGCCACATCCACCATGTCCTTCATGGCGAAGGGGAAGGTCCCGTCCGCCGCCGGCGGCGGAAAGCCGACGAAGGCATGGCTGGCACCTGCCGCGCGACAGGCCGCTTGCGCGGCGGCGACCGGCCATGGGCCGCCTGCCTCCTGCCCGCTTGCTGCATCTGCCCGCGAAATGCTCATGCCTGTTTCTCCACCAGAGGAGACTAAGGCTGAATCGTGAGTTCGTGGAATTAGAAAAGAAAGCAGACTGATTTCGTTATATGCGAAACCTAATTCGGGCGCAGCTCATCCAGCAGTTTGCGGGTGGCACTGGTGAGTTCCTCATGCTCCCGCACGCAGATGGCGATCTCGCGCACCGCCCAGCCATCTTCCAGCCGCACCAGGGTCAGGCCCAGGGCATCCGCCAGCGGCCGCAGCGCCGCTTCCGGCAGGATGCCGATGCCGAGGCCATGGCGCACCATCTGGCACATCACCTCGAAACTGCGCACCTGCACCCGGATTTTCAGATAGCGCCCCAGATCCCGCGCCCGCTCCGCCACCAGCCGGTTGACGGCGGTGCCCGCTTCCAAGGCGACGAAATCCTCGTCCAGCAGATCGGCGAAGGCCACCGTGGCCCGGCTGGCCAGGGGGTGGTCCGCCAGCGTCACCACCGCCAGACGGTCGGTGGAATAGGGGAACAGCGTCAGCCCCTCCACCGCCTGCCCGCGCACGATCACCCCCATGTCCGCCTGTTTGCGGGTGACGGCGATGATGGTGTCCGCGGTGGGCCGCTCGTCGAGGTCGATGCGGATGTCGGGATGGCGCTTGGCGAAGGTGGCCAGATCCGTGGCGAGGCGCTCCACCAGCGCCGAACTGGAGGCGGACACCCGCACCCGCCCGCGCGCGCCGGAGAGATGATCGGACAGGCCAGCCACATAGCGATCGGCCAGATGCAGCACCGATTGGGCATAGGCCAGCGCGGTCATGCCGGCCATGGTGGGCTCCACCCCATGGGGCAGGCGGCGCACCAAAGGCATGCCGGCCTCCTCTTCCAGCAGGCGCAGGCGGCGGCTGGCGGCGGACAGAGCGATATTGATGCGCTCGGCGGCCTTGGACAGGCTGCGGGTTTCGCAGATGGCGACGAACAGGCGCAGGGATTGCAGATCGTGATGCAGCATGGGGTCCGCGTTTCGCCGCGCACCGGCGCGGGGCGGCGATGGTGCCCCGAACGCTGGAGCGCCGCAACGCGCGCGCGGGCCTCACGCGGCCTTGGGGATCTCCAGATCGGCCCAGATGCGGGCGAAATGGTCGTTGAAGATCGGGTCGGCCCGCAGCGCCACAGGGTCGCGATGGCCTTTGGGCAAACGGATCTCGTGCACGGCGCGAATGGTCGCGGGGCGCAGGGTCAGCACGATCACCCGGTCGGCCATGGCCACCGCCTCGCCGATATCGTGGGTGACCAGGATGGCGCTCTTGCCGCGCTCGGCGATGATGCGGGCCACATCCGCCTGGAGCAGCAGGCGGGTCTGGAAATCCAGCGCCGAGAACGGTTCGTCCAGCAGGATCACCTTGGGATCGAACGCCAGGGTGCGCATGATGGCCACCCGCTGGCGCATGCCGCCGGACAAGGTGCCGGGCTTGGCATGTTCGAAGCCGGCCAGGCCATAAGCGGCGATCAGGTCGAGGGCGATGGCCCGCGCCTTGGCCTTGGGCGTGCCGCGCACCTCCAGCCCCAGCAGCACATTCTGAAGCACCGTGCGCCAGGGCAGCAACAGATCCTTCTGCAGCATGTAGCCCACATGGCCGGCGGCGGTGTCCACCCGCACCCCGTCCACATCCACATGGCCGCGTGAGGGCTTCAGCAACCCGGAGATGACATTGAACAAGGTGGACTTGCCACAGCCGGACGGGCCGACGATGGCCAGGGTCTCGCCCTCATAGAGTTCGAAATCCACCTTGCGGATCGCCTCCACCGGGCCGCGGGCACCGGGAAAGACCACGCCGATGTCCTCGGCCCGCAGGACCACCTTGGGTGTGCTCATCGGTCGGTCTCCCCACAGAAGTCCAGCAGCATGGCGTTGAACACATCCGGCGTCACCGCGGTGAAGGCATGGGCGCCGAAATCCACCTCCGCCAGCCGGGCACCGGGAATGGCCCGCGCCAACTGGCCGGAGAGATAGAACGGCACTAGGGCATCGTCGCGGGCGGCGGCCAGCAAGGTGGGCACGCGGATGGCGTTCAGCCGCGCGCCGCCCTCGAAGGCCAGGAAGGTGTTGATGCGCTGGAGCATGGTGTCTTCGCCGGGAAAGTGCGCCACCATATGGGCCTCTTCCTCTTCCAGCGCGGCGATGTTCTCGGCGATCCATCGCGGCGGATAGAGGAACAGCGGCTGGGCCCGCACATAGGCCCTCGGCCCGCTGCACCGCAGGATGCCGGTGCGCACCTCGAAGCAGCGGCGCAGGAAGGCATCCGCTTTGCCCCAGCCGTTCACCACCGTCAGGCTGCGCACCCGCTCCGGCGCCGCCAGCGCCAGTTCCATGCCGACGATGCCGCCGATGGCGTGGCCCACCACATGGGCATCCGCGATGCCGGCGGCATCCAGCACGCGGGTGATGTCCCGCGCCATCTCGGCGATGGAGCGCGGCCCCACGTCCCGCGCGCTGCGGCCGGTGCCGGCATGGTCGTAGAGGATGACGGTGTGGCGGCGGGACAGCGCCTCCAGCTGCGGCCGCCAGAAGGCACCGCTGCCGCCCATGCCGGCGGACAGCACGATGGCCGGGCCGCTGCCGTGGACTTCATAATAAAGGTCGGCGTCGCCGCCGTTTGCATGGGGCATGACAACACTTCGTGCAGGTGAAACGGGAGAAAGTGTCAGGGGCGCAGGCGGCGCTCGATCACGTCGATGACGCCATACATGGCCAGCGCCACGCCCATGAGGGCGGCGATGCCCACCCAGACCGCATTGAGGTCGTAAAGCACCCCGGCGTAATAGATCATGTAGCCAAGGCCCTCCTTGGAGGCGATGTATTCGCCCACCACGGCGCCGATCAGGGCAAAGCCCACATTGAGGCGGAAGGCCGAGACGATCCACGGCATGGCGCCGGGCACGATCACCGTGCGCCAGGTGCGCACCCGCCCGGCACCCAGCGAGCGCATGAGCTTCACCAGATCCGCATCCACCTCTTTTGCGCCCTGCTGGGCGGTGATGAGGGCGACGATGAAGGTGATGATGGCGGCAATGGCGATCTTGGAGCCCAGCCCAATGCCGAACCAGACGATGATCAGCGGCGCCAAGGCGATCTTGGGCAGACCGTTGAGCGCGATCATGTAAGGCCGCAGCACCGCCGCCCCGGTAGGAAACAGCCACAGCACCAGGCCCGCGGCGCTGCCCAGAAACGTGCCGATGAGAAAGCCGGCGATGGCCTCCCAGGCGGTGAGGGCCGCGTCGCGGAGGAGTTCGCCGCTGAGGATCAATGTCCAGGCCTTGGCGATGACCCCGCTGGGGCGGCCATAGAGATAGACCGCCATCCAGCCGAGGCTGACGGCGACTTCCCACGCCGCCAGCAGCACCACCAGCAGCGCCACCTGATAGGCGGCGATGGTCAGCGCGGAGGGCATGGCGATGCGCCAGCCGCCGCGCCGGGGCAGCGCCTCGGTCCGGGACAGGCTCACCTCAGGCCCTCTTATGGGCGAAGGTGGCGATCTCCACCAAAGCATCGGGCTTCACCAGGCCCACCTGCACGCAGTAACGGGCGGGCTTCTCGCCGGGGAAATACTCGGCATAGACTTTATTGATGGCGCCGTAATTGGCCCAGTCGGTGAGGAAGATCTGGTTGAAGGTGACGTCCGCCATGGTGCCGCCGGCGGTCTCGATCACGCTCTTGATGATCTCCAGCACATGGCGGGTCTGCGCCGCCGCATCGCCCACATGGACGACAGTGTTGTCCTTGTCGAACGGCAGGGTGCCGGACACATAGATGATGTTGTCCGCCTGCATGCCGGGGGAAAACGGCGCCAGCGGCACGCCGGATCCGGCGGGGATGATGGCGCGGGGAGCGGTCTCAGAAGTCATGGTGGTCAGTCTTCCTGGGGAGGGATCTGCGCGAAGGCGCGACGGAAATCGGCGACATTGGAGACCCAGCCGAAGAAGGTCTCCACATTGTAGATGGCGGCCTTCTGCACGAAGTCGGGGCCGGCCTGATGGGTGGCGTCTTCCAGCAGCACGCCGAAATATTCCAGGTGGAAGCCATCACGCAGGGTGGATTCCACGCAGACATTGGTGGCGATGCCGCAGAACACCAGATTGCGGATGCCGCGGGCGCGCAGGATGCTGTCGAACTGCGAGTTGAAGAAGCCGGAATAGCGCGGCTTGGGCACCACGATGTCGCCGGGCTGCGGCGCCAGCGCATCCACCAAAGCATAGTCCCAGCCGCCCTTGGCCAGCAGGGTGCCGGAAAGTTCCGGCTGCTTGCGCATGGTCTTCAGGGCATTGGACTTGTGCCAGTTGGGCGAGCCGGGGCCGCCGGCCTCCACATAGTCCTTGTCCCAACCGTTCTGGAAATAGATCACCGTGACCCCGGCGGCGCGGGCGATGCTTAAGGTCTCGGCGATGGCCGCGATCGCCGGCTTGGCGCCGGAGATGTCGAAGCCGGCGATATCCAGATAGCCGCCCGGGGAGGCATAGGCATTCTGCATGTCCACGACGATGACCGCGGTCTCCTCCACCGCCAGCGACAGCGGCTCGGGACGGGCGGGGAGCACCACGCGGCGGCGCTCGGGGGGAAAGCTGGTGGCTATGGTCATCCGGCCAATCCGAAGTCCTTGGCGGCCTTCACTGCGAAGCTATTGTCCACCATCTGGGCATAGGGCAGGGTCTCCTTGATGGAGCCGCCGCCCAGTTCCAGCTGCATGGCGCGGTCCCATTCTTCCGCCGAAATGGTCGGGTTCTGCGGAATGGCGGTGCGCGAGCCGAAGAAATTCTTGGTGGCGTTGGCGACGACGCTGGGCGAGACCTTGGGGAAGTATTTTTCCGCTACCTGCGTGAACACCGCATTGTCCTGGTGCATCATCTTCTGCGCTTCGGCCAAGGCATTGCAGAAGCCCTGCACGGTGGCCGGGTTCTTGGCGATATAGTCTTCGCTGGCCATGGCGGTGGTGAAGCACAGCGGCCCCAGCACATCGCCGAACGACAGCACCGGCTTCAGGCCGAACTGCTCCACGCCGATGGAAATGTCCCATTCGAACGCGGTGGCCAGATCCGCGCGGCCGTCCTTCACCGCGGCGGCCTGGGCGCCCATGGGCAATTCCAGGAAGGTGACGCCGGCCTCCTTGGGATCGAACTTGCCCACGGTCTTCATCACATAGGTGGGCACCTGGAGCGTGGAGGAGGGGAATTTCAGCGTGGCGATGGTCTTGTCGCGCAGATCGTCGATGGTCTTGATGGTGCTGTCCGGCCGCGCCATGGCCCACATGGAGACGCCGCCGACGATCTTGGCGATGTTCTTCAGCTTGCCGCCTTCGCGGGTGGCATTCACCGACATGCCGGGGCTGGTGACGCCGAACTGCGCCCGCCCCGACAGCACGATGGGGGTGGGCAAGGCGATGCCGCCGGCGGTGGAGAGGTCCGCCTCCAGCCCATGCTTGGCGAACAGGCCCTTGTCCGCCGCCACATAAAGCGAGGCATACATGCCCAGGCGCAGGGCTTCGGACACCACCACCGGGGTGCCCGCCGCCCATGCCGGGGCGAACCGGCCGAAGCTGCCCAGCGCCGCGCCGGCGAGGGTGGTCTTGATGAGGGTGCGCCGATCGATCACCGCGGATGTCCTCGTCTGGAAGGGGGCGCGGCGCGTTGGCCGCGCCGTCGTCTCAGATGGGCGGAACCTGGGGCCGATCATCGGCTGCACAGGTTTTAGCCATGGACAAAAGTGTTGCATCGGCGGTTCTTATTAACAAGCCGGGAAAAATCGATATATTTATCAATTATGCTGATGAATATGAGCCTGCGCCAATTGCGCGCCTTCGTCGCCGTGGCCCAGACCGGCAGTTTCAGCCGCGCCGCGCGCCAGCTCGCCATGTCGCAATCGGCGCTGAGCCAGGCGGTGCAGCAATTGGAGGCGGAGGTGGGCGTGCGGCTGTTGGACCGCACCACCCGCAGCGTGCAGCTGAGCGCCATGGGCAGCGAATTCCTGCCCGGCATCCAGCGCCTGCTGGCGGATCTGGACCATCAGGTGCAGGACCTCCAGGATCTCAAGGAGCATCGGCGCGGCCATGTGGCGGTGACCTGCGTGCCCTCGGTGGCGCTGCGGCTGCTGCCGGCGGTGCTGGCGCAGTTCCAGCAGGCCCATCCCATGGTCAGCGTCGCCGTGCGCGAGGCGCCCCGGCACCAGATCATCACCGCCTTGCGCAGCGGCGACGCGGAACTGGGCATCGCCAATGTGCCGGGCGATGATCCCGATCTCGACAGCGCCTTCCTGCTCACCGACATCTTCGCGCTGGTGATGCGCCGCGATCATCCTCTGGCGGCGCGGGAGACCGTGACCTGGGCGGAAAGCGCCGCCGCCGGGGTGATCGCCATGGCGCCGGGCACCGGCATCCGGCTGGAGATGGAGCGGGGCCTGCCCACCACGTCCGCCACCTTGCCCCATCATGAGGCGGAGCACCCGGCCACGCTGCTGGCCATGGTGGAGGCGGGCGTGGGCGTGGCGCCGCTGCCCAGCCTGGCCTGGCCGCGGCCGGACCATCCCGAGCTGACCTTCCGCCCGTTGACGGCGCCGAGGGTGGAGCGGCAATTGTTCCTGATCAAGCGCTCAGGCCGGGATCTGTCGCCGGCCGGCCGCTCCTTGCACCGCGCCATCCTGGCCGGCGCGGCACGGGAGGATTTCGCCGGCGTGACCCCCGGCCTGCCCATGGGGCGGGCCGGACGTCACGCTGGCTGAGAGCCCCCTAGAGGCGGGCGCCGAAGCTCTGGGCCGGATCGAATTCCGGCGCGCGCTTGCCGGTGGGCTCGGCGGCGGGGCCGGCGGTGCGGGCCAGGAACTGGCCGCTGCCGGGGGCAGCTTTCAACGCATTGTCTTCCACCACCACGCGGCCGCGGCTCAGCACCGTGACCGGCCAGCCGGTGACGGTGCGGCCCGCGAACGGGGTGAAGCCGGTGCGGTCGTGCATGCCCGCATCCTGGATCTCCACCTGCTTGGTGGGGTCCCATACCGCAATGTCCGCATCGGCGCCGATCATGATGTCGCCCTTGCGCGGATGCAGGCCGTAGATCTTCGCCGGCTTGGTGGCGGTGAGCGCCACGAATTCCTCGATGCCCAGCCGCCCTTTGCTGACCATGGCATCGAACAGGAGCGGCAGGCGCACCTCCAGGCCGGGCAGGCCGTTGGCGATGTGCTTGAAATCGGGGTTCGGCCCGGCGGACAATTTGCCGGTCTCGTCCATGCGATAGGGCGCGTGGTCGGAGGAGATGGCCTGCAGATCGCCCTGCGCCAGCGCCTGCCACAAGGCTTCCTGGTCGGGGGCGGTGCGGGCCGGTGGGCTGCACATGAATTTCGCTCCCTCCAGGCCGGGACGGTCCATGTCCTGGTTGGTGAGGAACAGATATTGCGGGCAGGTCTCGCCGAACACCTTCAGCCCCTCGCCCCGCGCCCGCCGGATGCGGGCGGCGCCTTCGGCGGTGGAGACGTGGAAGATCATGATCGGCTGATCCACGAAGGCGGCGAGGGTGATCAGCCGGTGGAAGGCCTCTTCCTCCGAGGCGCGGGGATGGGCGACGCCGTGGTATTTCGGCGCGCTATAGCCCTTGGCCAGCAGGCGCTTGGCGGTCCAGGCGATCATGCCGTGGTTTTCCGCATGGACGCAGACCAGCGCCTTGTTCTCGCGTGCCGCCATCAGCACGTCGAGCACCTTCTCGTCATTCAGTTGCAGCCGGTCATAGGTCATGAACAGCTTGATGGAGGCGTGCCCCTCGCGGATCAGCTTGGGCAGATGGTCCGCCAGCGCTTCCTCGGTGGGGTCGGCGATGATCATGTGGAAGGCATAGTCGATCACCGCGCCCTTGCGGGCGAGGCCGTGATAGGCCTCCAGCACCTCATTGAGCCGGAGGCCCACATGCTGGGCGGCGAACGAAATCACCGTGGTGGTGCCGCCGAACGCGGCGGAGGTGGTGGCGCTCTCGAACGTGTCGGCGTTCAACAGGCCGCCGGCGGACACCTGCTCGATATGGGCATGGCTGTCGACACCGCCGGGCAGCACATATTTGCCGCGCGCATCGATCTCCTTCACGCCGGGGCCCAGGTTGCGGCCGATGGCGACGATGGTTTCCCCCTCCACCGCCACATCGGCGGCAAAGGTGCCGGAGGCGGTGGCGACGGTGCCGCCGCGCAGCACGAGGTCATAAGGTTTCGTGGACATGGACCGGACTCCGGGACTAATAAAGATCAAGACGACGTTGAAACAGGGAAGATGAGATGACGCGGCCGGACATCGTGGTGATCAACCCCAACTCCAACCCGGCCGTGACCGCCGGCTTCGATGCCGCGCTGGCGCCGCTGCGGTTCGCCGACGGCCCGACGATCCGCTGTGTCACCCTGGAGGACGGCCCGTTCGGCGTCGAGACCCAGGAACATACGGAACAGGTCACCATCCCGCTGCGCCGGCTGGTGGAGCGCGACAATGCGGCCAGCGCCTTCGTCATCGCCTGCTACAGCGATCCCGGCCTGCATGTGTGCCGCGAAGGCACCAAGCGGCCGGTCTTCGGCATTGCCGAGAGCGCGCTGCTGACCGCATTGGCCCGCGGCGACCGTTTCGGCGTCATCGCCATCGGCCAGGGCTCCATGCCGCGCCACCAGCGCTATGTGCGCCAGATGGGATTGACCGAGCGCTTCGCCGGTGAACGCCCGCTCAACATGAGCGTGGCCGAGAGCGCGTCGGGCAGCGGAACCCTGGGGCGGATGATCGAGGTGGGCGGCGAACTGGTCAAGCAGGACCGCGCCGACGTCATCGTCATGGGCTGCGCCGGCATGGCCCGCCACCGCCGCGCCTTGGAAGAGGCCCTGGGCGTGCCGGTGGTGGATCCGGTCCAGGCCGCCGTCACCATGGCCATCGGCGCGGTGCAGGTCGCCGGGGCCTGAGGCCGGCGCCCGGCGGCTCACGCCGGGCCATCCTCGGGGGCGGGGGCCTTAGTGCGCGCCACATAGGCCGCATAGCTCTCCCGCTCCATGGAAAAGCGCTGGTTCTGGAAGCTGTAGAACGTGCCCCCCAGCCGGCCGACGGGCTTAAAGACCTCATAGTCCGTGCGCAGGGTGTCGGCATCGATGATGCCGGCGCGGGTGTGCAGGGCCAGCACCTCGCCGATCACCAGATCGCGCATGGGGCCGAAATTGAGCGTGGTCACCTGCCGGCATTCCATGGCCACCGGCGCCGCCGAAAGGCGGGGCACCGGGCCGTGGGTGCCGGGGGCGAGCGCCAGTCCCAGCGCCGCCGGCTCGCCGATGGCGGACGGAAAGTCGATGGCGCAGTCGTTCATGTCGCGGGCGCTGTCCTCATCCACCAGATGCACCACGAAGGCGCGGTTCTGGCGGATGTTGGCCAGCGTATCCTTCATCTCGCCGCCGGGCCTGGCATCCATGCCGAGCACCAGCAAGGGCGGCTCCTGGGCGAAGGTGTTGAAGAAGGAAAACGGCGCCGCATTCACCACGCCCGCCGGCGAAATGGTGGTCACCAGCGCGATGGGGCGCGGCACCACCAGGCCGGTCAGCAATTTGTAGCGCGCCGCCGGCGGCAAAGCCGCAAAGTCGAAGCTCAGCCCCGGCGTCACCGGCGCCTGTTTGAGATCACCCATGGCTTAGTCCTCCGGCGGCAGCACCACGCCCACCTGCGCGGTGATGCGGCCATAATGCTCGATGCGGCGATGGCGGGCGAAATCGAAGATGGTTTCCTTGCCGAACACGGTATCGTCCAGGTCGCAGGCGTGGATCACCAGTTCATCGCCCTCGGTCTGGGACTCCGCGACGATTTCGCCGTCGGGATTGACGATCAGCGTGCCGCCCATGAGGTGGTGGCCGTCCTCGTCGCCGGCCTTGGCCACCGCGATCACCCAGGTGGCATTCTGATAGGCGCCGGCCTGCACCGAGAGCTTGTGATGGAACAGGCGCTGGGCCAGGCCCTCGGCCCCCTTCTGGCTGTTGACAGAGGGGGTGTTGAAACCGAGCACGATCATCTCCACCCCTTGCAGGCCCATCTCGCGATAGGTCTCGGGCCAGCGGCGGTCGTTGCAGATGCACATGCCGAAGATGCCGCCGAGCGTCCGCCACACCGGGAAGCCCAGATCGCCGGGCTCGAAATAGCGCTTCTCCAGATGCTGGTGGCTGCGCTCGGAATCATATTCCACATGGCCGGGCAGATGGATCTTGCGATATTTGCCGACGATGTTGCCCGCTGCATCCACCAGGATGGAGGTGTTGAAATGGTGCCCGTCCGGGGTCTTCTCCGCATAGCCGAAGCTCATGGCCATGCCCATGGCGCGGGCGGCA
Source organism: Azorhizobium sp. AG788 (assembly GCF_943371865.1). Lineage (GTDB taxonomy): Bacteria > Pseudomonadota > Alphaproteobacteria > Rhizobiales > Xanthobacteraceae > Azorhizobium. Next base: position 58,726 of record NZ_CALRWL010000019.1, on the reverse strand, counting down.
TCGAACAAGGGCTGGGTGGCGGGGCTGGGCATTTCCGCCTCGAACCAGGAATCCGCCTCGGCGCGGTCTTCATGGTACCAGCGCGGGAAGAAGGTGGTGAGCGCCAGCTCAGGATAGACGATGAGGGGGCAGCCCTCCGCCTTGGCCTGCTGCATCAGAGCGATCATGCGGGCGACCACCGCCGCGCGGCTTTCGGCCTTCTGGATCGGGCCCAACTGGGCGGCGGCCACCTTGATTTCACGCATGGATAGACACTCCTGGGATGGTCCTCATGTGCCGAGCCGGTGTTCCAGCCGGCTCATCAGCCGCACCACCGGCCACAGCAGGGCCAGATAGATCAGTGCGGCGAGGACGATGGGGGACGAGTTGAAGGTGACGGACCGCGCCATGTCGGCGGAATAGAGCATCTCGGGCAGCGCCACCACGCTGGCCAGCGAAGTGAGCTTCACCACTTCCACGGTGTTGGACACCAGATCTGGGAGCACATTGCGCACCGCCTGCGGCACCATCACATAGGCGAGCGTCTGGAGCGCGCCGAGGCCGGTGGAGCGGGCCGCTTCCCACTGGCCGTGGGAGACGCTGTCGAGCCCGGCGCGATAGACCTCGCCATAATAAGCCGAGGAATTCAGGAACAGCGCCAGGCACACGCAGGCAAACGGCGACAGCCGGATGCCGGCGAATGGCAGCCCGGCGGAAATGGCGATCAGCAGCACCAGCGGCGGCAGCGCGCGCAGCACGTCGATGAAGCCGGCCAGCAGGGTGCGCAGCACCTTCGAGTGCAGGCGACTGCCCAGGGCCACCAGCAATCCGCCGGTGAGCCCCAGGGGGATCACGGCGGCGCACACCAAAAGCGTCATGCCGAGGCCGCGCAGCACCAGCGGGGCGGCCTGGCGCATGATGTCCAGATTGAAGAATTGCTGGAGAATGGCGTCCATCAGGCACGCCTCCAGGCAAAGCGGGTCTCGATATAGCGCCCCACCATCACCACCGGCACGAACAGCACCAGATAGGCCAGCGCCCCCATCATCAAAGGCGTGGCGCTGCCGGAAAAGCTCTGGGCGGTGGTGGCCTGGTTGAGGATTTCCGGCACGCCGATGACGGTGCCCAAAGCGGTGTTCTTGGTGATGGCGATGGTGCGGTTGGTGAGCGGCGGCACGGTGAGGCGGATGGCCTGCGGCAGCACGATCCAGCGCAGGGTCTGGAAATCGCTGAGGCCGGTGCAGCGCCCCGCTTCCCACTGGCCCTTGCGCACCGAGAGAATGCCGGCCCAGAACACCTCTTCCGCAAACGCCGCCAGCACCAGCGACAGCACCAGCCACAGCACCACGAAGCTGGGCAGCGTGAGGCCGATGTTCGGCAGGCCGAAATAGACCAGCAGCACGATCACCAATGGCGGCAGGGCGCGAGCCATGTCCACGCAGACGATGATGACGAAGTTCACCGCCTTCAGCCGCAGGCTGCGCAGCACCGCCAGACCGAGGCCCGCGGCGATGCCGGTGACGATGACGCAGGCGGCGATCTGGATGGTCACCACCATGCCCTTGAGGATGTCCGGCAGATAGCGGGCCATCACCACGGGGTTGAAGAAGGTTTCGAGAAAGAGCTGGCCGCCGGTCATGGCGGCCTCAGTGCGCGATTTCGGCGAGGAAGGCGCGCACCCGCGGGTGGGCGTCGGGGCCGAACAATTGCTCGGGCGGGCCTTGCTCCACCACCACGCCGGCCTCCATGAACACCACCCGGTGGGCAGCATCGCGGGCAAAGCGCATTTCGTGGCTCACCACCACCATGGTCATGCCGTCGCGGGCCAGATCGCGCATCACCGCCAGCACGCTGCCGGCCAGTTCCGGATCCAGCGCCGAGGTGGGCTCGTCGAACAGCATCACCTTGGGCTCCAGCGCGATGGCGCGGGCGATGGCCACCCGCTGCTGCTGGCCGCCGGAGAGCTGGCCCGGATAGGCGCGGGCCTTTTCCGCCAGGCCCACGCGCTCCAGCGCCGCAAGGCCGATGGCGTCGGCTTCGCTGGCGCTTTTGCCCAGCACCTTGCGCAAAGCCAGGGTGACATTCCCCAGCGCGGTCATGTGCGGATAGAGATTGAACGACTGGAACACCATGCCGATGCGCTGGCGCATGGCATTGATGTCGGTCTTGGGATGCAGCAGGTCGATGCCGTCCACGAAGATGGAACCGTCGCTGGGTTCCTCCAGGCGGTTCATGCAGCGCAGGAAGGTGCTCTTGCCGGAGCCCGACGGGCCGATGATGAACACCAGCTCCTGGCGCGCCACCTTGAGATCGATGCCCTTGAGCACCTCGACGGTGCCGTAGGATTTGCGCAAAGCGCGGATATCCAGGATCGGCGCGTCGGCGCTGCGGTCAGGGTCGGAAGAAGAGGGGGAGAGGGACATCGTGGTTCCGGGGCCGGTGGCGCGGGGATCATCCCCCGCGCCGGGCTGTGTGTGGCCAACGCGGCCCCAGTCTCAGCTGGAGCACGCGCCGGTGTCGCTCGGGCGCCGCGCGGGCGTGATGTCAGGAGCAGGTGAGGGGGTGCGCGGTGGCGTCATAGCCGGGCATGTCGGGCACGCCATAGCCGGGGAAGATGGTGGCGGCCGCAGAGCCCGCGGCGGGCTTGGCGCCGAACCACTTCTCATGCATGGCGGCCAAAGTGCCGTCCTTCTTCATGCATTCAATGGCGCCATCCAGCTTGTTGCGCAGGGCCACATTGTCCTTGCGCACCGGGATCGCCCACACGAAGCCGGTGGAGTGCAGATAGGACAGCTTGATGGCCGGATTGTTCTTCACCGCCCAGGCGGCGACCGTGTTGCCGGCCACATTGGCATAGGCGCGCCCGGTCAGCACCGCCTGCACGGCATCGGTATTGGTGCCGTAGGATTCCACGGTCCAGCCGATCTTGTCCGCCAGCTCGCGCGCCCAGCTGTCATAGGCCGAGCCCTTGTTGACCGCGATCACCTTGCCCTTGAGATCCTCCAGCTTGGTGATGTCGGGCGTGTCCTTCTTCACCACGAACTGGAAGTCGGTGTTGAGATAGCCCTCGGTGAACAGCAAGGTCTCGGCACGATCCTTGTTTACCGTCACCGGCGCGGCGATGAAATCATAGGTGCCGGCCTGGAGGCCCGGAACGAGGCCGGAGAATTGGGTGGCATCGATGGTGATCTTGGCGCCCAGGCGCTTGGCCAGTTCGTTGGCCAGATCGATGTTGAAGCCCTGCACCCCGCCGGCCATGTTCGGCATGGCGTGGGGCGCAAACGTGCCGTCCACGCCGGTCTTCAGATCCTGCGCCTGCGCCGCCAGCGGCAGCGCGATCAAAGCGGCAAGCGAGGCCGCGAGGGTGGCCGCCCGGGCGGCGCTGCGGGGAAAAGCGAAAAGATGGCGCATCGATCAGACCGTCCTGTGCATGGACGCGGACAGAGAGGACCGCCCCCTTGCCCCGCCGGTTTCTCCCGCCCCGCCAGCCAAGGCGCCGAGGGGGTTGCTGGAGTGAGTATGCCGGTGGTATTCCATGTTGGTCAATCGCTCGGCATGTAGATTTCTTGGGCAAATTCTGCCCGGTAACTGAGCAGCAAGGAGGCGGCATGGGGACGGCGGATGAGCCCACGGGCACCGGTACGGGCTCCCCACGGCTGACCGAAGTGGCCTATCGCCAATTGCTGGAGATGATCCTCAACGGCACGCTGGAGGCCGGCGCCATCGTGCAGGAGCGGCGCCTGGCCAAGGCGCTGTCGGTGTCCCGCACGCCGCTGCGCGATGCGCTGTTCCGGCTGGAGGGCGAAGGCTTTCTGATCCGCCGCGGCGAGGGCGCCCTGCAGGTCAAGACCGTGACCCTGGAGGACTACAGCCACGCTTTGCGGGTGCGCATCACCCTGGAGCGGGAAGCCGCGCGCCTCGCCGCCGGCAATCTGCCCGCCGCCCGCCTCGCCGCCATCCGCGCCCGCATCGATGCCATCCTGGCCGCCGCCGATGCGCCGGACGGCCCGCACCCCACCCGCGCCGATCTCGACGAGGTGGACGACATGCTGCATGACGCCATCGCGAGCGCCAGCGGCAATCCCCTGCTGGCGGATCTGATCCGCCAGGTGCGCCTGCGCTCGCGCCTGTTCGGGTTGGAGCGGCGGCCCACCCGCATTCAGCAGATCGGGGCCGAGCATCTGGCGCTTCTGGACGCCCTGGCCACCGGTGATCCCGCCGCCGCCGCGCAGGCCATGGAACGGCATCTGGGCAATGTGCTGGAAGACTTGCGCCTGCGCATCTTCGACCCGCGCTCCCACGCCGCGCAGGCGTAGCACCGCCGGGGCGGCGATCCCGGCGCCTGTCGCGACGGCGGCGGGGGTGTATATGGGGCGGGCGGACCTCGGCCCGCCGCCGCCCCTCGCCCTCAGCCCCGTTTGGAACCTGCGTCCGTGATCCCCTGGTCCCTGATCGACACCGCCACCTTGCCCGATGGCGGCGACCTGCGCCTGAAGCGGCGCGGCGCCGAATTCTCCATCATGCTCGGCACCAATGAGCTGATGAACAGCCGCCTCAGCGGCTCGGAGGAAGCGCTGGCGCGGCTCACCTGCGCCCGCATCGCCGATCGCCCCGCGCCGCGCCTGCTGATCGGCGGGCTGGGCATGGGCTTTACCTTGCGCGCGGCACTGGCCGCCTGCGGACCGGACGCGCAGATCGTGGTGGGCGAACTCATTCCGGCGGTGGTGGACTGGGCGCGCGGCCCCATGGCGGAGATCTTCGCCGGCAGCCTGGACGACCCGCGGGTGCGGATCGCGGTCGGCGATGTGCGGGCAATGATCGACGACCGGCGCGAGAAGTACGACGCCATATTGCTGGACGTGGACAATGGCCCCGAGGGCCTCACCGTCAAGGCCAATGACCGGCTCTATGACGGGCGCGGGCTCGGTGCGGCCAAGGCGGCGCTGAACCCCGGCGGCGTGCTGTCGGTGTGGTCGTCGGCGCCCGATGCCCGTTTCACCCAGCGCCTGCGCAAGGCGGGCTTCGCGGTCGAGGAGACCCCGGTGCGCGCCAATGGCCGCAGCGGAGGGGCGCGCCACATGATCTGGCTCGCCACCGCCTGAAAGGCGGCGCCTGCGACCCGCGCAGGCGCCGGTGTGGTTCCGCTCAGCTGGCGGCGACGGTGACGAACTTGGTCACCAGATAGGCCTCGATGGCCTCGGACCCGCCCTCGGTGCCATAGCCGGAATCCCGCACGCCGCCGAACGGCACTTCCGGCAGGGCCAGGCCGTTGTGGTTGATGGTCAGCATGCCCGCCTCGACCCGCCGGCTGAGCTCATGCACATTCTCCGCCGAGCGGGTGAAGGCGTAGGAGGCGAGGCCGAACGGCAGCCGGTTGGCCTCGGTGATGGCCTCGTCCAGGCTGGTGAACGGGTTGATGATCACCACCGGCCCGAACGGCTCTTCATTCATGATGCGCGCCTGGGTCGGCACGTGCGAGAGAACCGTCGGCTCGAAGAAATTGCCGGTATTGCCGATGCGGCGACCGCCGGTCTTCAGCTGTCCGCCCTGGGCCACCGCATCGGCGATGAGCGGCTCCAGCGCGGGAATGCGGCGGGCATTGGCCAGCGGCCCCATCTGGGTGTCCGCGTCCAGGCCATTGCCCACCCGGATCGCCTTGGCGGCGGTGGTGAAGCCGTCCAGGAACGCGTCGAATACCTCGTCCTGCACCAGGAAGCGGGTGGGGGAGACGCAGACCTGGCCCGCATTGCGGAACTTGGAGAAGGCCATCACCTTCACCGCCTTGGCCACGTCCGCATCGCCGCACACGATCACCGGGGCATGGCCGCCCAGTTCCATGGTGGCGCGCTTCATGTGGGTGCCCGCCAGGGCCGCCAGATGCTTGCCCACCGGGGTGGAGCCGGTGAAGGAGATCTTGCGGATGGTGGGATGGGCGATGAGATATTCCGAGATCTCCGCCGGCACCCCATAGACCAGATTGATCACGCCCGCCGGCACGCCCGCGTCCACGAACGCGCGCAGCAGTTCGGCCGGGGCGGCCGGGGTTTCTTCCGGCGCCTTGACGATGATCGGGCAGCCGGCGGCGAGGGCGGCGGAGAGCTTGCGCACCACCTGATTGATGGGGAAATTCCAGGGCGTGAAGGCGGCCACCGGGCCGACGGGCAGCTTGATGGCGGTCTGCATCACGCCGGGCTCGCGGGCGGGGATCACCTGCCCATAGGTGCGGCGCGCCTCTTCGGCGAACCAGTCGATCACATCGGCGCCGGCCAGGATCTCGCCGGCGGCCTCGGGCAAGGGCTTGCCCTGCTCGCGGGTCATGATCCAGGCGATGGCATCCTTGCGGGCGCGTAGCAGCTCGGCGGCGCGGCGCATGATCTTGGAGCGGGCGAACGCCGAAGTGGCGGCCCATTGCGGCCCGGCCTTCTCCACCGCGGCCACCGCCGCATCCAGATCCACGCGGGTGGCGTGGGCGACCGTGCCGATGGTCTCGCCGGTGGCCGGGTCCACCACGGGGATGGTGCGGCCTTCCGCGGCCGGGCGCCAGGCGCCGTCGATCAGAAGCTGGGTGTCCGGATAGGCATGGGCTGAGGTCGGCATGATGCGTCTCCATCACTGTGACAGCGCCGGCGCGGGGAGGATGCGCGGCGAAAAGCCGGGGCCGGCGGGGTGCCGGCAAACCGGGGGCGGGGCCGGGACATGGCCATCCGCCGCGGGCGGGCTGTCCCTACACCCTTTGCCGCCGCCTGCCAAAGCCTGACGCAGATTTCTGCCCGCCGCCGCCCCCTAACCGCCGCCGCTGCGGCGTGGGAGGCGCGGGTTTGCTATGGTTCGCGCACATCGCGGTGAGTCGCGCGCAGCGGCCCGCATCGTCCGCACGGCGGATCTGGGAGACCGGGCCATGGCACTACAGGCCGATTTCTTTGAGTTGCTGGCGGCGGAGGAGATGGAAGCCATCGCCAAGCCCCGGCGCAAGGTCCGGGCCAAGGCCTTGGCCAAGACCGGCCCAGCGGTGGCCTATGACGCCCGCCAGGAGGCCGCCGCCTGCGAACTGGAAGCCTCCGGCCTCTATCGGGTGCTGCGCAAGCTCCAGCCGCGCAAGGTGGTGCCCCGCACCCTGCGCCTGGATGAGAAGATTGCGGTGATCGTGGACGTGGAGACCACCGGCCTCGACCACGGCAAGGACGAGGTGATCGAGCTGGGCATGGTGGCCTTCACCTATGGCGAAGGCGGCGTCATCGGCGATGTGATCGACACCTTCAGCGCCTTGCGCGAACCCGCCGTGCCCATCGGCCCGGTGATCACCAAGCTCACCGGCATCACCCCGGAGATGGTGGCCGGGCACAGCATCGATCTGGAGGCGGTGGCCCGCTTCGTCGCCCCGGCCTCGCTGGTGATCGCCCATAACGCCCGCTTCGATCGCCCGTTCTGCGAGCGGCTGGTGGAGGGGTTCGACCTGAAGGCCTGGGCCTGCTCCGCCTCCGAGGTGACGTGGTCCGACTACGGGTTCGAGGGGGTGAAGCTGGGCTACCTGGTGGGCCAGTGCGGGCTGTTCCACAACGGCCATCGCGCCGTGGATGATTGCCACGCCCTGTTGGAAGTGCTGGCCGCCCCGCTCAAGGACGGCCAGGGCACCGGCTTCGAGCGCCTGCTGGCCACCGCCCGCAAGGCCCGCCATCGGGTGTGGGCGGAGAGCAGCCCGTTCGAGATGAAGGATGCCCTGAAAGCCCGCGGCTATCGCTGGAACGACGGCTCCGACGGGCGGCCGAAATCCTGGTGGCGGGAAGTGGACGACGACGGGCTGGAGCCGGAACTGGATTTCCTGCGCAGCGAGATCTACCTGCGCGACGTGGAGCCGTTCGTGCAGAAGCTCACCGCCTTCGAGCGCTTCAAGGGCTGAGACGCCGCTGCGGACGCCGGGAGGGGGCGCCATCGGCGCGCGAGGCGGCAGGTGCTGCACGCGCCTGCGCCTGTAGAGAGGCGGCGCTGCCGCCCCGCATGGTGCAGCGCCGGCCCTGGCCTGGATCCACCACACCTAAAAGCGCCTTGCCCCGCGGGGTTATAGTTTGATAGACTTGCCCATAGGTCAGGTTGTATTTCTGGCTATGTAGAATTCATCCCAGGCCGACATGAGGTCGTCCTCTCCCGAAGCCCCGCTCACATGATGTGATCCCGTGGTTTCCCATGATTGGGCGGGACACATGGTTGCGAGCGTTGGGTCGTCCTACAATGTGCTGACGCTGTTTCAGACCGGCACCGGCAGTCCGTCGACCGCGAAGCCGGAGGCGGTGGACGCCATCATCGAAAAGGTGCGCCAGCTCAAGGCAGCGTCGAGCCCCGCCTACCTCCAGGCGTCGAGCTTCGCCACGGATGCGTGGATTGGCAGTTCGACGGAAGAGGCCTCTTCATCGGCCCCTAAGGCGACAGCCGCAGACTCGGCTGCAACGGCGACGAAAGGGACTGCCAGCGGAACGAAGGAGATTATGATCAGTGCGGTCGACGATATTTTCTCGTCCGTCGCCATCTATAATCACTGGCTTACCAATCAGGCGGGCGTCCAGAAATCTCTTGCGTCTTATAAGGCGCAGTTGGAAGTAGCGACGGATTCGACGCAGCAGGAGCGGCTGACGCAAATCGTTGGGGAAATACAAGAGATTATTCCGCGGGATGCGGAAAAATATCAGGAGCTCGGAAGGCAGATAGCTGCTTTCCAGACCACGAGTGGCATGCCGATTGCTGGAACTCTGGTGGAAGCTCAAGATGACGGAACGTTCAAGGTTGGCGCGTTTTCCGTCGCCTATGATGGTAAAACCTACATGGAACATGACGGTTCAGGAACAGCTCGTAAGTATAACGACGCAGGCGCTCTCAAAACGACCTATGATGTCGTAACGGGTTATGCGACGGATACCGGGGTGGGCTTCTGGTAACGGCAGCCACGACGAAGGCATCCCTTGCCGACAGGCATTGTTGAAGGTGCGCCAGTTGAAGGCCGGCGCGAGCCCCGCTCACCCCGCCCCGCCAGGAAGACAGGCCCTGAAACGACCAACGCCGGGCAATTGCCCGGCGTTGGCTTTTTTGCGCAGGACGCGAGCGGCGATCAGGCGGCGGGCATGCCCGCGTCGACCCAGGCCTTGGTGTCCGCCAGAGCGGCGGAGAAGCGGGCCAGCAATTCGTCGATCTGCGCTTCGGTGATGATCATGGGCGGGCAGAAGGCGATGGAGTCCTGCACCGCCCGCATGATCAGGCCATGGGCCTGGGCGTGCTCGATGAAATAGAGCCCCACCTTGCCCGGCGGATCGAATTTGGCGCGGGTGGCCTTGTCCGCCACCAGTTCCACCGCGGCGATCAGGCCGACGCCGCGCACTTCGCCCACCAAGGGATGATCGGCAAACGCCTTCAGCTTCTCCTGGAGATAGGCGCCCATGCGGCCGGCATTACCCACCAGATCGCGCTCCTCGATGATGGCGAGGTTCTCCAGCGCCACTGCGGTGGCCACCGGATGGCCGCTGGCGGTGAAGCCGTGGCCGAAGGTGCCCAGCCGCTCGGACTGGTCCGCCACCGCCTGATAGATGGCATCGCTCATCACCACCGCCGCCAGAGGCTGGTAGGAGGAGGTGAGCTGCTTGGACACCACCAGCATGTCCGGCTGGATGCCGAAGTATTCGCAGGCGAACATGGTGCCCAGGCGCCCGAAGCCGTTGATGACCTCGTCCGCCACCACCAGCACGTCATAGCGCCGGCACACCGCCTGCACCTTCTCCCAATAAGTGCGCGGCGGCACGATCACGCCGCCGGCGCCCATGATCGGCTCGCCGATGAAGGCGGCCACCGTCTCGGGGCCTTCCGCCAGGATGGTGGCTTCCAGTTCGGCGGCGAGGCGGTCGGCGAACGCCTCCTCGGTCTCGCCCTCTTCCGCAAAGCGGTAGAAATGCGGGCAGGTGACATGGCGCACGAAGGAGAGCGGCAGGTCGAAGCCGCGCTGGTTCACCTGCAGGCCGGTGAGGCTGCCGGAGGCGATGGTGATGCCGTGATAGCCGCCGTTGCGGGCGATGAACTTCTTCTTCTCGGGGCGGTTGAGGGCGTTGTTATAGTACCAGACGAACTTGACGACGGTATCGTTGGCCTCGGAGCCGGAGTTGGTGAAGAATACATGGTCCAACCCGTCCGGCGTCATCTTCACCAGCTTCTCGGCCAGGTCGATGGAGGGCTCGTGCGACTTGTGGGTGAAGGTATGATAGAAGGGCAGCTTGCTCATCTGCCGGGTGGCGGCATCCACCAGCCGCTGCTCGCCGAAGCCCACGCCCACGCACCACAGGCCGGACATGGCCTCGATATATTCCTTGCCCTCGTCATCGAACACATAGATGCCCTCGCCGCGGTCGATCACCAGCGGCCCCATGCGCTCATGGCGGCGGGCATTGGTATAAGGGTGGATCTGGTACGCGACATCGCGGGCATGCAGCGAATTGGCCAGCGGGGACATAGTCAGCTTCCGATCATCTGGTTTGCGGCGAGGTGCTTTGGCACGGCACCGGGGTTGAATGCGGGATAAGGCCCTAGGAATAAGGGATGGATGCGGCGGCAGGACGACTCGAGGTGCCCTGCGCCGAGCGGGGGCAGAGTGGCCCCACGGTCCGGATTGGTCCAGCATGCCGGCGCCAGACCGCGCTTTCCGGCGGGGCTGTGGCGCGCCGGCCTCACCCGGCGGCCGGGCGCTGCCTGCGGGATGGGCATCTGGCGTAAAATGAGCCTCAGCCCGCCGCGCCGGTCGGCAGCAGCCCCTCCGCCGCCAGGGTCGCCCGCAGCACCTGCGCCACCTGCGCCGCACCGGGCGTATCGGAATGCACGCACAGGCTCTGCGCCGTGACCGGCACGGTCTTGCCGCCGACGGTCTCCACCACCCCGTCCCGGACCGCCCGCACGCAGCGCGCGGCGGCGGCCTCGGCATCCACGGCGGGATGCTCGCGGGTGATGATCAGGCTGCCGTCATCGGCATAGTCGAGATCCACATAGAATTCGCTGACCATGGCGTGGCCGCGGGCGGCATAGATGGTCTCATGCAGGGTGCCCGCCATACCCAGCAGTGGCACCTTGAACACGTCGGCGGCATCGCAGATGGCATGGGCGATCTCCGCCTGCCGCGCCGCCATGCCATAGAGGGCGCCATGGGGCTTGATGTGCGAGAGCGCGACGCCCTCCGCCGCCAGGAAGCCGGTGAGGGCGCCGATCTGGTAGATCAGGCAATTGGCCATCTCTTCGCGGGCGATCTTCATCTCGCGGCGGCCGAAGCCCTGGAGGTCCGGCAGCGAGGGGTGGGCGCCGACGCGCACCTGATGCGCCTTGGCCAGCCGCACCGTGGCGCGCATATGGTTGAAGTCGGAGCCATGGAAGCCGCAGGCCACATTGGCGAGGTGGATGGAGGGCATCAGCCCGGCGTCATCCCCCAGCCGCCAGATGCCGAAGCTCTCGCCCATGTCGCAATTGATGAGGGCCATCCGCCGCTGCCTCCCCGCACCCGCCTGTGTGCCATCCGCGTGTGTGCCATACGGGTACGTGCGCTGCGCGTATGACACACTGTCAATGCACAATGGGAAACTTCGTGTCCATAAGCCATGCCCCATGCGCCAGTGACACGCATCGGGCGCCCCGGGAGGCGACGGGACCATGCGGTCGGCCGCCTCCCCCGCGCCGGTCAGCGCAGCCCATAGCAGATGGGGAAGGCCCGTTCGCCGGCCGCATGGGCATGGCTGAAGCTGAGGCAGCAGGGCGGCAGCAGCAGCGCGCCGGCCAGGAGGGTGGCGGTGGTCGCCTTGCCGAACAGCCCGCCCAGCCACCCTTTGCCGCCGGCCGCTGGCGCCCCGTCCGCGCTGGCTTCAGCGGGAGCCTCATCCACCGGCGGGGCCGCCGGGCTTGGCGCGACGATCTCGCCGAAGGTGGCGAAGAACTCGCCCGCCAGCTTCTTGGCGGTGGCGTCGATGAGGCGGGCGCCCAGTTGCGCGATCTTCCCGCCCACGTCCGCGCGCACCTCATAGCTGAGCATGGTGCCCTCGCCTTCCGGGACGAGGGCGACCTTGGCCACCCCCTTGGCAAAGCCCGCCAGCCCGCCGGAGCCTTCGCCGGTGATGGTGTAGCCCTGCGCCGGCACGATGTCGGACAAGGTCACGCTGCCCTTGAACGCGGCCTTCACCGGCCCGACCCGCAGCACCACCGCGGCGGTCATCTCGGTGTCGGACAGCTTCTCGATGCTCTCGCATCCGGGGATGCAGCGGCGCAGCACCTCGGTATCGTTGAGGGCCGCCCAGGCCGTCGCCGGTGAGGCGGCGATCAGCTGTGAACCGGTCATATCCATGGGAACGTCTCCGCTGCTATTGAGTGAGGTCGCGCTGGCGGCCGCGACGGACCCGCACCAGCTCGGCCAGGATGGACAAGGCGATTTCCTCCGGCGTGATGGCCCCGAGGTCGAGCCCCGCCGGGGCTTTGATGGCGGCGATGCGCTCCTGCGGAACGCCGGCCGCCTGCAATTTCTCGCCGAGCGTCGCCGCCTTCCGGCGCGAGCCGACGAACGCCACATGCGCGGCGTCCGCTGCCAGCGCTGCGGTGAGCGCGGGCAGATCGCCGGAGCCTTGGGTGGAAATCACGATCAGGCGCAGGCCGTTGGCGGTGGGCAGGGCGAAGTCGGTGATCATTCGGTCGGCGCCGGCGAATTTCCCGTGGTCGGCGGCGGGGGCGGCGACGGTGACCTGGAAGCCGAACTGCGGGGCGAGGCTCGCCAAGGCGATGGCCACCGGCGAGGCGCCCATCACCACCAGTTCCGGGCGCGGCAGGACGGGTTCCACGAAGATGTCCATCGAGCCCTGGCTGGGGCACATGTTGCTGGCGTAGCGGATGCCGCCACGGGTCTCGCCCGGATGCACGCCGAGGTCCGCCAGCAGATCCTCCGGCTGCACCGAAACCAGCCGTGGCTGGCCATCGGCGATGGCCTCTCGCGCCGCCTTCAACGTGGCGCCCCGGGCGCAGCCGCCGCCGATCCAGCCGGCCAGCACCGTTCCGTCCGGCAGGATCACCGCCTTGGCCCCCGCCTTGGCGGCGGTGACCGCCACCGTCCGCACCACGGTGGCCACCGCAAACGGCTGCTCGCGCTCTTGCATGGCGCGAATGATGGCGAACGTCTCCAGCGGCAGGGTCATGGCAACCTCCTCGGTCACGGCCGGCGCGGTCACAATCGGGCCAGATAGGGTTCGAGGGCTTCCAGGCTCTCGATGGAATGGGCGGGGGCGAACAGGTCCACATACGGCAGCGCCGCCTTCATCCCGGCGGCCTCGGGGCTGTAGTCCCGCCAGCCGATCATGGGATTGAGCCAGACGATCCGCCGGCAGCGCCGCCGCACCTGGGCCATCTCGCGGGCGAGCAGATCCGGCGCGCCGGTGTCGTAGCCGTCAGAGACGATCAGCAGGGCGGTGCGCCCGCGCAAAGTGCGCGCCGCATGCCAGCGGTTGAAGGTGGCGAGGCTCTCGCCGATCCGGGTGCCGCCGCCCATGCCCTGGGCCATCAGGCCGAGGCTGTCCACGGCCCGCTGCGGGTCTTTCTCTCTCAGGGCGTCGGTGACATCGATCAGGCGGGTGTGGAATACGAAGGCGGAGGCCTGGCGGAAGCTGTCCAGCGCCCCGTGCATGAAGCGCACGAACACGCTGATATAGGGGCTCATGGACCCCGACGTATCCAGCAGGATCACCAATTTGAGCGGCTGATCCCGCCGCCGCCGACGGACGAGATCCACCGGCACCCCGCCGCGGGCGACGCTGCGATGGAGGGTCCGGCGCAGATCGAGCCTTGAGCCGGAATGGGCGGCGCGGTGACGACGGGTCAGCCGAGCGCGCATGGCCCCGGCAAGGCGCTGCGCCAGCGCATAGGCGCGGGCCAGTTCCGCGGGATCGACCAGATGGCGGAAGTCGGTGGCAGTCAGAACGGCGTCGGCGCTCGCCCCGCCCTGTCGGCCATCGCCTTGTGTCGCGGTGTCCATGGCTGCGGGACTGCGGTCGACCCGCTGGGGCGGTCCGCTACCCGTTCCGGCCGGGTTGGCGCCGGGGAGGCCGGGGGCGCTGCTGGGCAAGCGCCGCGTGTCCGCCATGCGCACCGCCGGCTTGAGGTTGCGTTCGAACCAATAGGCGTCGAACACCGCATCGAAGCGCGCCAAATCCCCGTGGCGGGAGGCAAACAGCGCCCGGAGGGCGGAGCGCAAGGTGGCGGCATCCGTCAGGCCTGGATGGGCAAGTAGGCGCAGCGCGTCGGCGCTCTCGCTGAGCCCGGTGGCAAAGCCATTGTCGCGCAGCGCGCGGACGAAGCCCGCCAGCCGCGCCCGCACCCTTTCCCCGGCGGGCGGGGCCGGGTGGGTTGGATCGGAGGCGGGGCGGCCTTGGGCGTGAGGCATGGGTCAGGCCACCTGGGTCAGCAGGCGATCGACCACTTCGCGCGGCAGCGCGTTGCGGTCTTCCTGGGTCTTCAGCAAGGTGGCGAGCAGGTCGTGCACCAGTTCGCGGTCGCCGCGCAGGTCCGCAAGGCCGACACCGGTCAGCGCCGCGGCGAAATCCAGCGTTTCGGCGACGCCGGGGGCCTTGCGCAGATCCTCCCGCCGCACCGCCTGGACGAACCGGGCCACCTGCAGCGCCAATGCGGTGTCGATGCCCGGCAGCCGGGCCTTCAGGATCGCCGCCTCCCGGTCCACGGCGGGAAAGTCGACGAAATGGTAGAGGCAGCGCCGGCGCAGCGCATCGGAGATTTCGCGCGTGCCGTTGGAGGTGAGGATGACCCGCGGGATGGAGCGGGCCGCCAGCGTCCCCAGCTCCGGCACGGTGACCTGAAAGTCGGACAGAATCTCCAGCAGGAAGGCTTCGAACTCCTCGTCGGCGCGGTCCACCTCGTCGATCAGCAGCACCACCGAGCGCTCGGCGCGGATCGCCGCCAGCAGCGGGCGCTCCAGCAGATAGGCGGGCGAGAAGATTTGCGCCTCGATAACGTCGGGGCTGTCGCCGCTGGCCTCCCGGGCCTTCAGGGCGAGGATCTGGCGCTGGTAGTTCCATTCATAGAGGGCGGCGTTCTGGTCGAGGCCCTCATAGCATTGCAGGCGGATGAGGCGGGTGTCGTGGACGATGGCGAGCGCCTGGGCCACCGCGGTCTTGCCCACCCCGGCCGCGCCTTCCAGCAGCAGCGGGCGATGGAGCAGGTCCATCAACCACAAGGCGGTGGCGAGGTCGCGGTCGGCCACATAGCCGGCATCCGCGAGCCGCCGGGCAATGGCGGCGCGGTCGGCGGTGGGGTCGGATGGGGAAGTGTGGGTCATCGCCTCACCAGGGGCCGCGAGGGGAGGGCGCGCGCGTGCGCCCAAAACTCTCGAAAGCGTGGGCGCTTGGACGCGCCCACGCCCGTCGTCATGACCGGTGCAGGCCCAGTCTCTCGCCGACCTCCCAGATCCGCCAGGCGTCGTGCGGCATGTTGATGTGGGTGGTGCCGAGGAAGGAGAAGGCGTCGTTCACCGCGTTGGAGAAGCACGGCACCCCGCCCACATGGGGGCTCTCGCCCACGCCCTTGGCCCCGATGGGGTGATGGGGTGAGGGGGTTTCGGTGTAGTCGGTTTCCCAATGGGGGGTCTCGACCGCCGTGGGTAGGAAGAAGTCCATGAAGGACGCCCCCATCACATTGCCCATCTCGTCATAGCGGATTTCCTGCCCCATGGAGACGGCGAACGCCTCGGTGAGGCCCCCATGCACCTGGCCCTCGATGATCATCGGATTGATGCGGGTGCCGCAGTCATCCAGGGCAAAGAAGCGGCGGATCTTGGCGACGCCGGTGTCCACATCGATGTCCATCACGCAGAAATAGGCGCCGAACGGATAGGTCATGTTGGGCGGATCATAATAATTCACCGCCTCCAGGCCCGGCTCCAGATTGGGGATCGGCTGGTTGTAGGAGGCCCAGGCGATCTCCTTCATGGATTTGCGCTGCTCCGGCAGGCCCTTCACCTGGAAGCCGTCGATGTCCCATTCCAGATCATTGTGATGCACTTCCAGCAGATGGGCGGCGATCATCTGCGCCTTGGCGCGGATCTTCCGCGCCGCCATGGCGGTGGCGGCGCCCGCGGTGGGGGTGGAGCGGGAGCCATAGGTGCCCAGGCCATAGGGGGCGGTGTCGGTGTTGCCCTCCTCGATCATGATGTCGTCGGCGGGAATGCCCAGTTCGGTGGCCAGGATCTGGGCGTAGGTGGTCTCATGCCCCTGGCCCTGGCTCTTGGTGCCCATGCGGGCGATGACCGAGCCGGTGGGATGAATGCGGATCTCGCAGCTGTCGAACATGCCAACGCCCAGGATGTCGCAATTCTTCGACGGCCCGGCCCCGACGATCTCGGTGAAGAACGAAACGCCGATGCCCATGATCTGGCGGGTTTCCCCGCGCTGGAACGCGGCGCGGGCGGCGGTCTGCTCGGCCCGCAGGCCGCGGTAATCCACCGCCGCCATGGCCTTGTCCATGGCCAGGTGATAGTCGCCGGAATCGTATTCCCAGCCCAATGCGGCGTGGTAGGGAAACTGCTCCCGGCGGATGAAGTTCTTCAGGCGCAGGTCGGCGCTGTCCATGCCCAGCTTCTGGGCCAGAACCTCCACGGCGCGCTCGATGGCATAGACCGCCTCCGTGACCCGGAACGAGCAGCGATAGGCGACGCCGCCGGGCGCCTTGTTGGTATAGACGCCATCCACTTCCAGATGGGCGACCGGTATGTCGTAGGAGCCGGTGCAGATGTTCATGAAGCCGGCCGGCCATTTGGACGGGTCGGCGCAGGCATCGAAGGCACCATGGTCCGCCAGCACATAGCAGCGCATGGCGAGGATACGTCCCTCGGCGCTGGCGGCCAGTTCCGTGGTCATGTGGTAGTCGCGGGCGAACGAGGTGGTGGAGAGGTTCTCCATCCGGTCTTCCACCCATTTCACCGGCTTGCCGAGCACGATGGATCCCACCACGGCGCAGACATATCCGGCATAGACGCCCACCTTGTTGCCGAACCCGCCGCCGATGTCCGGGGCAATGACGTGGATCTTGTGCTCCGGCAGGCCCGAGATCAGCGACACCACCGTGCGCACCACATGTGGCGCCTGGAAGGTGCCGTAGAGGGTCAGTTCGCCCTTGATCTTGTCCATGGAGGCCAGCGCCTGGCAGGTCTCCAGGGGCGAGGGGTGGGTGCGGTGATAGTAAAACGTCTCCTTCACGGTGACGGCCGCAGTGTCGAAGACGGTGTCGGTGCCGTCCTTGTCGCCCATCTGCCAGTTGAAGATGTGGTTGGGATGGCGCCGGGGGCCGTGGGCGCCGACGGTCTTCTCGGCGATGTCGTCCCGCAGGATCACCGCATCCGGGGCCAAAGCGAGGTGCGGGTCCACCAGCACCGGCAGCGGCTCGTAGTCCACCTCGATCAATTCGATGGCGTCGGCGGCGATATAGCGGTCGTCGGCGATGACGAAGGCCACTTCCTGGTTCTGGAACAGCACCTTTTCGTCCGCCAGCACCGCCTGCACGTCGCCGGCGAGGGTGGGCATATAATGCAGGTTCAGCGGCTTGAGATCCGCGGCGGTGAGCACCGCCCGCACGCCGGGCAACGCCTTGGCCTTGCTGGTGTCGATGCGCACAATGCGGGCATGGGGATAGGGCGAGCGGCAGAAATCGCCGAACAGCATGCCGGGCAGCTTGATATCGTCCACATAATTGCCGCGGCCCTGGGTGAAGCGGACGTCTTCCACCCGCTTGCGTTTGCAGCCCATGCCTTCCAGGCGGGCTTCGCGCTGTTCCCGTGTCGGGGTCTGGTCGTTCATTCCGCAGCCTCCTGGAACGGCACGCCGTTGATCTTGGCGGCGGCGTATTGAATGGCCTTGACGATGTTCTGGTAGCCGGTGCAGCGGCAGATGTTGCCGGAGATGCCGAAGCGGATCTCCGCCTCGGTGGGATCGGGAGTCTCCTGCAGCAGTCGGTGGGCGCGCAGGATCATGCCGGGGGTGCAGAAGCCGCATTGCAGCCCGTGCATCATGCGGAAGCCTTCCTGGAGCGCGCTGAGCGTGCCGTCTGCGCTCGCCACTCCTTCGATGGTGGTGATATGGGCGCCCTGGGCCTGCACGGCGAACAGGGTGCAGCTTTTCACCGACATGCCGTCCATATCCAGCGTGCAGGCGCCGCAATGGGAGGTCTCGCATCCGATATGGGCGCCGGTGAGCAGGAGCTGTTCACGGATGAAATGGATCAGCAGCGTGCGCGGCTCGGTGAGCCCCTCCACCGCTTCGCCGTTCACCGTCATGGAAACGTGGACTTTCGCCATGTCGCGTCCTCGCAGGGGGGAAGGGGGTCAGGCGGCGGCGCGCTCGAAGGCGCGCGCCAGGGCGCGCCGGAGCATGATGCCGGCCATCTTGGTGCGATAGGCCGCGGTGCCGCGGCCGTCGGTGGCTGGATTGGTGATCGTCTCCGCGGCGGCCACGGCCTTGGCGACGCTTTCGGCATCCAGGGCCGAGCCGATGAGGATCTGCGCGGCCTCCTCCGCCAGCAGCGGGGTGTCGGCCACATTGGTGAGGGCGATGGCGCAGGAGGTGATGCGGCCCTCACTCCGGGTGAGCACCACGGCTGCCGCCGCGGTGGCATAGTCGCCGATCTTGCGCTTCAGCTTCTCATAGGCCGCGCCGTTGCCGGCCTGCGGCTGTGGGATCGAGATCGAGGCGATCATCTCGCCGGGCTCCAGCGCGGTGAAATAGGCGCCCTGATAGAAGGACCGGGCGGGAATATCGCGCGCGCCGCCGACCCCGACGGCCTGATAGCTGGCATCAAGGGCCATCATCACCGCCGGCATGTCGTTGCCGGGATCGCCATTGGCGACGTTGCCGCCCAGCGTGCCGAGATAGCGGACCTGCGGATCGGCAATGAGCAAAGCGGTTTCCCGCAGCAGCGGCAGGTGGGTCGCCAGCAGGTCCGAGGCGATCAGTTCGGCCTGGGTGGTCATGGCGCCGATCACCACCTGGCCGTTCTCCTGGCGGATGCCCTTGAGGTCGGCGATGCCGTGCAGGTCCACCAGATGTTCGGGCGTGGCCATGCGCAGCTTCATCATGGGAATCAGGCTGTGCCCGCCGGCCAGCGGCCGGGCTTCTTCGCCCAGCCGGGCGAGCAGGCCGACTGCCTCGGAGAGGCTCGCGGGCCGGTAATATTCGAACGATCCGGGAATCATGCCTTCCCCTCCCTGGCGCCACATTGGGCTTGTTCCAACAAGGCTCGCCGGGGGTGCGATGCAGCAACAAGGGGAAAGGAATCAAATGCTTAGGTCGCGCACGAACCGCCGCTTCCGGTGCACGAAGTGCGTAAGGTCCGCTGTCTCATCGACATGAAATGCGGCTGCTGAAGCGCCGCTTCAGGCCTTTGTGGCCTGCACCCGCTGCTTCAGCGAGGAGAAGCGGGCGCGGGCCACCGGGATGCTGCGCTGCACGGCCGCATCGATCTCCGCCGCGCCGGCATCGCCCACGCGGCGTACGGCTTCGACGTGGGGGAGGGAGACGATGTAGCTGCGGTGGACCCGCATGAAGCATGCAGGATCCAGCAGCGCCTCGACCTCGCCAATGGTCGAGGGGCAAAAGAACTCATGCGCGCCATCGGAAATGTAGGTGTAGCGGGCATTGGCGCGCACGAACACGATGGCGCCCACCGGGAGCGCGCGGCGGTGCCCATCTTTCTCGACCTCGATCTCGGAGGCAAAGGCCGGCCAGCCTGAGGGCGGGGCGGGCGGGCTAATGGTGCCGGAGGCAATCGGCTCGGTCCCGTCGCCCTCCGGCGGGGGAATCGCCACCGGGGACAGCTGAGGCGCGGTGCTGCCCCTCACTGCCGAATGGGGCACCTGCGGCGGGATCTGGCGGTGGTGCAGCGGCGCCAGCGGGCCGGCGGGGGCCAGCGCGGAGGCGGCGGCCGGCACGCGCTCCGGCATCAGCGACACCAGGAAGCCGCCGGAAATCAAGAACGACACCACGACGACGGTCATGGCCATCACGTCGTGGGAGAGGCTCGGCAAGGCGGTGCCGGCCCCACCGACGGCATCGGGCATCACGCTCATGCCCGCCATTGCGGTATAATGCATGCCGGAAATGGCCAGGCCGAGAATGATGGCCGACGCCATGCGCGAGGCCGCCACCATCGGCCGCTCAATCTGCCACAAGGCGAGCGCACTGGCCGCGACCGCGATCACCGCGGCGCCCACCACATAGCCGAGCGAGTGGTGCATGTGTCCGGCCATGTCGATGGCGGACATGCCCACATAGTGCATCACCGTGACGCCTGTCCCCATGGCCAGGGCGCCGCCGCCGATGCGCAGCGCGCGCGGCAGCGGCGCGTGGACGATCAGCACGCCCGCTCCCACCATGAGGATGCAGATCAGCAACGAGATCAGGGTCGGCAGGATCAGGAACTCGACCGTCACCGGAAAGCGGGCGGCGAGCATGCCGACGAAATGCATGGACCAGATGCTGACCGCCAGGGTCATCGCCGCCGCCGCCAAGGCCAGCCGGCGGTGAAGTCCGACGGTCCGATCGACCTGATCCGCCAGCAGGAGACTGACGTAGCTGCCCTGGGCCGCAATCAGCAGCGAAAGGCCAACCAGCCACGGATCATGGGCCAGCATGAGATGGTGAGCGACCATGGGCCTCTCCTGGCGGCGTTCCCTCCCGGCCGGCTGCTTCGAGCCGTTCCCGGATCTCTTGAGTAGGATTACGTCGGCGCCCGGTCAATGCGCTGAGACGGCAGTGCGGTGCAACCTCTTCCGTGGCGGCGCCACATGGCTTAAGTCCCCCGGCAACATCCTCAGGTCCGTGCCCGCATGATTCGTCTCGACAACATTGGCAAGCAGAATGGCAAGCAGATCGTCTTCATCGAGGCCTCCGCGGCCCTGCTGAGGGGCGAGAAGGTTGGCCTCGTCGGCCCCAATGGCGCCGGCAAGACCACGCTGTTCCGCATGATGACCGGCCAGGAGCCGCCCGATGAGGGCCAGGTTTCCACCGACCGCGGCATCAGCATCGGCTATTTCAGCCAGGATGTGGGCGACATGGCCGGCCGCAGCGCCTTGTCCGAAGTGATGGACGGGGCAGGGCCGGTGAGCAGTGTTGCCGCCGAGCTGAAAGAGCTGGAGATCGCCATGGGCGACCCCGACCGGCTCGACGAGATGGACCAGATCATCGAGCGCTATGGCGAGGTCCAGGGCCGGTTCGAGGAACTGGGCGGCTATGCCCTGGAGGGCAGGGCCAGCGAGGTTCTGGCAGGCCTGGGCTTCAGCCAGGAGATGATGGACGGCGACGTGGGCAAGCTCTCGGGCGGCTGGAAGATGCGCGTCGCGCTCGCCCGCATCCTGCTCATGCGCCCCGATGCCATGCTGCTGGACGAGCCGAGCAACCATCTGGATCTGGAAAGCCTGATCTGGCTGGAGTCCTTCCTGAAGGGCTATGAAGGCGCGCTGATCATGACCTCCCATGATCGCGAATTCATGAACCGCATCGTCACCAAGATCATCGAAATCGACGGCGGCTCGCTCACAACCTATTCCGGCGACTACGAATTCTACGCCCAGCAGCGCGCCCAGGCCGAGAAGCAGCAGCAGGCGCAGTTCGAGCGCCAGCAGGCCATGCTGGCCAAGGAAATCCAGTTCATCGAGCGCTTCAAGGCCCGGGCCTCCCATGCGGCGCAGGTGCAGAGCCGGGTGAAGAAGCTGGACAAGATCGACCGGGTGGAGCCGCCCAAGCGCCGCGAGGCGGTGTCGTTCGAATTCCAGCCGGCCCCGCGTTCCGGCGAGGACGTGGTCAGCCTCAAGAATGTGCACAAAAGCTATGGCAGCCGCACCATCTATGAAGGGCTGGACTTCCATGTGCGCCGCCGGGAGCGCTGGTGCGTGATGGGCGTCAACGGCGCCGGCAAGTCGACCCTGCTCAAGCTGGTGGCTGGGTCCACCAAGCCCGATGATGGCTCGGTTGCGGTCGGGGGCAGCGTGAAGATGGGCTATTTCGCCCAACACGCCATGGAAGTGCTGGATGGCGACCTCACCATCTTCCAGTCGCTGGAACAGGCGTTTCCCCAGGCGGGGCAGGGCTCTTTGCGGGCGCTGGCCGGCTGCTTCGGCTTCTCGGGCGACGATGTGGAGAAGCGCTGCCGGGTGCTCTCGGGTGGCGAGAAGGCGCGGCTGGTGATGGCGCAGATGCTCTATGATCCGCCGAATTTCCTGGTGCTGGACGAGCCCACCAACCATCTGGACATGGCCACCAAGGAAATGCTCATCGCCGCTCTGGCGAGCTATGAGGGCACCATGCTGTTCGTGTCCCATGACCGCCACTTCCTGGCGGCCCTGTCCAACCGGGTGCTGGAACTGACCCCGGACGGCATCCACCAATATGGCGGCGGCTATACCGAATATGTCGCCCGCACCGGCCAGGAGGCCCCCGGCCTGCGCAGCTGAGCCGGGGCGGAAGGACGGTTTCTGTCGGCCGGGCATGAGCCGATGACCGGCGGGCGCGAGAGGCCAGCCGGTTATCGTGGTGCCGGGACGGCGATGTCCCTCAGATATTGGTCTTGTCGGCGCCCTTCAGGGCGAGGATCTCGCGCGCTTCATCGGGGGTCGCCACGTTGAGGCCGAGGCCCTCGATGATCTTGCGGGCGAGCTTCACCTGATCGGCGTTGGATGTGGCGAGCTTGCCCGGCCCGGCCCATAGGGAATCCTCCAGCCCCACCCGGATATTGCCGCCCATGGAGGCGGCCATCGCGGCGATCGGCAGCTGATTGCGCCCCGCCCCCAGCACCGACCAGCGATACTGATCGCCGAACAGCCGGTCGCAGGTGCGCTTCATGTGCATCACGTCTTCTGGATGCGGGCCGATGCCTCCCAGCAGGCCGAACACCGACTGCACGAACAGCGGCGGCTTCACCAGGCCGCGATCCAGGAAGTGGGCCAGATTGTAGAGATGGCCGATATCGTAGCACTCGAACTCGAAGCGGGTGCCATTGTCGTAGCAGGTGTGCAGGATATATTCGATATCCTTGAAGGTATTGCGAAACACCAGATCGCGGGTGTTCTCCAGATGGGTGCGCTCCCAGCCGAACTTGAAGTCCTTATATTTGTCCAGCAGGTGATAGAGCCCGAAATTCATCGAGCCCATGTTCAGCGATGCCACTTCCGGCTTGAAGGTGGCAGCGGGCAGAACCCGCTCCTCCACCTTCATATAGGGGCTGCCGCCAGAGGTGATGTTGATGACCGCATTGGTGGCCTGCTTGATCCGCGACAGGAAGCGGCCGAACGCTTCCGGGGTCTGGTCCGGCTGGCCGGTCTCCGGATTACGGGCATGCAGATGCAGGATCGCCGCGCCGGCCTCCGCCGCCGCCAGGGCATCGGCGACGATCTCGTCGGGGGTGATGGGCAGATGCGGCGACATGGTGGGGGTGTGAATGGCGCCGGTGATGGCGCAGGTGATCACCACCTTGCGGGCAGACTTGGACGGGGCTGAGGTCTCGGTCATGGGGAACAACCTTTCTTGGAATGGCGGGGAGGGGGCGTCAGGCGCCGAAGTCCTGGTCGGCTTTGCGTTTGTGCGCGGCGAGGGCCATCAGCCGGCGGTCGCGCCATACCTGGCGGGCCTGCAGCTCCTCTTCCGGCAGGCGCTTGCGGCGTTCTGCCAGAACGGTGCCGAGCACGTCGCCGGCCCAATCCACCCGGTGCCACTGGCTGGGCGAAATGCGCTCGTAAATCTGCTG
Organism: Azorhizobium sp. AG788; assembly: GCF_943371865.1. Lineage (GTDB taxonomy): Bacteria > Pseudomonadota > Alphaproteobacteria > Rhizobiales > Xanthobacteraceae > Azorhizobium. Next base: position 34,963 of record NZ_CALRWL010000019.1, on the reverse strand, counting down.
ATAGCGGGCCACATAGTCCGCGACCCCGCCGGGAGCGTTAAGATCGATGGTCTCGAACGGACCCATGAACGACCAGCGCAGCGCCAGCCCCTCGCGGATGCCCACGTCGATGTCCTCGACGCTGGCATAGCCCTCGGCCACCAGCCGGAATGCCTCCTCCAGCAAGGCGCCCTGCATGCGGTTCATGACGAAGCCGTCCAGTTCCCGCTTCATGACGATGGGCGACTGGCCGGCTGCGCGCATGAGATCGCCGGCACGGGTCATGGTCTCGGCGCTGGTCCAGGGGGCGGGCACCACTTCCACCGCCGGGATCAGATAGGGCGGATTGATCGGGTGGCAGACGCACACCCGATGCCGGCCCGGGAGGGCTTCCGAGAACGCCGATGGGAGCAGTGCGGAGGTGGAACTGGCCAGCACCGTCTCCGGTGACGCGAGACGGTCGAGCTCCGCGAACAGGGCCAGCTTGATCGCCAGCACCTCCGGGGCATTTTCCTGGGCGTGGACCGCCCCATCCAGTGCCGCCGCATAGGAGGGCGCCGCGGATAGGCGGGCGCGTACAGCCGCCGGGCTGTGGCCGTTGAGCAGGTCATTGTCCGCAAGGGCGGGCAGGACGCCTTCGATATAGCTCAGCGCCGCCTCGGGCGCGTCTGTGGCCTGGTCGGCCAACGCCACGTCGAAACCGGCGCGGGCGAAGGTGATGGCCCAGGCCCGTCCGATGAAGCCGGAGCCGATGATGGCAATCTTGGTCATGAAACGCCTTTCAACGGGAAGGAGAGGGGCGGCTGCGGTCAGTGGGGCTCACAGCCACAGCACCTTGCGGCGCAGATCCAGATCGCGGGCGAGCGGGCGGGCAGGGCCCTCGTGCATGACCTGTCCACGCTCCAGCACCACGGCGCGATCGGCGAGATTGAGCACCACGTCCAGATGATGATCGACGATGATCAGCGTAAGCTGATGGCGCAGCCGGTCGAAGGCATCGAACAATTCCTCCGTCACCGCCGGGGACAGCCCCTCGAACGGCTCATCCAGCAGCAGCACGCGGGTGTCGCCCATGAGAGCGCGGGCGACCGCCACCATCTGCTGCTCGCCGCCGGAGAGCAGGTCCGCCGCCGTATCCAGGCGCACCTTGAGGCGGGGGAACAGGTCCAGCACTTCCTCTTCGCTGAAGTGGCGTCCGGCACCGGTGATGCGCTTGAGCCGTCCCAGCTCCAGATTGTGGCGCACGCTCATGCCGTGGAACAAGGCGCGGCCCTGCGGGACGTAGCCGACGCCTCGGCGGGCCACGGCTGCCGAGGAGAGGCCGGCCAATTCCTGCCCCGCAAGTTTCACCGAGCCGCTGGCGGGCCTCACCGTGCCGACAATCGTCTTGAGCAAGGTGGACTTGCCCGCGCCATTGCGACCCAGCAGGGCGAGAATTTCGTGTTCGCGCGCTTCGAGCGAGATTTCGGTGAGGATGCGGCTCTTGCCGTAGAAGGCGTCCACCTTGGACAGCTTGAGCATCACCTGATCGGTCGCGGCCGAGGCCAGATCCCGGGCAGCAAGAGCTGCGGCGCCGGAGCCGATATAAACCTCCTGCACCCGCTTGTCGGAGCGGGCCTCTTCCACCGTGCCGTCCACCAGCACCGCGCCGTCGGCCATCACGGTGACGGCGTCCGCCAATTCGAACACCCGGTCGATGTCATGTTCCACCAGCAGCACCGGCACCGCGCCGGAAATCTGCTTGATGAGGTTCGACACCCGCGTGCGCTCGGCGGCGGCCAAGCCCGCCAGAGGCTCGTCCAGCAGCAGGACGCGGGGGCGCGCGGTCAGGGCCAGGCCCATATCCAGCAGGCGCTGCCCGCCATAGGACAGGGCGCCGGCTTCAGCCTTCTCCATGCCGGTGACGCCGAGAAAGGCGATCATTTCCCGCGTATCGGCATCGATCTCGCGGATCGAGCCGGCGTCCGTCCAGGGATCGAACCGCCGGGCATGGGTGGCCTGCACGCCGAGGCGCAGGTTTTCGTAGACCGAGAGCGTGGGGAACAGATTGGTGATCTGGAACGAGCGCGCCAATCCCTTTGCGCAGACCTGATGCGGGGCAAGCCCATCGATCCGCTCGCCGGCAAGGCGGATCTCGCCCGCATCGGGGCGGAACATGCCGGAGATGAGGTTGAAGGCGGTGGTCTTGCCGGCGCCGTTGGGGCCGATCAGGGCATGCAGGGTCTTGTCCCGAACCGCGACCGCGCCGGCCTGCACCGCTTTGATGCCGCCGAAGGATCGCGCAAGGCCTTCCGCCACCAGGATCGGGGTGGCCTCACGCCAGGGCGCGTGGGCGGTGAGGGACGCGGGCAGGGGCCGCAGCTCGGCGCCCACGCGCTGGCCCATGGCGGCGTCTTCCTCGCGCTTCTTGCGTAACGGCGCCAGGAGGCGGGCGGCCACGCCCACCAGGCCCGTGGGCGAGAAGACGATGAAACCCACGAACAGCAGGCCGAACCAGAACAGCCAGTTGGGCGTCCACATGGACAGGCATTCGCGGAACAGCACGAAGAACAGCGCACCCAGCGCCGGGCCGAGGAAGGAGCGCATGCCGCCGATGACCACCATGGCCAGCAATTCGCCGGAAAAGGCGATGCTCACCGGGTCGGCGGACGCAAAGCGATGGTGGAACACCATCATCGCGCCCGCAAACGAGGTGATGCCCGCAGACAGGACGAAGCAGGCCAATTTGTAGAGGGTGGTGTTGTAGCCGATGAAGCGGGCGCGCTGCTCGTTCTCGCGGATCGACACCAGCACGGAGCCCAGCGGCGAGCGCACGAAGCGCTGCAACGCATAGACCACCGCCAGCGCCAGACCGGCGACGACGAGATAGAACGGCCACGCCTGTTCCAGATCCACCCCGAATGCGGCACCGCGCTTGACGCCGCCGAGGCCGTTTTCGCCGCCGGTGAAGTCGGTCCAGCGAAAGGCGACGGTGTAGAGCAGGGCGGTGAAAGCGAGGGTGAGGAGGGAGAAATAGACCCCGCGCCGCCGCAGCACCACAAATCCAATGGGGATGGCGGCCAGCGTTACCAGGGCGGCGGCTGGCAGGGCGAGGATCAGTCCGGCATCGGGGAAGATGTGGCGCTGCAGCAGTGCCGCGCCATAGGCGCCGAGGCCGAACCAGGCGCCGTGTCCGAAGGAGACGAGGCCGGTGTAGCCCACCAGCAGATTGAGAGCCATACAGGCCAAAGCCAGGATGGTGATGTCGGTGGCCGAGGTCAGGGTCAGTCCGAAGGCCGAGACCAATTGCGGCAGCAGGATCAGGCCGGCGACGGCGATGAGCAGATTGGCATGGCGCGCGAGCATCGTGCTCCCTTTGGCGGGGCTGGCGGGCAGGGCTTTGAGGCTGGTGCTGGGCTGAAGCATGGTCGCCTCCTCACTCGAACCGCAGAATGCGTTCGCCGAACAATCCGCGCGGCCGGATCAGCAGAACCAGCAGCATGAGCAGGTACATGGAGGCCTCGGCGGCGGGGGGGATGAAATAGACGGTGAGCCCGCGCACCACCCCCACCAGGAGGCCGGCGGCGACCACGCCCCAGAACGAGCCGAGCCCGCCGATCACCACCACCACGAAGGAGGCGGTCAGGATCTCCACCCCCATGGCCGGATGCACGCCGGAAATGGGCGCGAGCATGACGCCGGCCAGCCCCGCCAGGCCGATGCCGATGGCGGCGACCGCGGTCATGTAGGGGGTGAGCGAGATGCCGAGGGCGCCCACCATGTCTGGGTTCTGGACCCCCGCCCGCACCACGCGCCCGAAGGCGGTGCGCTGGAGCAGCAGCCACAGCCCGAGCACCGCCACGGCGGCCACCACCAGAATGGCGATGCGGTAGCGGGAATAGATGAACTCGCCGATGAACACCTGTCCGCGCAGGAAGGGCGGTATGGCAAAGGGGATCGGCGTGGCGCCGAAGGCCATGCGCAGCCCCTGTTCGATCACCATGGCCAGCCCGAAGGTGAGCAGCAGGCTCAGGATCGGATCAGCGCGGTAGAAGCGGGAGAACAGCACTCGCTCCACCACCACGCCGATCAGCGCCACCGACAGGGGCGCTGCGATGAAGGCGGCGGCGAAGCCGAAGCGGTTGCCGACCTCGACGGCGATATAGGCGCCGATGGCATAAAAGCCCCCATGCGCCAGATTGACGATGCCGCCGAGGGAGAAAATCAACGACAGGCCGAGCGCAATCAACAGATAGGCGACGCCCACCAGCAAACCATTGAGCAGCTGCTCAATCATAAAGACGAGTTCAACGGGCATGACGATTTCCGTCCTGAGGGCGGCCAGTGCGCGGGGCTGCTGCAAGCGACATGCTGCGCCGCCGGCTCGGGAGGCGCAGGATGCGAGGCGTTGGGGCGCCCCCTTGTGGGCAAGGGGGCGCCGATGGCGCTCAGGTGGGGAAGGTGCAGGCGTTTTCCGACGGGGTGGGGGCGATGGCATCCAGCGCGTCATTGGGGCCGGGGACGGCCTTGCCGAGCACCATGAGATCCCACTGGTCCTTCACCTCGGCCACGGGCTTGGCGGTGATGGTGTACATCTCCTGGATCAACTGGTGATCCCAGGCGCGATAATAGCCCTGGCGGTCCTTCAGGATGTCCAGCTTCGGCTCTTTTTCGAAGAAACCGATGATCTGGGCGCTGTCGGTGCTCTTGGTCTCAGTCATGGCGCGGGCGACCGTCTTGGTGGCCACATAGTCGCCCCAGGCCTGGTTCTCCGGCGGCTTGCCGAACTTCTTCACGAAGGCGGCGACGAAGGCCTTCGAAGCGGGGGCTGCCACGTCATGGTGCCAGATGCAGGGCCACAGGCCGCCGAAATTGCCCTTGCCGGCACCCCAGGCCACGGCGGTGTCGAAGCCGAACCCGCCATAGGGGTAGGGCAGGCCAAATTCCGCATATTGCTTGATGAAGTTGGTGATCTGGTTGCCGGCGAGATTGGAGATCACCACGTCGGGCTTGGCCTGGCGGATCTTCAGCATGTAGCCGGAGAAATCCGATGCGTCGGTGGGCACCAGTTCGTCGGCGATCACCTGGCCGCCATTGGCATTGATATAGAGCTTGGCGACGCGGGACAGATCGTGGCCAAAGGCATAGTCGGCGGTGAGGAAGAACAACTTCTTGCCCTTCACCAGGCCGTCGCGAACCATGGCGGCGCCGACCGCCTTCACATATTGGGTGTTGGCGCCTTCCACATGGAACATGTAGCGGCTGCAGTCCTTGCCGCGCAGGGCATCGGAATTGCCGCCGGTATTCACGAACACGATCTTATTGCGGGCCGCCACCTGGGCGATGGCGAGGCAGGAGGCGGACGAAATCTCGCCGATGATCACCGCTGCCTTGTCGCGCTCGATATAGCGCTCGGCTTTTGCTGAGGCGGTGGCGGGATTGACGCTGTCTTCCATGATCAGATTGACCTTGCGGCCATTCACGCCGCCGGCCGCATTGATCTCTTCCACCGCCAATTGCACGCCCATCTGCCCATAGGCGCCCAGCGGCCCGAGGAAGCCGGTGAGCGGGGTCAAGTGACCAAAGGTGATGGTGTCGGCTTGGGCCTGGACGATGGCCGGCATGCCGAGGCCGCCGGCAAAGGCAGCGGCGCCGAGCCCCTGGAGGACCCGGCGGCGCGGAAGGGACGCAGACAGAATCGTAGTGGTGGGCGTGTCGGTCATGGCGTGGCGTCTTCCCTATGGCTCCGCGCTGGATTTGCAGCAGGTTGACGCCGAGGCCGGCGGCTCCTCCTTGCATCCTTCAACGGAATGGTTGCCGATTGGCTCGGCAATCTGTTATCTGTGATCACACATAGCAGACGATGGTGATGGAAGACAAGTCACTCCCCGAAGACCCCGCACAGGCGCTTGATCCCACGCTCGGCGACCGCATGGGCAAGATCGTGCGCCTCACGTTGGCGGATACGGTCTATCGCGATCTCAAGGAGTTGCTGCTCGCGGGGCGTGCGGCGCCGGGAGAACGCTTCACGCTGCGCGGCCTCGCCGCCGCCATAGGCACCAGCGCCATGCCGGTGCGCGAAGCGGTCTCGCGCCTGGCGGCGGAGAATGCCCTGGAGGTGCTGCCCAACCGGGCGGTGCGGGTGCCGCTGATGTCGCGGGCCCGCTTCATCGAACTGCGGCTGATCCGCTCCAGTCTGGAAGGGCTTGCGGCCGAGACCGCAGCCCTGAACGCCGATGCGTCGGATCTTGCGGAAATCAACCGCTGCGAACGCCTGTTCGCCGCCGAGCGCGAGAAGCCGCGGCCCGATGGGGCGGCGGCGATGCATTTCAACAAGGATCTGCATTTCGCCCTCTATCGCGCGGCCCGGATGCCGATCTTGTTCGGCATGATCGAGAGCCTGTGGCTCCAGATCGGCCCGGTGCTCAATCTGGACTTCCAGGCCGGCCCGGAGCGGGTGCGCGGCGGCGAGGCCCATATCCACCACGCCGCGCTGGTGGAAGCGCTCCACCGGCGCGATGGCCCGGCGGTGCGCCAAGCCCTCCTTGCCGACATCTGGCATGCCGGCGACTTCATTCTCTCACGCGGGATCCTGCCGGACTGAACCGGGGCCCGCGTGAGCCACAAGAGAAAACGGCGAATGCCGAGGGAGAAACGCCATGGACCTGGGAATTGCCGGCTTGCGCACCATCGTGACCGCGGGTGCTGGGGGGATTGGGCTGGAGATCGCCCGCGCGTTTGCCCGCGAAGGGGCGCGGGTGGAAGTGTGTGACGTGGATGAGGCCGCCTTGGCGCTGCTCCCGCAGAACGACCCCAGTCTCACGGGAACGCTCTGTGACGTCTCTGATCGCGCGTCGGTCCAGCGCTTCATGGACGGCGCATTGTCTCGCCTTGGCGGTCTGGACGTACTGGTGAACAATGCCGGCATCGCCGGCCCCACGGGCCGCGTCGATCAGATCGATCCCGCCGACTGGGATCGGACTTTGGCGGTCGACATTACCGGGCATTTCAATGTCACGCGTCTTGCGGTGCCGGCGCTGAAAGCCAGCACCAATCCCTCCATCATCGGCATTTCCTCGGCGGCCGGCCGGTTCGGCTTTCCATTGCGCACACCCTATGCCGCGGCCAAATGGGGCGTGGTGGGTTTCATCAAGTCGCTCGCCATGGAATTGGGCGAGTTCGGCATCCGCGCCAATGCCATCCTCCCGGGCTCGGTGGATGGACCGCGCATCCGCTCGGTGTTCGAGAACAAGGCCCGTGAGCGCAACGTGTCCATGGCTGAGGTTCAGGCGCTTGCCCTGTCCGCTACATCACTGAAGTGTCTGATCCCGCCCCAGCATCTGGCCAATATGGCGGTGTTCCTGTCGTCCCCCATGGCGGCGACGATCTCCGGCCAGGCCATCGCGGTGGATGGCGATATGCAGATGCTGGTGTGAGGGCAAGCCTCCTGCCGAGCGAAGGCGACGTGGGGCTAGGACCGCGGGAGCACCACGCCGGGATGCTCCATGTCCGCCACCAGAACGGTTCCGGTGGCGGATTCGGTGATGAAGAGCTGCCGCCGGTCGGGCCCGCCGAAGGCGACATTGGTGCAGCTGGGGCCGGCACAGGATGCGATCCGCGCCACGCACGCGCCATCAGGGGCGTAGATGAACGCCTGCCCCAGGGAGGCATGGGCCACCACCAGCCGGCCGGCCTGATCCATGGCCAGCCCGTCCGGTCCGCTGGTGCCGAACAGCGTGCAGAATCGCCCGACCTTCGAGACCGACCCATCGCGCTGCAATGGGGCGCGCCACACAGAATTGTCGCGGGTCATGGCCACGAACAGCACCGTGTCATCCGGGCCGAGCACCAGTCCGTTCGGGCTGGGCAGGTTGGCCATCAGGCAGGTGAGTTGCCCATTCGGGCTCAGTCGAAACACCCGGCCGGTGGGATCATGCAGCCCGGTCTGGCCCTGATCGGTGAAATAGATATCGCCGTTCGCGGCAATGGCGAGATCGTTGAGCCCCTTGAAGGCTTCCGAATTGCGCCGACCCAGCACCGTGTTCACAGCACCCGACCCAGGATCCAGCGCCAGCAGGCCGTTGCGATAGTCCGCAATGAGGATTCGCCCGTCCTGATGCAACTTCAGTCCGTTCGGCTCACCGTCATACTCCGCCACCAATGCCCAGTCCCCGGTGGGGGTAATCCGGAAGATGCGACCGAACGGGATGTCCACGATGTAGAGGTTGCCGTCAGCATCGAATGCCGGCCCCTCGATGAAGCCATCCACCGGCGTGCCCTGTTTGTTGGCATCGGCCCAGGCGCTGCGCACGCCGGTCCGGCGAAAGCGCTTCGGCATGGTGGTGACGACGCGGGTCTCGATCACCTCCGGTGGGGTTGCGAGATACATCATGGCTGCGGCACGTCCCGGGTTGCGACGCCGGTGTAGCCATAGGCGAAGCTGCGCGGGATCGGCCCCTTGTTGCGCTCCTTGCGCCCGGTCTGCTCCCAGGCATGGGCCAGGATGCCGACGGCGCGGGAGAGGCAGAAAATGCCGCGTGCCAGCGGCGCGGCGAAGCCCAGTTCGCCGTAGATCACCGCCGAGGCGCCATCGATGTTCATGGGGATCAGCTTGCCCTTGCGGCAATGCAAAACCCGCTCGATGGCGCGCGCTGCTTCCGCATAGCTGCCGGATACGGCCCCTTCCGACCGTGCGTTCTCAACCAAGTCCAGGAGCCGGCCGGAGCGGGGATCCACCGGATGAAAGCGATGTCCGAAGCCGGGAAGATAGGCGCCTTTGGCGACGATGAAGGCATCAATGGCCGCGGCTGCGGCGTCATCCAGCGCAAGCCCCGCGTCGGCCCGGGCCAGGACGTCGTCATAGAGCTCCACCGCCTGCTCGCCCGCGCCACCATGCACGTCATCCAGGGCATTGAGCGCGGAGGCCATGGCCCCGTTCAGCGGCAGGCCGCAGGACACAGACATGCGGGCGATGGCGATGGATGGCGCATGAGGCCCGTGATCCACCGAAGCGACCAGCGCCGCCTCCAGTAAGGCCTCCTGCGCCGGCGTCGGCAGGTCGCCGCGCAGCATCAGCCAGATCATGGCCGGAAAGGACACGGCGCCGATCAACTGCTCGATCGGATAGCCCCGAAAGGCGATCCGCGAGGGCGCGATGTTGCAGATCGCGGTGCTCCAATAGTCCGCGATCGCCGTGCGCTCGGGGGAGTGGGTCATCATGGCCTCTCTGGCGGTCATTGGAAGGGCGGCATCCACGGGTCGGGCGCCGCCATTGGAGCTTGACTACTGGGCTGCTTCGGCAAGCGGCCCCAGATCCGGCAGGGTCGCGCAAGCCACCACCTTGTCGCTGGCAAGGCGGTTGATGGTGGCGGTGTCCAGCCCCAGCTCGCGCAACCAGCTGCGCGTATCCGCCCCGAGTTCGGGGGGTGCCATGGGCACCGCAAACGGTTCGTCCAGCCGAAAGCCCGGTCTGGTGACCTTGAGCGCGCCGTCTTCGTGCGTCCCCGAAATGCTCTCCACGAAGCCCCGCCCGACGATATGCGGTTCGCGCAGGATTTCCGGCACCGTGAGCACGCACCCCGCCGGCACGCCCGCCGCATTGAACATGGCCTCCCACTCCGCCGCCGGCCGGGCGGCGAGGGCGGCATTGATCTCCCGGTTCAAGGCGGTCCGGTGCTGCTTGCGGGCCTGGCGATCCGCAAAGCGGCTGTCGCAGGCCAGATCCTCGCGGCCGATCAGGCGGCACAGGGTTTCATATTGGCGCTGCTCGTTGGCGGCAATGTTGAGCGGGCCGGTGGCGGTGGCAAAGGTGCCGGACGGGGCCGCGGTGAAGTTCTCATTGCCCATGGGCTGGGGCACGACGCCGGCATTGAGATGGTTGGACACCACCCAGCCCATGGCGGCCAGGGTAGATTCCAGCAGCGACACGTCGATCATGCGGCCGCGCCCATTCTGGCGCTGCTCCACCAAAGCCGAGGCGATGGCGAAGGCGGCGGTGAGGCCGGCGATGGTGTCGGAGATGGGAAAGCCGGTGCGCAGCGGCGCGCTTTGGGCATCGCCGGTCACGCTCATGGCCCCTGACAGGCCCTGGACGATCTGGTCATAGGCCGGACGGGTCGCCCAGGGGCCATCCTGCCCGAAGCCGGAAATGGCACAGTAGATGATGCGCGGGTTTCGCGCTTTCAGCACCGCATAGTCGAGGCCGAGGCGGGCCATCACCTTCGGGCGGAAGTTCTCCAGCACCACATCGGCCCTTTCCACCATCTTCAGAAACAGCTCCTTTCCCTCGGTCTTCTTCAAGTCGAGCGCGACCGACTGCTTGTCGGCGTTCACCGCCATGAAGGACAGGCCCATCAGCCGGGCGGCCATGGCAGGGTCGGCACCCAGGCGGCGGGCCAGATCGCCGCCATTGGGGTTTTCGATCTTGATCACCTCGGCGCCCATGCGGGCCAGATTGTAGCCGCAGAATGGTCCTGCCAGGACGTTGGACAGATCGAGTACGCGCACGCCCGCAAGCGGCAAGGTCATGTGAAACGCTCCTGTGGCGCCGGTGCTGCGGTTGGCGAGGCCGCGCTACGGCGCATGCGGTCACGGAATCCGCTTGGCGGCTTCTTCTGCGAACCGGTTGGTGTAGGTCTTGCTCAGGTCGATGTTGGCCTTGGCAATGGCGTCGTCATAAGACGACAGTACTGCCAGCGGCGTCTTCACAGCCTCGGCATCGAACAGGCCGGTTTTAGAAAATAGCGCCGTCGATGCCTTCATGATTTCGAGATTGAGCGCGCGATCATCAAGTTTGTAGCCCGCCGGAATGGCGTCCACGACCACCTCGGTGGGATTGGCGTGGATCCAGCGCACGGTGCGCAGCAGCGCATCCGCAAGCCGTTGGACGGTCTCGGGATTCTTGTCGATGAAACTCTGGTTGAGGTACAGGCAGGCGGTGGGATAGATGCCACCGAATGCGGCCTGCGAGCCGGCCACGGTGCGACCGTCAAAGAGGACTTTCACGGCATTCTTGCGCTCGAGCAGGGTGGCGGTGGGATCGTAATAGCCGAGCACCTCCACATTCTTGTTCTCCAGGGCCACCATGCCCGGCGCGCCGCTGCCGGCGGCGATGAAGGTCACGTCCTTCAGGTCGAGGCCGGACTTCTTCACATAATAGCGGGCGATCATGTCGGTGGATGAGCCGGGCGTCGTGATGCCTATGCGCATGCCCTTCAAGTCGGCGCCGCTCTTGACCTTGTCGGCCAGATCGCTGCGCACCCCGAACACGATGCCGGGCACCTCGTTCAGCAGGAACACGCAGCGCACCGCCTTGCCCTTGGCCTGCATCTGGATGGTATGGTCATAGAAGCCCACCACCGCATCCACCGAACCGCCGATGAGCGCTTGCAGCGCCTTGCTGCCGCCCGCCTGGAAGTTCTGGATCGTCACATCCAGTCCTTCGGTCTTGAAGAAGCCGAGCTTCTCTCCGAGCGCCAGCGGCATGTAGTTCAGGATCTGCGACCCTACGGCGATGGAAAGCTTGGTCTGTTCCGGCTCTGCTGCCAGGCTCGCGGAGGCGAGCGTGGAGAGAAGGGCAGCGGTGGCCGCGAGGCGGATGAAGATGCGCATGTGTGGTTTCCTCCCGAGGGCGTGGCCCGGACCGTTGGCGCGGTCAGTCGTCATGGGTGGTCTGTGGCCGCCAGACCAGAAGGCGCTTTTCAAGGCGATCGACCGCCGCGTCGAGAACGACGACGAAGATCGAGAGCACCAGGATGCCGGCAAAGACGCCGACCGCATCCATCACCCCTTCCGCTTGGGCGATGAGGTGGCCCAGGCCGGCGGATGAGCCCAGATATTCGGCCACCACCGCACCCATCACCGCCATCCCGACGGACACGCGCAGCGAGGATAGGATCCAACTGGTGGCCGAGGGCAGATAGACATGGCGCAGCAGCGCCCACCGGCTCGCTTTCAGCAGGCGGGCATTGGCCAGCACCACCGGGTTCACCTCGCGCACACCCTGATAGGTGTTGAAGAAAGCGATGAAGATCACGATGGCGAGCCCAAGCGCCACCTTGGAGGCCAGCCCAAGGCCGAACCAGATCACGAAGATCGGCGCCAGCAGCACTCTGGGTATGGCGTTGAAGACCTTGATGATCGGCTGGACCACATCGGACGCAAAGCGCGAAAGCCCGAGCCAGACGCCGAGCGCGGTGCCGCCGGCGACCCCCAGCACGAACGACAGCACCGTTTCCAGCAACGTGACGCCAAGATCGTTCCAGATATCGCCGCTGGAGAACCATTCGCCGACGCGCTGGAGGATCGCGGACGGGGCGGGGAAGAAGAAGGGATCGATCCAGGCTCGGCGGGCGCCCAATTCCCAGAACAGGAAGAAGCCGCCGATGAGCGCCACCTGTGTCAGACGCACCTTCAGCCAGTATGGGAATTTTCGCGGGCGGCTGCGCTCGGTGGGGGCGGAGACGGTCACGCTGATCTCACTGGCTGGCATAGCTCTTCTCCACTTCGGCGCCGAGCAGGCCCCAGATCTCGCGATATAGCCGCACGAACTCATCGGAGCTTGCCAAGGCGGAGACATCGCGGGGGCGCGGCAGGGTCACGTCCACGGACCCCACCATGCGGCTCGCCGGGCCGGCGGACATGACGACGACGCGGTCGGCCAGCACGATGGCCTCTTCCAGATCGTGGGTGATGAAGATCAGCGAGCGGCGGTCCGCTTGCCAAAGGTCCAGCAGGATCCGGTGCATCAGCCGGCGGGTATGGACATCGAGCGCGGAGAACGGTTCGTCCATGAGAACGATCTTGGGTTCCATGATCAGCGTCTGGGCCATGGCGACGCGCTTGCGTTGGCCGCCGGACAACTGATGGGGATAGCGCTTCTCAAAGCCGCGCAGGCCGACCTTGGCCAGCCAGGCCCGCGCCTTCTCGCGGGCCTCGGTCTTCCCATGGCCCTGGAAGATCAACCCGAGGCCGACATTATCTTCGGCGGTCTTCCACGGCAGGATGGCTTCCTGTTGCAGCATGTAGCCGCTGTCGCCATTGAGGCCCTTGAGCACCTCACCGAACACCCGCACTTCCCCCGCGGCGGGCTTTAACAGGCCGGTGACGACGTTCAGGATGGTGGACTTGCCGCACCCCGTGGGGCCCACCACCGCGACAAATTCCGACGCGCCCACCGTGAGGTTCATTTGCCCCACTGCGGTGAAGTCGCCGAAGCGCACCGCAATGTCACGCAGGTCTACCGCTGCCGAGCCCTGTTCGTGCATGTTTCGCCCAATAGAACATTATTCTGTTAAGTGGTACGAGTACCGAAGCCGGTGGCCGTGGTCAACACTGTTCCGTTTGGAAGAACGTGATTTTGATCGAAGAGCGCTATGTGACTTGAAAGCTGTTCGACGACAGGCCATCGTGTTCTGCTCAACAGAACAATGCGGGGCGAGCGCGGGTCATGGTGGTTGCGACGGGGGAGAAGCGCGAGGGTGTCGATGCGGTTGAGCGTGCGCTGGCCATCCTGAGCGCCTTCGGCGAGGATCGGCAGGCCATGCCGCTGGCCGAGATCGCGAGGCGCACCGGTCTCTACAAGAGCACCATTCTGCGCATCGCCGTGTCGCTGGAGTCCCAACGCTTTCTGGAGCGGGACGGGGATGGGATCTTTCGGCTGGGCTCGGAGCTCTGGCGGCTGGGGTCTCTCTATCGCCGCGGGCTGGATTTCGGGGCCTATGTCCGTCCGATCTTGCGCCAGCTGGTGGATGAGACTCGCGAGACCGCGTCCTTTTATGTGCTGGATGGCGACCATCGGCTGTGTCTCTACCGGCTGAATTCCCCCCGTGCCGCCCGCCACCATCTGGATGAGGGCACCCGCTTGCCCCTGGAGCGCGGCGCCGCCGGTCGTGTGCTGCTCGCCTTCAGCCGCCCTGACGACCCCGATGGCGCGGCCATTCGAGGTGCTGGCTACGGCGTGTCACGGGGCGAGCGCGATCCCGACGTGGCGGCCGTGGCAGTTCCGGTGATCGATCCCGCGGGTCGCCTGCGCGGGGCGTTGTCGGTTTCAACCCTGATGAGCCGCTTCGACCCCGCATTGGAGCAGGTGATCCGCGATGCCCTGAGCGCCGCCGCCACGGATCTCTCCGCCTCCTTGCCATCGGGTGGCTGATCGGCCACCCGGGCGGTGGCGGTGGCGGTGGCGGTGGCGGTGGCGGTGGCGGTGTCGGTGGCCCGCGCCGCGGACGCTTCCCACCCGCGCTCCCTGCGCCGAGCAAACCTGTTGCCGCCCGTCAGACTTGATCCGAACGTCAGCCTTCAGGGGCATGCGTGCCTACGGATCGCGCAGCCGTGGCGTCGATTTGATCTTGCCACTGGTATACCGGTCAACCAGACTGGCGGTATGAGAACGCCAGTGGAATTCGAGCGCGACCGCGCCTACCACCGCATCGTCAGCCTGATCTTCGAAGGCGCGCTAGCGGCCGGGGCGCCTTTGTCGGAGCGCAAGCTGTCTGAGCAGCTGGGCATCGGCCGCATGCCGGTCCGCGAGGCGCTCCACCAACTGGAGCAGGAAGGCGTGGTGGAGGTGAAGCCGGCGCGCGGCACCTTCGTGCGCCGGGTGTCGGCGGATGATCTGGCCGAGGTCTACCGGGTGCGCGAAGTGCTGGAATGTCTGGCGGCGGAACTCGCGGCGAGCCGTGGGTCGACCCCGGCGCTGCGGGACTGCGGCGCACGGATGCGCACCATGGCCAAGGATCCCACCGCCTTCACGGCGGTGGAGATCGACGATGCCGGTACCGAATTCCATGAACTGTTGATGGTGGCCACCGCCAACACCGCGCTGATCGAGACTGTCCGCCTGCTGCGGCTGCGCTTCCGGCTGGCCTTCCATCTGCCGCGCTATTTTTCCCATGATGCGGTCCACGCCACGCTGCCCGACCACATCGCCATCTGCGACGCGGTGGAGGCGCAAGCGCCCCGCACCGCCAAGAAGCTCATGCGTGCCCATCTGCGCCGGGGGCTTGAGATGCGCCTGAAGTTCGGCGCCAGCGCCGGCATGGACGTTCCCGAAACGCAAACAAACAAAGCCACCAGAGGCCTGGAGATCACCGAATGAACAAGCATCTTGCGGTTGGATTGGTTGTTGCCGGCGTCGTCTCGGCCTTTTGCGGCGCGGCCAGCGCCACCACGCTGGAAGCCGTCAAGCAGCGCGGCGTCGTCACTTGCGCGGTGAACGGCAGCCGTCCGGGCTTTTCCGCGGTGGACAGCAAGGGCAATTGGAACGGCATCGACATCGATACCTGCCGCGCTTTGGCCGCCGCGGTGTTCGGCGATGCCAGCAAGGTGAAGTATCTCAAGACCAACAACCAGACCCGCCTCACCGCGTTGCAAACCGGCGAAGTGGATGTGACCGTGGCCAACACCACCTGGACCCGGGCGCGGGACACCGACCTCGGCGTCGATTTCATCGCCCCCACCTTCTATGACGGCCAGGGCCTGATGGTGCCGAAGGCGCTGGGGGTGAAGAGCGCCAAGGACCTGGATGGCGCCAGCGTCTGCGTGCGGCCCGGCTCCACCTCCGAGCGGGTGGTGGCGGATATTCAGGGCAAGTACAAGATCAAGCTGAAGCTGGTGGTGATCGACGACCAGAAGGAAATCAACACCGCCTTCTTCGGCGGCCGCTGCGACGTGGCGGTGCAGTCCTCCTCCGGGCTCAGTTCCACCCGCGCGGCGGTGGCCTCCAATCCAGACGACTACGTCATCCTGCCGGAACTGTTCGGCAAGGACCCCATGGGGCCGGTGGTGCGCCAGGACGATGCCCAGTGGCGCGACATCGTGCAGTGGACCGTGTTCACTCTGTTCCAGGCGGAAGAAAGCGGGATCACCGCCCAGAATGTGGACCAGGTGAAGGCCACCAGCACCGATCCTGAGGTGCGCCGCCTGCTGGGCGTGGACGATGCCGGCAGCAAGGGCCTGGGGCTCGATCCGGCCTGGGCCTACAATGTCATCAAGCAAGTGGGCAATTACGGCGAGGTGTTCGAGCGCAATGTGGGCATGGGCTCGCCCATGAAGCTGGAGCGCGGCCTGAATGCCTCCTACACCAAGGGCGGCCTCATCTACGCGCCGCCGCTGTGAGCGGGGGGCGGACATCAGGCGGTTATTGAGCACCTGCCCATGAGCCTGTTCATCCCATCACCTGAGGCGGCGCCGCGGGTGCCGCCCTGGCGCAATCCGCGCGTGCGGGCGATCGTCTGGCAGGCGCTGCTGGTGCTCGTGCTGCTGGCGGCGGCGGCATGGCTGGGGAGCAATGCCCGCCGGGCGCTGGCGGAGCGGGGGATGACCTCCGGCTTCGGCTTCCTGCTGGACCCGGCGCAGTTCGCCCTGGGCGAGGCCTTCTTCGTCTTCAAGCCGGGCTCCACCTATCTGGCGGCGTTTGCCGTTGGGCTGGGCAATACGGTGATGCTGTCCATCGTCAGCATTCTCACCGCCACCGTCATCGGGGTGGGGCTTGGCTTTGCCCGCCTTTCGCGCAATGCGCTGATCTCAGGTCTCGCCAAGGCCTATGTGGAAGCGTTCCGCAACACGCCGCAACTGGTGCAGATCGTGTTCTGGTACATCTTCTTCACCTTGCTGCCGGCCCCACGGGCCGCCTGGTCCATCTTCGGCTTCGCCTTCGCCTCCAATCGCGGCCTGACCGTGCCGGCCCCGGAGCACGGCGATGTGCTGCTGCTGGTGGCGGGCGCCTTAGCGGCGGGTAGCGCATTGGCGCTGATCCTCGCCCATGTTGCCGACCGCAGCCGGCGGCGGACGGGCCGGCGCTGGAGGGGCCTGACCAGCCTGGAAGTGGCGGCGGTTCTGGTGCCACCCGTTGCGGTGTGGTGGCTCGCCGGCGCGCCGCTGGCCTGGTCGGTGCCGCAGCTGCGCGGGTTCAATTATGTAGGCGGGGCGACGCTGGCGCCGGAATTCCTGGCGATCTATTTCGGCCTGTCGCTCTACATCGCCGCCTTCATCGCCGAGATCGTGCGCGGCGGACTGGTGAGCGTGGATGCCGGCCAGATCGAGGCGGCCAATGCCATCGGCCTGTCCCGGCGCGATCTCTATCGCAAGGTGATGGTGCCGCAGGCGCTGCGGGTGATCATTCCCCCGCTGGCGGCGCAATATGTGAGCCTGGTGAAGAACAGTTCGCTGGGGGTGGCGGTGGGCTATCCCGATCTGTTCAGCATCTCCAACACGGCGCTGACCTATAGCGGGCGCACCATCGAAGTGCTGGTGATCATGTCGCTGATCTATCTGCTGCTGTCGCTGGCCATCGGCACCACGGCCAATGTGCTCAACCGCCTCGTGCAGATCCCGGAGCGCTGAGATGTCCGCCGCGCCGCGCTCGTTCGCCCATCCCTCCGCCGTCGCCCCGCGCCGCCCGCCCGCCGCCGTGCGCGGCATGCGGGCCTTTCTGCGCACCCATCTGTTCCAGTCGCCGCTGGCGGGCCTGTTCACCTTCCTGCTTGGGGCGGTGCTGAGCGTGGCGCTCTGGCACATCCTGCGCTGGAGCATTCTCGATGCGGTCTGGTATGCGCCCGACAAGGGCGCCGCCTGCCGCGTGGCCACCGGGGCCTGCTGGGCGGTGATTGCAGAGAAGTATCGCGTCATCCTGTTCGGCGCCTATCCCTATGAGCAGCAATGGCGCGGCGGGGTGATCATCGCCGGCTGGCTGGCCTGGGGCGCGCTCTCCGCCACCAGCCTATTGCCGGTCTGGGGGCGCCTCGCCGGCTGGGCGGGGGTGTTCGTGCTCTCCATCCTGCTGCTGGGGGGCGGTCTGTTCGGCCTGATGCCGGTGGGAACGGACCTGTGGGGCGGCCTGCCGCTCACCTTCATCATCTTCGGCGGCACGGTGGCGGGCGGGCTGCCGCTGGCCATCCTGCTGGCGGTGGGCCGGCGCTCGGAGCTGCCGGTGGTGCGTTGGCTGTGCATCCTCACCATCGAGGGCGTGCGCGGCGTACCGCTGCTGGCGCTGCTGTTCTTTGCCGCTTTGATCCTGCCTTTGTTCCTGCCGCCCAACCTCACCGTGGACAAGCTGATCCGCGCCGAGATCGGCATGATCATTTTCTTCGCCGCCTATGCGGCTGAGGTGGTGCGCGGCGGTCTGCAGGCGGTGCCGGAGGGCCAGGACGAGGCCGCCAAGGCGCTGGGCCTCGGCTATGGGGCGCGCATGGTCAAGGTGGTGCTGCCGCAGGCCTTGGCCATCGTGGTGCCGGCACTGTTCAACGACATCATCCGGGCGTTCAAGAACACCACCTTCTTCAGCATCCTCGGCCTGTTCGATGTGCTCGGCGCCACCAAGGCGGCGCTGCAGGATCCCAATTGGGTGCGCTATGGCACCGAGGGCTACATCTTCGTGTTCCTGCTGTATTTCATCCTCTGTTCGGCCATGTCCGCTTATGGGGCGTCCATCGAGCGCGGCAACCAGAGCCGTGTGCGGAGGGCCGCTTGATGACCGCGACCCGCGATCTGGTGGTGGAGATGTCCGCCCTCAGCAAATGGTACGGCCAGCACCATGTGCTGCGCGATGTCACCCTCGGGCTCGCGCGCGGCGAGAAGATCGTGCTGTGCGGGCCGTCCGGCTCGGGCAAATCCACCTTGATCCGCTGCATCAATGGCCTGGAGCCGTTCCACCAGGGCGACCTTGTGGTGTCCGGCACCCATCTGGATGGCACGCCGGCCAGTCTTGCCGCCGTGCGGCGCACGGCGGGGATGGTGTTCCAGAGCTTCAACCTGTTCCCGCATCTCTCCGTGCTGGAGAACCTCACCCTGGGAGCCATCTACGCCAAGGGCGAGCCGGAGCGCGATGCCATCGCGCGCGCCCATAGCCTGCTGGCGCGGGTGCAACTGACGTCGCAGGCGCAGAAATATCCCGGCCAGTTGTCCGGCGGGCAGCGGCAGCGGGTGGCGATCGCCCGGGCGCTGATGCTGGAGCCGGAGGTGATGCTGTTCGACGAGCCCACCTCGGCGCTGGACCCGGAAATGGTCCATGAGGTGCTGGACGTGATGGAGGAACTGGCCCGCGGCGGCCAGTCCATGATCGTCGTGACCCATGAGATGGGCTTTGCCCGCAAGGTGGCCGATCTGGTGGTGTTCATGGATCAGGGCGAGATCGTCGAGGCCGCCCCGCCCGAGCAGTTTTTTCAAGCGCCGTCCACCGCCCGGGCCAAGGCCTTCCTCGGGCAGATCTCCCATGCCACGTAGGACGCCATGACCCGCACCATGCCCCTTCCGCACGACCCGGCTGCCGCGTCGATCCCGCGCCTGAGCGACGGCACGCCCGATTGGGCGGCGCTGCGCCTGGAATTTCCCGCCACCGGGACCACGACCTATCTGGACATCGCCCGCAAGGCGCTGCTGCCGCGGTGCGCCGCGCAGGCGGCGGCGGACTGGTTCGCCGATATCTCCTCCCGCCAGACCGGCCGCCGGGCCTTCTCCATGGGCGAGGTGGAGGAGACCCGCCGCGCGGTCGGCGCCACCTTCGGCGCCGCGCCGGAGACGCTGGCTTTGGTGAAGAACACCTCCGAGGCGATCAATATCGTGGCGCAGGGCTTCGACTGGGTGCCGGGCGACAATGTGGTCATCTCGGTGGCTGAGCATGAGAACAACACCTTCCCCTGGCGCCCGCTGGTGCGGCGCGGGGTGGAGGTGCGGGTGGTTGCCGGCGACAGCGATGGCCAGGTCTCCACCGACGCCTTGCGCGCCGCCATCGATGGACGCACCCGCATCCTGTCCGTGGCCTGGGTCAGCTATGGGGCGGGCCAGCGGGCCGATGTGGATGCCCTGGCGCAGCTGTGCCGCGATGCCGGGGTGCTGTTCCTGATCGACGCCATCCAGGCCATCGGCATTCTGGATCGGCGCATCGACGATCTCGGCGCCCATGTGGTGGCCTCCGGTGGCCACAAGGCGCAGATGAGCGTCGCCGGCGCCGGGCTGATGTATGTGGCCCCCGAGGCGCTGGAGCGGTTTCGCCCGCCGTTCGCGGCCAAATACTCGTTTGCCACCATGGATCGCACCGAAGTCGAGCCGGCCCTGGCGCCGGATGCGCACCGGTTCGAATATGGCAATCCCAACTTCCTCGGGTTGGCGGTGCAGCGGCGGTCGGCGCAGTTCATCGGCGCCATCGGCCTTGCCGCCATCGAGGCGCGGGTGCGCCATCTCACCGACCTGATCCTGGAGGCGGCGGACCGCGCCGGCCTCAAGGTCCGCACCCCGCGCCCATGGGATCAGCGCGCCGGCATCGTCAGCCTCGACCTGGACGGGGTGAGCGCCGATGCGCTCGAGGCGGCGCTTGAGGCTGAGGACATTCGCGTCGCCAGCAAGGATGGTCATCTGCGCGCGGCGGCGCATTTCTACAATAACGAAGATGACGTGCAGCGCCTGTTCGACCGGCTGCGTCATCATTTGGAGAGCGCGCGGGCATGACCGGCAGCATTGAGATCGATCTGGTTTCCGACACCGCCACCAAGCCGTCCCCCGGCATGCTGGCGGCCATGCTGGCGGCCGAGGTCGGCGACGAGCAGCGCGACGAAGACCCCTCCGTCCTCGCCCTGAACGCGCGGGTGGCGGACCTGCTGGGCCTGGAGGCGGCACTGTTCCTGCCGTCGGGCACCATGTGCAACCAGATCGCCTTTCTGGTGCATTGCCGCCTGGGGGACGAGATCATCGCCGCCGAGAGTGCCCATGTGTTTGGCTCCGAAGGCGCCGGGGCCTCGGCCCTGGCGGGGGCGCAGTTCCGCTTGATCGACACAGAGGACGGCATCTTCAGTGCCGCCCAGGCGGCGGCGGCGATCCGCGCGCCGCGCCACCGCTCCCCGCGCAGCCGGGTGATCGCCGTGGAGCAGACCGCCAATCGCGGCGGCGGCAGCGTGTGGCCCACGCAGACCTTGGGCGAGATCGCCGCCGTGGCCCACGCGAATGGGCTGGCGGCGCACATGGATGGCGCGCGTTTGCCCAACGCGGCGGTGGCCTCTGGAACGGCCATGGCCGCGCATGTGCGCGGCTTCGACAGTGCCTGGATCGATCTGTCCAAGGGGCTGGGCTGCCCGGTGGGCGGGGTCCTGGCCGGGTCGCGCGGCTTCATCGAGGAGGCTTGGTCCTGGAAGCACCGCCTGGGCGGCGCCATGCGGCAGGCCGGCTTCCTCGCGGCGGCGGGCCTCTATGCCCTGGACCACAATGTGGCGCGGCTGGCGCAGGACCACGACAACGCACGGGCCTTCGGCGCACTGGTGGCGAATAGCCCTGGCGTCAGTGTCTTCCCGCGCGAGATCGCCACCAACATTGTGTTCCTGGATGTGTCCGGCTCAAGCCTGGACGCGCATGAAATTGCTGCGCGCCTGCGCACCCATGGCATCCGGCTCGGTGTGGAGAGCGCCACCCGCATGCGCGCGGTGACCCATCTCGACGTCAGCGCCGAACAGGCGGTGCGGGCGGGCACCCTTCTGGCCCGCATCCTGGAAGAGGCGGGACCCCGTCAGGCGTGACGGGGGACTGGCCCCGAAGGCGAAGAAGAGGCGGCGGCCGGACCGGACAAGCACGGCGCGGTGCGGGTGGGCGAGGGGTGTCGCCGCCTCAGGGTTTCCAGATAAAGGAATACTCAAGGCCCATCCCGACCGTGAACTGGTTGGCGGTGCCGTACTGCCGCGTGACCGGGCTGGCGGCGGCATCGCCCAACAGGCGCTCGTAATTGGCGAACATGCTCACCGTCCAGTCCTTGGACCAGTCATAGGACACCGACCCTGCGGCACCGGCCGACTTCACGCCGCCATGGGCATTGAAGGGCGTCAGCAGCGGGTTGATCAGCGTGCTGGTCGGCGCCACGCCGAATTCGGTCTGCATCACCGTATTGTCCACGATGGTCAGGCGTGGCCCCAGCGCCCAGGTGAAAGGGCCGGTCTTGGTCACCGCATCCGCCGCCAGATTGACGGTGAGGCCGTCATTGCTGCGCAGGCCGTACAGGGCTTCGACGCGGGTGCGGATGAGGCCGTCGATGGGCCAGAATTCCGCAAACATGCCGGTTTCCAGCGACCAGGAATAGCCGGGCAGGCCCAGGACGGCACTGCCGGAGCGGCTGCCGCGGATGGCCGCCAGGGGACCGAGTTCGATGCCGCCGAACTCCAGCAAGGTGATGCCGAAATTGTCGTCCGGGGCGCCGAACGGGTTCGGCTCATCCGCCTTGCGCAAGCCGAAGCTGGGCATGAAAGTCGGGCCATAGCGGCTGGAGCCGGCATAGTTGGGGGCGGTGGCGATGGAGCCGCCGATGGTGACGATCCAGTCATCCGAGGCGGCGTCGGAGGTGGCCTTGATGGCGCTGGTGGACCCCGCGTCGGCTGCGCAGACCGCCGTACCCCACAGGGGCGCCAAAAGGACCGCGGCGGCGCAGAGGCGCGCCGGCCTGGATCTAGTCATGGTCGGTGCCCGCCTGCTTATCGATCTTGATGGCGAATTTCTTGATGCGATGCCACAGGCTGCGCTCGCTCACGCCCAGGCGCTCGGCGGCGCGCGCCTGCACCCCGCCGGTTTCCTTGAGCGCCGCCAGCACGAAGTCGCGCTCGATCCGGGCGATTTCCGCATCGAGGTCGTTCGGCAGCGATCGCGGTGCGTCCGCCGCCGCATGGGGCTCCTCGGCGCCAAACATCAGGATGTCCGCGGCGTTCACCAGATCGCCGCGGGTGACGATGGCGGCGCGCTCCATGCAGTTCTGCAATTCGCGGATGTTGCCGGGCCACGCATAGCGCAGCAGCGCCGCCTCCGCGTCGGCGCTGAGGCCGACGATGCGCTTGCCCATGTCGTGCGCGGCCCGGGTGAGGAAATGCGCCGCCAGCAGCGGGATGTCGCCGCTGCGCTCCCGCAGGGCCGGCAGATGGATGGGAAACACCGCCAGCCGATAGTAGAGATCGGCGCGAAAGCTGCCGGCGGTGATCGCCTTTTGCAGGTCCTTGTGGGTGGCGGCCACGACCCGCACGTCCACCTTCACGCTCTTGCTGCTGCCCAAAGGCTCGAAGCTCTGTTCCTGGATGGCGCGCAGCACCTTGGCCTGCACCGCCAGGGGCATGTCGGCGATCTCGTCCAGGAACAAGGTGCCGCCATCGGCGGCGGTGAAGCGGCCCTCGCGCGGCCCGGTGGCGCCGGTGAAGGCGCCCTTGATGTGGCCGAACAGTTCGCTCTCGATCAGCTGCTCGGGAATGGCGGCGCAGTTCACCGCCACGAAGGGCATGTCGCGGCGGGGACTGTTGTAGTGGATCGCTCGCGCCACCAATTCCTTGCCGGTGCCGCTCTCGCCCTGGAGCAGCACGGTGGCGCGGCTGGCGGCCACGTCCGTCACCTGCCGCAGCATGTCACGGAACGGCTCGCTTTCGCCGATGAGATTGTCGAACCGGTAGCGCCCTTCCAGTTCGCGGCGCAGGCGGGCATTCTCGCCGACGACGGCGCGGATCTTCAGCGCGCGTTCGAGCGTCGCCACCACGTCGTCCATGTCGAACGGCTTGGCCACATAGTCGAAGGCGCCTTCCTTCACCAGATCCACGGCCCCGCGCACGGTGGCGTAGGCGGTCATGATGATCACCGGCAGGTCGGGCCGGGTCTTTTGCAAGCTGTGCAGCAGATCCCGCCCGCTGCTGCCGGGCATGCGCAAGTCGGTCAGGACGGCGTCGACGGCATTGCCCTCGCAATGATCGAGCGCGGCCGCCGCATCGCCCACGGCCACGGCCTCGAAGCCGCGCTCCGCCAGCGCCGCCGCCAGCACCTCGCCAAGCCGGGGTTCGTCGTCAACGACCAGAATTGTCGGCGCCACCGGCGGCCTCCGATGGTTTCAGAAGGGGAAGGTGGATGGTGAAGATCGCACCGCGATCCGGCCCATTGTGACACTCGACGGTGCCGTCATGGGCTTCCACCGTGGTGCGCACCTTGGCAAGGCCGAGGCCGGTGCCCTTTGCCTTGGAGGTCACGAAGGGCTCGAACAGGCGGTCCAGCATGTCCGGGGCGATGCCGGTGCCATTGTCCACCACATCGATGCGCGCGATGGTCTCACCGCGCACCACGCGTACCACCACAAGCCCGTTCGCGCCCACGGCATCCATGGCGTTGAGCAGCAGGTTGAGCAGCACCTGGTGCAACTGGTCGCGGTCGCCCAGGATCATCACCGGCACCGCCGAGGGCTGCACCTCCAGGGTGAGACCGCGCCGCTTGAGTTCGGGCGCGGCGAAGTCCAGCGCCGGCTGCACCACCTCGCGCATCAGGTCCAGCGGGGCGCGGGTGCAGGGGGGCGGACCGCCGTAATCGAGCAACTCCTGCACCAGGCGCTCGATCCGGTTCACTTCGTCCAGCACGAAGCCGATCAGCCGATCCTCGGCGGGCGCCAGCGGGGACTTGCGGCGCACCAGTTCGCTGGCGGTCTTGATGATGCCGAGCGGGTTGCGGATCTCGTGGGCGATTACCGCCGAGGCTTCCCCCAGCGTCGCCAATTGGGCGCGATGGCGCATCACCGCCTCCATCCGGCGCAGGCTTTCCAGCTGCGCGGTCATGGCGTTGAAGCCCACAGCCAGTTCCTCGATCTCCCGGCCGCCTTCCTCGGGAACGCGGGCGGCATAGTCGCCATGGGCCACGGCGCGCACGCCGCTGGTCAAATTCTTGATCGGCTCGCTCATGCGGCGAGAGATGGAGATGCCGACCAGCAGCGACAGCAGCCCCGCCACGCCCGCCAACGCGATGAACAGCCACCACGAACCCAGGCGCTCGAACGCCGCCGTGGCGCCGGTGAGGCGGCAGGCGATGATGCCCACCAGCCGCCCCCGATCATCGCGCAACGCGGCATAGGCGATGGCGGTGCCATTGCCCACCAGATGCGGCAGGGTCGCGCTGTCGGCGCCATTGCGCAACCGGGCGAAGATCGCCGCAGGCACATGCATCTTCCCGGCACGCCCGATGGTGGCGTCGGCAAGCGCCGTGCCATTGTCCACCACCTCGAACAGGTGGACCTCCAGCGAGCGGATGGTCTGCGGCGCGTTGAAGAATTGCTCGTCCAGCAGGTTGGCCACGAACAGGAAGCGGTCCTCACCGCCGATCTGCACCGGTTGCACCGCCCCCACCATCATGGCCGGCTTGCCCGCATGGCGGATGAAGAAGATCGAGGCGAGGGGCTCCAGCGGCAGCGGCTGCTGCAACTCCAGCTCGCCGCGTGCGAACAGCACCGTCCCCTTGGCGTCGTAAAGCCGCACGAAATCATAGCCGACCGAGGTCAGGAGATCCGCGAACGGCTCCAGCGGAGTGGGGGCCCCGACGGCGTCCTGCCCTGCACGGGTGAGCGCAGCGGCGACGATGGCGGTGGCATGCTGGGCCTCCTCCTGGCCCTCGTTCGCCTCATTGGCCATGAACTGGGCGATTTCGCTGATCCACTGTTCCACATTGTGCTCGAAGGCGGTGGAGATGGCCTGGGCGGCGATGAAGCTGGCGATCAGCACCGGCGGCACGCTGACCGCCAGAAACGACAGCGTCAGCCGCAGCCGCAACGGCAGGCGCGACCACCAGGACATCGGGTGCACAACCGGCATGGCGTCAGGGTCGCCTTTTTGGCGGCGGGCCGTCGCAGCGCGGCAGGTCCGCCGGCGCCCGATGCCAGACCTGGGGCTGGCCAAGCGCTTTGAGGCCGACGAAGCCGGTCACCGCCAGGGTGCCGTCGGCGCTGCCGGCGAGGGAGAGGCTGTAGCGGCGCCCTTCCTCCGGATCATAGATCCAGCCATTCTCCCAGGTGGTGCCGGAAGCGCTCGCGCCACCGAAAATCGCAAGGCCGCACAGGGGTTTGCCGCGCTGTGCGGCGTCCGGATTTCTGGCGTCGCGCAGGGGCTGGCCCGCCTCATCCTTGGGATCGCGCAGCCAGATCAGGGTGCCGCACAGATTGGCGCCGCAGGGCTGGATGTCCACGGCGGCATCGCCATCGCCGGTCAGCCAGGGGCCGGCAATGTCGGGGGCGGCCTGGGCGGCGAGGGGGAGGAGCAGGAGGCCGGCGGCGGCGATCAGTCGGCGCATGGCACCGGTCTCCTGGGCGCGTCCGTCGGGACGGCATGGGCGGTGGCGGTGTCGGATGACCCGTGGCCGATCAGGCACACGCCCGCCAGGATCAGGGCGATCCCGGCCAGGGGCGTCAGGCCGATGGTCTCGCCGAACACCAGCCAGGCCGCCGCCGGGACGGTGACATAGCTGAGCGCGGTCAAGGGGAAGGCGCGGCTCAAGGGGGTGCGCTGGAGCACCAGCATCCAGAGGATATAAGTGAGGAAATACAAGGCGGCGGCAGTCCACACCGTGCCCGAGCCGGCGGCGATCTTCAGGAAGGCAAGGCCGATGGGCGCGTCGCCCACCACGTCGGCCGCCAGCTTGAAGGCCAGCTGGGTCAGGGTATCGGCGCCGAGAAACGCGGCGATCAGCGCCACCAGCCCGAGGTTGAGGGCGATCCGGCGGGTCATGCGGCGGCCCGTGCGCGATGGGTCTTCAGGTCCGGGTCCCAGCGGGGGAAAGCCAGCATTGGCGCGGCCTGGCGCAGGGCGCCATGGAGCAACGGATTGCGGTGTTTCACGTAATGGACGCTGGGCACCAAGCCGCTGCCGAAGCGCAGCTTGGAGGCATAGGCGGTCTGGCCGGTCTGGAGATAGCGCCGGCCGATGCTCTGGCACAGGCGCACATTGTACATCCAGCTGATGGCATAAAGGTCATGCTCGCGGGCCAGCGGGTAGCGCATGCCGAGGAATTTATCGATCACCCGATCATGCTCGACAAACAGCAGATTGAACGCCGCCAGGACGCCATTCACTCTGTAGCATACGAAAATTGCGCGCTCTTTCAGTGTTTGCGACACCCATTGGAAATAGTCCGCCGGCAGGTCCTCGAAAGCGTTGTAGCGCAACGCGCTCTGGGCCTGGGTTTCGGCGTAAAGCGCGGCAAATTCGTGTTCCATTCCGGTGATGGCACAATGTTGCGACACCGTGACCGATCCGGCCCCCTTCATTTTGCGCCGCAGGTCCTTGCGCGTGGACTTGGACAGGCCGGCCAGATAGCTCTCCGCGTCGGGATATTCCGCAAGGTCAAGGACCGCCAGCGGCAGGCTCTCCACCGGGAAGTAGCGCCGCGCCGCCAGCGCCTCGGTCAGCCCCGGCGCGCGCGCTGCGCTGATGTCCTTGAACGCCACCAGCCCGGCGCCACGACGAACCGCTTCCGCCTCCACTTCGCCGATCAGGGCGGCCAGCGCCGTCTCGCGTTCCCCCTGCGTCAGGCGGGGGTGCACGGCCACCGGGCAGTGCTCGGTGAAGGGCGAGCCGACCCCCAGCATCCGCCATTCCAGCAGCCGGGGCAGGCGGCGGGCGAGGGCGTTGCAGACGCGCTCCAGGGGGCCGCCCTGCAAGGGGGTGTCGAGGCGGTAGTTGAGGGCGAACAAAGGGGCGCCGGCGGCAAAGCCGCGCGGGTCGCGCACGGCCACCGCCCGCAGCTCCATGCCCGGCGGCGGGCCGGCCTCGCAGGCGGCCAGATAGGCCCAGCCTTCCGCATCGCGGGGCAAAGCGGCGGTCCAGCCGGCGCGGTCGATGGCGGCCATGCCGGGCAGGGCGCGGGATTGCAGGGCGGGGGCCGGTTCGCTCTCCCGCGCCGACACGGCGGGGGGCGTGGACAGGCGCAAGGTGTCAGGCCACATGGGGCACCTCCGCCACGGCGATGCGCCGGGCCTGGCTCCGTGCGGGGCGCGCGCCCACGCTGGCCAGCGGCGCCGGCTGCTGGGCGGCGTCGCTCACGGCGCCGGTGAAGGCCACCACCCGGTCCGTCACTTCGGTGCGCTGCCGGTCGAGGGTGACCAGATGGTAGCTGTCATCGAGAATGAGCGCATCCACCATGCCGCCCAGATGCTGTTGCAGATAGAGGCTGTTGGAGAGGCTGGCCACGTCGTCTTCCCGCGCATGCACCAGCAAGGTGCGCTGGCGGATGTCCCGCAGGCGGGGCTTGAGCGCCGCCACCAGCCGCCACAATTGGCGCAGGGCCTGGGATGGGGTGCCCAGCAGCCCGGCCTCGGGCGCGCCCTGCCGCATGGCGCGGGCCACCACCGCGCGCATGCGCTCATCCTTCAGCCCAAAAGGCTCGGCCTCCACGAAGCGGTAGCGGCGCCCCAGCGGCGTATGGATCAGCAGCGGCAGCAGGAAGCGATACCAGGGGATCGACCAGCCATCATAGCGCAGGGTCGGCGCCAGCATGATGAGCCCGGCCACCCGATCGCCGGTGCGCGCCGCCAGCATCGCCGCCAGCAGGGCCCCCATGGACAGCCCGCCCACCAGCACCGTGGTGCAGCGGGTTTCCAGCAGCGCCAGAGCGGCTTCGGCGCTGGCGTACCAGTCCTCATGGGTGGCCGCCGCCAGATCATCCTCGGTGCCGCCATGGCCGGCGAGCTGGCAGGCCAGGACGGTGTGGCCGGCGGCAGCCAGGCTCTGGGCCACGTTGCGCATCTCGATGGGCGTGCCGCCCAAACCGTGGATGAGCAGCACGCCCACGGGTCCCCCTTCGATCAGCAGGCTGCGGTCGATCGGCATGGTCAAGATCCTCATAATCCGGTCGCGACGAGGGCGACGCCGGCGGTGACCAGCACCGCGCCGGCATATTGGCGGGGGCCCATGGGCTCGCCGAGCCAGATGCGGCTGGCGACGGCGATGCCGAGAATGTTCAGGCTGGCGATGGGGAAGGCGATATTGAGCGGCACCTGGGCCAGGATGCGGGTCCAGACCAGGAATTCCACCGCGTAGATGACAAGGCCCAGCACCAGCAGCGGCTCGCTGACCAGCGCCCAGGCAAAGCCCAGCGGCGCGCGCGGCTGGAGAACCGGCAGGCGATCGGCGCCGCGCTTGAAGGCGATCTGACCGCTGACGTCGCAGACCACCGAGACGGCGAACAGAGTGATGAGACCGAGGGTCATTGCAGCATCCCCGCCATGCGTAGGACGATGCGGGCATTGGTGGTGCCGTTGAGGGCGGTGCCGGGGGCGGCGGGCACCGGGCGCTGGGCGCGGTCGCTATGGGCGAGGACCGCGCGCACCAGCCCGAGGCCGGCATCGGGGGAATAGTCGCCGCACACATCCATGCCCAGCACCGGGCGCCGGGCGGCGAACAAAGCGATGGCCAAGAACACCTGTTCCAAGGTCAGCCGGCCCTGGTCCCAATTGGTCACCGCCTCGTCCGGGGTCAATACGTCCTTGTCCAGGGTGATCCACAGCGGCGCGTCGGGCAGTCGCTCGGCGATGGCGGCCATGCGGGCGTGCCAATCATCGCCTTCAAGCCCTTGCCAGTGCAGGCTGTCCCTGCCGATGCCCCGGGATGCGCAGGCGCCGGGCGCGTCAAAGCCCGTGCCCGCATAGAAGGTGCGCCCGGAGGCGAAGGCGTGCATCTCCTGGCGTCCGGCGCGCAGGCCGGAGAGATCGCCGCCCTTGAGCTGGGGCGCGCGCATGTCGTCACTGGCCGGGCCGATGGTGACGATGCGTGCCACGCTCTCGTGGGTCAGCGCACGGGAAACCCACGAGCCGCAATTGAGGTTGGCGGGCAGCCCCACCCAGTCGGGATGGTTGTCGAAATGGATGATGCTGACCTTCTGCTCAAGACGCAGGGCCAGCATCAAAGTCAGATGATGGAAATCGCCGGAGCCGTAAAACACCAGCTCCGGCTCCCACACCGGGCCCAGCCGCCCGGCCAGGGTGCGCAGAGCGGCGGGCTGCGCCAGCAGGCGCAGCTTGGGGGCCAGATCCTGGGCGGCGATGATCTCGCCACCCATGTCTTGCAGCCAGTACGGCACTTGCGGCTGCCCGGTCACCGCGCCGTCGAGGTCGATGATGCGGACGCGCATGGCCGTCACCGCGGCGCGACGCGCAGGAACAATTGGTCCAGCAGCGCCAAAGCCATGTCGATCTCGCCATGGGAGATGGTCAAGGCCGGGGCCAATGTGATGACGTTCTTGTAATAGCCGCCGATGTCCAGGATCAGGCCGAAGCGCTCGCCGCCATAGACCAGATCGCCCAGCAGGGCCTCGTCCACCATGCGGTCCACCAGGGCCTTGGCGGGGGTATAGCTGTCGTGCGGTTCGCAGATCTCGATGCGCAGCGCGAGGCCGAGGCCGTCCACGTCGCCGACGATGGCATGCTTGGCCTTCAGCGCCTGGATACCGGCGAGGAAATAGGCGCCCTTGTCCTTCACGCTGGTGGCGAAGTCCTCTTCGCGCATCATCTTCATGGCTTCCAGCGCCACCGCCGTGCCCAAGGGGTTGGCGTTGAAGGTGGAATGGGTGGAGCCGGGCGGGAAGACGGTGGGGTTGATCAGCTCTTCCCGCGCCCAGATGCCCGACAAAGGATTGAGGCCGTTGGTGAGCGCCTTGCCGAACACCAGCACGTCCGGCTCTACGCCGAAATGCTCGATCGACCACAATTTGCCGGTGCGGTAGAAGCCCATCTGGATTTCATCCACCACCAGCAGAATGCCGTGCTTGTCCAGCACCCGCTTCAGCTCGGGGAAGAAATTCATCGGCGGGATGATGTAGCCGCCGGTGCCCTGGATCGGCTCCACATAGAAGGCGGCATATTCGCACTTGCCGGCCTTGGGGTCCCACACGCCGTTATATTCGCTTTCGAACAGGCGCTCGAACTGCTTGACGCAGTGCAGGCCGTATTCTTCCTTGCTCATGCCGCGCGGGCCGCGGAAATGATAGGGGAATTCGATGAACTGCGCCCGGTCGCCGAAATGGCCGAACCGGCGGCGATAGCGATAGGACGAGGTGATGGCCGAGGCGCCCAGCGTGCGGCCGTGATAGCCACCCTCGAAGGCGAACATCAGGCTCTTGCCGGCGCTGGCGTTGCGCACCAGCTTGAGCGAGTCTTCCACCGCCTGGGCGCCGCCCACATTGAAGTGGACCCGGCCCTTGCGGCCGAACCGCTCCTGCGCGCCCATGGCGATGTCCGCTGCCAGTTCGATCTTCTCACGGTGCAGATACTGGCTGGCCACCTGGGGCAGGCGGTTCAGCTGGCGCACCATGGCCTCGTTCAGGCGCGGGTTGGCATAGCCGAAGTTGACCGCCGAATACCACATCTGCAGATCCAGAAACGCCTGGCCGTCGTCGTCATAGATGAAGGAACCTTCGCAGCGATCGAAGATCTTCGGGGTCTCGGTGTAGTGGACGGTATCGCCGAACGAACAGTATTCCGCTTCCAATGCCAGGAGGCGGGTGCGCTCTGCGGCGCGGTCTTCGGCGGTGTCGGTGTCGGCAAGGGAGATCAGCGGACGATCAAGCATGGAGACTCTCAAGGTGACGGGTGTTCAGCACAGGCGCGGGGGAGCGGGTGAACTGACCCTGGGCGGCGATGAAGGGCAAAGCGTCGGCGAAGTTGGAAATGCGCTGGTGGGGAATGCCTTCCTCGCGGCAGAAATCGGCGAGGCGGCCCTTGGCCAGCACGTAGTCGGCGCGGCGGGCGAGGCAGAAGTCGGAGCGGCCGTCGCCCACCAGGACCACCTGGCGGTCCTTGGGCACCACGGCGCATTTGCAGGTGCCGCTGCCGCAGAGCGCGCCGTCGGCGGAGAAGCCGGCGGCCCAGCGGTCCGCGCCCAGATGGATCAGGCGGTTGCAGGACAAGGGCAGGTCGATGCCATTGGCATGCAGCAAGGGCACGATGGACTGGTCGAAGCCGTCGGAGACGATGGAGACGCCGGCGCCGCGCAGCCAGGCGTGGGTCACGAACGGGATGAAGGCGGGATCGAGCGGCAGTTCGCGCACGGTGGCGGCGATCTGTTCGGGCGTGGCGCGCAGCAGGTCCACCTGGCGGGCGAGGCAGGCGCGCGACGTGATCCGCCCCGCCTGCCACTCGGCTTCCACGTCTTCCCAGGCCGGATCGGCAAACCGCTCCAGCAGCAGATCGGTGGTGTCCACCGGGCAAATGGTGCCGTCGAAGTCCAGGGCAAAGTGCAGGCGCATGAAAGTCCCCACGAACGATGGAGCTGTCTTCGCAAGGCCTGTGCCAGATATGAAATTGTTGTGTTTACAAGGCGTTAGTTGCGCCGGCTGAAGCCGGGCCGCACCGCAATTTGGAGCGATCTCCAAATTACGGGGGTGCCCGAAAACGGGAGTGCTACCGGGGTAGCGGAGGCCGAACGTGCGGGTGCGTCAGATGCAGGGGCGCATCGGGGAGGGGGCGCCCGCGGCGATGGGGGGCGGTCGCGGCCCGCCCTACGCCAGCATGTCCAGCGCCGCCGCCAGGAAAGCGTCGGGGTCGGTCTGGGAGGCCGCATGGGCGCCCCATGCCAGCCGCGCCAGCCGGGCGCCGGGAATGGCGGCGGCCATCTCCTGCGACAGGTGCAGCGGGGTGAGCTGGTCGTCATCGGCCACCAGCACCAGGGTCGGCACCTGGATCTGCGGCAGCTGGGCCCGGCGGTCGAAGGCCAGCAGCATGTCGATGCGCGCCGCCATGGTCTGCGCCGGCGGGCTGGTGGCGATCATGGTCGCGATGAGGGCATCGAGGCGCGCCTGATCGGCGCCGATCCAGCGCGGCGGATAGAGGAACAGCGGCGTGGCGCGATGGTAGGCCTGCGGCCCCGCCGCCAGCAGCAGCTCCTTGCGCACGCGGAAGCACAGGTCGAAATGCGGATCCGGCCCCGCCCAGCCGGCGAACAGCACCATCCGGCCGAGGCGGTGCGGCGCGTCCGCGCCGAGGATCTGGCCCACGGCGGCGCCGGTGGAATGGCCGATCAGGTCCGCCGTGGCGAAGCCCAGATGGTCCATCAGCGCCAGCACGTCCGCCGCCAGCGCCTCCACCGTGTGGTGGGTGCGGCGGCTGGTGGTGTCGCCGGTGCCCATATGGTCGTGGGTCACCACGGTGAAGCGGGCGGTGAGGGCGGGCAGCAGGTTGGCCCAATAATGCCGCGAGCCGCCCAGCCCCGTCACCAGCATCAGCGGCGGGCCGCTGCCGGCAACGTCATAGACCAGGGCTCCGTCCGGGCGATCCAAGGTGGGCATGGCGATCCTCAAGGGGCAGGGCACGGGGCGGTGAGCGCCTCGACCACCGCATCGGTGGAGGCGGTCCAGCCGAGGAACCGCTCCACATTGAACACGCTGGCGGCGAAGATGTGCGGCGGGCCGGCTTGCAAGGTGGCATCGGGCACCATCAGGGCGAAGAATTCCCGATGATAGGCATCGCGCAAGGTGGATTCCACACAGACATTGGTGTTCACCCCCACCAGCAGCAGCGTGGTGATGCCGCGCCCCCGCAGCAAGGGCTCCAGAGGGGTGCCGGCAAAGCCGCTGTAGCGCGCCTTGGGCACCACCGCTTCGCCGGGCAAAGGCGTCAGGGCATCGACGATGGCGTGGTCCCAGGTGCCGTGGGTGATGAGCGTGCCGCGCGCCTGCGGATGGGCACGCATGTGCTTCAGGGCGTTGGATTTGTAATAGACCGGCGCGGTGGGGCCGCCGGCCTCGATCTGGTCGGCGGAAAAGCCGTTCTGCAGATGCACCACGAACAGTCCGCATGCCCGGGCCGCCGCCAGCACCCGCGCCGCCGCCGCGATCACCGGCGGGCTGGCGGAAATGTCGAAGCCGACCTTGTCCAGATAGCCGCCGGGGGAGAGATAGGCATTCTGCATGTCCACCACCACCAGAGCGGTGGTGGCCGGGGCAATGGCCAGCGGCTCGGGGGCGGCGGCGATCACCACGCTTGCGCCGGGGGCGGTGGGGACGGGCACGGCGGTCATGAGGTCAGGCTCCGTAGCGCTTCAGGGCAATGGATTCCGCCAGCACCACCAGGGCATAGAGCGCCAGGCCGATGACGCACAGCAGGACGATGGCGGCGAAGATCAGCGCCATTTCCGCCTGCGAGGCGGCGAACAGGATCATGTAGCCGAGCCCCGCCTGGGCGGTGATGAACTCGCCCACGATCACCCCGATCATGGAAAAGGTGATGGCGATCTTCAGCCCGGAGAAGATGTGCGGCACGGCGGCGGGAAAGCGCACCTGGGTATAGACCTTCCACCCCCGCGCCCCCACCGCCTGGCACAGGCGCAGCAGGTCGCGATCCACCGAGGTGAGGCCGGTGAGCGTCGCCACCACCACCGGGAAGAAGGAGATGAACACGCTGAACGTCACCCGCGACGGGCTGCCGATGCCCAGCCAGACGATGAACAGCGGCGCCAGCGCGATCTTGGGGATCAATTGGAAGAACACGATGTTGGGATAGAGCGCCTCCCGCGCCAGCCGCGAGGCGCTCACCAGCACCGCCAGCGAGATGCCCAGCACCAGCGAGATCAGGAAGCCGGCGATGGTTTCCAGCGTGGTGGGCACCGCCTGCTGCAGCAGGAACGGCAGCGTCTCCCACAGCCGCACCGCCACCGCCGAGGGCGCGGGCAGCAGAACGTCGGGAATATGCCGGATCCGCACCACCGCCTCCCAGGCGGCGACCACCAGCGCGGCGGTGATCAGCGGCAGCAGCAGCGGCCGGGCGCGCGCCCGCAGCGCGGCACGGGCGCGGGCGGCGAGGCCGGGCGGCGCGGTGGGGTGGGGCGGCTCGAGGGTCGGAGTCATCATATGGGTCGCCGTCATTTGGGTCGCCGTGATTTGGTCGCCGTCATGGGCGCGCCGTCATGGGCCGGGCATTCCGGGGCTGCGGGCGGGCCTCAATGGGCCTGCGGCGGGGTGCGGTGGATCGAGGCCTTCAGGTGCAGATAGAGATCGTTGAAGGCCGGGTCCGCCTCCACGGCGGGATCGCGCGGGCGCGCGAACGGCACCTGGATGTCCTCGATGATGGTGGAGGGGCGGCGCCCCATCACCAGGATGCGATCGGAGAGGAAGATGGCCTCGCGGATGGAGTGGGTGATGAAGATGGCGGTCTTGCGGGTGGTGTCCCAGATCCGCGCCAGCGCCAGCCCCATCTCGTCGCGGGTGATGGCGTCGAGGGCGGAGAAGGGCTCGTCCATCAGCAGGATGCGCGGGTCGTTGATCAGGGCGC
>NZ_CALRWL010000018.1:0-98157 GCF_943371865.1 Azorhizobium sp. AG788 | reverse complement strand
TGGAGAGGGGGGTGAAACGGCCAGGGCGAAAGAACACCCGCCGTGCCACCCCTCCCCCACACACCGCGGGCGAGATCGGAACGCGTTTCACCCCCCTCCCTTCCCTCCCCCGCAAGGGGGGAGGAGCCCGCGTCGGCTGGGACAGGACGCAGGGGCTGGACTTGGCGGCCTGACCGGTCCTGCGCCCAAGCCGGTGGGGGTCTGTGGCGCTGAGCGCGCATAACGCTCCCGACCCGCGCAACGTGCCCTCTCCCCCCTTGCGGGGGAGAGTTGGAGAGGGGGGTGAAACGGCCTGGGCTAAAGAACACCCGCCGTGCCATCCCTCCCCCACCCACAGCGGGCGAGATCGGAACGCGTTTCACCCCCCTCCCTTCCCTCCCCCGGAAGGGGGGAGGAGCCCGCGTCGGCTGTGACAGGACGCAGGGGCTGGACTGGCTGGCAAAGGTTGGGCGGGGCCGCTCACGTCAGGCCGCGCCCCATCCCGTCACGGGCAAACGCCCCTTAAGCTCCCGCGCCGAACCGCCCCACCGCAAACGCGCCAATGGGCAGATTGGTGGCGCCCGTGGTGATCAGCTCCGCCAGGATCGACCCGACGATCGGCCCCAACTGGAAGCCGTGGGCGGAAAAGCCGAAGGCGTGATAGGCGGCCTCCGCCGCGCCGCTGGGGCCGATCACCGGGATGTCGTCGGGCATGCGGGCCTCGATGCCGGCCCAGGCGCGCATGATCTGCGCGTCGCGCATCACCGGGAAGATGGCCGCCGCGGTTCCGGCATTTTCCGCCAGCTTGGCGAAGTCCAGTTGGGTGGCGTTGCGGTCGCGGTCGGCAAGGCCGCGATAGCCGCCGCCCACCAGCACCGTGCCATTGGCGAACTGCTTGAACGACAAGGTGCGCGTGGTCGCCCCCACCACCGGGGTCACGAACGCCGGCATGCGGGCGGTGATCATCAGCATGGGGGCGATCACCTCCAGCGGCACCGGCTCGCCCAAAGCGGCGGCGATGCGATCGGCCCAGGCGCCGGCGGCATTCACCAGCACTGGCGCCTCCACCACCGCATCGCCCACCTGAACCCGCCACAGATCGCCCTGGCGCGTTGGCATGCCGGCGGGCACCCCTTCCAGAAAGCGGGCGCCGACCCGGGCGGCGGCATTGCGGAAGGCCAGCACGGTGCGGAACGGCAGCGCCGCACCATCGGCGCGGGAGATCAGGCCGCCGACGCAAGTGGGCGCCACCGCCGGCAGCAAGGCGCGCAGTTCGTCCTGCCCGATCAGTTCCTCATGGGCAAAGCCGTGGCTGTTGAGCAAGGCGGAGCGCTTGCGCAATATCTCCAGATCGGCCTCGGTTTCGGCCACCTTGATCTGGCCGTGGCTCTCGAAGCCGCAGTCATCATCCACCAGATCGCGGATGGTGTGCCACAGCTCCATGGAGGCCACCGACAGCGGCACCTCCGGCAGCGCCCGGCCCAGCCGCCGCACCCCGCCGGCATTGACGCCGGAGGCATGGCGGCCGGGATAATCCTTCTCGATCACCAGCGCCTTGACGCCCCGCCGCGCCAGATTGAGCGCGGTGGAGCAGCCGTGCAGGCCGCCACCGATGATGACCACATCCGCCAACCACCGCCCATCGGGGGCAGCGGCCAAGGGGGTGAGCGGCGCGGCGGCAGCCATGGCGGTCAGCCCCGCTCCACCGACTTCATGGCGCTGTCGTCCTGCGGCAGCGAAGCCAGTTCCGCCACGGTGATCGGCTTCACCGGCGCCCGCAGCCGGTAATAGCCGATTTCGGCCGGCGATACGCCGCGGGCGTCGGCGAGCAGCTCGCTGACGGTGAGGCCGCACATGCGCCCCTGGCACGGCCCCATGCCGGTGCGCAGGAAGGATTTCAGCTGGTTCGGCCCGCTGCATCCGAGATTCGCCGCATCGGTGATCTGGCGGGCGGTGACCTCCTCGCAGCGGCAGACGATGGTGTCCGGCGCCGGGCGGCGGAAGGCGTCCGAAGGCCGATAGAGCCGATCCAGGAACGCCCGGCCCCGCAGCGCCCGTGCCAGGGCCGCGCGCACCTGCGGCGCCTCGCCCAACACCGGCGATGACGGCTTCAGCGCGGCGATGGCGGCGAGCGCCGCGAGGCGCCCCCGCTCCGCCGCACCCAGCGCGCCGCCAATGCCGGCGCCGTCGCCGGCCACGAAGATGCCCGCCACCGGACTGGCGCCGTCCGGCCCCACATCGGGGCGGAAGCAGGCCTGGGCCTCATCCCATACCAAGGGGATGCCGGCGGCATTGGCCAGGTTCACATTGGGGGTCACGCCCTGGTGCAGCAGCAGCAGATCCACCTCGAACCGGCCGGTGGCGCCGGAGGCGGTGGTGTAGGTCACGGCGCGCACGCTGTCGGTGCCCATGGCCTCCAGCGCGGTCACATCCTTGATGATCTTCACCTTGGCCTTGACCTTGCGCAGCAGGGCCAGCCCCTTCAGCGCATAAGGCGAGGCGAGGAAGCCTGGCAGCGCCGGCAGCGCCGCACGCCAATTGGCCTTGGGGGTGGTGTCGAGAATGGCGGTGAGCTGCCCGCCCGCCTCCAGATATTGCGCCGCCAGCAGCCACAGCAGCGGGCCGCAGCCCGCCAGCACCGTGCGGCCCTTGGGCACCAGGCCGGAAGTCTTCAGCAGGGTCTGGGCGCCGCCGGCGGTCATCACGCCGGGCAAGGTCCAGCCGGGGATCGGCATGGGCCGCTCTAAGGCGCCGGTGGCGAGGATCACCTGCCCCGCCTTCACCTCATAGGCCCGCCCGGCCACCGAGAGATTGAGCACCTTGTCGGCATTCAGCGCCCAGACGGTGGCGCCGGGCACATAATGGGCGCTGGAGGCCAGCATCTCCTGCGCCAGTTGCGCGCCGGACCAATAATCGGGGCCGAGGACGGAACCCGCCGCCAGCGGGCTGGCGGTGATGGCGCGATAGACCTGCCCGCCGGGGCCGGCATTCTCATCCAGCAGCAGCACGCTGAGCCCGGCCTTGGCGGCGAGGCTCGCCGCCGCCAGACCCGCGGGGCCGGCGCCGACCACGACCACGTCGCATTGGCCGGGAATGTCGTATGACACGGTGTTCGATGTGGGGAATTGCGCGGTCATCGGCCGATCTCCCTCTTGCCGCGCTGGGTTTCCACCCGCATGCCCTCGGTGACCTTGACGAGGCAGCCCTGGCGGTTGCCCACCCCGTCCACCACCACCAGGCAATCGAAGCACACCCCCATCATGCAATAGGGTCCGCGGGGGGCGCCGGTCACCGGGGTGGTGCGGCAATGGTCGATCCCCGCCGCCAGCAGCGCCGCCGCCACGCTGTCCCCGGCCCGCGCCAGTTGGGGCACGCCGTCGACGGTGAAAGGAATGCTCTCGCCCTGAGCCTCAGGCAGCCGCCGAAACATGGAACCTCCGCGCACTGAACACCTCGAAATCTTCCGCCGGCAGCCGCCCCGCCGCGATGGCCGGGGCCACCACGAAGGCATGGGTGGCGGCCAGCGTCACGCCGCTGTGGCAGGTGGCGACGAACGCCCCCGGACAGCTAAGCGACTGGTCGTAAATGGGAAATCCGTCCTTGGTCATCACCCGCAGGGCGGCCCAGGTGCGCACCACATTGAGCCCGCCGATGCGCGGGAACATGCGCACCGCCCGCTCGGCGATGGCCGAGACGATGGGCAGGCCCACCTTGGGCTCCACCGCCTCCTCCACCGAGTCGCCCAGCATCACCGTGCCCTCGTCGCTCTGGCGGATGGTGACCACCGGATGCGGCAGGAACGGCTGGGTGCGCTCGGTCACCACCACCTGCCCGCGCTGCGGCCGCACCGGCACGTCGAGCCCGACCATGGGGCCGAGCCGGGCATTGCCATTGCCCGCCGCCAGCACCACCTTGCCGGCGCGGATCTCGCCCTTGGGGGTGGTGATACGGAACGCCCCGCCTTCATAAGCGATGCTCTCCGCCGGATGGTTGGGCAGATAGCGCACCCCCGCCCCGACCATGGCGGTGTGCAGCGCCCGGAACAGGCGCAGCGAGTTCACATGGCCGTCCAGCGGGCAGAAGCTGGCGCCCACCACCTCAGGTCCGATCTCCGGCATCATCGCCTTGACGCGGGAATGGTCCATGATTTCATAGTCATAGCGCTGCATGCGGGGCTGGTTGT
Organism: Azorhizobium sp. AG788; assembly: GCF_943371865.1. Taxonomy (GTDB): domain Bacteria; phylum Pseudomonadota; class Alphaproteobacteria; order Rhizobiales; family Xanthobacteraceae; genus Azorhizobium. The sequence goes on along the minus strand of NZ_CALRWL010000018.1, from coordinate 93,995 downwards.
GCAGCCGCTGCAGCAGGTTGGCGCGGCGCTCCAGCTCGGTGTCCGAGAGCGCCAGATGGAAGCCGCCGGGCTGCTGCAGGCAGACATCCAGCCCAGTCTCGGCCTTGAGCTGGGCCGCGAAGGCGGGCCACAGGCCGGCGCCGCGCACGGTCCAGCCGGCATATTCGGGCATGCCCACGCCCTTGCTCTGCACCCATACCAAAGCGAAGTTGCCCCGCGAGGCCCGCAGCGCAATGTCGCCCTCGTCCAGCACCGCCACCGTGGTGCGGGGATCGGTCTTGGCCAAGCCATAGGCGATGGAGGCGCCCACCAGGCCGCCGCCGATCACCACCACGTCGAAGCTGTTGGCCATCTGACTGGTGCCGCTCATGACCGTCCGCCCCCCTCGCCCGCCAGCAGCCGTTCCAGGCCGTAGAGCCACTCGATCAGGCCCATGACGATCACCGTCAGGGCAATCACCGCCGCGGACACCGATGTGACCAGCGGATCAATATTGTCCTGGATATACAGGAACATGCGCACCGGCAGCGTGGTCGCTCCCGGGGCTGCGATGAACACCGTCATCGTCACCTCGTCGAAACTGTTGATGAAAGCCAGCACGAAGCCCGACACCACGCCGGGCAGGATCAAAGGCAGGGTCACCCGCCGGAACAAGGTGGCCTCCGAGGCCCCCAGCGATAGCGCCGCCTGCTCCAGCGAGCGATCAAGCCCGGTGGCGGTGGACAGCGTGAGCCGGAAGGCAAACGGCAGCACGATCACCACATGGGCCAGCACCAGGGAAACCATGGTGCCGCTGGCGCCGATCTGGGTGAAGAAGCGCAGGAACGCCACCCCCAGCACCACATGCGGGATCATCAGCGGCGACAGGATGAAGGCGCTGAGCGCCTCCCGCCCCGGAAAGCGATGCCGCGCCACGGCGAGGGCCGCCGGCACCGACAGGCCGATGGCGATCAGCGAGGACAGCGTCGCCAGCCACAGCGAATCCCGAAAGCCGGTGAGGAATTCGGGATAATTGCCGATGGCCTTGAACCAGCGCAGCGAGGGGCCGGCAGTGGGCAGCGAGAGATAGCCCTCCGGCGTGAACGCCACCACGCAGACGATGACGATGGGCGCCAGCATGAACACCACGACGAGCGCGTGGAAGAGGAGCGCCAGCGGACCGTTGCGGCTCATTGGAACACCTGTGCGTAGCGCCGCTCCACCAGGGCGTTGCAGCCGATGACGATGGCGGCGATGGCGATCAGCAGCAGGATCGCCACCGCGGCGCCCAGCGGCCAGTTGAGGGTGTTGAGGAACTCGTCATAGGCGAGCGTCGCCGCTACCTTCAGCCGCCGCCCGCCGATGATGGCCGGGGTGGCGAAGGCGCTGGCGGAGAGCGCAAACACGATGATGGCGCCGGACAGGATGCCGGGCATCACCTGCGGCAGCACGATGCGGGTGAGGATGGTGAATTGCGAGGCGCCGAGCGAGGCCGCCGCATTCTCCGCCTTGGGATCCAGCCGCTGCAGCACCGCCCAGACCGAGAGCACCATGAAGGGCACCATCACATGGGTGAGGGCCACCATCACCCCGCCCTCGGTGAACATGAAGGGGATGGGCTGGGAGAGAATACCCAGATCCATCAGCGCCTTGTTCACCACCCCGTTGCGGCCGCCGAACAGCAATGCCCAGCCCAGCGTGCGCGCCACCACCGAGATCAGCAGCGGGCCCAGCGTCACCACCAGGAAGATACCCTTCCAGGGCGCCCGCATGCGGTGAATGATATAGGCCTCCGGCGCGCCGATGAGGCAGGCGGCCAGCGTCACCACGCCGGAGATGCGGAAGGTGCGGGCGAACATCTCGGCGAAATAGGGATCGCCGACGATCTCCAGCCAGTTGGTCAAGGAGAAGCCCGGCTCGATGCCGGTATATTGGCCGAAGCGCTGGAACGACAGCATGGCGGTCATGGCCAGCGGCACCAGCACCACGCCCACCAGCAGCAGCACCGCCGGCAGCACCATCAGCGCCGGCGCCAGCAGATGGCGCGGCAGGCCGGTGCGCGGCCCCGTGTCGGCGACCGCGCTCATGGGTTCGCTCCCGCAGCCGCATCCCATTTGCGGAATGCCGCATCATCCGGGCGCCAGACGAGGTGCGCCTGCGCGCCCTCTTCCGGCGGCGTGCCGCCGTCATTGGGGCGCACGATGGTGAGGGCGCCGACCGGGGTCTGCGCCACCAGCAGCCAATAGGTGCCCTGGAACACCCGCGAGACGATCACGCACGGCAGCCCGGCATCGGCAAAGGCGATCTTCTCCGGCCGCACGGACAGCGCCACGCGTCCGTCGCTGGCCAGATGCGGCGGGCACGGACAGCGCACATCGCCGACCACCGCCTCGACCCCGGCGGGACCGGCTTCCAGCCTGGCTTCCATCACGTTGGTCTTGCCGAGGAAGGAGGCGACGAAGGGCGTCGCCGGCCGCTCATAGACATCCTGCGGGCGGCCGATCTGCTCCACCCGGCCCGCATTCATCACCACGATGCGGTCGGACAAAGCCATGGCCTCGTGCTGGTCGTGGGTGACCAGGATGGTGGTGGTGCCGATGGTGCGCTGGATCTGCCGCAACTCGATCTGCATCTCCTCGCGCAACTTGGCGTCGAGATTGGACAAGGGCTCGTCCAGCAGCAGGATGCGCGGACGGATCACCAGCGCGCGGGCCAAGGCGACCCGCTGCTGCTGGCCGCCGGACATGCGCTTAGGAAAGCGATCCGCCAGCGCGGCCAGCCCCACCAGGACCAGCGCGTCGCGCACCCGCTGCGCCCGCTCGGCCTTGGGCACCTTCTGCATGTCGAGGCCGAAGGCGACATTCTCTGCCGCCGTCATGTGCGGGAACAGAGCATAGCTCTGGAACACGATGCCGAGGCCGCGCTTGGCCGGCTTCACCCGCACCAGATCGCGCCCCTCCAGGCGGATGGCGCCGCCAGTAGGATCAATGAAGCCGGCGATCATCTGCAAAGTGGTGGTCTTGCCGCAGCCGGAGGGACCGAGCAGCGAGATGAACTCGCCCTCGGCCACATCCAGGCTCAGGGCGTCCACCGCCGTGTGGCTGCCATAGTGCTTGGTGAGCCCGTCGAGGGCGAGGAACGCCGGAGCGTTCCCCGCGTCGGCGGTCCCGGTGGAAGCGGACCGCGCCAACATCAGCGCTCCACCTCGCGGTTCCAGCGCTTGGTCCAGTCGTCGATCTTGGGGTTGATGGCGTCCCAATCGAACACCAGCAGCTTGGCGGCGCGCTCGCCGATGGGGGCCATGCGCAGCGCCTCGGCATCCACCTTGGTGAGCTTGTTCACCGGGCCGTAGCCATATTCGGTCGCCAGCACCGCCTGGAAGTCCGGCGATACCATGGCTTTCACGAAGGCATCCGCCAGCTTGCCGTCACCGCCCTTGGCCACCGGGCAGGTGGACGCCAGCAGCGCGACAGCGCCCTCCTTGGGATAGACGAAGTCCACCGGGAAGCCGGTGTTGGCGAAGGAGGCGACGCGCCCCGAGCCCCACACCGCGATCGCCGCCTGCCCGCTCTGGAACAGCTCGGTCATCTTGCCCGGCGAAGGCTCGTAGGCCAGCACGTTGGGATTGACCTCGGTCTTCATCACCTTGAAGCCGGGTTCGATATTGGTTTCGCCACCGCCATTGATGCGGGCGAATTCGATGAGCGTGTAGAGGCCGTAGGTGTTGTTGATCGGCGGAATGACCAGCAGGCCCTTGTACTTGGGATCCTTCAGGTCGTTCCAGGAGGTGGGGGCCGCCCAGCCTTTGTCCTTGAAGAACTTGGTGTTGTACATGATGCCGGTGGCCACCATGCCGATGCCCACCGCGTTGTCGCCCTTGTAGAGTGCGGTCTCGTAGAGATCGGGCTTGGGCAGGTCCTTGATGGGCCGGCAGAAGCCGAGCGCAATGGCGCGATACATCGGGCCGTCGTCGACGATGGCCACATCGATCTGCTGGTTGCCCTTCTGCGCCTGAAGCTTGGCCAGCGTGTCGGTGGAATTGCCCGCCACATATTCCACCTTCACCCCATGCGCCTTCTCAAAGGCGGGGATGATGTCTTTGCGCATGCTCTGCTCGAACGTGCCGCCGTAGCCGGCGACATAGAAGGTCTGCTGGGCCTCGGCCGCCGGCCCGGTCAGGGCCAGAGCGGCGGTGCCCAGCAGCGCCGCAGTGGCGGCTTGGATGGAAAATCGAAAGCGCATAGGTCCCCTCGAAGGCTGGAGGTGGATCGCCCTTTGGGCGTTTCGGCGTCTGCTCGCTTTCTGAGCGCGCCGTTAAAATGGTCACTCACTCGCCCTTGTGCGTCAAATGCATTTGGAAGCATTCTACATAATGAAATGTTATGCACTGACCGAAGGCCGATGAGATGGCATGGCTTAATCCCCGCCAGTTGGAAGCGTTTCGGGCCACCATGGTGGCCGGAACCGCCACCGATGCGGCCGCCCTCATGGGCGTGACCCAGCCGGCGGTGAGCCGCATGCTGCGCGATCTTCAGGACGCGCTCGGGTTCCGGCTGTTCGAGAAAGTGGGCAACAAGCTGGTGCCCACCAATGAAGGGCTGACGCTTTATTCGGAGGTGGAGCGCTCCTTCGTCGGCCTGGATCGCATCGCCCGAGCCGCCCAGGAGGTGAAGGGGCGGCGCGCGGGTGTGCTGCGCATCGCCGCTATGCCCGCGCTCATGAACGGCTTCCTGCCGCGCTTCGTGGGCGGCTTCCTGGCAGAGCGCCCCAAGATTGATCTCTCGCTCATCGGTGCCGGCTCCCATCTGGTGCTGGAGCAGGTGCTGTCGGGCGAATGCGAACTGGGGTTCGCCATGGGGCCGCTGGAACATGCGGGCCTGATCGCTCAGCCCATGCCGGTGGCGCAGATGGTGGCGGTGTTGCCGGTGGGCCACCGGCTGACCGAGAAAGCCGTGGTGCATGTCTCCGACCTCCATGGCGAGGACTTCATCGCGCTGGATGGCGGCGGCCGCTCGCGCATGCGCATCGACCGGCTGGCGGAATTGCACAATGTGCGCCTGGTGGTGCGCGCCGAGACGCGGCTGTCCGGCATCGTCTGCGGCCTGGTCTCCTCCGGCCTGGGCACGAGCCTCTGCGACCCGTTCACGGCGCGGGAATTTGCCGGGCGGGGCGTGGTGGCGCGGCCGTTCGAGCCGGCGGTGGACTTCGAATTTGCCGCGGTGCGCTCCGCCCAGCGGCAGTTTCCGGCGGTGGCCAAGGATCTGTTGGAAGCCTTCACCGCCCACACCGCCGCCTTCGTGGCCGCCGGTGAGGCCGCGGCCTGACGTCCTCAGTCGAAGATGCGCCGCGGCTCCGAGGGCGGCGCACGACGGGACGGCGGCGCCGGCGCCAGCATCTTGCGGAAGGCGGAAGGCGTCAGGGCGAATGTCGCCTTGAAGGCGCGACCGAAGTGCGAGCCATCGGCGAACCCCAGTTCGGCGGCGATCTGCGCCGCGGGGAAGCGGGTATTGGCCAGCATCCAGCGGCCATGCTTCAGGCGCAGCGCCAGATAGCTGTCCTGCGGCGTCTGCCCAAGGCGTTCGGTGAACACCCGCTCCAACTGACGCGGGCTGATGTCCAGCCGATCCGCGATGGCGGCCACCGACAGCGGCGCGCCGAGGTTCTGCTCCATCAGCAGCAGGGCGCGCGACACCCGGTCATCGCCGTTCCCGGCCTCGGACACCCGCGGGGCCGGCTGCGCGCTCTCCGCCGCCCGTGGGCGATCGATGAGCAGGATGTTCAGCGCCTTCTGGGCCGCAGCCGGGCCGAGGTGGTCTGCGACGAGGCGCGCCGCGAGATCGGCAACGCCCGCGCCGCCCGAACAGGTGATGCGATCGCCATCAATCACGAACAATCGGTCCGCCACCGGCACCAGGGCGGGAAATTCCTCCAGGAAGTCATGATAGTGGTACCAGCTCACGCAGCATTTTCTCTGCGCCATCAAGCCCAGCCGGCACAAGACGAACGAGCCGGTGCACACCCCCACCAGCGGCACCCCCGCCCGCGCAGCGGCCTCCAGATAAACGGCAAATCCCGTCGGCAGCGGCGGCATGCCCGCTAGCAGCCCGCCCACCACGACGATATAATCGAAATCGGTGGGCGGTTGCAGCTCCGCCGTCGGACGGATCTCGATGCCGCAGGAGGAGCGCGCCGGCCGCAAATTGGGGCTCATCACCTGCCAGGCACAGGCGATGGGCCGCGAGCGATCGCCCTCGTCGCCGGCCAGCCGCAGCACGTCCACGAAGGTGGAGAAGGCGGTGAGGGTGAAATTGTGCATCAGCAGAAAGCCGACGCGCAGCTTCGCGCGCGCGGGGCGGCGGAGCGGCGTCACCGTGCACCGCCTGCGGCGGGTCGTGGCCACGGGCAGGCGATGGACAAGGTCTGCATGTGTCGCATTTGTTCCAGATGCTAGTCGCACCATCACAAGAAGCAAGACGCTCTTAACGCCACACTTGGACCATGTGCAAACTGGGCCGCGGCGCAGGCTATGCTGGCGGATATGCCACGACGGGCCGGATCAACGGGCCGCGCAGAGGTTGGATGGATGATTAGCGTCTTCGAGCTGTTCAAGATCGGCGTCGGGCCGTCCTCTTCGCACACCATGGGGCCCATGGTGGCGGCGAAGCGGTTCCGCGATGCCCTCGATCCCGGCGCGGCGCGGGTGAGCGCCGAACTGTTCGGCTCGCTGGCCTGGACCGGCAAGGGCCATGCCTCGGACACCGCCATCTGCCTCGGCCTCCTGGGGGCCACACCCGCCACCTTGGACCCAGACGCGGTGCCGGTCTCGGTGGCGCGCCTGACCATCGAAAAGACCATCGCAGCCCCCGATGGCCATCGCGTGGGATTCGATCCGGAGGTCGATCTGATCTTCGATTTCGAGACGCTGATGCCGATGCACACCAATGCCATGCGCTTCCGCGCCTTCGATGCTCGCGGCGGCCAGCTGACCGAGGCGGTGTTCTATTCCATCGGCGGCGGCTTCGTGGTGGCGGAGGGCGAGGCCCGCGAAGCCCTCGCCAGCCAGCCGGTCCCGCACCCGTTCGACACCGGTGCACAATTGCTCGCCGCCTGCGCCAGTACCGGCCTGTCGGTGGCCGGGGTGCAGATGGCCAATGAATGCGCCTTGCGGCCCCGTCCCGAGGTGGAAGCTGGCATCGATGCCATCATCGCCGCCATGCTCGCCTGCATCGAGCGCGGCTTGCGCATGGAGGGGCAGTTGCCCGGCCGGCTGCGGGTGAAGCGCCGCGCCAAGGCAATCCGCGACCAATTGGTGGCCGATCGCCTCCTCAACGCCCGACCACCCCATGAAATCATGGACTGGATCTCGGTGTTCGCCATCGCCGTCAATGAGGAGAATGCCGCCGGTGGCCGGGTGGTGACCGCTCCCACCAACGGTGCCGCCGGGATCATTCCCGCCGTGCTGCGCTATGCCCGCGACTTCTGCCCCGGCGTGACGCCGGAGCATTTGCGCGACTTTCTGCTGTCCGCCGCCGCCATCGGCGGGCTCATCAAGCGCAACGCCTCCATCTCCGGCGCCGAAGTGGGGTGCCAAGGGGAAGTGGGCTCGGCGGCCTCCATGGCGGCGGCGGGGCTGGCCGGCGTACTCGGCGCCACGCCCACACAGATCGAAAATGCCGCAGAGATCGCCATGGAGCATCATCTGGGCATGACCTGCGATCCCATCGGCGGGCTGGTGCAGATCCCCTGCATCGAGCGCAATGCGTTCGGCGCCAACAAGGCCATCGCCGCCGCCTCGCTCGCGTTGCGCGGCGACGGCGTGCATCTGGTCTCCTTGGATCAGGTGATCGAGACCATGCGCCAGACCGGGGCCGACATGCAGTCGAAATACAAGGAGACCTCCCAGGGCGGGCTTGCGGTCAATGTCCCGGAGTGCTGACGCCACTCGCAGGGAATTTGTCGGATAGATTCCAGATTTACGTCGCATGCAGTCGAGTAGCGGCGCCGGGTTTGCGGCACCTTCGGCTCGAAACCACGGATGGATGGCCCATGCGCCGCTTTTCCCTTTCCTCGCTCCTCGCCGAGGCGTTGAACGCCCACCAGGGCTGGGACCGCCAATGGCGCAATCCCCAGCCAAAGCGGGCCTATGACGCGCTCATCATCGGCGGCGGGGCCCACGGCCTGGGCGCCGCCTATTATCTGGCCAAGGAGCATGGCCTCACCAACATCGCCGTGCTGGAAAAGGGCTGGATTGGCGGCGGCAATTCCGGCCGCAACACCACCATCATCCGCTCCAACTATCTCTATGACGAAAGCGCCGCGCTCTATGAGCATGCGGTCAAGCTCTGGGAGGGCCTGTCCCAGGAGCTGAACTACAATGTCATGTTCTCCCAGCGCGGCGTGCTGATGCTGGCGCACAACACGCACGACGTGCAGAGCTTCAAGCGCCACGTCTATGCCAACCGCCTCAACGGCATCGACAATGAATGGCTGACGCCGGACGAGGCCAAGGCCTTCTGCCCGCCGCTGAACATCTCCCCGGACCTGCGCTATCCGGTGATGGGCGCCGCCCTGCAGCGGCGCGGCGGCACCGCCCGCCATGATGCGGTGGTGTGGGGCTATGCCCGCGGCGCCGACGCCATGGGCGTGGACATCATCCAGAATTGCGAAGTCACCGCCATCCATCGCGGGCCGGATGGCGCCGTCACCGGGGTCGACACCACCCGCGGCACCATCAAGGCGAAGAAGATCGGCGTCTCCGCCGCCGGCCACACCAGCGTGGTGATGGCGCTGGCCGGTGTGCGCATGCCGCTGGAGAGTTTTCCGCTCCAGGCGCTGGTCTCGGAGCCGGTGAAGCCGTGCTTTCCCTGCGTGCTCATGTCCAATGCGGTGCATGCCTATATCTCCCAGTCCGACAAGGGCGAACTGGTGATCGGCGCCGGCACCGACCAATATGTCTCCTACAGCCAGCAGGGCGGCCTCCACATCACCACCCACACGCTGGATGCCATCTGCGAACTGTTCCCCCAGTTCACCCGCCTGAAGATGATGCGTTCCTGGGGCGGCATCGTGGATGTGACCCCGGACCGCTCGCCCATCATCGGCAAGACGCCGGTCCAGGGGCTCTATGTGAACTGCGGCTGGGGCACCGGCGGCTTCAAGGCCAGCCCCGGCTCGGCCCATGTGTTCGCGCACACCATCGCCCGCGACGAGCCCCATCCCATCAACGCCCCTTTCACCCTGGATCGCTTCCGCACCGGCCGCCTCATCGACGAGGCGGCGGCGGCGGCGGTGGCGCATTGAGGGCCCCCTGATGCTTCTGGTCACCTGCCCCTATTGCGGCGCCCGCCCCGAGATCGAATTCCACTGCGGCGGCGAGGCCCACATCGCCCGACCCACTTTGCCCTCCGCCACCAGCGATGCCGAATGGGCGGACTATCTGTTCACCCGCACCAATCCCAAGGGCATCCATGCGGAGCGCTGGCTGCATTCGCACGGTTGCGGCCGCTGGTTCAACGCGTTGCGCAACACCGCGACCGACGCTTTCCTGGTGACCTACAAGATGGGCGAGACCCGGCCGGACCTTTCCACCCTTCCCGATGCGCCCAAGGCGGGAGGCCGCTGATGCCCCAGTCGCACCGCCTGCCCCGCGGCGGCCGCATCGATCGCGCCCGGCCGCTGCATTTCACCTTCAACGGACAGGTGATCGAAGCCTATGCGGGCGACACGGTCGCCTCGGCGCTGCTCGCCAATGGCGTGACGCTGGCGGGCCGGTCGTTCAAATACCATCGCCCGCGCGGGGTCATGACCCATGGGTCCGACGAGCCCAACGCGCTTCTGAGCGTGGATCGCGGACCGGGGCGGGTCGATCCCAACAACCGCGCCACCATAGTGGAGGTCACCGACGGCCTGAAGGTGGCCTCTCAGAACCATTGGCCGTCGCTGGAACACGACATCGGCGCGGTCAATGACTGGCTCTCGCCGGTGTTCGTGGCCGGCTTCTACTACAAGACCTTCATGTGGCCGCGCGCGTTCTGGGACAAGCTCTACGAGCCGGTGATCCGTGCCGCCGCCGGCCTCGGCGTGGCGCCCGATGCCCCGGACCCGGATCGCTATGTGCACCGCCATGCCCATTGCGACGTCCTGGTGGTGGGCGCCGGCCCGGCCGGGCTGGCGGCAGCGCTGGCAGCGGCACAAGCCGGTGCCAGCGTGATCCTCGCCGACGAGCAGGCGGAAATGGGCGGCAGCCTGCTGCACGACGCAACCAGCGCCATCGACGGCAAGCCCGCCGGAGCCTGGCTCGACGGCGCCTTGGCAACGCTGGCGAGCCTGGGCAATGTGACGCTGCTCACGCGCACCACCGCCTTCGGCTATTACAACCACAATGAGATCGTGCTGACCCAACGGGTCACGGATCATCTGCCCAGCCCCGCCTCCCACCTGCCACGGGAGCGCCTGTGGCAGGTGCGGGCGAAGGAAGTCGTTCTCGCCGCCGGCGCCCACGAGCGCCCCCTCACCTTCGCCGACAATGACCGACCCGGCATCCTGCTGGCGGAAAGCGTGCGGGCCTATCTGAACCGCTATGGCGTCGCGCCCGGACGGCGGATCGTGTTCGCCACCAGCAGCGCCTCAGCCTATCGGGCCGCCGCCGACGCCCACGCCGCCGGGCTGGAGGTGACTTTGGTGGACACCCGTCCGGAGAGCGCCATCGGGCCGGAGAAGGCTCTCGCCCGAGGCCTCACCCACCTCACGGGGCATACGGTGGTCGGATCCACGGGGCGCAAGGCCGTCACGGGGCTGATCGTGGCGCCGGTGTCATCCGACGACATCATCGGGGCTCGGCGCACGCTGCCGTGCGATGCCGTGGGCATGTCCGGCGGCTGGACGCCCAGCGTCCACCTGTTCTCGCAATCCCGCGGCAAGCTGGCGTTCCGCACCGACCTGGACGCCTTCGTGCCCGGCATGTCGGTGCAGCAGGAACGCTCGGCGGGCGCCTGTGCGGGCATTTATGATCTGGCGGCGTGCCTGTCGGATGGCTGGGACAAAGGCTCCAGCGCAGCGGGAGCACATGCGGAGCGAGGGTTTTCCGTCACGCCCGCCACCGCCACCGGCTTCAAGCCGGTGCGCGTCCTGCCCACGGATACCGACCCCGCCAGGCAACGCGCCTTCCTCGACTTCCAGAATGACGTCACCGCCAAGGACATCCGGCTGGCGGTGCGGGAGGGCTTCGAGAGCGTCGAGCACGTCAAGCGCTACACCACCACCGGCATGGCCACGGACCAGGGCAAGACCTCCAACATGGCCGCTTTGGGGATCCTGTCGGAGGCGCTGGACAAGCCTGTGCCGCAGGTGGGCACCACCACCTTCCGCCCGCCCTACACGCCGGTCACCTTCGGCGCGATCATCGGCTCGGCGCGGGGCGCGCTGTTTGACCCCATCCGCACGGCCCCGCTTCATGAGTGGGCCGCCGCCCAAGGGGCCCAGTTCGAGAATGTCGCCTTGTGGCGCCGGGCCTGGTATTTCCCCCGGCCGGGCGAAGACATGCACGCCGCGGTCAAGCGCGAATGCCGGGCGGTGCGCGAGGGCGTGGGCATCTTCGATGCATCCACCCTGGGCAAGATCGAGGTGGTGGGCCCCGATGCGGCGGAATTCCTCAACCGCATCTATCCCAATGCCTGGCTGAAGCTGGAGCCGGGCAAGTGCCGCTATGGGCTCATGCTCAAGGAAGACGGCTTCGTGTTCGACGACGGCGTGGTCGCCCGCATCGCCCCCGACCGTTTCCATGTGACCACCACCACCGGCGGCGCCCCGCGGGTATTGACGCATATGGAGGACTACCTCCAGACCGAATGGCCGGATCTCAAGGTGTTCGTCACCTCCACCACTGAGCAATGGGCCGTGATCGCGCTCCAGGGCCCGCGCGCCCGCGACGTGCTGGCGCCCCTGGTGGACGACATCGACCTGTCGCCGGATGCCTTCCCGCACATGGCCATCCGCACCGGGCATATCCACGGCGTCCCCACCCGGCTGTTCCGGGTCTCGTTCACCGGCGAGTTGGGATTTGAGATCAACGTGCCGGCGGATTATGCCCGCGCCATCTGGGAGGCGCTCTACGCCCAAGGCCAGGCTCATGGGATCACCCCCTACGGCACCGAGGCCATGCACGTGCTGCGGGCAGAGCGCGGCTTCATCATCGTCGGCCAGGAAACCGACGGCACGGTGACACCCGATGACCTCGGCCTCTCCGGGATGGTCTCAAAGGCCAAGCCGGACTTCGTGGGCAAGCGCTCGCTGGCCCGCCCGGACATGGCCGTCGCCGACCGCAAGCAATTGGTGGGCCTGCTCAGCGTCGACGGACGCACCCTCATTGACGAGGGCGCCCAGGTGGTGGCCGACACGGCGCAGCCCATTCCCATGAAGATGCTCGGGCACGTCACCTCATCCTATGACAGCGCCGCGTGCGGACGCCCCATCGCTCTGGCGCTGATCTCCGGCGGACGGGCGCGGATCGGCGAAACCCTGTTTGCGACCACGCCGGCGGGCTTTGCCCCCGTCACCGTGGTGGCGCCGGTATTTCTCGATCCAGAGGGCGCCCGCATCCATGGCCATCCCGAAGGAGGCTCCCATGCCTGAGACATCGGTCCCCGCCCGGCACAGCCCGGCGCTTCTGCCCGCGGCGAACGGCGGGCGGACACGGGTGACGGTCCTCGGCCCCGCCGCCCGCTTCGTTTTGCGGGTGGCGGACACCCAGTCCAGTCCCCCCGCCATCTGCGGTGGCTTCGACCTCTCCGGCCCCCTGAACACCTGCCGTACTCAAGGCGAACGCATTGCGGCCCGGCTCGGGCCGGACGAATGGCTGCTCATCGGACCCGAGTCCGAGAGCATAGCCCTGGCCGACGCCTGCGCCGCCGACCTCGCCGATCGCGCCATCTCTCTGGTGGATGTCGGCCACCGCAATGTGGCCTTCACCGTCTCCGGCCCGGCCGCATGCCAGGTGCTGAACGCGGGGATCGCGCTCGACCTGTCCGAGACCGCCTTTCCGGCAGGCTCGGCAACCCGCACCCTGCTGGGAAAGGCCGATGTGGTGCTGCTCCGTACCGGAGCCGCAGCGGTCTACCGAGTGGAATGCTGGCGCTCCTTCGCACCCTATGTCCATGCTCATCTCACAGACGTGGCGCAGGAATTCGCGTGACCGAGACAAGCGCAGCCGCCTTCCCGCACAGTGGCCATCGGGCTATGAATGGCCCTCTCGTGACGGGACGCCCATGCCTTTGACCCCAGACGACGTGCTGCGCTATCTTGATGAACACGGGATTGCGGTGCGCACCTACTCCCATCCGCCGGTTCACACGGTGGCGGAATCACAGGCCTTGCGCGGAGATATTCCCGGGGCGCACACCAAGAACCTGTTCCTGCGCGACGGCAAGAAGACCTACTTTCTGGTGACACTGGAAGAGAACACGCCGGTGGATCTCAAGAGCCTGCGTGGGCGAATCGGAGCCCGCGGCGGACTCTCGTTCGCGTCCGCCGATGCCCTGATGGACCTTCTGGGCGTCCTGCCGGGCTCGGTCTCGCTGCTCGCTTTGGTCAATGACACCGAACGGCAGGTCCAGGTGGCGATTGATGCGCGCCTGATGGCGGCACCGCTGGTGAATTGCCACCCGGTGACCAACGAGAAGACCACCTCGCTCTCCCCGGCGCAGGTCCAGGCGTTTCTGGCCACGACCGGCCATGTGGCCGCCCTCCTCGCTCTCGACGAGTCCACATCCCCCAGTTGAGGTATGGCGAAAACGCCTGTACGCTCAATGAGCTGGGATACAGGGCACGGCATGCTTGCGCGGCATGCTTGCGCCCGGGGCATTTGCTTCCGAAATGGAGGTATCTTTGCTTGACGATCCGGGGGCAACTGGCTCCTTTCGGGTATCGGCTCGCTCTTGATTCTGAATAATCTGCAGCGGGCATTCTTCTCGAAGAGAGACACACGCCAGATTGATTAGTCAGGAATTGGCGAATTTCCGCTTCATGGGCATGACGGCCGCCGGCCTTCACGCCTCGCCGTTGCCGGGGGGCGCCCGCGTGAACGAAATGAGCCCGCTCTTGATCGTGGACGACGAGCCCGAATATCTGGACGAAATCCTCGAGGCGCTGGCCTATGAAGGGATCGAGGCCGTGTCGGCATCGAACGGAGCTGCGGCCGTGGCGATGCTGCGGCAGTATCCGGACATTCGCGTTGTGGTGACCGATATCCGCATGCCGGAGATGGACGGGATCGCCTTGGTCGAAGCGGCACGCGGGGAATTCGGCAATCGCGATCTCCACTTCATTGTGGTGACCGGACATGCCGCCAAGTCTGACCTTGAGCGCGCCAGAGCGGCAGGCGTGCGGAACTGCCTCTCGAAGCCCCTGGCGCTGGATGACCTGCGCCGTGCCATCCAATCCCTCCAGGTGTAAAGATGCGGCTGGCCGCAATTCGGGCACAAGCCAGCCAGTTGTTTGGGGGATCGCTGAATCTCGCCTTGAAGTTCCTCCTGGTTTTCCTTGCCATCGAAGCCATTCCCTTCGGTACGGCCTGGGTTCTGACGGAACTGAACGTGCGCTCGGAATACCGCGAGGCGGAGCAGAGCGCGCAGAAGACCGCGTACATCCTGCTGCACAATTTCGAGCAGACCGTGGAGCCCATCGACTCCCTGCTGCTGAACTTTGCCCATGCGCTGGACCCGAACAGCACGCCGACCGAAGTCTATGACTCGTTGCGGGCTCTGAGTATCCCGGCACCGATCGTTCAGGTCACCGTGGTTGACATGAAGGGCTTCGTCATCGCCAGCAACCTGGCGCCGCCCGTTGGCGATCCCATTGACCTGTCGGATCGTGAGCACATCAGCGTCCATATTGGATCCAATCCTCACTCCGGCCTGTTCATCAGCAAGCCGGTTCTGGGCCGGATCTCCAAGCGGTGGACCATCCAGTTTTCCCGGGCTTGGTATGATCAAGCCGGGGAATTCCGTGGTGTAATCGTCGCGTCCTACAATATTTTCGATTTCATCAGTTTCTACAGTCGCCTGCGGGTCGATCCCAATTCCCTGATCGCTTTGGTGGGGACCGATGGCGTGGTGCGCGCGCGCGCAGCGGCCACCGTGAGCTTCGGCGAAACCGTCAGTTCGAGCCCGCCGTACATCAAGGGCCTCACCCAGGCGGAGACCCCGTATGACGCCCGCAGCGCCATCGATGGCGTCGACCGCATCGGCTATTTCGTCCGCTCCGAGCGCTACCCGATCATCATGCTCGTCGCCTACGACAAGTCCTATGTGCGGTCCTTGGCGGAAGAGTTTCGCCTGGCGATCTGGATCACCGCCGGTGGTCTTGGATTGATCCTGCTGGTGCTGGCCCTGCTGGCCTTGAGCTACCATCGCCTTCAGCAAAAGGTGCGGGCCAGCGCGCTCCGGGAGAGCGCCCGCCAGCGGGAGGTCCACTTCCTTGAAGCCATGGCGGGCGTTCCCGGCGTGTGCGTCGTCCACGTGACCGCCGAAGGCAGCCGGCAAATCGGCGACACCTCGGGCAATGCCCTGCCGGCGCTGATCCATGAATATGTTGCCAGCCCGCGCTTTGTTGCCGCCACGCGCCTGCTGACCGGGCCACAGGTCAGCGTCGAATATTTCGCCCGGGACGGCGAGGAGTTCGAGGTGCAATTGATGATCGCGCCGCTGGAGGAGATCGACCAGATCACCAAACGGCCGTCCGAAGGCATGCAGCGTGATCTGGTGGTGTTCGCCGTGGACCAGACCTCCAAGCGCATCGAAGAGAACAATCTCTACCAGATGTCCAAGCTGGCTTCGCTGGGGGAAGTGGCAACCGGCCTGGCCCATGAGATCAACCAGCCGCTTGGGGTGATCCGCCTGGCCGCCACCAATGCGCT
Source organism: Azorhizobium sp. AG788 (assembly GCF_943371865.1). Classification (GTDB taxonomy): domain Bacteria; phylum Pseudomonadota; class Alphaproteobacteria; order Rhizobiales; family Xanthobacteraceae; genus Azorhizobium. Next base: position 78,106 of record NZ_CALRWL010000018.1, on the reverse strand, counting down.
GACCGGCCTCCAGAAGGGCATGCCCAACGACCATATGGAGGCAAAGCTCAATCGCATCATCCAGCAGACGGTGCGCATGAGCCGGATCATCGACCACATGCGCATCTTTGGCCGCAAGAGTGGCATGCGGCTGGAACCCAGCGATCCCATGGACGCCATCGATGGCGCCCTGCAGGTGGTCGGGGCTCAATTGCGCCTGGAGAACGTGTCCGTGTCCGTGAACGGCGGCAGCGACGACGTGCGGGTGCTGTGCCGGCAGGATCAATTGGAACAGGTGGTCATCAATCTGCTGCAGAATGCCCGCGATGCCATCCGCGAGCGTCGGCGCTCGGTTGGCGTCGAATATCTCGGCGCCATCAGCATCGAGATGGCGCTGGAGCATTTGGATACCCGGGCGCCCTTGGTCTGCATTTCGGTGAAGGACAACGCCGGCGGTATTCCCGACCAGGTCATCGAGAAGGTGTTCCAGCCCTTCTTCACCACCAAGCCGCCCGGCCAGGGAACCGGTCTCGGGCTCTCGGTCAGCTTCGGCATCATCCGCGACCACGGCGGTACGCTGAGCGTGGAGAACGCCTTCGAGGGCGCGGTGTTCACCATCCGCTTGCCGGGCCTGCATGAAGCCCAGCTCGCGGCCACCCGGCAGCATCTTCCCGCCGATTTCTGAGCGGTTCCCGGCCCGGATGGCGCATGATGCCCCCGTCGGGCGACAGGGCCGGTGACAGATGGCCAGTGGTGTCTGCTGCGACGTGACTACCGGCGGCCTTCCTTCGTCTGCGACCGGCCGCGCCAGACCTACGCGACATCGAACCGATTGACCCAGGTCAAAGGCACTGCCGCGCAACGGGCGCTGGATCGGTCCGGCGTCCGGAACGCAGTGGGCGCCATCAGCGAGCACTGACCATGACCCAGCCAATCCTCGCCGCTGAACAGCCCGCCCTCCCCAGAGCGGACCATGTGGTGGCGGACCAATCGGCCGTCTTCGCCTTCTTGGCCAACCCCGCGAGCCATAAGGGCGGCGCCCCGGTGACCCGGATCGATACCCATGGCGCCGCCGTGTTCCTGGTGGGACAGGACGCCTACAAGGTGAAGCGGGCGGTGGCCTTTCCGTTCATGGACTTCTCCACATTGGAGAAACGTCGGATCGCCTGCCAGGAGGAGATCGCCGTCAACCGCCCCAACGCGCCGGACCTGTATTTGGAAGCCCTGCCCGTCGTGCGCGGGGACGGCGGCCTGCATTTGGGCGGCACGGGGGAGGTCCTGGACTGGGTGGTGCACATGCGCCGCTTTGACGAAACCCAGACCCTGGACCGCGTCGCCATGACCGAGGGCCTGTCCCCTGCCCTGCTGGCGGACCTCGCGTGCGTCATCGCCACGGCCCATGCCCGCGCGCCCCGATGCGCGCCGGATTTCGATCCGGTGGCGGAACTGGCCGATGTGCTCGCCGACAATGCCGATGCCTTCGCCGCCGCCCCCGAGATATTTCCCGCCAGCGAGGCCTCTGCCCTGGCAGAGGCGGCACGCGCGGCACTGGTGCGCTGCACGCCCGTGCTGCAAGAGCGCGCCGCGGCAGGATATGTGCGGCGCTGTCATGGCGATCTGCATCTGCGCAACATCGCGCGCATCGGCGGCCATCCGGTACTCTTCGACGCCATCGAATTCAATCCGGCGCTGGCCACCTGCGACGTGCTGTATGACCTCGCCTTCCTGCTCATGGATCTGTGCGAGCGGGACTTTCGCGCGCAAGCCAATATCGTGCTCAATCGGTATTTATGGGCGGCGGATCTGGATACCCATTATTCCGGCCTGGCTGCATTGCCGCTGTTTCTCTCAACCCGGGCGGCCATCCGAGCCAAGGTCGGCGCGCCGGCAGCCGCCGGCCTGAGCGGCGCCGCAAAGGCGTCAGCGATTGATGACGCCCGCGCCTATTTCCGCGCGGCGTCCAGCTTCCTGCACGACGGCCCGCCGCACCTGGTGGCCGTGGGCGGGCTCTCGGGGACCGGCAAGACCACGCTGGCCTTTGGCTTGGCGCCGGAGCTCGGACCGCAGCCCGGTGCGGTGGTTCTGCGCAGCGACATCGAGCGCAAGGCCCTGGCCGGCGTGGCGGAGACCGAGCGCCTGCCGCCAAGCGCCTACACCGCCGCGGCAACGCAGGCCGTCTATGACCGTCTGCGCCACAGGGCGTCCCTCGCCCTCGCGGCGGGTCGCAGCGTGATCGTCGATGCCGTGCATGCCCGCGCCGACGAACGCATCGCCATTGCCGATGTGGCAAAGCGCGCGGGCATTTCCTTCACGGGCTTATGGCTGGAGGCACCGGTGGACACGTTGCGCGATCGCGTCTCGCGCCGACACGGGGACGCCTCGGACGCGGACGCAGCGGTCGTCGCACAGCAGGCCCGGTACGATCTGGGTCCGATCACATGGCGAACGATCGATGTATCCGGTGGCGCGACCGCAGGACTGCGTGATGCCCGCTTGGCTGTGGCGAACGGGCCGACGCTTTAGCGCCCGTCCGCAGCCTCCAAGCCGCACCTCAACAGGGCTTGCGCGGCGTCTCCGCCTTACCGGGATTGGCGCCGGTGACCGTCTCCGGCTGGCTCGCTCCCGAACCTGGGGTCGATGCGTGGTTCGAGGTGCCGATATAGGATCCTCCGGTGCCGCCGCTCCAGCCGGTAGACCCCTGCCCGCCCGGTGCGGTGCCCGATGAGGGCCCGGCCACCGGCGGCGTCGCGGCGTGGGCACCGCCCGACGCGGTGGCGGGACACTCCTGCTCCGATGGTACGCTCTGTTGCGCGTGAGCGGCGGGGACGCCGAGACCAAGGACGGGTACTGCCCCCGCCATCAGCCAAGCGCCCACCACCCACACCATGGCTTGCCGACGCTCAGATTTGGCGTCGGCACTACGAGCAACACGAACCCGTGCTGGAAGCGATGGCCGCATGGGAAATTCCTCCGTTTGGCAAGGGAACGCCGCCGGGAAGAGTTCCGTTCCGGTGCGCTCTATGTGATGCTCACCCGCGGTGCCCCGGCCACCACATCGCCAATGCGCCGGGCGGCGGGATATCCGGCAGCGACGATCTCCGAGACGAGCCGATCTGCCGCCTCGGCCTCGCAGGACACCAGCAGCCCACCGGAGGTCTGCGGGTCGGTCAGCAGATGGCGCTGCCAGTCGGCCAGGCCAGCCCCCAAGGTGACGCCGTCGCCATAGCTGGCCCAGTTCCGCCCGGAGGCGCCGGTGACGAACCCCTGGCGCACCAGTGCCTCCGCATGGGCCAGGAGCGGCAGGCGGGCCATCTCGATCTGGATGCCCACGCCCGATCCCCGCGCCACCTCCAGCGCATGCCCGAGGACGCCAAAGCCCGTGACATCGGTCATGGCATGCACCGCCGGATCCTTGGCCAGCGTGCTCCCCACGCGATTGAGCAAAGTGGTGGTGGCGATCATCTCATCATAGGCATCCGGCGACAGCGCCTCCTTCTTGAAGGCGGCGGAATAGACCCCGACCCCCACCCCCTTGGTGAGGATCAAAGCATCGCCGGCCTTGGCGTCGCTGTTGCGGCGAACATTACGCTTGGGCACGGTGCCGATCACCGCAAGGCCATAGATGGGCTCGCCGCTGTCGATGGAATGGCCGCCGGCCACCGGGATACCCGCCTGGGCGCAGACCGCGCTGCCGCCCTGGAGGATCGCCCGCACCAAAGAGGTCTCCACCTTGCCGAGGGGCATGCCCAGGATGGCCAGGGCGAAGATGGGGGTGCCGCCCATGGCATAGACGTCGGAAATGGCGTTGGTGGCTGCGATGCGGCCGAAATGATCGGGGTCATCCACCACCGGCATGAAGAAGTCGGTGGTGGCGACGATGCAGGTCTCGCCATCCAGATCCCAGACCGCCGCGTCATCGCCGGTCTCGGTCCCCACCAGAAGCTGGGCATAAGGTTGCGCCGCAGGCGAACCGGCAAGCAGTTCCTGGAGAACGGCGGGTGCCAACTTGCAGCCGCAGCCGCCGCCATGGGCAAGGCTGGTCAAGCGAAAAGGCTGATCTGTCATGGAGTTACTCGGAAGGGGGATGACGGGTGACGGCGCGGACCAACACGGGTCCGCGCCTTAAGATCAGGCCGCGAGTTCCGCGGAGCGCAAAGTGTATTTGAAGGTGTCCGGATCCAGGCAATCCAGCCGGCCAGATGCGGTTTCCGCCTGCGGATACATGAGGAAGGCGAGCTTGGGACCGCTGGAGCCGGGCAGGCTCACATCGTGGGCGGTATTGTAGGCCAGCCAATTGCCCTCCCAGGAGCCGAACAGCGCAGCCCGCGCCGCCTTCACCTTGCCGTCGTCGATGGCAAGCTTGCCCGGGGGCTCCTCCAGGACCACTTTGCGCACGTCCGCAGGGTCCGTGGGCACCCAGCCGAAGCCGGAGAGATATACCTCGGCGCGGCAATGCTGGGCCTTGGTGATCACATCGGAATTGGCCCCGAGGCTCTTGTAGCCGAACTTGGACGGCGCCACCCGTACCCCATAGATGTCCCGCGCCGGAATCCCCGCCGCCCGGACCAGACCGACGAACAAAGCGTTGAGGTCGGCGCACTTGCCGCCCAGGGTGCCGCTTTCCAGCATGGAGGCCACATCGCCGGTGCCGCAGCCTCGCGTCGCGGCGTTGCGGAACGTGTTTTCCACCACCCATTCGTAGATCGCGCGGGTCTTGGCCAGATCCCCCTCCTTGCCGGCGGTGATCTTGTCCGACGTGGTCTTGACGATGCCATCCACGGGAATGAGATCGGCGGCGGCGAGATATTTGGCCCGCTCCTCCGCGGACAAAGGCGCGGCCGTACCCGGCTTGCTGAGATCCACAGATCGGTCGCGGGTCGACACCCGGCTGGTCACCTCCACCACCGGCGGCGTCTCGCCGGCGCTCCAGCGGACGTGCAGCATCTGCGCGCCCTGGGCATCGGTGACGCTCTCCACCAATGCCGCATTGCTGGTCCAGGTGTTGCCCAACGGCTTGAACCAATCCTGTGCGGTAAATGCCGGCAGAGGAACCCACGCCTGGGTGGCACCAGGGTTCTCCAGGATTTCAAGCCGGGTCACCACCTGGAAATTGCGCCACGCGCCCGGCGTCGGCGCGAAGGCCGGCTCAGACGCAGCGCCCTGCGCGCTGGCGCGTCCCGCAAGCAGGCTGCCCGGAAGCATGGCGGCAGCGGCTCCGGCATACAAGAGATGGCGACGGTTCATCATCGGGGCGGTTCTCCAGTCACAGCATTGGCGGCGGGGCGGACGGCGGGCGCGGGTTCGCGCAAGGCCGCAGGAATTTCGGGGGAGACAGCGACGGGGGACGCCGCGAGGCCGGCAATTACGCGATCCGCAGCGGGCTCGTCCCACGCCACATCGCCCACGGCGCGGTACCGCGGCCGCAGCGCGGCATCCAGCACGAAGGTGGTCGGCAAGGCTGAAACGCCCCAGGACCGCATCATGGACCGATCACGGTCCAACAGCACCGGAAAGCTGACCGGCAGGGTCTCGAAGAACCGCCGCACTCGCGCATCCACCTCGCCCACATCAATGGCGAAGATGGTCACCGTATCCGCATGGCGCAGCGCGAAACGTGACAGGGCGGGCAGCTCCTCGCGGCACGGCTCGCACCAGGTGGCAAACACATGCACCAGCACGACCCTGCCCCGCGCAGCGTCCAGCGCGACGGTGGCCCCATCCAACGCCGGCAAGACGAAGCTCGGCGCCGCGGGGCCGGAAAAAGACAGCAATGCCGCGCCCGTCCCGGAGGCAGCGCCGGGAGACGCCGCCGGATCGGAAACCACCGTGGCAGACTGGGAGAGGGGTATCCGCGACTCATTCTGGGCGGCGACCGCCTTGGCCCCCCCTGCCCCTGACAGGAGCGCCATCGCCGAACAAATCACCGCTGCGATCCGCCATGCCCGGCGCGCCCAGGGGCCGACATCACCCGGATGCGGGCAAGCCTCGTCCGGACGGGGGCGTACATGAGCGATGGGCATCTGCCGTCTGCGCGACCATCGCGCGACGTCCCGCGAAGGCCCAATTTCCCACCACGGACTGTACCTGCGCAGGCTCAAGCGGGCACACCTGCGCTTCTGGCAAAGCCGGGCCGAAACGTAGCGTGTGTGGGAGCCCCGGTACCCGGGAGCCGTTATAAAGATCACGCGATTAAAGTACCCTTCGCGCTTGGGCAGCGTCAACCACACGAGACCGTGAACCGCTACCGCAGTGCAGCACATCACTTCGCAGTCGCGGTAGATGACCTTCTTATTCTTTGCTTCCAATACGGAAGGATCGGATATTGACTTACCTAGAACGGCAAGAACCTGATGGTAAACAAGCTGCGCTCCTTGGCTTCTCTTCAGTTTGACATGCTTCCAGTTACAAAATAGCTTTCCCACTGAGCCGGAATGCAGGTCGAGGCGGATGGTCGCGACCCGTTCCAGGTCCCCCGTAGGGGGCAAATGGTCGGAGGGAAACTTCCATGAATATGGAGCTCTCGCGGCGCCAGTTCCTAGGAACGGCGGGTGCGGGTCTCGCGGGTACGACGCTCGGAGCCTTGGGCTTCGGGGGCATTGAAGAGGCATATGCGGACTCGATCCGGCCCTTCAGGCTGTTCAATACCACCGAGACGCGCAACACCTGCACCTATTGTTCTGTCGCTTGCGGTATCATCATCTACTCCAAGGGTGACCTGAAGAAGGGCGAGAAGGCGGACATCACCCATATCGAGGGTGACGTCGACCATCCGACCAACCGCGGCACCCTTTGCCCCAAGGGAGCCGCCCTGCTGGACATCGTGAAGTCGGAGACCCGGCTGCAATATCCGATGATCCGCCGGGCCGGCTCGGACAAGTTCGAGCGCGTGTCCTGGGACGAGGCGCTGAACAAGATCGCCCGCGTCCTCAAGGACGACCGCGACAAGAATTTCATCGCCAAGAATGCCGACGGCGTCACCGTGAACCGGTGGACCACGACGGGTTTCCTGGCGGCATCCGCCACAACCAACGAGACCGCGTTCGCCACCTACAAGGTGGTGCGCAGCCTCGGCATGGTGGCATTCGACAACCAAGCGCGGGTTTGACACGGCCCCACGGTGTCCAGTTTGGGCCCAACTTTTGGCCGTGGCGCGATGACCAATTCGTGGACCGATATCCGGAACACGGACCTCGTCGTGATTATGGGCGGCAATGCCGCTGAAGCGCATCCTTGTGGATTTAAATGGGTCGTGGAGGCGAAAGCCACCCGCGGTGCGAAGCTTGTCGTGGTCGATCCGCGCTTCACACGCTCGGCGGCGGTGGCGGACTATTACGCGCCGATCCGGCAGGGGTCGGACATCGCCTTCCTCAATGGCGTCATCAACTACTGCATCCAGAACAACAAGGTTCAGTGGGACTATGTGAAGGCCTTCACCAACGCGTCTTACCTCGTGAAGGAGGGCTTCGCCTACAAGGACGGCCTGTTCACCGGCTATGATGAGGAAAAGCGCGACTACAACCGCTCCACCTGGGATTATCAGATCGGCCCCGACGGCTATGCCATGGTGGACGAGACGCTCCAGGATCCGCGGTGCGTGTGGAACCTGCTGAAGGAGCACGTCGCTCTTTATACGCCCGAGATGGTCGAGCGCATTACCGGCACGCCCAAGGACAAGTTCCTGAAGGTGGCGGCGATGATCGGCGAGACGTCGTCGCCCACCAAGACCATGACGTCGATGTATGCGCTCGGCTGGACCCAGCATTCCAAGGGGTCGCAGAACATCCGCACCATGGCGATGCTCCAGCTCATCCTGGGCAACATCGGCGTGCGGGGCGGCGGCATGAACGCGCTGCGCGGCCACTCCAACATCCAGGGCCTGACCGACATCGGCCTGATGTCGAACCTCATCCCCGGATACCTGACGCTGGCCACCGACAAGGAGCCGGACTTCGCCACCTATATGTCCAGCCGTGGCTTCAAGCCGCTGCGGCCGAACCAGATGAGCTACTGGCAGAACTATAAGAAGTTCCTGGTCAGCTTCCTCAAGACCATGTGGGGACCTGCGGCGACGGCGGAAAACAACTTCGCCTTCGACTGGCTGCCGAAGCTCGACGTCCCGTCCTATGACGTGCTGCGGGCCTTCGAGCTGATGAAGCAGGGCAAGATGAACGTCTATTTCTGCCAGGGCTTCAATCCCCTGCAGGCGTTCCCCAACAAGGCCAAGTTGGCCGAAGCGCTGGGCAAGCTCAAGCTCCTGGTCATCATGGATCCGCTGCAGACGGAAACCGCGCGGTTCTGGGAGAACCATGGCATCTACAATCCCGCGGACCCGGCCAAGATCCAGACCGAAGTCATCCAGCTGCCCACCACCTGCTTCGCGGAGGATACCGGCTCGCTGGTGAATTCCGGCCGGTGGATCCAGTGGCACTGGGCCGCGGGCACCCCTCCGGGCGAGTCCCAGACCGATGCCTGGATCATGGCGCAGATCCATCTGCGGGTGAAAGAGCTCTACAAGAAGGAAGGCGGAACGGTCCCCGACCCGATCGTCAACCTGCACTGGCCTTACAAGGACCCGCACGAGCCGACGCCCGACGAGCTCGCCAGGGAGATGAACGGGTCCGTGGTGGCGGACGTGCTGGATCCGAACGATCCGACCAAGAAGGTGCTGGAAGCCGGCAAGCAATTGGCCACCTTCGGCGTGCTGCGGGACGACGGAACCACGGCCTGCGGGTGCTGGATCTATTCCGGCTCCTATACGGAGGCGGGCAACCTGATGGCGCGCCGGGATAATTCCGATCCCGACAATACCGGCGCCTATCTGAAGTGGGCGTTTGCCTGGCCGGCGAACCGCCGCATCATCTACAATCGCGCCTCCGCCGACATCAACGGCAAGCCGTGGGACGAGACCCGCAAGCTGCTGTGGTGGGATGGGGCGAAATGGACCGGCTACGACGTCCCCGACATCGCCCCCACGGCGAAGCCGCAGGACGTGGGCCCCTTCATCATGAATCCGGAAGGCGTCTCGCGCCTGTTCGCCCGGGGCATGATGCGCGAGGGTCCGTTCCCGGTGCATTACGAGCCGTTCGAAAGCCCGGTGGTCAATGTGATTGCCCCCAAGATCCGGGGCAATCCGGTGGCCCGCGTGTTCAAGGATGACTTCGCCCAGTTCGCGGAACCGGCCTCGAAGGAGTTCCCCTATGCGGCGACCTCCTATCGTCTCACGGAGCATTTCCATTACTGGACCAAGAACAACCATGTGAACGCGGTGCTGCAGCCGGAGCTCTTCGTGGAGATCTCGGAAGAATTGGCGAAGGAGAAGTCCATCGCCAATGCCAGCTGGGTGCGGGTGTGGTCGAAGCGGGGCTCCATCTTCGCCAAGGCCTATGTCACCAAGCGCATCCGTCCGCTGATCTGCGACGGCAAGACCGTGCATGTGGTGGGCATCCCCATCCATTGGGGCTTTGTCGGCGCGGCCAAGAAGGGCTTCGGCGCCAATGTGCTCACCCCGTTCGTGGGCGACGCGAACATCGAGACGCCGGAGTTCAAGGCGTTCCTTGTCAACATAGAGCCCACCACCGGGCCGGTGGCGTGAGGGAGGGTCGATAGATGTTGAATCCAGGCCCAAATCCCCCGATCGCGCCGGTTCCGGCGAAGTTCGGCCAGCAAGACCTCATCCGGCGGTCGGCGTCCTCGGTGACGCCGCCCGCCGAGCGGCAGACGGAAGTCGCCAAGCTGATCGATGTCTCCAAGTGCATCGGCTGCAAGGCCTGCCAAGCCGCCTGCCTGGAATGGAACAACCTCCACGAGGAGGTTGGCACCTTCAACGGCAGCTACACCAACCCGCCGGACCTCACCCCGGCGTCGTTCACGCTCATGCGGTTCACCGAATGGGTGAATCCCGAGACCGACAATCTGGAATGGCTGATCCGCAAGGACGGCTGCATGCATTGCGAGGATCCGGGCTGCCTGAAGGCCTGCCCGGCGCCCGGCGCCATCGTGCAATATTCCAACGGCATCGTGGATTTCGATCACGACAAGTGCATTGGCTGCGGCTATTGCGTGAAGGGCTGTCCCTTCAACATTCCCCGCATCTCGAAGGTCGATAACAAGGCCTACAAATGCACCTTGTGCTCGGACCGGGTGGCCGTGGGACAGTGGCCCGCCTGCGCCAAGGCGTGCCCGACCCAGGCCATCTCGTTCGGCTCCAAGGCCGACATGAAGGCCCATGCCGCCGAGCGCATCGTCGATCTGAAGTCGCGCGGCTACAAAACCGCCGGCCTCTATGATCCGCCGGGCGTGGGCGGCACCCACGTCATGTATGTGCTGCAGCATGCCGACAAGCCCAGCATCTACGCCGGCCTTCCGGACAATCCGCGCATCAGCCCGATCGTGGAAGCCTGGAAGGGCGTCACCAAATATGTGGGCATGGGCGTCATGGGCTTCGCCGCCGTGGCGGGCGTCTTCCATTATCTCGTGGCCGGCGCCAACAAGGTCAGCCCGGAAGACGAGGCCAATGCGGAGAAACTGACCAAGGGAGACCGGTCATGACGGCCTATGACGTCGAGCCGGGCGATGGCGTGCATCCGGGCAAACCGGTGACCGTAGATCGCTACACCTTGGCGGCGCGCATCAACCACTGGATCACCGCCATCAGCCTCGTGCTGCTGGCGCTGTCCGGGCTGTCGCTGTTCACCCCGAGCCTGTTCTTCCTCACCGCTTTGTTCGGCGGCGGGCAATGGACCCGGGCGATCCATCCCTGGCTCGGCGTGGTGCTCTTCTTCTCCTTCGGCATCCTGTTCATCCGCTTCTGGCGGGCGAACCTGTGGCGCAGCGAGGACAACACCTGGCTCACGCGCATCCGCGATGTGCTGCTGGGCCATGAGGAGCGGCTTCCGGAACTGGGCAAGTACAATGCCGGTCAGAAATTCGTGTTCTGGGGCATGTCCTTCCTGATCCTGGTGTTGATCGCCAGCGGCATCGTGGTGTGGGACCAGTATTTCTACGCCTTCACCAGCATTGAGCAGAAGCGCATCGCGGTTCTGGTGCATTCGCTGGCGGCGGTGGCGATCATCTGCGTCTGGATCATCCACGTCTATGCGGCCATCTGGGTGAAGGGCACCATGAATGCCATGACCCGCGGCCAAGTGACCGGCGGCTGGGCTTGGCGGCATCACCGCAAGTGGTTGCGGGAACTGGTCGCCGGCAAGCGCGACACCGCGGGCACGCCGCGGACGCCGGCCGAATAGCCTCTCACCGACATCGCCTCCCGGCACGGCCCCAGTCCCGTGCCGGGAGGCGTGCATCGGTGGAGGCGGCCGACGGTCGGGACTGCCGACCGGTTTCGCACACTGTTTCGCACAGTGGTCGCATGGTGGCGTAGAGCGCCTATAATGCCCCGCTGCACAAATCCTGAAGTTCCACGTGACCCGTGGGGTTCGTGAGGTGACATGTCCAATCTTCCCGGCGCCATTCTGCCCGATCCCAGCGTTATCGGCGGGATCGCCCAGCCGCCCCTCGTCCAGCTGCCAGACCCGATGGCCCTGTTCGACAGGCGGTCCCAGCGCTTCGCAACCCTGGCGCAGGACAGCCAGTTGGGGCCCTATCTGACCTTCCTCTCGGAACTCTGCGGCATCCAGCGGGAGATCCAGGCGGGCCTTCCCCCCGTCGATCCAGTGGAGCCCGAAGCCCTGGCGCGGGCGCGGGAATTTGCCATGCCGCCGCTGGATCGCAGCCACTTCACCTCCGATCCCGCCTTTGAGACCACGTTCGATCGCCTCCTGGCCGCGGCCAAGGTCATCGCCATGCCCGACGCCGCCGCTGCGGCTTTGGACCGGGTCATGCAAGCCGACATCGCCGCCCGTGGCGAGATGGTGCGCAACGTGCTGGCGGATTCGCTGCCCATGGAGACACTGGCCGAGCATATTTTCGTGACGGCGGCGCTCCAGGTTCATTTCGCCCGGCGGGCGGCGCTGTTGGACCCCAAGGCGCTCGTTCCCGTGGCGGATGGTGCCTGTCCCTGCTGCGGCGGGCCGCCGGTGGCCAGCCTGGTGGTGGAGTGGCCCCATGCCCCCGGCGCCCGCTATTGCGGCTGTGCCTTGTGCGGCACCTTGTGGAATTACGTGCGGGTTCGCTGCGTCTCCTGCGGCTCGTCCAAGGGTATCGGCCTGGAGGAGGTGGAGGGCGGCACCGGCGCGGTGAAGGCCGAAACCTGCGAGGAATGCCACAGCTATGTGAAGGTGCTCTACCAGAGCAAGGATCCCGCCGCCGAAGTGGTGGCGGACGATGTGGCCTCGCTGGCGCTGGACATGCTGATGCGCGGGCGGCCCTATCGCCGCGCCGCCTTCAATCCCTTCCTTCTGGGCTATTGAGGCGACCATGGGCGGCCCGGTTCCGGCCTCCGCGGCCTTGCGCCATCTCCCCGCCGTGGATCAGGTGCTCAAGGCTGCCCCCGCCCTGCTGGCAGCGGAGCACCACGGGCGCACGGCCACCACCGAGGCGGTGCGTGCCGCGCTCGACCAGGCCCGCGCCGCCCTGCGCTCCGGCCATGGCGTATCGGTGGAGGCGCGAGATATCGCCGCCCACGCCCTGGCCGCGCTGGATGCAGCGGCCCAGCCCTCGCTGCGCCCGGTGTTCAACCTCACCGGCACCGTGCTGCACACCAATCTCGGCCGCGCGGTTCTGGCGGAAGAAGCCATCGCCGCCGCCACCGAGGCCATGCGCTGCGCCGTGGCGCTGGAATATGACCTGGACACCGGAAAGCGCGGCGAGCGCGACGACCATGTGCGTGACCTGCTCTGCCGCCTCACCGGCGCCGAGGACGCCACCGTGGTCAACAACAATGCCGCCGCCGTGCTGCTGGTGCTGAACACCTTGGCGGCGGGGCGCGACAGCATCGTCTCCCGCGGCGAACTGATCGAGATCGGCGGCGCCTTCCGCATGCCGGACATCATGGCCCGCGCGGGTACGCATCTCGTGGAGGTGGGCACCACCAACCGCACCCACCCCAAGGATTATCTCGCCGCCATCGGCCCGCAGACCGGCCTGATCGTGAAGGTCCACACCTCCAACTATCGCATCGAGGGCTTCACTTCGGAGGTCGCGCCGGCCGACCTGGCCGCTTTGGCGCAGGAGGCCGGCGTGCCACTGTTCCACGATCTGGGCTCGGGCACCTTGGCGGACCTCGCGCGCTATGGCTTGGTCCACGAGCCCACCGTGCGCGAGAGCGTGGCGGACGGGGCGCATGTGGTCACCTTTTCCGGCGACAAATTGCTGGGTGGACCGCAGACCGGCTTCATCGTCGGCCGCCGCGACCTGATCGCGGCCATCAACAAGAACCCCATGAAGCGCGCGCTGCGGGTGGACAAGATCCGCCTCGCCGCCCTGGAGGCGACGCTGAAGCTCTATGCCGACCCGGACCGGCTGGCGGCGCGGCTGCCCACCTTGCGCCTGCTCACCCGCCCGCTGGCCGATCTGGCGGCGCTCGCCGACCGGGTCGCCCCCGCGTTGCAAGCCCGCCTGGGGCCACGGTTCTCGGTGACGCCCTGCCTGTGCAAAAGCCAGATCGGTTCCGGGGCGCTGCCCCTGGAAACCCTGCCGAGCACCGCCCTAGCGGTGCGTCCCGTGGCGGGCGGTGGCCGTCACCTCACCGCTCTCGCCGATGCCCTGCGCCGCCTGCCCCGCCCGGTGATCGGCCGCATCGAGAATGATGCCCTGATGCTGGACCTGCGCTGCCTGGAAGATGAAGCCGGCTTCCGGGCCACGCTGGAGCACCTTGAGGTCAATGATGGGCCTGTTTGATCTCTTCCGCCGGGCGCCGGTCCCTTCCGCGGCTCCGGTAGAGACAACCGACACACGGATGAGCCGCGCGCTGGAGGCGGCACAGGCCGGGGACTATGAGGAAGCACTCGCCCTGTGGGAGCCGCTGGCGCGGGAGGGCGTGGCGCGGGCCCAGAACAATATCGGCGCCTGCTTCGCCGAAGGTCTGGGCGTCGCCCGCGATCCGGCGCTGGCCCAACGCTGGCTGAGCACGGCGGCGCAATCGGGCGACCCGGTGGCCCAGCGGAACCTCGCGGCGCTCTATTTCAAGGGCGAGGGCGTGCCGCAGGACTATGTCCACGCCGCTGAGTTGTATGGCGCCGCTGCGGCGCAGGACGATGCGCCGGCGCAGGACATGCTGAGCTGGATGCTGCTGGAAGGCGAAGTGATTCCCTCCGACCCCGCCGAGGCGCGGCGCTGGGCCGAACGCGCGGCGACGCAAGGTATCGCTGCCTCCATGACCCGCATGGGGATGCTCTATCACAATGCCTTGGGGGTGGAGCGCGACGCGGGCCAGGCGGCGCAGTGGTGGCGGCGCGGCGCGTTGGGCGGCGATGCGGACGGACAGGCGATGCTCGGCGCCGCCCATCATCTGGGGTCCGGCGTGCCCCGCGATGCGGTCCGGGCCTATGAATGGCTGCTGCGCGCCGAAGCGGGCGGCAGCGCCCTCGCCGCCCCCTTCCTGGAAGCCGCGCGCCTGGCACTGAGCCCGGAGGCCGCCGCCGAAGCTCGGCGCGCCGCAACGGCTCCCCTGCCCGACCCGGAGCCCGGCCACCCGCAATGATCATTGGAACCGCCGGCCATATCGACCACGGCAAGACCTCGCTGGTGCGGGCACTGACCGGCGTCGATACCGACCGGCTGAAGGAAGAAAAGGCCCGCGGCATCTCCATCGACCTGGGGTTTGCCTATCTGCCCGTGGGCGAGGATCAGGTGCTGGGCTTCATCGACGTGCCCGGCCATGAGAAGTTCGTGCACACCATGCTGGCAGGTGCCAGCGGCATCGACTTCGTGCTCCTGGTGGTGGCAGCCGACGACGGCCTCATGCCCCAGACCCGCGAGCATCTGGCCATCATCGACCTGTTGGGCGTCAGCCATGGGCTGGTGGCGCTGACCAAGACCGATCTCGTGGATGCGGCCCGTCTTGAGGCCGTGACCACAGAGATCGCGACGGCCCTGAACGGCACCGTCCTGCACGGCGCGCCGGTCTTCCCCGTCTCCACCACCACCGGAGCCGGCGTGCCGCAGATCCGGGATGCCCTTCAGATCGCGGCCTCCCAGATGGGGCATCGGGCCGATACGGGCCGGTTCCGCCTGGCAGTGGATCGCTCCTTCAGCCTGTCCGGCACCGGCACCGTGGTCACAGGCACGGTCCTGTCCGGCCAGGTGGCGGTGGGTGACCGGGTGATGCTGAGCCCCTCCGGGCGCGCTGCCCGCATCCGCTCCATCCGCGCCCAGGATACCCCCGCCGCCATCGGGCGGGCCGGAGATCGGTGCGGGCTCAATCTGGCCGGCGAGGGCATCGGCAAGGACGACATCTCCCGCGGCGACGTGGTGCTGGACGAGACCCTCCATGCGCCCGCCGACCATATCGACGCCCGCCTGCGGGTTCTGCGGGGCGAGCCCAAACCCATCGGCCAATGGTTCCCCGTGCGCCTGCACCACGCCTCCCGCGAGGTGGGAGCCCGCATCGTGCTGCTCGGCGATCCGGTCACGCCCGGCAGCGCCGGATTGGTACAACTGGTGCTGGATGTGCCCATCGCGGCTGCGGCCGGAGACCGGTTCGTCATTCGCGACACCTCCGCCCAGCGCACCATCGGTGGCGGCACCTTCCTCGATCTGCGCGGCCCGGCCCGCAAGCGGCGCAGCCCCGAGCGGCTGGCGCAACTGGCAGCCCATGCCCTCGCGCCCCCCGATGCGGCGGTAGCGGCCTTGCTGGACACCGTCCCCTATCATCTGGACCTCACGGCGTTTGCCCGCGACCGCGCCCTGGCGGTCGATGCCATCGCCGCGCTCTCCGCCCGACTGGGGCTGCGGACCCTGGCTGTGGGCGAGACCGTCGTGGCGTTGGCCGCAGAGCGATGGGAGGGGTTCGCCCACACGCTCCTGGCCACCCTCGACCAGTTTCATGCGGACAATCCCGATCTGCCGGGCCTGGGGATCGAGCGGCTGCGGATGCAGAGCGAGCCGCGGTTGCCCGCGCCCATCTTCCGCGCCGCGCTCCAGGTGCTGGCCCAGGGGCGGGAGATCGCTCTGGATGGGGCCTGGGTGCGCCGGGCCGGATTTACGGTGCGGCTGACGCCGACTGATGAAATCCAATGGGCTCAGGTGCTCCCCCTGCTCTCCGGCGACGAGCGCTTCCGCCCGCCGCGGGTGCGGGACATTGCCAAGGGCCTTGAGGTCGCGGAAGCGGATGTCCGGCGCCTGCTCAAGCTGCTCAGCCGTCTGGCGCGGGTGGACGAGGTGGCGCACGATCATTTCTTCCTGCGCCCGACGGTGGCGGAGATGGTGGAAATCGTCCATCGTCTGTCCACGGCCCATGGCCTGTTCACCGCGGCGCAGTTCCGCGACGAGGTGGAGAATGGCCGCAAGGTGGCCATCCAGATCCTGGAGTTCCTGGACCGCCATGGCGTGACCTTGCGCCGCGGCGATCTGCGCCGGATCAATCCGCACCGGCTGGACCTGTTCCGCACAACCGGCGATGATGCGCCGGCTCATCTGCCGGCGGCGCCGGCAGCGGATGGAGGAGAAGCGTCCCTGGTGGGGCGTCCGGACTTCAAATCCGGGAGGGGCCGCGAGCCGGTCCTTGGTGGGTTCGACTCCCACTCTCTTCCACCACCCTTCCCTCCCAGGCGATAGGACACGCGGCCATGACTTCCGCCGACGACGTCATCCTTTCGCTCACCGAAGCCGCCGCCGAGGTGGAGCGCCGCGAGCAGGCCTTTCGGACCGAAACCGCCATCACCGCCAAGCGCCTGGAGATCGAACGCTCCACCGCCTTCCGCCGCCTGAACTTCATGCGCACGCTCACCGATCTGGCGGCATCCGCCGAGTCCGGCGAGGCCGCGGCCATGGCAGCGCAGGCCCACATTCGCGCGCGCTTCGGCTGGGATAGCGAGAGTGACGCCCGCACCGGCGTTCTGGAGCGCATTGCCCCGGTAGCCGTCGCGCTGTTCGCCTGTGCGCGGGCCGCGCCGTCTCCGTCCGTTGCGGAAACTGCCGACGCGCCGCCGTCCGACACCGTGGCCGCAGCGGACCTCGGCGGGCCGGAACCGCAGGCTACCGCCCTGGCGGCTCTGGCGGATTTCGAAAATTGGTATGAACAGACTCGGGCAAGCTCCTTCTGGTTTCTCTTTGAGCACTACATGCCGGAGACTCCCCGTGTCGATTACTAGCGCCGGTTCGAGGTCCAGCGCCACGCCCGAATTCGAGACGTGGCTGCGCGAGACTTATGCGACGGAAGGCTCTTTCACCGCGTTGGTCATCCTTGTGGAGATCAGCGAAACCCAGGTCTCGCTGCTCGCGTCCACGTTCTTGAACGTGATCGGCGATGACATCGGCTGGCCCCAGGTGGTCACACTGTTCGCCGGCTCGGGCCTCAAGTGGGACGGAGCCGCGTTTTTCCCCATCCTGGATGCGGATGGCTTGCTGGAAAACGACGAGGCCCGAGCCCGGCTGCGAGCCGTGGAGGCGCGGGTCCGCGAGGACCGGCTGGTGCTCAATGAGGGCGAGTTCTTCGACGCCTGGGGCCGGCGCCTCAAGGTCGAGGAGATCAGTCTGTCCTGACCCTGAGGGCCTATGCCGCGGCACGGCTTTCAGTGAACGGCGTCCCGATCAGGTGATGGGCACGTCGAAATACGTGTCGGGAAAGGGCTCATCACGCAACGTGAAGTGCCACCATTCCATGAAAAAGGGCGCGAACCCGGCGCGCTCCATCGCCGTTGTCAGCCGGTGCCGGTTGGCCTGCTGGTGCGGCGTCACCGCGTCCGACGACAACCATGAGCGCGCGCTGAACAGATCGAATGGCGTCCCCATGTCCAGATCCGCGCCGCTGTCGGCATAGGCCAGAGTGAGGTCGGTCGTCGAGCCGCGGGAGTGGCTGGACCGGGCGGCCAGATAACCCAGGTCGAACAACTCATCCTTCCGGTGCTCAGGATAATAATCGGACTTGGTTCGCTGATCCGCTGTGTCTTGCGCCCATCGCGCAAAATGCGCCACCGCGCGCGCCGGGCGGTAGCAATCGAACAGTTTCAGCACCAAGCCATCGGCGGCGACATCGGCGGCGACGCGGGCGAGCGCCTGTGCCGCCGGCCGCGTGAGCAAGGCCCGCGCGGTCCCATAGCCATCGATCGGCGCGCCGACGAAATTGTTCGCCCCCGCATAGCGCAGATCCACCAGCACCGCGGGCACGACGGTGGTGACATCAACGAACACATCGGGAAGCACGTCAGAGGAAGGCGTGGACGGAACGGCGAGTGACATGGAGAGAGCCCCGGATTCGGCCGCAGGCTAGAACAGGACAGAACAAGAAGACACCCTGCCCCCACGCCGCGCCGATCCGCCGCGCCGGTCCGCCCCTCCAAGCCACCGCGCCCGGCATCACCCCGCCCCGATGCCGCTCAATTGAGCGGCACGTCCCGAGGACCGTCGGGGTCATCCACGGGCGCCGGTTCGGGATAGGGCTCGCGGCGCGGCTCGCGCGACGGGTCGCCCTCCGGCAGCGGCGGCAAATCGGGTCCGGGAACGGGCACGTCCACGGGATCCTGTACCGGGTTGGGCGGCGGCACCGCAGGGTCCGGCTGACGGCTTGGATCAGGCTGGTTGGGAAATGGTCCGAGCCCGAACGCCCGGTCCAGGGCAGCTTCGGTGTGCATCGCGGGCATGGGCATCTCCTGGTGGTGGAGCGCCAGGAACGCTGCGTGCGCGCCGACGGTTCCCCGTCGAGCCTGACGCCGGAGGGAGCTGGGAAGCCATCGGAGAGAAAGGGGGGCCCAAAAGAAAAGTGCCGGACCTCGTGAGAGGCCCGGCAAGTATCGCCGCAGAGCGGCGAACCTTCCAGAGGGGAACAACTGAACGCAGTGCGTTCAGTGCGACTTCAAAGTGCACTTCGCTTAGGCAGAAAGCAATCTGGAATGACCGCATGTCAGGCATGTGCCTAACGCTTGGCTCTTTCCACCCACCGTCATGCCAACGTCACGGCTCAATAATTCCAGCGCTGGGCCTTGGAAATCAGGAAGTCGCGGAACACCTGGATGCGCGCCACCGAGCGCATTTCCTGCGCATAGGTGAAATAGGCCTCCAGTTGCGGCGTCTCGCGATCGGTGAACAATTGCACCAGCGAGGTGGAATCGTCCGAGAGATAGTCCGGCAATGTGCCGATGCCGACGCCGCGCTCCACCGCCCGCTTGAGCCCCAGGACGCTATTGACCTCGAACGCCGGCACCCGTGGGGTCGACCCGTCGCGCCCCGCATGCTCCAGCCAGTTCAGGCCCTGGAAATAGCTCGGGATCGGCCCGCCCAGCAGCAGGATGCGGTGCTTGTCCAGCTCTTCCAGCGTGCGCGGATGACCGTGGCGCTTGAGATAGTCCGCCGAGGCATAGGCATGGAAATGCACGGTGAACAGCTTGCGCTGCACCAGGTCCGGCTGCACCGGTTGGCGCATGCGAATGGCCACGTCCGCCTCGCGCATGGCCAGATCCAGTTCCTCGTCGGTGAGGATGAGCTGGATGCGAATGTCCGGATAGAGCTCCACGAATTCGCCCACCCGTGCGGTGAGCCAGTGGGTGCCGAGGCCCACCGTGGTGGTGACGCGCAATTCGCCATTGGGCTTTTCGCGGCTGTCGGTGAGCTGGGCCCGGGCCGATTCCAGCTTCAGGAACACCTCATGGGCGGTGCGATACAGCAGTTCGCCCTGCTCGGTGAGGATCAGCCCGCGGGCATGGCGGTGAAACAGCGGAACCTTCAGTTCCTGTTCCAGCGCCGACACCTGCCGGCTGACGGCGGACTGTGACAGGCCGAGCGTCTCCCCCGCATGGGTGAAGGATCCGGCCTCGGCGGCCACGTGGAAAACCTTAAGCTTATCCCAGTCCATCACACCACGCCCGTTGGAGGCCGTCACTCAGCCGCTTCCGCAAGCTCGTGCAGCGCCAGGAAGCGTTCCGCCTCCAGCGCCGCCATGCAGCCCCGGCCTGCGGCGGTGACCGCTTGCCGAAACACGTCATCCGCGACGTCACCGGCCGCAAACACCCCCGGAATGGAGGTGGCTGTGGAATCCGGCGCCGTCCAAACATAACCGCCTTGCTTGAGCCGAAGCTGACCATCCACCAGCGCCGTGGCCGGCGCATGCCCGATGGCGACGAACACGCCGTCGGTGGCCAGTTCGGCGTGGACACCGGTGACCGTATCCTGCAGCCGCACGCCGGTGACCTTGGAGACCGGCTCGGTCTGGCCGAGGATCTCGTCAATGGCGGCATTCCAGACGATGGACACCTTGGGATGGGCAAACAGGCGGTCCTGGAGGATACGCTCCGCCCGCAGCCGGTCGCGGCGGTGCACCAAAGTCACCTTGGCGGCGAAATTGGTGAGGAACAGCGCCTCTTCAACGGCGGTGTTGCCACCGCCCACCACCACCACATCCTTGCCGCGATAGAAGAAGCCGTCGCAAGTGGCGCAAGCGGAGACGCCGAAGCCGCGGTAATCCTCTTCGGAAGTCAGCCCCAGCCAGCGCGCCTGCGCGCCGGTGGCGAGGATGATGCTGTCAGCGGTATACTCCTCGCCGCCTTCGCTGGTGAGCGCGAACGGTCGCCGCGAGAGATCCAGGCTGGCCACATGGTCGGAGATGATGCGGGTGCCCACATGGGCCGCCTGCGCCCGCATCTGCTCCATCAGCCAGGGGCCTTGGATGACGTCGGCGAAGCCGGGATAATTCTCCACATCGGTGGTGATGGTCAGTTGTCCGCCCGGCTGGATGCCCTCGAACAGCACCGGCTCCAACATGGCGCGCGCCGCATAGATGGCGGCGGTATAGCCAGCCGGACCCGACCCGATGATGATGACCTTGCTGTGGGAAGCCATGGATGTCCTCGAACCCATTTCCGGACCCTCTCGGTCCGGGCACGCATAAGACAGCGGCACATGGGGCCGCTGCGGCGTCATGCGCGCGATGCTGACGGAGCTATGCGCGAATGTAGGGATGGGTTGCGTTTGCCACAAGGCTGAACAACGGCTTGCCGACATTGGCGGCGCGATGTCCCCATGATCCCGCGCCGCTCGGGCGTTGATCACAAATGGATGCCACAGCGACATTTGCGCAATATTATTTCGTTGCACTGCGAAGCGGCTTCACTAAGGTGCCATCGAAATCGCCTGGAGGATTCCCCCTTGACCGTTCGACTCGACGCCGTGGACTGGAAGATCCTGGCCGAGCTGCAACGGGACGGCCGCATGACCAATGTGGAGCTGTCACGCCGCGTCGGCATCTCGGCGCCGCCCTGCCTGCGCCGGGTGCGCGGGCTGGAAGAAGACGGCATCATCCTGGGCTATCGGGCGTTGCTGGACGAAAAGCAGCTGGGCTACGATCTCATGGCCTTCGCCATGGTGCATCTCATCAGCCAGGCCGGCACCGATCTGGCGGCGTTCGAAGCGCGAATCGACCATTGGCCCTTGGTGCGCAGCGCCTGGATGCTGTCGGGAGAAGTGGATTTCCTGATGCTCTGCGTGGCGCCGGACCTGCCCACGTTCCAGAAGTTCGTGCTGGAGATCACGTCCGCGCCCAACGTGCGCAACGTGAAGACCGCGCTGACCCTGAAGCAGGCCAAGAACGCCCCGATCGTGCCGCTGGAAGAAGGCTCCCCGGCGCCGGAGTGATGCACGGGCGGATCATGCCACCGCGCTCAAGCGCCGAGGCCACGCCATCGTCCTCACTGATTTGATCTGTCTCAGAGCTCGGGCATCGCGCCTGCCAGTTTGGCGGCCCTGAACGCAGGCCCGCGCGTGGCCCGGCACACGCACCGCATCTTGCCGGCCAGAGTCTTTTCGCGCGCCCCACGGCGTCTCACCGCGGGCGGATGGAGGGCGACCCGCGCCCTCCCTCTCCCTCAGGCCCAGCGGACCGCGACGATCTCGAACGAACGAGCGCCCTTGGGTGTGACCACTTCCACCGTGGCTCCCTGCTTCTTGCCGATCAGCGCCCGCGCCACAGGCGAGGTGATCGAGATCCGTCCGGCCTTCGCATCGGCTTCGCTCTCGCCGACGATCTGCCAGATCTTCTCTTCTTCCGTATCCTCGTCCACCAAGGTGACCGTGGCGCCGAATTTCACCGTGTCGCCCGAAAGCTTGGAGACATCGATGATCTCCGCACGGGAAATCTTGTCCTCCAGGTCGGCAATCCGCCCTTCGTTGAGCGACTGCAACTCCTTGGCCGCATGGTATTCGGCATTCTCGGAGAGGTCGCCATGGGCGCGCGCTTCGGAAATAGCGATGATGATCCGAGGGCGCTCCACCTGCTGGCGGAAACGCAACTCAGATTCGAGGGCCGTGAAACCCGGCCCCGTCATGGGGATCTTCTCCATGGGTTCTTCTTAGAACCTCCTAAATGCCGCGATGCGCAGGAAACCGCCGGTGGGCCGCATGTCCCCGGCGCTCATGACGTCAATGTCAAACGCGGACGACCCCATGCGGATCCCGGCGTGCCCTCCTGGCAACGCAGAAATATCCGCACCGACCAAATGCCGATGCGGTTGGCACGAACGTCGCCGCTGTGATCCGGCCAGCCGGCGGAGAATCGCTCCCCCGCCCTGGCCGGCATGCCAGCTCAGAAATAGCTCTGCAGCGGGCGCACCTGGAGATCACCGCCCACATAGGCTTTGACCCCCTGCGCCGCAGCAATGGCTCCGGACAGCGTGGTGTAATATGGCACTTTGTGCAAGAGGGCCGCCCGACGCAGCGAGCGGCTGTCCGACAGCGCCTGCGCGCCCTCGGTGGTATTGAACACCAGCTGCACGCCGCCATTCTTGATCAGGTCGACCACATGGGGCCGGCCTTCCAGCACCTTGTTGATCTTGCCCGCCGAGACGCCATTCTCTTCGAGGAAGCGCTGGGTGCCCGAGGTGGCGATGACCTTGAAGCCCAGTTCCGCCAGCATCTTCACCGTTGGCAGGATGCGCGGCTTGTCGCTCTCCTTAACCGACACGAACACCGTGCCCGATTGCGGCACCTTGGTGCCGCCGCCCAGCTGGCTCTTGGCGAAGGCCACGCCATAGTCGGTATCGAGGCCCATCACTTCGCCGGTGGAGCGCATCTCCGGGCCGAGCACCGTGTCCACGCCCGGGAAGCGGGCGAAGGGGAACACCGCCTCCTTGATAGCGATGTGGTTCAGCTTTTCCTTGGTCAAGGCGAAGCTGGCGAGCTTCTCCCCCGCCATGATGCGCGCGGCGATCTTGGCGATCGGCTTGCCGATCACCTTGGCCACGAACGGCACCGTGCGTGAGGCGCGCGGATTGACCTCCAGGACGTAGATCTTGCCGTCCTTGAGGGCATATTGCACGTTCATCAGCCCGCCGACGCCGAGGGCGAGCGCCATGGCCGCGGTCTGCTTCTCCAGCGCGGCGATGGTCTCTTCGTCCAGCGAATGGGCCGGCAGAGAGCAGGCGCTGTCGCCGGAATGGATGCCGGCTTCCTCGATGTGCTCCATGATGCCGGCGATGAACACGTCGGTGCCATCGCACAGCGCGTCCACATCCACCTCGATGGCGTCCGACACATAGCGGTCGAACAGCAGCGGGTTCTTGCCGAGAACGGTGTTGATCTGGCCGGTCTTGTCGTTGGGATAGCGCGCTTTCACATCCTGCGGCACCAGGCCCGGCAGGGTGTCCAGCAGATAGTCGCCCAACTGGCCGTCGTCGCGGATGATCTGCATCGCGCGGCCGCCCAGCACGTAGGACGGGCGAACCACCAGCGGGTAACCCAGTTCGCTGGCAATGGTGCGGCCCTGCTCCACCGAATAGGCGATGCCGTTGGCCGGCTGGCGCAGCTTGAGCTTGTCCAGCAGATGCTTGAAGCGGTCGCGATCCTCGGCGAGGTCGATGGCGTCCGGCGAGGTGCCGAGAATCGGCACGTCCGCCTCTTCCAGCGCCCGCGCCAGTTTGAGCGGGGTCTGGCCGCCGAACTGCACGATCACACCCTTCAAGGTGCCATTGGTGCGCTCGCGATCAATCAGCTCCAGCACGTCCTCGGAGGTCAGGGGCTCGAAATAGAGCCGATCCGACGTGTCGTAGTCGGTCGACACCGTCTCCGGATTGCAGTTGACCATGATGGCCTCGTAGCCCGCTTCTTTCAAAGCGAAGGCCGCATGGCAGCAGCAATAGTCGAACTCGATGCCCTGGCCGATCCGGTTGGGACCGCCGCCCAGGATCACCACCTTCTGGCGGTCGCTCGGGCGGGATTCGTCCGCCATGACGCCACCGAAGGGCGACTCATAGGTGGAGTACATATAGGCCGTGGGCGAGGCGAACTCCGCCGCGCAGGTGTCGATGCGCTTGTAGACCGGACGCACATCCAGGGCGTGGCGCAGCTCGCGCACCTCCGCCTCGGGCATGCCCGCCAGCGATCCCAGCCGGGCATCGGAAAAGCCCTGGCTCTTCAAGCTGCGCAAGGCGCCCGGCGTGGTCGGCAGGCCGAACGTGCGCACCTTGGCTTCAGTGTCCACGATGCCGCGGATCTGCTCCAGGAACCACGGATCGATCTTGCAGGCGGCGTGGATCTGCGCATCGGTCAGGCCGAAGCGCATGGCCTGCGCCACTTTCAGCAGGCGATCAGGAGTCGGCACGCCGATGGCGGCGCGGATGGCGCTCTTGTCATCGCCCTGGCCCAGGCCCTCGATCTCGATCTCGTCGAGGCCGGTCAGGCCGGTCTCCAGTGAGCGCAGCGCCTTCTGCAGACTTTCCTGGAAGGTGCGGCCGATGGCCATGGCCTCGCCCACCGACTTCATGGAGGTGGTCAGCGTATGGTCGGCGCCGGGGAATTTCTCGAAAGCAAAGCGCGGGATCTTGGTGACCACATAGTCGATGGTCGGCTCGAACGCCGCGGGGGTCGCCCCGCCGGTGATGTCGTTGGCGATTTCGTCCAGCGTGTAGCCAATGGCTAGGCGCGCGGCGACCTTGGCGATAGGGAAGCCGGTGGCCTTGGAGGCCAGCGCCGAGGACCGCGACACCCGCGGGTTCATCTCGATCACGATCATGCGGCCCGTTTCCGGGTCGATGGCGAACTGGACGTTGGAACCGCCGGTCTCCACGCCGATCTCGCGCAGCACCGCCAGGGAGGCGTCGCGCATGATCTGGTATTCTTTGTCCGTCAGGGTCAGGGCCGGGGCCACGGTGATGGAATCACCGGTGTGCACGCCCATGGGATCGAGATTCTCGATGGAGCAGATGATGATGCAGTTGTCCGCCTTGTCGCGGACCACCTCCATCTCATACTCCTTCCAGCCCAGAACGCTCTCTTCCACCAGCACTTCATTGGTGGGCGAGGCGTCGATGCCGCGCTCGATGATCTCGATGAACTCGGCCTTGTTGTAGGCGATGCCGCCGCCAGTGCCGCCCATGGTGAAGGACGGCCGGATGATCGCCGGCAGGCCGACCACTTCGAGGGCTTCCAGCGCCTGGATCAAGGTCTTGATCTGCACCGAACGGGGCGTGTCCAGGCCGATCTTGGTCATGGCATCGCGGAACAGCTCGCGATCCTCGGCCTTGTCGATGGCCTCGGCGGTGGCGCCGATCATCTCCACGTCGAACTGTTCGAGCGTGCCCATCTTCTTGAGCGACAGGGCGCAGTTCAGCGCGGTCTGTCCGCCCATGGTGGGCAGGAGCGCGAAGCCCTTGGAGCGATCGCCTCGCTCCTTCTCGATGATCTTGGCGACGATCTCCGGCGTGATCGGCTCGATGTAGGTCGCGTCCGCCATGTCCGGATCGGTCATGATGGTGGCGGGGTTGGAGTTCACCAGGACGACCCGGTATCCCTCCTCCTTCAGCGCCTTGCACGCTTGCGTGCCGGAATAATCGAACTCGCACGCCTGGCCAATCACGATGGGGCCGGCGCCGATGATGAGGATGGTTTCGAGGTCCGTGCGTTTCGGCATTTATCTCTGGCGCTCGACGGGCGCAAAAAAAGGGCCGCGGGTCACGCGCCCCTGAATGACGAGGGTCCGTCTCACGGACGGCGGCTGCATCACGAGAATGGTGAAATTCTCCCCATCCCGCATGCGGATTGGGCTTCCTTAGACCATAATTGCCCGCGACGGAAGACGCCTCGACAGTTCATGGTCGCGTTGGAGCTTACCCTTTGCTTGCCACCCTCACCCGCCTCGTCCAGCGCCACCGTGCATTCCTGTTGCAATTCGCCACCTTCGTTGGGGTGGGGTTGAGCGCGGCGGTCTGCCATTTCATTACCCTTGCCATCCTCGTGGAACTCCAGATGGCCGGGCCGGTGCTGGCTTCCCTGGCCGGTTTCATCGTCGGCAGCGTCATTTCCTACAGTCTCAATCGCCGATTCACGTTCGAATCAACCCGGACCCATGCGGGCGCCCTGCCCCGCTTCGCCGCGGTGGCGGGCATCGCCTTCGTCATGACCGGCCTGCTGATGGAATTTTTCGTCCACTGGCTGGGGATCTACTACATGTTTGCCCAGATCCTCACGAGCGGCATCGTGCTGGTGTGGACCTTCACCGCCTACCGGCTCTGGGCCTTCGCCCACAAGGCGGGCGCGCGCCGTCCCGTCGCCTGAGTCGCGCTATCTGGGCACGGCGCGGAAGGCCATGCGGCGCTGGTTGTGGCCGATATTGGTGGGCAGGCGCTCCACGGAAAATCCGGCTGCGGCAATCAGCGCCATGATCTCCGGCTCGGCATAGGTGGAGAGGCCCAGGTCTGCCCGCAGCTTGCGGTAGGGGGAGACAGCGGTCCGGGCCAGCCCGACGAAGGCGGCGATGAGGAAGCCTTCCCGAGCAGCAAATGTCAGCAAGGCCGTGGCATCCTGTATGGCGCTCACATCGGGCGGGATCACATCGGCGATCACCAGCGCCCCGTCCGGCGCCAACAGACGCCGCCAGACGGACAGCAGCCCGACGAGGTCCGCCCGGGACAGATATTGCAGCAGGGAATTGACGATCACCACATCCATGCTGCCCGACGGCAGCGCCGCCGTCTCCTCGGGGGAAAGCACGGAGATCTTGGCCTCACCGGCAAAGCGCTGCTTGAGCTTGGCCCGGATGGTGGGGGCAGCGTCCGCCAACGCCAGAGCCCCGCAGGAACGGGACAAGTCCTGCGCCCCCAGCGCTTCGCCGCAGCCATAGTCGAGCACGCGGGCATCCGGCCGCGGCACCAGGGCGGTGATATCCGCCGTGATGCGGGCGTAGTGCACCTGCTTGTGGCGGTCACTGACATAGATGGAATGGGCACCATCCCAGAACGATACCCAATCCATACCTGTCTCCGGTTCACATTTCGCCGCAAGGGACCGGCATGCCGGCATCGAAATACCTTCGGCCGCGCGAACGGCCCAGGGTGCACATCACCACGCCATGGCCCAGAGGCGGCATCATGGCGTCCGGCACCGCGGATGCAACCGCGGCACCGCGAGCACGCCCCTTCTCACTGCGCGGCGAAGGCGATTCCCGCTTCGGTCTGGGCGATGGCGCCATTGACCAGTTCGATGGCGCGATCGCGATGGCCGCCCTTGTTGGGCTCCGCCTGGATCAGATTGGCGCGCGCGGCTCGCAGGGAGGCGAGAGCGGCTTCCATGAACGGCTGATTGGCCATCGCCCGGCTCTCCAGCAGCGCCTGCCCGCCCCACGCGCAGGCCAGGCCGAGAAGAAAGGCGGCGACGACACGAGAATTGGGAGTCCGGCCCATGGTCCTGCTCCAGCTGGGATGCCACCGGGAGAGTCTATGCGGGGACGGCAGCCGCCGGGAAGTCGTCCCCGGCCGGGGGGATGCAAAATTCAGTGGGCAGAGTTCGGTACCTTATTCCGGTCGCCGGGGCCGCTTGGCCCCAGGCGACCGGGATTTGCCGACACTCAGTTATACAAAACCCAGAACTTGCCCACCGTGGGCTTCAACGCGCGCACGTTGCGGTCGCTGGACAAAAAGACCTTCGGCCCCACGACCTTGGCCTGCGCCGAGGCCGGAGCCAGAGCGGATATGGCCAATTGCACATTGAGGTTGCAGCCTCCGGCCAGACCGCTCAGGGCGCCGCCCTGCCAATCGGTGATCACGCCACCGCCGGTGCCGCCGAAGCCCACCAGCCGGAACGGCTTGCCATTGGCCTTTTCCAGGTCGGCGAGGCTGGCGCCGATGCCGATGCCGGAGACGCTCCACGCGGTCTCTTCGCTGAAGTTGGCGCGGGTCGGTCCGGTGTAGCCGAACCCGTCGGCCCAGGCGACGGCCACCCGCAGCTTGGGGTCATTGGGCAGCAGCACGCTCCCGGGGCCAACGCTTCCATCCGGCTGGAGGACGTCCGTGGAGGTCACGACGTTGCTCTGGCCGAAGATGCCCTTCATGGTCACGTCGCTGGTGTTGGGCGCGAACGGACCGTTGCACTGGAACGAGCGTGGCGTCCCGGTGGGCACCGGCACGTTGACGATCGATTCGTAATAGCCGAAGGCGTCGCTTTCCTTCACGACGCCGGTTCCCCAACTGGGCCCGGGCGCCTGGCACCCCGCCGCGAGAAGACCGAATGCCACCGTTCCCGCAACGGCGCGCCCCGTGGTCCACACTGCCTTCGTCATGCCAGCCTCCAACCTGCTTAGGCTTGGTCATAGCCGAGGCGCGGCGAACCGACCAGGGGTGCACCCGAACCGTCACATTACCTTCACGGACCGAAGGCAAGTGTCCGACGCTGGTGGGGGAGTAGGGCGTGATGCGAGTTCAGAGCGAAACCACCGCGGTCGGGGCGCTTCAGCCGGACGTGCGCTCGGTCCAGGATTATCTGGACGAGACGCCGGTCTGGCGCGACGGCACCGACCTCCCCTCAGCGCCCATGACCGCCATGCAATGGCGCATCTGGGGGCTGGCCGCCGCCGGGAAGTTCTTCGAGGGGCTGGTGGTGTTCATGACCGGCGTGGCCCTGCCGCTCATGGGCGCGGAATTCGGCATGACGCCGCTGCAGCACGGGCTGGTGAGTGCGGCGACCTTGTTCGGCATTCTGATCGGCGCACTGACCCTGGGCGGGCTGGCGGATCAGTTCGGCCGCAAGCCCATGTTCGTGTTCGAAATGGCGCTGTTCATGCTGTTCCTGGCGCTGCTGGCGGCGGCGCCGACCTTCGGTTGGATGCTGGTGTTCCTGTTCGGCGTCGGGCTGGCGCTGGGCTGCGACTATCCCACCGCGCATCTGGTCATTTCCGAGAGCATTCCCAGTTCGGCGCGGGGGCGGCTGGTGCTGGGAGCGTTCGCCTTCCAGTCGCTGGGCGCCCTCACCGGCACGGCGGTGGGCTATCTGGTGATGACCTTCGACCCGACGCTCAGTGCGTGGCGGGTGATGTACGCCACCGCGATCATTCCCGCCGCTTTGGTGCTGGCCGGGCGCTTCTTCATCACCGAGAGCAGCCACTGGCTGTTGTCCAAGGGCAAGGTGGCCGAAGCCGAGCACGCCATCCGCAAGCTGCTGCGACGCCACCCGCACTATCCCAAGCATGTGCATCTGAAGTCGCGCCATGTGGAGGGCGCGCCCCGGCCGGAGGCGCATCTGCTGGTGCTGTTCCGCCCCAAGAACCTGCGCGCCACTTTGCTGGCCTCCATCCCCTGGTTCCTCCAGGATCTGGGCACCTATGGCATCGGCATCTTCACCCCGACCATCCTGGCCGCCACCATCGGCGAGCGGGTCGCGGCCAGCCCGCACAATATCACCGCCTTGATCGCCAACGACATGCTTGCCGCCAAGGGGGCGGCCTTCATCGATCTTCTGCTGATCGTCGGCATGATCGCCGCGGTGTTCCTGGCGGACAAGCTCGGCCGCATTCCGCTCCAGGTATTCGGCTTCATCGGCTGTGCCGCGGGGCTCCTGCTGGCGTCCTTTTATGCGGACTTCACCGGCGCGGCGCAGACCCTTTTGATCTACGCCGGCTTCATGCTGTTCAACTTCATGTGCAACCTCGGACCCAATGCCCAGACCTATCTGCTGGCGGGCGAAGTGTTTCCCACCCACATTCGCGGCCTCGGGGCAGGCTTTGCCGCCGCCTTCGGCAAAGTGGGCGCCGTCACCACCGCTTTCCTGTTCCCGATCCTGCTCAGCACACTTGGCACGCAGAACCTGCTTTATATGCTGGTCATGACCTCGCTGCTGGGTGCATTCGTCACCTGGCGTTTGCGCATCGAGACCACCGGCCGCCGGCTGGACGATATCGGCCTCTGACCCTCGGGAACGAGGCCGGTTCAGCCGCCCTTCCCCTTGGGCGGCTGTTCGGGGAGGAGCCGTTTGCGGGGCGGCTCCTCCCCCCATCCATAGCGTTCGTCTCAGGCCGCTCAGCCCCAGCGTTCGCTCACCACCTGCCAGTTGACGCGGTCCTTGAGCACCGCCTCCACATGGGCGGTACGGCGGTTTTCATAGTCCAGATAGTAAGCGTGCTCCCACACATCGATGCCCAGCAGCACCGTCTTGCCGTCGGGCAAGGGGTTCGCCGCATCCTTCAGCCCGACGATGGCGAGGCTGCTGCCATCGCGAACCAACCAGACCCAGCCCGTGCCGAACACCTTGTCGCCCTGCTCCACCATCTTGCGCTGAAGCATAGCGAGGGACTGGAAGTCCTTCTCCACCGCCTGGGCAAACGCGCCGGTGGGGGCGGCCGGGCCGGCCTTGAACGAGGCCCAGTACAGATCGTGGTTCCAGGCTTGGGCGGCGTTGTTGAAGATGTCCGCGTCATTGGCCTTGCGGGCGGCCACGATCACCTCCGGAAGCTTCATGTCCGCATAGGGCGTGCCCCCCGCCAGCAGGTTCAGCTTGTCGTAATAGCCCTTGTGGTGCTTGCCATAATGCAGGCCCACGGTGCGCGCGGAAATGGTGGGCACCAGCGCATCCTCCGCATAAGGCAGCGGCGGAAATGCGAACGGCACGGCCGCGCGGGCCACATGCGGCTTGAGCACCGCCCCGGCCACGGCGGCAGCGCCCAGCGCCAGCGCGGTGCGTCGGCTGAAGGCGGTGCGCGCCGATGCGGGCATTGATTGAGTGAGGATATCCATGGGTGTTTCCTCCGCCGGCCTTTGATGCGGAACGGACCCGCTCTGAAGCCGGATGGGTCAGACGATGGATGTTAAACGCCGCTGCCCCGCAATGGCTCCGCATGGGCGGGCCAGGGGGGTAAACTCTGCTTGAAGCCGGCGAGCGCAGCGCCGCGCGCCCGATCAGTCCGCGGCGGCTTCCAGCACCCGCTCGAAGATCGCCCGCACCCGCACCTGGGTCTCCGTCAGATGCGCATCCAGGGTGGCGAAGTCCGGCAGTTCGCCGGCGCGCGCCAGCAGGGCCTTGAGCGCCGGGCTGGCCTCCGCCGGCACGAATGGGCGGTCGATGGCCAGACGCAGCACCTGGGTGAGATCCTGATAGAGGCGGCAGGCGTCGGACAGGGCCTGGGTATCCTCGGGCGGCAGCAGTTCCAGCCAGCCGGCCACCGCCAAGATGCGCGCGGTGGCGGTGTCCACGATCTCCGGATGGCGTACCGCGTGCACCAGAACCAGATATTGCGCCAGAAACTCCACGTCCACCTGCCCGCCGGCGGCGTGCTTCAGGTTCCAGCGATCGCCCTCGCCCTTTTCCGCGGCGATGGCGCGGCGCATGTCGAGAATGTCGCCGGCAATACGACGCGGGTCGCGGGGGCGCGCCAGGACCTGGAGGATCACCGCCTCCACCCGCGCGGCAAAGGCGGGGCTGGCGGAGATGATCCGGGCGCGGGTCAGGGCCATATGCTCCCAGGTCCAGGCCTCGGTGCGCTGGTAGGCCTCGAATGACCCCAGCCGCGTGGCCACCGGGCCGGCGCGGCCGGACGGACGCAGGCGCAGGTCCACGTCATAGAGCTTGCCGGCATTGGTCAGGCTGGTGAGCGCACTCACCAGCCGCTGGGTGAACCGGGCAAAGTAATGCGCCCCCTGGAGCGGGCGCGGTCCATTGGAGTTGGGCTCGGCTTCCGGGTCGAAATCATAAAGCAGGATCAGGTCGAGGTCGGAACCTGCGGTCATCTCCCGGCTGCCCAGCTTGCCCATGGACAGCACCGCGGTCTCAGCCCCGGCGATGGTGCCGTGGGCCTCCTGGAACCGCGCCCAGACGCGGGCGTGCAGCGCCCGGATGATGACTTCCGCCAGCCGGGCATAGGCCTCGCCCGCCCGCGCCGCCGGCAACGTGCCGGAGGCGATCCGCACGCCGATCAGCACGTGCTGCTCCTGGCGAAACCGCCGTGCGCGATCCAGTTGCTCCTCATCGCTGCCAGCGGCATCCAGAAGCTCGTTGAGACGCGTCTCCAGCGCCGGCTGGTCGGGCAGCACGTCGAAAAAGGCGGGGTCCAGCAGCGCATCCGCCAGGGAGGGACGCCGGGCCAGGGTTTCCCCGAGGCGCGGGGCCGCGCTGACGATGGTGGCCAGCAGGCGCACCAGATCCGGATTGTGCTCCAGCGCCGCCAGCAGATGCGGCCCCGGCAGCTCGCACAGGAAGCTGTCCATGGCCTGGAGGGCGCCGTCGGGATCGCCGCCGTGGGAGAGCTGCTCCAGCAGCAGCGGCACGATCTTGGCGAGGTGCGCCCGCGCCGCATCATTGCGCAGCACGCGCGGCTTGCTGGCCATCCAGGACCGCACCGTGCGGCTGGCGGCCACCGGCTCGCGGAAGCCCAGGCGCGCCAGGGTGGCCAAAGTGGCGCGGTCGTCCGTCTCGATGGGAAAGGTCAGTTCGCCATGCAGGAAGGCCGGCGGCGCATTGTCCTCGAACAGTTGCGCATAGTGCCGCTGCACCCGCTGGAGGCGCTCCACCAGCGCGGCGGCAAAGGTGTCGCGGTCAGCATAGCCCATGAAATGGGCAAAGGCCTCCAGCGCCGGGCGCTGCTCGGGCAGGGAATGGGTCTGCGCATCGGCGACCATTTGCAGGCGGTGCTCGACCCGGCGCAGGAACACATAGGCCTCGGCCAGATCGTCCCGCACCTCCGGAGCGATCCAGCGGTCCGCCACCAGGGTATCCAGCGCCTCAAGGGTGCGCGGCGAGCGCAGGCCGGGATCCCGCCCGCCGGCAATGAGTTGCTGGGTCTGGACGAAGAACTCCACCTCGCGGATGCCGCCGCGCCCGAGCTTCACATTGTGCCCCTCCACCGCCACCACATCGTGGCCGCGGAAGGCATGGATCTCGCGCTTCATGGCATGCACGTCGGCGATGGCCTGATAGTCCAGCACCCGCCGCCAGACGAACGGCACCAGATCGGCCAGGAACGCCCGTCCCACAACAAGATCCCCGGCCATCGGCCGCGCCTTGATATAGGCCGCCCGCTCCCAGGTCGCCCCTTCCCGTTCGTAATAGGCCAGCGCCGCGGCGGTGGAGAGCGCCACCTGCGTGGAGCCGGGATCGGGGCGCAGGCGCAGATCCACCCGCAGCACATAGCCGTCCTCGGTGCGCTCCTGCAGCAGGCGCACCAATGCCTTGGTCAAGCGCACATAGACCGGTGCCGCCTCCATGCCGGTGGCCAGCGGCGCCACATCGCGATCATAGACCACCACAAGGTCCACATCGCTGGAGTAGTTCAGTTCGCCGGCGCCGTGCTTGCCCATGGCGATGACCGCGAGCCCACAGCCGATGCCTGGCGCATCGAGATCGGCGATTTCCAGCCGCCCGGCCGCTGCGGCCTCGCGCAGCAGGAAATCCAGCCCGCACGAAATGGCGGTGTCGGCGATGGCGGTCAGAGCCGTGGTCACGGCCATCAGGGGCAGCACGCCACCGATGTCCGCCAAGGCGATCACCAGCGCCGCCTCGTTGCGCATGCGGCGCAGGGCGCGCATGGCGCCCGCCTCATCCGGCGCGGTTCGCACGGCGGCACGGGCGTCGGCCACCAGCGCGGCGATACGCTCGCGGGGATCGGCAGCCAGCGCCCGCAGCAGCCGCTCCGGCTCGCGGCGGATCACGTCCAGAAGAAAGGGCGCGTTTTCCGCAATGGCGAGCACGACCCCATGGGCCACCGGATGCGCGGCGAACGCCGCCTCCAGCACCTGCCGGCGATCCGTCTCCAACCGCTCCAGCGCGTGGGCCAGCTTGATCTTGGCCATATCCACGTCGGCAATGACCGGCATCTCCCGCATCGCGGATGCGAGATCGGGCCAGAGTGACGAATCCGGTGCGACCGTAGCTGTCATTGCCTGCCTTAAAGGCACGACGCACGGGCGCTGCGCAAGCCCATTGGCGGCAACGAACCGCGAAAGCCGGGGTTGAATTTGCTTTTCTTATGACGCCGGCAATGGGTCTAAGCCACTTCAACTATGAGGGAAGTTGTTCGCCGGCGCTCAGGGCGCCTTGGCCGGCAGGCGCAAGGTCGCACGCAGGCCCGGTCCCGCATCGGAAAAGCTCAGCTGCCCTCCGTGCAACCGCGCCACCGCCGACACCAGCGCCAGCCCGAGGCCTGAGCCGGGCCGCGAGCGGCTGGCCTCCAGCCGCACGAACCGTTCCACCACCCGGTCGCGGTCGCCATCGGCGATGCCCGGTCCGCTGTCGGTGACCTCAAGTACGGCGAACGCGCCGTCGCGCACCAAGGTCACGCGGATCAGCCCGCGGGCGCCATCCGCCG
This sequence comes from Azorhizobium sp. AG788, assembly GCF_943371865.1. Lineage (GTDB taxonomy): Bacteria > Pseudomonadota > Alphaproteobacteria > Rhizobiales > Xanthobacteraceae > Azorhizobium. Next base: position 43,527 of record NZ_CALRWL010000018.1, on the reverse strand, counting down.
GGCGGCCATATTTGATGGCGTTGTCGATCAAATTGGAGAGCGCCTGCGCCAGCAATTCGCGCATGCCGTGAATGCTCATGGGGACGATCTCTGTGACCAGATCGAGCCCCTGCTCGTCGGCCAGCGGCTCATAGAGCTCGGCCACATTCTCCGTGATGTCGGCCAGATCCACATCCACCATGCTGTCGCGCGCCTGGCCCGCCTCTGCCCGGGCGATCATCAGCAGCGCATCGAAGGTGCGGATGAGGCCGTCGCTCTCCTCGATGGTGGTCTCCAGCGCCCGGCGCCATTCCTCCTCGGAGGTGGCCCCGCGCAGTGCTTCCTCGGCCCGGTTGCGCAGGCGGGTGAGCGGGGTCTTCAGATCGTGGGCGATGTTGTCCGAGACTTCCTTCAACCCGGCCATCAGCGCCTCGATGCGCTCCAGCATGGTGTTGAGGCTGCCGGCCAGCCGGTCGAACTCATCCCCCGAGCCATCCACCGTCAGGCGCCCGGTGAGGTCGCCCGCCATGATGGTTTCCGAGGTGGCGGTCATGGAATCGATGCGCTTCAGCACCCGCCGGGTGACGAAGATGCCGCCGGCCAATCCCATGATGAGGATGAGCACCAGCGCCACCTGCGCCGGGCGCACCACCAATTGGCGCAAGGTATCGCGATCCTCGATGTCCCGGCCCACCAGCAGGCGATAGCCGCCGGGCAGCATGAACACCTCGACGAAAGCGAGGTTCTCCTTGGCCCCCGGCTCGTCGGAGCGGCGATAGGCGGTCACGCGGGTGCCCGGCTGGTCGAGAAGGCCGATGGGCAGTTCGGAGACGTTGGACGCCAGCACTTCGCCGGCATAATTGGTCAGAAGATAGATGGAGGAGCCGGGGCGGCGCGTGCGCCGGTCGATCACCAGCACCAGGCGCTGCACGCCGCCGACGCGGTACTGATCGGCCAGGAAGCGCACCTCCGCTTCCACCTTCTCCGAGACCTGGCTCTCGATCAACTGGCTGGTATGCCAGGCCACATAGGCGATCATCGAGACCGCAAAGACCGCGAACACCAGCAGATAGACCGCCAGCAGCTTGAAGCCGGTGGTGCGGACGAGGCGGGAGAGATTGCGCCTGATCTTGGGGTTGCGCTTGAATTTCAGTCGCTGCGCGAACGTCATGGCCGGCAGGCCCGCATCAGCGCGGGTTTCCCCACCGCCGCAGGACCGCTGGTCTCAGCGCCGGCCATCACACCGCGGGCCATGTCAGCGCATTCCCACCCGGACCATATAGCCGGCGCCCCGCACCGTATGGATCAGGGGCACGTCAAACCCCTTGTCGATCTTCGAGCGCAGCCGCGACACATGCACGTCGATCACATTGGTCTGCGGGTCGAAGTGATAGTCCCAGACGTTTTCCAGCAGCATGGTGCGGGTCACCACCTGCCCGGCGTGGCGCATGAGATATTCCATCAGCCGGAACTCCCGCGGCTGCAAGGGAATGTCCTTGCCCGCCCGCGTCACCCGGTGCGCCAGCCGGTCCAGTTCCAGATCGCCGACCCGGTAGACGGTCTCCGCCGCCTGCGGCGCGCCGCGCCGGGACAGCGCTTCCACCCGCGCCAGCAATTCGGTGAAGGCATAGGGCTTGGGCAGATAGTCGTCGCCACCGGCGCGCAAGCCCACCACCCGGTCATCCACCTGCCCCAAAGCGGAGAGGATCAAGACCGGCGTGGCATCGCCGCGACCGCGCAATTCCGCCACCAGCGACAGGCCGTCGCGGATCGGCAGCATGCGGTCGACCACCATCACGTCGTATTTGCCGTCGAGCGCGTGGGCGAGGCCGTCTTCGCCGTCGGCGGCGTGATCCACCACGTGGCCGGCCTCACGAAAGGCCTTGCGCAGATAATCCGCCGCGTCGTGGTCATCCTCGACGAGGAGCAGTCGCATGGAGAGGCTGAAGTCCGTTTCAAGATTCGGGTTCATGACACTCTAGCCCACGATCTGCGCCCAGCGCATCAGGTTGTAGGGACATTCCCCGCGACGGAACCTGGAACGGCGCGGGAAGCTGTGCTTTCCGCGCCGATCGGGCGTTGGCGGCGTTTGCGGCGACGGAAGGTACCGCTTCGGCACCAATGAAAAAGTCTCCCGATCGGGCAGCCGCGGTGAAGCCGCTTACCCGATCGGGGGGCGCGCCGCGGTTCCCCCGCGCACGGCGCACCATCTGGCCGGCATCCCGATCCGCATACGCTTTACGCGCCGACCTGGGACACCCACCGGAACCCTTGAGGGCGGCCCGCGCCGCAAGGCGCGGGACGCTTTCTACCGCTCGGTTCAGCCGCGGGCCTTGGGGTCGATGGCGATGGCGACGAAGCGCACGCCCTGCTCACCCTTCACCCGCATGAGCACCGCCTTGCGGTTCTCGGTCTTGGCAGCGGCAAGGCCGTCGCGCACATCCGCCGGGCTGGAGACGGCCTTGCCGCCCACATCCAGGATCACGTCGCCGGAGCGGATGCCACGGGCGGCAGCCGGTCCGTTGGGATCCACTTCGGTGACCACCACGCCGTCGGCGCCGGCACCCTTCACGCTCTTGGCCGGAGCCAGTTGCAGCCCGAGGCGGGGCACGTCATGGCCGGGAGCGCCATTGTCATTGAGGCTCGCGGTCTGCTGCTCGCCGGGAAGCTGCTCCAGCTTCACGTCCAGGTTCATGGCCTTGCCGTCACGCATCACGGCGAGGGCAACGCTGGTGCCCGGCTTCATCATGCCGATCTTGCGGCTGAGGTCGCGGGCATCCTTGATCGGCTCGCCATTGAGCTTGGTGACCACGTCACCGCTCTTCAGGCCGGCCTTGGCACCTGGGGTGTCCGGCTGCACCTGCGCCACCAGCGCACCGTCGGCAGAGCTGAGGCCGAGACCGGAGGCGAGGTCATCGGTCACCGGCTGGATCTGGACGCCGATGTAGCCCCGCGCCACCGAGCCCGACTGGCGCAGCTGGTCCACCACCGTCTTCACCGTCTCGGAGGGGATGGCGAAGGCGATGCCCACATTGCCGCCGGAGGGCGACACGATGGCGGTGTTCATGCCGATGACGTTGCCCGAGAGGTCGAAGGTCGGTCCACCGGAATTGCCCCGGTTGATCGGCGCGTCGATCTGCACGAAGTCGTCATAGGGACCGGAGCCGATGTCGCGGCCACGGGCCGAGACGATGCCGGCGGTCACCGTGCCGCCGAGGCCGAAGGGATTGCCCACCGCGATCACCCAGTCGCCGACCCGCGGCACGGTATCGGACAGCTTCACCCACGGCAGGTCGGTCTTGCCGTCGATCTTCAGCAGGGCCACGTCGGTGCGGGAATCCGCGCCGATGACCTTGGCGGTGTATTCCTTGCCGTCGGTGAGGGTCACGTCCACCTCGGAGGCGCCGTCCACCACATGGTTGTTGGTGACCACATAGCCGTCGGCGGAGATGATGAAGCCGGAGCCCTGGCCCACGACCCGACGCTGGCCGGGCTCACCACGCGGTGCGCGCTGGGGCATCTGGCCCTGCATGCCACCGGGACCGTTCTCGAAGCCGAAGCGCTTCAGGAAGCGCTCGATCTGCGGGGGCACGTCGCCGCCCATGCCCTCGTCGCCGCCCATGGCCATCTGCTGGGCGCCGTCCTTCTTCACCTTCACCGAAACCACGGCGGGCGAAACCTTCTGCACGATGTCGGCGAAGGAGAAGGTGCTGGCGGACAGCGCGGGGGACACCGGCGCCTGGTTGGTCTGGGCAAAGGCGGGAGTGCTCGGGTAGCCGAACTGGCCGACCGCCACGCCTGCAACCGCCAAGCCGACAACGCCCGCCAGCAGGGCGGTCCGACGGCGCTTCGTCAAAGAAGGGAAATTCGTGGAGCGGGTCATGCGCTGTGCATCTCTCTCTGGTGTGCGACCGCCCTTGCGGGCCGGCTTGAGAGAGAAACTAGGCCTTGCCGCCTTACAGGCCCCTGGCGGCAGAGTTACCGTTTTGTAAGGCGCGTCACGGCTGCGTGAGCGGAAACGGTAGCCGGCGGAGCGAGCCGGTCGCCTTAAGCGCCGTCGCGGCCACCCGGATCGGGCTGGCCGGCCAGGAGCGTCTGGACCCGCGCCTCTTCTTCCGGCGTCAGAGCCGTGAGTTCCTTTGCATCGGTGCGCCGACGGCGCCATGCGACCACCGCCGCGCCACCGCCCAGCAGCAGCACGATCGCCGGCGTGCCCCAGAGGAGAGCGTTGCGCCAGGAGAACACCGGACGCATCAGCACGAACTCGCCATAACGCGCCACCAGGAAAGCCAGCACTTGGCTGTCGCTGTCACCGGCCTTAAGACGGTCGCGCACCAGCAGGCGCAGATCGCGGGCCAGCGGCGCATCGCTGTCGTCGATGGACTGGTTCTGGCAGACCATGCAGCGCAATTCCTGCGACAGCTCGCGGGCGCGGGCCTCCAGCTTGGGGTCCGGGAGCACCTCGTCCGGAAGCACCGCATGGGCTGGGACCGACAGCAGCAGCGCCACGCCCACAAGCAGGGGCGCCGTCACGCGTCGGATGATGTTGAAAATGCCCACGGCCCTACTCCGCCGCGACCGGCGCGGCTGCACGGCGGCGCGCCGGCTTCGGCGCCCCCACCCGCAACCGGCGATCCGCCAAAGAGAGGCCGCCGCCCAGGGCCATCACCACGGCGCCGAGCCAGATCAGCGTCACAAGGGGCTTCCAGGTGACGCGCACGGAAACCGCGCCGTTGGTCTCTTCCTCGCCCATGGAGAGATAGAGCTGGCTGAAACCGAAGGTGCGGATGCCGGATTCGGTGGTGGCCATCTGCCGGGCAGCGAACATCCGCCGTGAGGCTTCCACCGTGCCCTGCGACAGGCCGCCGGAGCGGATTTCGAAGATCGCCGTGCGGGCGGTGAAATTGGCTCCCGCGCGATTCTCGATGCGGGCGAAGGTCAGGTCCCGGGTGCCGATGGTAATGGTGTCGCCCAGCTTCACCGAAGCGATGCGCTCCAGGCTCCAGGTGGTCTCGGAGACGATGCCGATCAGGCACACCCCCACGCCGAAATGCGCCACCGCCGTGCCGAAGGTGGAGCGCGGCAGACCGCGCAAGCGTGCCCAGGCCACCGGCGCCGAAACCCGGCCGATGCCCGCGCGCTCCACAATGTCGGTGAGGGCGCCGGCCATGATGAACACCGCAAGCCCGATGGCCACAGCCGCCAGCACCGGCCCGCCTTCCGCCGCCGCCGTGACCACGCCCGCGATCACCGCGAAACCGGCGGCCAGGGTCAGGCGCTGCGCCACACCCAGCAGATCGCCCCGCTTCCAGGCCAAGAGCGGGCCGAACGGCATGGCGAACACCAAGGGCAGCATCAGCCCGCCGAAGGTGAGGTTGAAGAAGGGCGGGCCCACCGTGATCTTGGCGTCGGTGAGCGCTTCCAGCGCCAGCGGATAGAGCGTGCCCACGAACACCGAGGCGGTGGCGGCGGTGAGGAACAGATTGTTGAACACCAGCGCGCCCTCGCGCGACACCGGCGCGAACAGGCCGCCCTGGCGCAGTTCACCCGCGCGCAGCGCGAACATCAGCAGCCCGCCGCCGATGAACAAAGTGAGAATGCCCAGGATGAACACGCCGCGGGTGGGATCGCTGGCGAACGCGTGCACCGAGGTCAGCACGCCCGAGCGCACCAGGAAGGTGCCGATCAGCGACAAAGAGAAGGCGAGGATCGCCAGCAGGATGGTCCAGATCTTCAGCGCGTCGCGCTTTTCCATCACCACGGCGGAATGCAGCAAGGCGGTGGCGGCCAGCCACGGCATCAGCGAGGCGTTTTCCACCGGGTCCCAGAACCACCAGCCGCCCCAGCCCAGCTCGTAATAGGCCCAGTAGGAGCCCATGGCGATGCCCAGGGTCAGGAACAGCCAGGCGGCCAGGGTCCAGGGCCGCACCCAGCGCGCCCAGGCGGCATCGATCCGCCCCTCGATCAGCGCCGCCATGGCGAAGGAGAAGGCGATGGAGAGGCCCACATAGCCGAGATAGAGCAGCGGCGGATGAATGGCGAGGCCGGGATCCTGCAGCACCGGATTGAGATCGCGCCCTTCCGCCGGGGCGGGGATCATGCGCAGGAACGGATTAGACGTGAGCAGGATGAAGCCCAGGAACGCACTGGCGATGGCGCCCTGCACGGCCAGCGCATTGGCCTTGAGGCGATCGGGCAGGTTGCTGCCGAACAGCGCCACCATGCCGGCGAACACCGCCAGCACGAACACCCACAGCATCATGGAACCCTCATGGTTCCCCCAGGTGCTGGTGATCTTGTAGACGAGCGGCATCTGCGAGTGGGAATTCTCCACCACATTCACCACCGAGAAATCGGAGGTGACATAGACCGCCACCAGCGCGCCGAAGGCGAAGGTGACGAACCCCAGCACCGCCAGCGCCACCGGCGCGGCCACGCCCATGAGAACCGCGTCGTCCTTGGCCGCGCCCCAGGCGGGCACCACCATCTGCACCAGAGCCAGGGCAAGGGCGAGGATCAGCGCATATTGGCCGAGTTCCGCGATCATGGGGCGGGGCTCCGGGAGGAGGCGGAGGCGGGCGTCGCCGCGGGCAGGATGGAGGACGGCACCGCCGCGCCGGACGGCGCCGGCTTCGGGGTGGCGGGAACGCTCTGCTGCGGCACCGGTCCGCCGGGCTCGCCTTCCTTCCAGTGGCCGGACTTCTTCAGCGCATCGGCCACCTCGCGGGGCATGTAGCGCTCGTCATGCTTGGCCAGCACGCTGTCGGCGGAAACCGTGCCGTCCATCTGCAGCACGCCTTCGGCCACCACGCCCTGCCCTTCCCGGAACAGGTCCGGCAGCAGGCCGCGATAGGCCACGATCACCTGATGGTTGCCGTCGGTGACGGCAAACCGCACCGCGGCGCCGGTCTTCTCGACACTGCCCGGCTCCACCAGTCCGCCGAGGCGCACCCGCCCGCCCGGGGCGATCTGCTTCTGGGCGATCTCCGTGGGGGTGCGGAAGAAGACGATGGTGTCGTTGAGGGCGGTCAGGATCAGCCCGGCGGCGAGCGCCAGCACACTCAATCCGGCACCGATCAGGACGAGGCGGCGGCTTTTGCGCGTCACGACTATTCGCCTCCCAGCCCGAGTTCGGTGCGCGCCGCGTCGATGCGGCGGGCGGCGTCATCATCGCCGGCAAAAGCCGTACGCGCCGATTGCAGCGCCGCCGTGGCCTTGGCCTTGTCGCCCAGAACACTCCAGGCGCGGGCCAGACGCAACCAGCCGTCCAGATCCTTGGGATCGGCCGCCAGCCGCTCTTCCAGCCGCGAGACCATGCCTGCGATCATGGCGGAGCGCTCCTGCGGGCTCTGCCCGGCGGCGGCGGCCACGTCCTGCGCGGTGGGACCAGGGGCTTGCGGGCTCGCAGGCGCAAGGCGCGGCGAGGTGGCCGAGACCGTCGGCGGGGAGGCCGGCGCGACGCCCAGCCGCGCCAGGGCCGCTTCCAGCATGGGGCGCCAGGGTGCGCCGGCCGGGGCCTCCTGAAGCATCTGCCCCCAGATGGCCACCGCATCCGCGCGCCGGCCATCCTGCTCCGCCGCAAGGCCGAGGAAATAGCGGGCCTTGACCGTGTGTGGGTCCAGCGTCACCGCGGCGGTGAAGGCCTTGGCGGCTTCCTGGGTCACCATGCCATCGGCGCCGGCGGTGAGGACTTCGCCCAGGGCCGCCTCGCGCTCGACGCTGGGGCCGAGAATGCGGATCGCCTGCCGGTAGGCGCGCGCGGCATCATCCATGCGGCCCATGCGGGCATAGACCGGGGCGAGAATCTCATAGCCCTGGCCGTCATTGGGATTGCTGGCCAGATGCTCCTCCACCCGGCGCACCAGGATGGCGACATCATTGGCATCCGGCGGCGCCTTGAGGCGCTCCGCCAGCGGCGCACCGGGCAGCGCGGGAGAACCGACATAGACATAGAGCCCGGCACCGAGCACGGGCACGAACAGCAACACACCGATGGCGGCCCAGCGCCGCCGCACGGTGCCGCTGTCGATGGACGGACCCGGCGCGGACGACAGGGCGTCCGCGGCCAGGATGCGCCGGCCGACCTCGATGCGCGCGGCCTCCGCCTGCTCCGCCGGCAGGCGACCGGCGGCCTGGTCACGGACGATTTCCGCCAGTTGGTCGCGATAGACCGCCACATCGGCGTCGCGCGCATTGCGCCGCGCACGCTGCCGGCTCAGCGGCCACAGCACCGCCATCACCGCGGCGGCGGTCATCAGCGCGAACGCGACGAAGAGCGGAATGGAGGTCATGGTTCCCTGCGGTTAGCGGAGGCAAGGGCAAAAGCAAAGGATGCTTTCGGTCGCGGCGGCGCCGCGCCGCAGGGGCTCACGCACCCGTCATTCCCTGCCGGCCTCCAAATGGTATCAGAGGATGCCAGATTCCGACCGTTGCCAGCATCCCGCCGCGGTGGGCTCAGTTTACCGACACCCAGGTGCCATCCGCATTGCGGCAGGAGATGCCGCGGGCATTCTGCGGCTTGCCCTGGATGTAAATGGTATGGGAATAATCGCGACACTGCGGATTTCCGGGCCGGGCATAAGCCGGGCCGGCGATGACCGTGCCATAGGCGCCGCTCTCCCCGCGCCATCCCACCGGGGTGCCGGGACCGCCATATTCCAGCGCCTTCATTTCCGCCGCATAGGCCCGCTGACGATCCTGCTCGTCCAGCCCACCGCCGATCACCCCGCCCACCAGCCCGCTCACCGGCGCGCCCGTGGCGACACCGGCCGATCCCCCGGCGCCGGTCAGCGCGCTGGTCATTGAGCCAGCGGTGGCCCCTGCGACGACCTTCGGTCCGGCGCTTGGGTCACTGGTGCATGCCGCCACCGCGGCGGCAGCAAGCAGGACACAGAGGAGCTTGGGCGCGTTCATACCATCAGCCTTCGCGTGCTGTTTCCTTATCGGAAGCGGATCGCTTCCGGCGACAGAACCGGACATTTAGGCGAAAAGGAGGCTCAGTGCACGCGGCACGATGAGCCCCCACCCGGCGATCTGCTGCGCGGCTGACGCCGGGCACGGGGCGGATCGGCGCGACGCATGGACGATGACCGCGCTCATGCCGCCGGCAGGACCAGTTCGGTGCGCAGCCCGCCGAGCGGCGCGGTGTTCATTTCGAACCGGCCGCCGTACAGCGCCGCCAATTCATGGACGATGGACAGGCCGAGGCCGGAGCCGGGCTTGGATTCGTCCAGCCGCCGCCCGCGCCGGCCCACCTCCGCCCGCTTGCCGGGGGTGAGGCCGGGGCCGTCGTCATCGATCATCACCCGGAAGAACACCCGCTCGCTGGGGCCGCGCGGCGGATCGAGGGACACCTTGACCTGAACCCGCCCCGCCGCCCATTTGCAGGCATTGTCGATCAGATTGCCGATCATCTCCTCCAGATCGTGGCGCTCGCCGCGAAACCGGATGTCCTCATTGGCCACCTCCAGGTCGATGGCCAGGTCCTTGGTGCGATGGATCTTCTCCATGGTGCGCGCCAATCCGGTCACGATCGGGCCGATCTCGCACACGGTGCCCACCAGCGAGACGCGGGCAGCCATGCGCGCACGCTCCAGATGATGGCCCACCTGATCGCGCATAATCTCCGCCTGATCGCGCACCCGCACCGCGAGGGGATCGTCGCGGGTGCCGGCCTCGTTCAGCAGCACCGAAAGCGGGGTCTTCAGCGCGTGGGCGAGGTTGCCCACATGGGTGCGCGAGCGCTCGACGATCTCCTTGTTGGCGTCGATCAGCGCGTTCACTTCGCTGACCAGCGGGGCGATTTCCTCCGGATATTTCCCCTCCAGCCGCTCGGCCTTGCCCGACCGCACCGCCGCCAGCGCCTCGGAAATGCGGCCTAGCGGCTTCAGGCCGAACCGCACCTGGAACACCACGGTCAAGAGAAAGGCCAAGCCCAGGACGCCGAAGGTGCCCACCAGCGCCAGATTGAAATTGGTGATCTCTTCCTCGATCTCGGAGGCGTCACCGGCAACGGTAATAAGGTAACGCCCATCCTGCCCCAGATCCAGCAGCCGCTCCACCAGGCGCAAATTCTGGTTGTCGGGCCCGGGGGCATAGCCTTCGCGGACGCCGCCGGGGCGTTCCTCGACGCCCAGGGATTCCAGGGTCGGCAGGCCACCCTCGGGCAACGAGCGCGAGCGGCGGATCGCCGGCTTGGCCACATCCAGCCGGGTCATCTGCCAATACCAGCCGGAAAACGGAAACACGAACAGCGGGTCGGTCAGCCCCTGCGGCTCCGCCACCGCGCCCGCCCCCGCGGTTCCCGCGGTGCTGGCAAGGCCGCCGACGATGGTCTTCAGATAGATGTCCAGCCGGCGGTCGAACGCCCGCTCCGCCCCGGCGCGATACATGGACGACAGCACCACGCCGACCACCAGCAGGATCAGCGCGGTCACCACCACGGCGGACAGAAACAAGCGAAACGCCAGCGAACCTGGAGCGCGCGGCAGGTTCATGACGGGCGCGGGGCCCGCCCCCGGAGACCGCACCGCCGGACACCGTCCCTCATCGCAGCGGCTCTGGCGATGTCAGCAGATAACCGAGCCCCCGCACGGTCTGGATCACGTCGCAATCGATCTTCTTGCGCAGCCGCCCCACGAACACTTCGATGGTGTTGGAATCCCGGTCGAAGTCCTGCTCGTAGAGATGCTCCACCAGTTCGGCGCGGGAGACCACCCGCCCGGCATGGTGCATGAGATAGGACAGCAGCCGGTATTCATGGCTGGTGAGCTTCACCAGGGTTCCGCCCACGGAAACCCGGCCGGAGCGGGTATCGAGCCGCACCGGCCCGCAGGTGAGTTCGCTGGAGGCGTGGCCGCTGGCCCGGCGCAGCAGCGCCCGCAGCCGCGCCAGGACTTCCTCCATATGGAACGGCTTGGCCACATAGTCGTCCGCCCCGGCGTCGAACCCCTGGACCTTGTCGCTCCAGCGATCGCGGGCGGTGAGAATCAGCACCGGCATGGTGCGCCCCGCCCGCCGCCAATGCTCCAGCACCGAGATCCCGTCCAGCTTGGGCAAGCCGATGTCCAGCACCACCGCGTCATAGGGCTCGCTGTCGCCGAGGAAATGGCCTTCTTCGCCGTCGAACGCGCGGTCAACCGCGTAGCCGGCTTCCCCCAATGCATTCACCAACTGCCGGTTCAGATCCGGGTCGTCTTCGATCACCAGCAAACGCACGTTTCGTCCCCACCCCGCGTCCCCCGACTTGCGCCAACCATGCCAGAGCCGCGCGTCCGTGTCAGTGGCCTTGGCGCCACAAATCACCGTTGGCCCCCGGTCGAGCCCTGGGCGCCCTGCGGTTCAGCGCCAATGGCACAGGGTCCGCCCCACCGCATTGTGCGCCTTGGCCTGGCGAATGGTCTCGTCCGTATCCGCCACGGACCAGCGCAATGGCCTGGCGGCCCGGCAAAACACCTCAGTCCCGCCGCCATCCGTCGCTGTGGCGCAGCCGGCCAGGGTCGTCAGCGTCATGCTCAGCAGCGCGGCGCGCCGCATCCGCCTGATCCACCGCAGCTTGGGCATCGCGCTCTCCTTTTGCCTGCCGATCCGTCCATCCCGCCTGGGCGCCGCGGCGATAGGCCAGCAGGACGGCGGCGAGCGCCGCTGCCGCCAGCGCCACGCGCACGCCCAGCACCCGCGCCAGAGCCAGCACCGCGGCCCCGGCAAGGCCCGCCCAGAGCCACCACGGCACCCCATAGGCCAGCCACAGGCCAAGCGCGCTCACGACGCGCTCCCCGCCGGCGCCGGCGCCGGGGCGAGATCCAAAGCGTCGGCACGCTGGCGGCGCCGATGCTCGCCCCACCACACCGCCCCCAGCGCCGCCAGCGTGACCAGAACGCCCAGCACCGTCAGGCCGGTGAACACGAGCGCGATGGTGGGCGAGGCCCCCGTCAGGGGCTCCAGTTGGCGGGCCGCCTCGCCGGTGGCCGAGGCGAGGACACCGCCCGCGGCCGCACCGGTCGCCGCGTCCGGCCGTGGCGCCGGCCGCGCGCTGGCCAAGGGCGCCTTCGCGCTGCCGCCGGCGGGGCGCGCACCTGCCTCCATCCCCCGGACCGGCACCATGGCGGCATCCTCGGCGACGGGCACGGCCCCAGACTGCGCCCAGGCGTGGCCGATGCGGCGCACTTCCGCCACCCGCCGCCCCCAGCCGGCACCGAACACCGGCCAGGTGGTCAGCCGCTTCAGCATGGCCAGGCGACGATCACAGATGTCATCCACCATGGCGCCCAGGTCGGCGCACCGCGCCGCCGCCGCCAGGGTCACGGCCCCCACCTGCCCATCGGCGGGCAGCCCCAGGGCGCGCTGGAGCCATTTGGCCGCCTGTCCCGGCCCGGAATTCACCGCGCCGTCGAACACCACATAATCGAGGCCGGCGGGCAGATCGTCGCCCCGCACCGCGTCCCAATACTGGCTGCGGTAGATGGCGATCAGTTCGCCCCGCTCAATCTGCCGCACCGGGCGCAACGGCTGTCCATGCCGCGTGCGATAGCCGTCGTAAACCCGCTGGATCACCCCCTGCATGGTGGGTCCGCCGGGGTCGGCGGGATGGTTGGAATAGCCTCCCTCGTGGCCGAGGACGCGCGCGAGCGCAGCCTCAAAGCTGGACGCAGCCATGGACGTCTCCTATGTGTGGTAGAAAGAATGGCGCGCCGAATCCGGCCATTGGTCCGGAACGGGGCATGGCCGCGGCGGCCGACATGTAGTGGGGCGATGCGATGGAGCGGGCGTTGGGCGGGTTATTCCTGGCCCTGACCCTGGCAGTATTGACGTTCGTCTTTTACCTGCATGCCAATTCACTTGGCCTGCTGTACTGGCGTACGCATAGCGGCAACGAACTCATCTGCCACTATTACTCCGGGCTGGGACTGACCGACGTGTCGTTCCACAATTCACAGCGGCACTGCCCCATCTGGCGGCAGATGTTCTAGCTGCGCGCGGGCGTCCTCAGGCGCCGGGCATCGGCATGGCACGAAAGTCCTGCGGCGGCACCTCGGCCACCGGCAGCAGCGCGAGCTCCGCGTGCCGGGCGTGGTGCGCCGGGTCCTCCAGCACCGCCACCGGCAGCACGAAGCGCACCCCATCCGCCAGCGCCAAGGGCCAGAGCGCGGCCCCCTGCGTGGTGGGGCCGCGGAGAGGCTCCGCCTGGGCGGCGGTCAGGATCAGGAAGCGATCGGCCATGTCAGGCTCCCACGGCTGCAAGATAGGTCTGGAGGGCGGCATGGAGCGCGCCCATCTCCACCGCCGTCAGCGCCCCGCCCATGAATGCCGCGGCGATGCGATCGGTGCCGTTCACCAGCGGTGAGCCGACGTTCACCGCCAGCAGGTAGAATTCCAGATTGGGTGGTGCCTGCGAGGCGCGCGCCCCCACTTCCACCGTCACCCCATCCTTGTACCGGACAACCGACGCGGCGTCCGCCCGCGATGCCGCCACCAGGCCCGCATCCAGAAAAACGGTGTAGTGGGCCACCGAGGTGATGCCGGTCTCATTCAGCTGACACGCGCAATAGCCGCCGTCCTCCGGCGCATAGCGGGCGATGTGACCGCCGCGATAGTCCGGCAGGGAGAGCGCCCCCATGGCCAATCCGCGCCGGCCGTTCTGGCCGATATAGACACCAAAACTCGCGTTGTTCTGCTGGAACATTGTGCCGGCGCCCGGAATATAGCCGGTGCGCAAATAAGACGTCGCGCCGTCGCTGGTATAGCCGCGATTGGCGGTGAAGGCCGGACTGTTGACCTCGGTCAGGCCATAGCTGGCGCTGATCCAGTTCAGCCGCGCCGCCTGGGCATCGGGCGCCGCCAGGACATAGAGCGCATCGAGCTTCGCCCACACGCCTGCGCTCATGAGCGTGTCCACCAGCCGGTCCGCCAGCCATTTTCGCGAGGTGGACGGCGCGCTGACCATGCGCGCCACCACCGCCGCCGCCTCGGGCCGCATGAAGGCATAGGGCGCGACCGGCTCCACCGTGGGCACGTCGCAGACCAGCACATGGATCGCCACCCGCACCATGCCGCCGGTGAAGGCACCCCCCATGGCGCTGAGCAGGATCGGGGTCTCCGCATAATAAGCGGTCGGGCCGATGACGCCGGAATTGGTGTTGCCCGCGCCCACCCCCAGCGAACCGCCGAACTTGCTCGGCTCGGACGCCGTCCCGCAAGTGTAGGCGCTGGCGCCGCTGATGGTCTCCAGGGTGCGGGTGGAGACCCCCAGCACCACCGCGCGATTGGGAATGGCGATGGTGGTGCCCACACTGGCGCCGAACAGATAGACGTCCTGCTCCAGCACCCGCGCCGATACCATGCCCCGGTGCGGGCTCGCGGCCAAAGGCGAGACCCAGGCCCCGGTGCCGTCGAACAGAGCCAGGCGCCGCTCATCGACGATATAGGCGAGGAAACCGGCGGCGCAGGGGAGGAAATCCCAGGCCCCGCTTTCATAGGCGGCGATCATGCCCGCACGGCCGGCGAAAGCGCCGGTGGCACCCGCCGGCACATGCCAGCGCCCGCCTTCCGCAGGCGCGGATGGCGGCGCGGTGGTGGTGACGCTTTCGAGCCTCAAGTGCACAAGGGCATCCAGCTGCCGCAGGGCCTCATTATGGGTGACATGCTTCTGCGCCTGCGCCGCCGCCAGATACGGCAGCGCCAGATTGGCGGTCGTCTCGGACGCCATGGGGTGATCCTTCGTTGATCGGGGGATAAAAAGGGCTCAGAGCGTCAAGATCGCGGTGGCGGCGGTGCGCGGCCCCAGCACCGCCGACAGTTGCGCGATGCGCACCGCGAGGATGCCCTGCATCGCGCCGAAATCCGCCAGTTCGCTGGCGGCGGGATAGACCAGCGTGCTCTCGGTGACCTCCACGGCGCGCACCACCTCGGCCCCGGATAGGATCTCCACCCGATAGCGCTCGCTCGCCTCGCCGAGGGGGATCTCCACCGGCGCCCACCCATCCCCATCCACCCGGCTGCGCCGGATCCAGGACAGGGTGATGCCGGCGCCGGTGCGCACCGCGGCCAGATGCACCGGCGCCAGGGGCGCCAGCGCGGCGCCGCCGGCGGTCGCCGAAAATTCGGCGATCATGGCGTCGCCCTGGTCACGATCGCCGCGACCCACCCGATACAGATAGGGCCGCCCCAGGTCCGACAGGCTGGTGGCCAGCGGCACCAGCGCCTGATCCAGCAGCACCACTTGCGTGCCGGCGGGCCAGGCAACCGCCCCGGCGGCCTCGGTGCCGGCCTGTCCGCGCAACAGGCCGGACAGGCGATAGACCGAGGTCTCCAGCAAGTCGGCCTCCGCAAACTGGATGATCTCCAGCGGGCGCCCCGGAGCCACCAGCGCCAGAGCATTGGCCTGGTCCAGCACCTCGGCCTCGCTGCGGCCCACCAGCACGCCGGAATTGAGCCTCACCCGCAGCGCGGTCCAGCGGTCGAAGCGCCAGAGCGGGCCGGGGGTGAGATCGTCCAGCGTCACCCCGAGGGTGGCGGGGGCGCTGACGGCCCCCACCGCCGTGAAGCTGGCGCCGTCGGCGGAGCGCCACACCGAGAGCGTGCTCGGCCAGGGGGCGGCGGCGGCGGCGAGATATTGCAGCACCGGCGGGTCGCTGCCATCCAGCGCCGGCAGATCCAGGGGCAGCACCAGGGGTGGGCCGAATGCCGCCGGCACCACCGCAACGCCCCCCTGTGCCGGCCGCAGCGCCGCCTGAAACACCGTGGCATCGATGGAGCGGGCGGTGACCGCCCGCGCACCGCTGTCGCTGATCTGGGTGATCTCCAGCCGTCGGGTGCGGCCGTCGCAGGTCAGCTCGATCACATCCCCCGGCAGCAGCGCCGTTTGCGACGGCGGAACTGCGAACTCCGCCCCCTCGCGCCCGGCCCACAGATCCTGGAGCCAGATGTCGGCGGCGCGCACCATCATGGCGTCATTGGCCATCACCGCCACTTCGGCGCGGGCCACATGCCGGCTGTTGCCCGCGAGCCGCCGCGAGGACACGGTGCCGTGGCGATAGTCCGCGCCGCCATCGCCGAAGCTCAATTGCACCTCGAGCGGCAGTTCGCTCTCCTGGGTGCGGGTGAGGACCAGTGGCGCGGCATCCTCCCGCGCCACCAGATCCGCCTCGCTCAGCACCGCCACCGGCGTGCCGCCGCGCGGGCGAAACACGATGCGCCCGTCCTGCTCGGTGGCATTGAAGGCGAAGGCGCGGGCCAAGGGCTCGATGGCGGCGCGGGCGGACATGGGCTGGTCCACCACATAGCCGTCCACGATGCCTTCCAGGGCATCGGTCCTGATGTCGGCGATGCCGTGATCGGCGCAGATGGCGGCCACCAGAGCGTGGAGGGGCGCGGTGCCCATGCGCCCGGTGAGCCAGTGGCCGGTCTCCCAATTGGCGCCATCGCTCCACACTGCGGTGGCGAGGGGAAATTGCGGAAACGGCCGCGCATCCCAGGTCCACACATAGATGCCGCCGGGATCCACCATGTGCCCGCCGGGCAGATCGGCGGACGGGTTGTCCTCCTCGCTGGCACCGAACACCGGATCGAAGGCGGCGCTCACCGCTTCCAGCATGCGGCGCTGGGCAAAGTCGTCGCGGCTGGCGTCGGAGAACGGCGGGAAGCCCCCCTCCGAAGACTTGGCATCGGGAAAGGTGCTGGGCCGGTTCGGCCCCTTGTTCACCGCTCCGCAGCCGGTCTCCATGAGGCGGATGGGCTTGCTCCGCGGCACCCATGCGGTGCTGGCACCCTCGCGCACGCCGCCGGGACGGGGATGGTGCCCATTGCGCCACCAGTTCCACAAATCCTTCTGCCGGAACACCCAGGCTTCGCCATAGGCGCCGTCGGTGATGGGGGTGCGGATCTGCGCGGCGCGGGCGCCGTCATCGGCATAATACCAGTCATAGGCCTCGCCGCCGCGCAGCCGGCCCTTGAGATAGGCGCGGTCATAGATGCCGGGGGCGAGCGCCGCATCCAGATGGCCGCTGCCGTCGCGCCAGTCGGCCAGCGGGGCGTAATAATCCACGCCCACGAAGTCCACGGCGGGCGAGCCCCACAGCCCATCCAGCGGAAAGGCCACGGTGCCGTCGGCGAAGGTCTGGGCGCCATATTCATCCCAATTGGCGCCATAGGAGACCTTGGCGCCGGACGGCCCCACCACCGCCTTCACGTCGGCCGCCAGGGCCTGCAGGTGGTCGGCGGCGGGGAAGCTGCCGCCCGGTCCGCGCACGCGGGTCAGCGCGGCCATCTCCGAGCCGATGAGCATGGTCTCAACGCCGCCCACCATGCGCGCCAGGGTGGCGTAATGGAGGATCATGCGCCGCAGGCTCCATTCCGGCGGCCCGAGATAGAGGATGAAATTTCCGACCGCCACGAAGTGGCTCGCCTGGGCCTGGCCGAACAGCGCATCGACCTGCGCCTGCGCCCACGCGGTGCCGTCGGGCGAGCCGATGCGCCCCGGCGCGGGGTCGCAGGTGATGCGCCCGCGCCAGGGATAGGGCGCCTGGTCCGGCCCCAGGGTCCAGGGATCGGACAAGCCGTTGCCGGGGGGAATATCCATCATGATGAAGGGGTTCAGCGTCACCTGGAACCCGCGCGCCTGGAGCGCCTGGATGGCGCCGATCACGCTCTCGTCGGAGGGGGTGCCGCCATAGGCCGCCGATCCACCCACCCAGGAGACGGTGGCCACATCGCTGCGCGACAGGCCGGCGACGAACCAGTCCGCACCGGAGGTCGCCTTGTCGGTGCGCTCCACCTTGGGCTCCACCCGGCAGGCGCCGGCGCGCAGATCGCTGCCGAACCAGGTGACCACCAGCGACACCCGCCGCACGTTCGGGCATTGCGCCTGGAGCTGGTCGAGGGAAGCGGCAAGATCCGTGGCGGCGCTGGCGGCGTGGCGGTTCTCCGGCGCATAGGCCCCCGCCCCCACCACCCGCTGCACCAGGCGCGGCTGATAGCCGAATTCGGTGGCGCCGGGGATCAGGGTGACGGCGCGGATCTGCGCCTCCAGCTGGCCGATGGAACGCTCCACCTCCACCGTGATCTGCGGCAGCCGATTGCCGAAATTGGCCAGCGGCAGACGCTCGAACACCACATAGGCCAGGCCCCGATAGGCGGGCGTGTTGCCCGCGCCCTGCTTGGCCTCGATCCAGGGATCGGGCGGCTGGTCCGCCGTGCCCAGATAGGTGCGCAGGGTGACGGCGGTGAGGTCCAGCGGCTTGCCGTCCGCCCACACCCGGCCGATGCGCGAGATCGGCCCCTCGCACAGGGCCAGGGCGAAACTGGCGTAATAGAGATAGCTGATGGTGGTGGTCTTCTGCGCGCTCTGGCTGGTGCTCTTGCCGCCGGCGCGGGTGGTCTGGGATGAGACCACTTCCTCCAATTGCGTCGCCCAGATCACCTGGCCGCCGAGGCGGGCGCGGCCATAGATGCGCGGCACGCTGGCGCCCGCATTGGAGGTCATCACATCCAGGCTCGCCAGCCGCGATCCGGTGGTGGTGGTGGAGCGCGATCCGCCCAGCAAGGTCTGGTCGATCATCGCCCCGCCCAGCGCCCCCAGCGCCCGGCCGGCAATGGCACCGATGGGTCCGAACAAAGCGCCGCCGATGACGCCGCCCGCCGCGCCGAGAAGGAGCGTCGCCATGGGAAATCTCCGAGGATGAAAGGAGGATCAGGTCACGCCGGGGAAGGCGAACACGAAGGCCAGATGGCGCTGCCACCACGGCGTCAGATGGCCCTCGCACACCGCCACGCCGTCATAGGCATGGACCATGTGCGCGGGGGTGGTGAGGATGGCGCAATGCTTGGCCGGCAGATGGGCGCGGAAGCGGAACAGCAGCACGTCGCCGGGCTGCCGATGGGTCATCTCCACCGCCTGGAGATGACGGCGCGCGGCGCCCGCGAGGCTCTCCGCGCGGGCCGCCTCCGCCCAGTCCGGCGCATAGGCGCCCAGCGGTTCCGGCTCGCTGCCGTGGAGGGCGCGCCACACCCCGCGCACCAGGCCCAGGCAATCGGCCCCCTGCCCTTTGGCGGAGGCGCGATGGTGATAGGGCGTGCCGATCCAGGCCCGCGCCTCGGCCACGACGCGGGCGCGGACGGGATCCAGTTCCGGCGCGCTCATGCCAGGGTGCTGCCGTCGTAGCTGGCCTCGCCGGGCACGGCGACGGCCAGCACGAAGTCATTGCCCGGCATGTGCGGACAGCCGCGAAAATTCAGCGCGTTGGAGAAGCGGTCGCGGCAGGTGGCGAAGGTCTTGTCGCAGCCGGCGGTGATGTCGAAGGCATCGCCCGGCAACACCGGCGCGGGCGGGCGCTGCCACAGCTGGAGCGCGGCGATGCCGGCGTCCAGATCGTGCACTTTCACCTCGGTGATGAAGCCGGTATTGGCGCCGGTGGTGAAGCGGCAGCGGCCACGGGTGAACCAGCCGTCCGGGTGCCACAGGCCCGCCACCTGCATGCGCCCCGACGCGTCCACCGCCACCACCGAACCGTCGGCGCGAAACTGCGACAGGCCGAGGTTCACGCCGCAGCGTCCATCGCCCAGGTCCGCATCGCACAGGGCGCCGAAGACCCGGCCATTTGTCTGGTTCAGCGCATCGGACAGGGCACGCACTTCGGCGGTGAAGGCCTGCCCCTCCCGGCGCACCTCGCCGATGGTGCCGCGCCGGAGCAGCGCGTGACTGACGGGGTTGGACCAGTCGATCAGCAACAGGTCGATGGCCGCGCCGTCATACTGTCCGGCGGCCAGGTCCGCCTCCTCCAGCGTGACGGCGCTGAGCGCGCCGGACACCTCGGTGCCGGTGACGCTGAGGCCTTGCGCCTGGGTGCTTTCGGACGATGCGATGCCGCTGGCCGCATGCAGCACCAGGCCGTCCACCACCAGGTCGCGATCGTGATCGGTGAAGCCCAGCACGCGGCCATCGCGGCGGGTCAGCCGCCAGCCGTGGCAGAGCGTGGTGACACCGCCGCGCAGCTGCGCCGCCAGGCCCTCGGGCAAGGCCCTCATGACAGGCTCCTCATGACACGCTCCTCATGGGGTGATCTCGACGATGGGAATGCGCGGGATGTCGCCCGCCGCGAAATGCGAGAGATTGATCTCCAGATAGTCGGTGTCGAAGCGCACCGGCACGTGGAAGCGAAAGCCCGCCGTGACCGGTACGCCCGGCCCCGGCGTGTGTCCCGGCGCCAGCGTGACGAGGCCGATGGAGAGGTCACAGGAAAAATGCAGGCCCTCCACCAGTTCCACCCCGCCCACCGCCACCCGCACGCCCGTCTCTGGCTTGGTGATGGCCCGCACATAGGGGGCGTGGAGGGCGCCATAGGTCTTCACCAGGGAGAAGGCGAGACGGGCGCCGTCGCCGCTGCCGATCACCTGATCGAAGGCGGTGACCGGGGTGCCCGGCGGGCTGGATGCGGCGTCCAGGGGATCGCGCCAGCGGAAGCCGTAAAGCCGCCCCCGGCGCTCCTCGAAAAAGGCCAGGACCGCATGCAGCGCGGCGAGGGATTTGACCCCGTAGCCGGCATCCCAGCGGCGGCGCGAATCAGCGCGCCGGGTGTTGCGTTCCTCCCGTCCGGTGGCGGTGGTGACGATCTCCGTCACCCGTTCCGGACCACCCGCGGCACCCAGGGCCACGTCGATCGGAAACAGAACCTCATGAAAGGTCGGCATCTTCTGTCTAATCCCCTCAATTCTGGCACGAATTCAATAAAAACAGTCTTGACATAGTTGAGGCACACGCTTTGACTTCGGATCCGTCGTAAAGGATGGAGCCAAGTGATGGCCACGAAGACCCAGAAGACGACCATCGCCGCCAAGGCACCGGCCGCGAAAAAAACCGAAGCCGCTCCCGCGCCGGCCGCAAAGCCGGCCGTGGCTAAGGCCCCCGCCAAGGCACCTGCGAAGACCGCAGCCAAGGCCCCCGCGACCGCCGCGCCCAAGGCCGCTGCGAAGCCCGCAGCCGCGAAGGCTCCCGCTCCCAAGGCGGCCGCAGCGAAGGCTGCCGCTGCTCCCAAGGTTGCCGCTCCGAAGGCTGCTGCCGCGAAACCCGCTGTGGCGAAGACCGCCGCCGCCAAGCCCGCCGCCGCCAAGCCCACAAAGGCGGCTGCTGCACCTAAGGCTGCTGCTCCCAAGGCTGCGGCTGCGAAGGTCGCCAAGGCGCCCGCCGCGAAGGCCGAGCCGGCCAAGGCTCCGGCGCCCAAGGCGGTGAAGGCCGCGGCCCCGAAGGCGGCTGCCAAAGCCCCCGCCGCGAAGGCTGCGGCACCCAAGGCTGCCCCGGCGCCCAAGACCCCGGCGCCCAAGGCCGCTGCAGCTCCGAAGGCACCCGCCAAGGCCGCTGCACCCAAGGCCAAGGCTCCGGCCGCCAAGGCCGCTGCCAAGCCCGCCGCCAAGGTGGCGCCGGTGGAAGCCGTAGCCGCCCCGAAGGCGCCCGCTGCGAAAGCCAAGGCGCCCGCCAAGGCACCCGCAAAGAAGAAGTGACCACCCGCCGCGCCCGCGCCTTCGGGCCGGATGCGGCAGGGCAGACGGGAGCCGGCGCCGGTTCGGCGCGGCATCCTGTTTGAGCAGACCACCAGTGCGTGTCGCCGTTGCCGGCGGGCGCTCCACGAGGCTGTTCGATGGCGTCACGGGCCGGTGGGGTGGAGCCCCCTCATCCGCGCCCGCCCAGCCCGTTCCGCCGGATGCCGCCGGCCGCGCAAGCGCGCACGCGGCGCAGCCAGGTGCAGCAGTCAGGGTCAGCAGCCAAGTGCGGTGGCAGGTGCATCGGTCATCGCCGACCGGCCGCAACGGCTGGCCCGACCCACGATCTCCCGCCCATGATGCCCCGAACAGAATTGCGCCCGCCGCCAGAACGCGGCGTTGCTTGCGGTCCTCGCCCGGCGGCAAGGTTTCGTCCGCATGCGCAAGGAACGGTCGCCGCCATCGGCCACCGCGACGCAACGACGCGCCACATTCCCCAGGGTCGAGCACCGGCGCAACCGTGCAGTCGCCTTGGATATGACACCGGCCCGCCCTAGGATAGCACCATCGGCGTGCGACGAGAGGCGCCACACGGGAGTGTAAGCATGGTTGAAACTCCGGCCCTGATCATCCGCGCCATCCAGCACGCGGCCCTGGGTTTTGCCCTGCTGGTCGGTGCGGCGGCCGGTGCGCGGGCGGAAGACGCCAAGGCCGACACGGCCGCCAAATCCTCAGAGGCGTGCCCGCAGTTTGGCGCCGGCTTCACGCGGCTGCCGGGGTCGGACACCTGCATTCAGATGGGCGGGGCCATGCAGTTTTCCGCCGGGCGCGGCACCGGCATGGGCAATGCGCCCAACCAGGGTGCGCAAGTGACGCCGCAAGCCAGCAACACGTCCACCGTCCAGCCGGCCATCGATCCCTGGAAGCAGGCGCGCTGATCGCCGGCTCAGATCCGCCGCGCCCCCGCGCTACAGGCTCCGCTGCCCCCGCGCCACCGCGCGCGCGATCAGCCCCGACACATAGGCATCGGAGCGGCGGAACGCCCCCGGATCCGGGGTCGAGACAGTGACCTGCACCGTGGTATTGCCCCCCGCGCTCTGGGTGCGCACCCCCAGCGCGCCATCGGCGCCGCGGGCCAAAGGCAGGATCGCCTCGGCGCCGCGCTCGCCCATCAGGCCGGTGCCGTTGGACATGGGGAAATAGGTCGGCGCGGAGACCACGCCGCCATCGGCAAACGCCCGCACCCGCCCCGCCTCCACCACCCCGCCATCGGCGAAGGCGGTTGCCCCGGAGGCCGCACTCCCCAGCGCACTGAGCCCACTGCCTCCGAGCACCTGCCCGAGCGTGCTGGTGAGCCCCTGCTCCAGCGGCTTCAGCGCCACATTGAGCGCCAGATTGGACAGCCGCTGGCCGAGGCTGGCGATGACATCGCCCACATCGCGCCCCTTCACCGCGACACTGGTGAAGGCATCGCTCAAGGCGCTGCTGAAGCTGCGGGCGGGGGTCTGCGCGCTGGCCAGCGCCGCCGAAACCTGCGTGCCCAGATCGCGCACGGAGGTCTCCGCCTCCGCCACCCCGGCGGTGAAGGCGCTGGTGTCGGCGGTGATCGCCACCGCGACCGTATCGATCGTGTCCATGGGTGCTCCTTTCCAATGGGATGGCGCGACACGCGCTCATCCTCTCGGCCACATGCTATCGGCCCCATCCGCGCGCCCTCAGCGGGCCGCGCGATCCGGATCGGGAAACCGCCCCATCAGCGCGTGCAGGCCGGCGCGATCCAGCGCGCCGCCGGCCCGTGGCGCGGGGCCACGCAGCCCATAAGCGGCGGCGGCCAGTTCGCGCGGGGTCATGCGCCAGAACGCGTCCGGGGGCAGCCGCAGACGTCCCAGCCCTAGCCCCATGGCCTCGCGCCAGGGAAAGGCGCGGGCGGAATGGGGAGCGGGGCTCAGCGCGCCTGCGGCACCGGAGGGCGGGCGGAATCCCCCGCGCCGGTGGTCGGCTCGGCGGCGCCGAAGGTGGCGGTGAGCAAGGCCGACACCAGCCGGGCAAAGCCTGCCGCCCCGCCCTCCGCCCGCATGGCGGCCACCTCCGCATCGGAGATGGTTTCGCCTGCCCCGCGCAGGCCGGCGGCGATCACCCGCACCAGGTCGGCGGCGGACAGGCGGCCGCGGGAAAACCGCTCCGCCAGCGCCACCAGATCGTCCACGGCGAAGGCCGCTTCCAGCTCCGCCAAAGCGCCGAGGGTGAGCACGAGGGTGCGCGGGCGCCCGTCGAGCATGGCGGCGATCTCGCCGCGATGGGCATTGGCCATGGCCCCGCTCACAGCGCCGCGAAGGTCAAGGCCCCGGCGCTTTCCAGCGTCAGGTCGAAAGTGATCTCGCGGTCATGTTCCGCCGCCACTTCCAGCGCCGAAATCTGGAACAGGCCGGTGACGGTGCCGAAATCCGGGATCACCACCTGGCAGTCGCGCAGCTCGCCATCGAAGAAGGCAGCGCGGACCAAGGCATCGGAGGCGGCGTCCTTGAACACGCCGGCGCCGGAGATGCTGGCCCGCTTCACCCCAGCCCCCGCCAGCAATTCGCGCCAGCGGCCGACGCTGTCGGAATGGGTCACGTCCACGGTCTGGGCGTTGAACGCCAGGGTGCGCGAGCGCAGGCCCGCCACCGTGACATAAGTGGCCCCGTCCATCATCTTCAGCAGCAGGTCTTTGCCCTTCTGCGCGGCCATGGATCTTCTCCTGTGAAAGGGGTTTTTCGCGCACATGCGCAGAGCGTTGGGTCTGAGCCTCAGAGTGGCTCGGTGATGGCGCGAAACCGCACCAGGCCATGGAAGGTGCGGCCATCGCTGTCGCGGCGGATCTCGGCGGTGGTGGCGCGCAGATTGGCGAGGCGATGGCCGTCCAGCGCCAAGGGCGCCTCGTGCAGCGCCTCCTGCACCGCGCTGGCGATGGCCAGCGCCTCCGCCCGCCCGCCCTGGCGGGAGAACACATGCAAAGTGAGCGCCTGCTCGCTGCCGCCCTCGGTGGCGGTGGACCAGTCGGAGACCACCGCTTCCCCCAGGGTCACGAACGGAAAGGCCGCATCCTTGGGCGGCACGTCATGGATGGCGTTGCCCACCAGCGCCTGCAGCGGCGTGTCGGCGGCGAGCCGGGCATGGATGGCCCCGCGCAGAGCACGGGCGGCGCCGAGCGGGGCGTTGGAAGCGGCCGTCATGGCGTGCCTCCGTCCGTGCCGGCGGCCGGTGTGGCATCGGGCGCGCCATCGCCCGCCGTGCCACCATCACCCGCCTTCAGCGCCGCCACTGCCGGCAGCAGCCAGGGGTCCGGCGGGGTGGCGAGCGTGCCGGTCTCGCGCGCCACCGCGGCCGGGTCGATGCTGCCCACCCTGCGCGCATGGGCGGTGGCCTCGATGGTGGGGGCGCGACCCAGTTTCGTGGCGGCCACACGGGCCAGCCTGGCCGCCGCGGCGTCCAGCGCAGCGCCCACCGGCGCGGCGGGCACGCGCCGCTGGAGGCGCTCGGCGAGACCCTCCAGGCCGGAGATGCGGGCAGATAGGATCATGACTGCTCCTCGCGACAATGCACCAAGGTGAACCGGCTGCGGCCGTCGGGATCGGAGGTCGCCTCCACGCCCAGGCGGCGGGCACCGGCGCGCAGAAGGTCGCCGGCGGCGATGGTGTTGGGCGCGCGCACCGTCACCCGCACCGTGGCGAGGCCGAAGCGGCGCTCCTCCCCCAGCGTGCCAGTGGCGGCGGCGGTCTCGATGCTGCCCCACAGGCGATCCACGGTGACGAAGGTGCGGGTGACGCCGCCCAGCCCGTCCGGGGTTTCCACCGCGGTCTGATGATCGATGCGATGGCGCAGGGCGCCGATGGCCGGGGCGCTCACAGCCGCACCAATTTGTACGGCGCCAGCAGCGCCGCCACCGTGGCCGGCAGGCGCACCGTGTCGCCGGGGGCATCGCGGTGCTCGTGGAAATGCGCCAGCACCAGCCGCACCGCCTGGACCAGATCTTCGGGCACGTCGGCGGCCAGTTCGCCATAGCCGGCGGACAGCTCGATCTCGATGCCGGCCCAGCGGGCGCCGGGCTGCGGCATCTGCGCCGGGTCCAGATGCACCAAAGCCGGCGTGCGCGCGGTGGTCAGGCGCAGCAGCGTCAGGTCCAGGTCTTGCGCAGTGCCGTCGGCGGCCCGCACCCGCGCCGCCAGCAGCGCCCGCACCGGCGCCACCGGCAAAGCGAACACGCCGCTGGGCGGCCAGGCATCGCGCACGATCCGCCAGCTCTGCGCCATCAGGGCGCGACCGGTGGCCGCCTCCACCACGCGGCGGGCGGCGGCGATGAGGGCGGAAATGAGCGCGTCTTCCGCGTCCGTATCGATGCGCAGGAAGGCCTTGGCCTCCCCCAGGGTCAGCGGCTCGAGGGCAGGGCCGGAGATACGTTCGGTCATGGGGTCTCCTGGGCGAAGGGCGAGGAATGGGACGACGCGCCGGGCCGGCCCGGGGCCAGCACGCGCGGAGGTGCTCGGAAAGCGCCCGTGAAGGGCGGGATTGACCGCGCCGCGCGCGGCGGTTCAAAACAGGGATTGCCGCTGTCGATGGAGGTTCCGTGCCGCACCGCGTTCCGTTGAGCCGAGTTCCGTCGAACGAAGGTCCCGCCACCGCCGTTTCCGTGCGTCAGGCCTGCGCGCGCCAACCCTGCGCGCCAGGTCGCAGCGTGTTCGGCATTGCCCTGCTCTGTGCGGCGGCGCTGCTGGGCAAGGCCGGGCCGGCGCAGGCCATCATCGGCGGCCGGCCGGGCGGCGGGGTGGCCACGGCCCATACGGTGATGATCGTTTCCACCCGCGGCGCCTCCTGCAGCGGCACGCTGATCGCGCCGGACCTGGTGCTCACCGCCGCCCATTGCCTGGCGCCGGCGGGCAATTATGCGGTGGCGCTGGTGGGCGGGGGCACGCCCCGGCTGGTGCCGGCGCTGCGCATCGCCATCCACCCGCGCTTCGACCGCGAGCAGTTCCACACCCGGCGCCCGACGCCGGACCTGGCGCTGATGAAACTCTCCGAAGTGCTGCCCGCCAGCTTTCGCCCGGCGCGGCTCTCGGCGGACCCGAGCCTGCCGGCGCGGGGCACGGACTTCCTCATCGCCGGCTACGGCATGGAGGCGGACGGCGCCGAGGCCACGGCGGGAACGCTGCGTTCGGTCAACCTGCCGTCCATCGGCACCACCGGGGGCATCATGGTGCGCCTCGCCCCGGTCATGGGGCTGGTGGGTGCCTGCACCGGCGACAGCGGCGGCCCGGCCTTTCTGGGCTCGGTGCTCACCGGCGTGGTGGGCTGGGCCACCGGCCCCGGCGGCACCCGCGGCTGCGGCGGCGTCACCGGCGTGACCCTGGTGGGCCTCCACCGCGACTGGATCGACAGCACCGCCGCCAAGCTGGGCAGCCCGCTGAAGGAGTGAGGGGCGGCCTCTTCGCTCCTATCAACGCGGGCGATAGCGGCACCCGTTTCACCCCCCTCCCTGCCCTCCCCCGCAAGGGGGGAGGGTTCTGCCGCGCTCCGGCGGAGCGGATGCGCGGAAAAAGCGCGCCGCTCCCCCTCCCCCCTTGCGGGGGAGGGTTGGGGTGGGGGGTGAAACGGCTGGGGAAGAGCGCCCGACCAAAAGCCAGGCACCCATTGACGAAAGCCTCCCGAACGGAAGGCCCCTCCCCCACTCAGCTGGCGGCGAACTTCAGCAGCTTGATGGCGTCGAAGTCCTGCACCCCGCCGCCCACACGCTTGGTGGTGTAGAACAGCACATAGGGCTTGGCGGAATAGGGATCGCGCAGCACCCGGACGCCAGCCCGATCCACCACCAGATAGCCGCGGCGGAAGTCGCCGAAGGCGATGGAGAAGGCGCCGTCCGCCATGTCCGGCATGGCTTCGGCCTCCTGCACCGGGAAGCCCAGCAGGCTGGCGGGCTGGCCGGCCACCGCCGGCGGCGCCCAGAGATAATCGCCGGTCGTGTCCTTCAGCTTGCGCACCGCCGCCTGGGTGCGGCGGTTGAGCACGAAGGTGGCGTTCTGGCGATAGCCGCCCTTCAGCGCATAGACAAGATCCAGCAGCGGATCGGACGGATTGGCGGCGGCGAACGCCCCCGCCGCGCCGGTGGCGATATAGCCGGTCTTGCCCCAGCTCCAGGCGCTTTCCGCCGCCTTGGGATAGGACAGGAAGCCGGTGGGCTTGGTGACACCGTCGCCGCTGACGAAGGCGGTGCCTTCCTGGTCGGCAAACGCGCTGTCCACCTCGCCGGCGATCCACTCCTCGATGTTCACCTGGCCATCATCCAGCAGCGCCTGGGTGGCGGCGGGCATGGCGTAGAGCTCCATGGCCGGGAAGGTGAGTTCCGCCAGCACCGGGCTGTCGGTCTGCGCCCGCGCGGCGGTTTCCGCCGCCCAGCCCACGGCCGGTCCGGCGGTCATGAACGGCTTCTTGTAGAGACCGGCGCCGATCACCCGCACGCTGGCCAGCGCCCGGATGGGCGAGAGCGCGGCGAGGCGGCGGCCGATCTCCTGCTCGGTCTCGAACGGCACCAGATAGCCGCCATCGGCGCCGGAACCGGACGACAGGGCTTTGGCCTCCAGCGCCTTCAGGCCGCCGGCCTCGCCGTGGCGCACATAAGTGGAGAAGGCATCGCCATGCTCACGCTCGGAGGCGGCGCGCAGGCGCCCGCCGCCCAGGGCCGGGCGCTGGCCCTTGAGCGACATGTCATCAAGGCGGGCGGTGTGCAGGTCCAGCACGCCATCGATGCGCGCCAGCTTCTCGGCGGTGATCGGATCGACGGCGCCGTTGCGCTCGATCTGCGCCAGGCGGATCTCGTTGGTCTCCTTATAGGTCTCGAACGAGCGCATCAGCGTGTCGAGCGCCGACTGGCTCTCGGGCGCGGCCACCTTGGTTTCCGGGGCAGAGACAATATGGGTCATGAAGGCATCCTAGGGTGCGGAACGAACAGGAAACCGCGCGCCCGGCGCGGCGGGGAAAACGGCTCAGACCGCCACCAGCAGCGGCCGCAGCCGCGCGGCGGCGCGGGTGACGGCGGCAGCGGCGGCGCGGGTGCTGGCGGGCAGCGCCGGCTGCGGCGCCGGAACGAAGGCCGGGGTAAAGGCCGGCGCGTTGGCATCCAGCGGCACGCGGATGCGGGCCTTGGGCTGCATGGGGAAGGTGACCACCGACACCTCCCACAGATCGATGCGGGTGATGCGCCGCACCCGCGTGCGCGGATCGGTGCGGGCCTCCACCGCCTTGAAGCCGATGGACAGGCCATCCAGCGCCCCGGCCTGCACCAGGGCCGCCACGTCGCGGGCGCGGGCCACCTCCAGGGTGAGGCAGCCGCGCACCTTGAGCCCGATGGCATCCTCGGTGAGCGACGCCCACACCCCGATGGGCTCGGCGGGATCATGCTGATAGAGCAGCCGCACCCCGGCGGGGCCGCGCCGGGCGAGGCTCTCGGCAAACGCGCCGGGGGCGATGACATCGCGGCCCAGATCCACTTGGTCGAACAGGCAGGCATAGCCCTCGAAGCTTGCCACCGGGGCGGACGACGGGAGGATCTGCGCCATCACGGGGCCTTGCGCCCGGCGGGGGCGGATTTGCGCCGCTTGCCGCGCTCCAGCCGCTCCAAGGTGGCGACGAAATCGCGGAACACATTGGCCGAGGGCGGCGCCGCGGCGGGGCGCGCGGGGCCGGGGCCGAGCGCACGGATGCGCGGCGCCGGCGACTTGACGAGAAACGGGGCTCGCATGGCGGATGGGTCTCCAGGGGTGGGTTAAGGCTTCGACAGACGGCCCCGGCCTGCGGCGAGGGCCGCGTGGATTTCGCTCACGCGCCGCGCGGGCTTGACCCGAAGGGGCTCAGTCCTCATCGGCGCGGGCGTTGAAGCGCGCCAGTTCGCGCACGAAATCGTCCATGCGCTGATGGGCGCGGGTGAGCGCGGCGAGCGCCGCCAAAGCCGCGCCGGACGCGCTCACCGCCCAGGCGGCGAGCGCCAGATGGGCGAGGTCGCCGCGCTCGGCGAAGATGCGGATCACGCTGTCCATGGCGGGCCTCCCGATCCGGCGCTCATGCGTCAGCCGGGCCGGCGGGGCCATAGCCCACCGCCGCGCGCTTCTCCCCGTCGCTGAGGAAGGTCGCGGCGCCCACCCGGCTCCACAAGTCCGAGCGCTCGGCGGCGAGCGCCTCCACCTGGTCCAGATCGGGCACGAAACTGAGCGGGCGCCCATCAGCCGCCGCCAGCCAGGTGCTGAGCGCACCGGCGACGCGCTTCACCAAAGGCAGCACGCTCTGCCGCCACAGCACCCGGTTGGCCTCGGCATAATTGGCAAAGGTGTTGTCGCCGGGAATGCCCAGCAGCATGGGCGGCACCCCCAGCGCCAAGGCGATCTCCCGCGCCGCGCCGGCGCGGGCCGCCTCGAAATCCATCTCCTTGGGGCTGAGGCCGAGCGGCTTCCAATCCAGACCGCCCTCCAGCAGCATGGGCCGCCCGGCATTGCCGGACCCCTGGAAGCTGGCCTCCAGCTCGCCCTTGAGCCGCTCGAACTGGTCGTCGGTGAGGCTGCCGGTGCCGCCATAGATCAGCGCGCCGGACGGGCGGGCGGCATTGTCCAGCAGCGCCTTGTTCCAGTCGCCGGCGCTGTTGTGCAGGTCCAGCGCCTGGGCGGCGGCCTCCAGCGGGGCGAAGCCGTAATGATCGTCCAGCGGGTTGAACAGGGCCAGATGCAGGATCGGCGGCAGGTTCGCGCCCGGTACCAGACTGTCCTGGGCAATGCGCAGGGTGCGCCCGTCCAGCGTATAGTCGAACGCCTCCGGCCAGCCGCTGGGGCCGGGCACCACCTTCATGCGGTCGGGGCGCAAAGCATAGAGCTCGCGCACCTGCCCCTCCAGCGCCACCGCCTCCACATAAGCATTGCCGGCCACCAGCAGATGGCCATAGACGCTCTCCAGGAATTCGGTGCCGGTGGCGCGGGGATTGGGCCGGGCCAGGAGGTCCAGCAGGGGATGGGCATCGATCTCGCGCGGCCCGTCCATGAGGAGGAGCGGCACGCTGGCGGCGGCCTCGCTGATCAGCCGCACAGCCCGATAGGCCACCGCGTTGCGGGCGAAGCCCTCGCGGGCAAGGCCCGCATAATCGCGCGGCGACCAGCGCGCCCGCCCGGTGGTGAGCAGCGCCACCAAAGCGGCGGTGCGGCTGGCTTTTCCTTCCGGCGGGCGGGGTCGGAAGGCATCGAACAGGGACGCGAGCATGGCAGGCTCCGGGAAGGCGGCAATGGCCGCGACAGGGAGGGGACCGGGCACGGGGGCGCGTTGCCGGCCCGGCGAAGAGCACGACAGGCGGCCGCACGCCGGGGGGAGGAGATGGGGCGTTGGGCCGTGGACGCGGAGGCGCTCAGTGCCTGCCGGGGTCGGCAGCGGGTTATGCTAAGTGGATGCTCAAAAACCCCGCACCCGCGGCACCGGTGCTTTCGGCCCCAGCGCCAGTTCGGTGAGCGCCCACACCAAAGCGTCGAGCCGGTCCGGCGAGCGGCCGGAGGACAGGCCGCCGGGGCCGAAATCGCACAATTCGTCTTCCAGCGCCGCGAAGGCGCCCGCATGGTGCACCCGGCCCTGCTCATAGAGCGCGGCCACCGGCTCGGCGCGCAGATATTTGCCGCGGGTGGCGCGCACGGCAATCACCGGCACGCCCGCATCCACCTCCCCCAGCACCGCGCGCACCATCTCGCCGCCCTGGTTCACCTCGGCCACCACCGCGTCCGCCTCCAGGCGGCGGAACAGGTCGATGGCGCGGGCCGCCCATTGCGCCGGGCGCAGGCCGGCGGCGCTCTCATCCGCCAGCACATGCAGCCCGCCCAGCGCATCGATGCCCGCCCCGACGATGCCACAGGCATCCGCGCCTGCCCGCGAGGAGGCGGGCGGGTCCACCGCCACCACCACCCGCACCAAGGGGGGCGCCGTCGCCTCGCGGGCCGCCTCCAAAGCGGGGCGCGACCACAAGGCGTCGGGGCGATCCTCGATGATCTCGCCCTCCAGTTCCTGCCGGCCGAGGCGCGTGCCGCCATAGCGCTGCAGCACCGCCGCCAGGAAGGACGGCGCCAGATGAAAGGCGTTCTGCGCCGTGCGCGCCCGGCTCACCACCGTGGCGGGATCGCCCAGCAGCCGGCGCAGCAGCGCCGAGGGGCGCGGGGTGGTGGTGATCATCTGGCGCGGCTGGTCGCCCAGGCGCAGGCCGAATTGCAGCATGTCGAAGGTGGCCTGCCCGCGGCGCCATTTGGCCAGTTCGTCCAGCCAGGCGGCCTCGAACTGCGGACCGCGCAGGCTTTCGGGATCTTCCGCCGAAAAGCCCTGGGCCACGGCGCCATTGGGCCACACCAGCCGGCGACGGGT
This sequence comes from Azorhizobium sp. AG788, assembly GCF_943371865.1. Lineage (GTDB taxonomy): Bacteria > Pseudomonadota > Alphaproteobacteria > Rhizobiales > Xanthobacteraceae > Azorhizobium. The sequence goes on along the minus strand of NZ_CALRWL010000018.1, from coordinate 11,676 downwards.
GGGCTCCCAGGCCGGGCGCTCGCCATCGGGATGGATGGCCAGGAGGCCGGAGACCCCTTCCACCATCACCTCGCGCACATCGGCCATGGTCTCGGCCACCAATGCGATCCGCCCCACCGGGCGTTCCGCGAACGGCGCACGGCCCAGCGCCAGCCCGCGCACCCATTCCGCCCCGGCACGGGTCTTGCCCGCGCCGCGCCCACCCAGCACCAGCCAGGTGGACCAGGGGGCGCCAGTGGCGGCGGTGGCGGGCGGCAATTGATCGGGCCGCGCCCAGAGCTCCCAATCGGTGAGCAGGCGCTGCGCCCCGGCCTCGCCGATCTCGCTCAAGAAACGCTGCGCGGCGGCGGGGCGGGCCATGCACGCCACCAGCGCCGCGCGCAGATCATCGGGCGGCACCGGGGGCGCCGCTTTCATGGACCCATCCGCCGTTTTCCGGGTCATGGGCGCGCCTCCGCAGACATGGGTTCAAGGGTCAGGCCAGGGACGCGCCCCGGCGGCGCTCGGTCTCCAGTGGGTGCGGACCTGCGATGGAACGAAGCCGGCACATCCGCCACCATCCGATTCGGACCCGCTTTGATCGCACGCTGTTCCGCGCGCGGCGGCGGGGCGTCCCGGCATGGGACAGGGACGCCTGGCCCCTGCACCCCGTCCGAGACCGACAGGAACGAAGCCGGCACATCCGCCACCATCCGATTCGGACCCGCTTTGGTCCCACGCTGTTCCGCGCGCGGCGGCGGGGCGTCCCAGGATGAGACGGCGCCCGCGCCCCACGTCGTCCCGGCGGACCCCGCCGGAACGAAGCCGGCACATCCGCCGCCGTCCGATTCGGACCCGCTTTGGTCCCGCGCTGTTCCGCACGGGGCGGCAGGGCGTCCCAGCGTGGGACAGCCTCTCCGAGGCCCGAGCCGCGTCCAGTCCACACAGGAAAGGAGAGTCGCGGGCGTGGAACAGACGCAGCACAGCGCGCCGCATCCGATTCGGACCCGCTTTGGACGCCGGCTGTTCTCCACGCCCCCGACCGCCGTCCCGATCTGGCACAGGGCCAGACGCCGGGACCAGACGGCGCGCACCGCCCGGCACGCGCTAGTCCGGCGGCGGCGACGACCGGCCCTCATGGGCGGCCTTCGCGCCTTCGGGCTGCGCGTCATCGGCATCGCCGTCGTCGCGCAATTGCGCCAGGCGCCGGGCCAGTTCGCGGCGGAAGGTGTCGGGGTCGCGCGCCGCCTCCGGGGTCGCTGCGCCCTTGGCCGGGGCCTCGGGCCGGGGCCGCTGGGCGACGGCTTCCAGCGCGGTCAGTTCCCGCAGCACCCGCGCCAGCACCGCCAAGGCGCGGGCTTCGCGCTCCGCGTCGCGCCGGGCGGGCTCGCCGCCGTCTGGCGCTGCGCCCTCGGCGGACAGGGCGGCGGCGCCCAGGCGGGTTTCGATGTCGCCGATCTGGCGCTCCGCCGCCTTCCACAAGCGGCTCATGAGCCGGCGGCGGGAGTCGGCGCCGGGCGGGCGGGCCAGATCCGCCCGGCGCCGCCGCGCGGTGGGCGTCGCAGCGGGGCGGCCGGGCTTGCGCGCGGCGCCGGCCTCGCGATCCAGCCAATAATAGATCTGCCGGGTGCTGAGCCCGGTCTCCTGGCTGATGGCCTTGATGGGCTGGCCCTGCGCATAGAGCGCACGGGCCCGCTCCGCCGCTTCCGGCGAGGTGCGTGGCATCATGGGGATCTCCGAAGCGGGATGGCGCGCTGGGCGTCGGTGGCGGGCACGGCTGCGGACGCAAACCCGGGGGCGCGGACGGGAGGCCGGGCCGAGCAAGCAGCGGGGTCAACCGATGGCAGGGCACCACGGTGCGGACGATGAGAAGGAGCTGAGGTGCAAGCACGACACCCGTCGCCTGCCCCCGGCATGGACACCATAGGGGACCTGAAGGGCGGCGGACGAGGTGTCAGATCGGAACGAGGCTGAGGCCGGAAGGCCGGAAGGCCGGAAGGCCGGAAGGCCGGAAGGCCGTGCTGGTCGGGCGCAACTCTGGAACGTGGGATCATGATGCCGAAGCAGCGCATCGCTGTCAAGGCATATTTTCCTAGGTATTTTATCTTTTGAGCCGAGACCGCCGGTGCGGCGGGATGGGCCCTTACGCCCCCAGGGGCGGCCGGGGCTGGCGCCGCATGGCCAGCAGCGCGTCCAGGCGCGCCCGCGCCCGCAGATGCGAGATGGCGGTCACGTTCGGCGCGTCCACGCAGACCCGGCGCAACTGATAGGCCGTGTTCCAATGGCAGCCGCAGCGGGTGCAATAGGCGGTGCGATCGTCAAACGTGTGGTCGCCTTCGACAGCGTCAAGGCTCGCGTGGATATAGGTCGCCATCTTCGCTCCTCCCAAGCGTGTGGTTTCGATTGGTGCCGACCATAGCGCGGCAGCGTTGCGCGACGCTGCCGGAGATTCTGCCATTGCAAGGGTTTTCGCGTGGTTTTGGCTCCATTTTGGAGCCATCGCACTGCACCAAAGCGGCCCCGCGCCGCCCTTGCCAAGGCAGGCCTGGATCGCTAATGATACATTATATCATTTATGCGGAGCCCCCCATGACCGCCGTAGATCCGCGCCTGCCCGTCACCGTGCTTTCGGGCTTCCTTGGCGCCGGCAAGACCACGCTACTGAACCATGTGCTGGCCAATCGCGAGGGCCGCCGGGTGGCGGTGATCGTCAACGACATGTCGGAGGTGAATATCGACGCCGAGCTGGTGCGGGCCGGCACCGCCGGCCTGTCCCGCACCGAGGAAACCCTGGTGGAGATGACCAATGGCTGCATCTGCTGCACCTTGCGGGACGACCTGCTGGTGGAAGTGCGCCGCCTGGCGGATGAGGGTCGCTTCGATGCCCTGCTGATCGAAAGCACCGGCATCGCCGAGCCCCTGCCCGTGGCCGCCACCTTCGAGTTTCGCGATGAGGCGGGCGTCTCCTTGTCCGACATCGCCCGCCTCGACAGCATGGTGACGGTGGTGGATGCGGCCAATCTGCTGAAGGACTATGCCAGCTCGGACTTCCTGCGCGATCGCGGCGAGAGCCTGGGCGAGGACGATGAGCGCACCCTGGTGGACCTGATGGTGGACCAGATCGAATTCGCCGATGCCATCGTGCTGAACAAGGTCTCCGCCACCTCCCCGGAGCAACTCACCTTGGCGCGGGGCATCATCAAGGCGCTGAACCCCACCGCCACCCTGATCGAGGCCGACTTCGGCCAGGTGCCGCTGGACCGTCTGCTGGACACCGGCCGGTTCGATTTCGACGCCGCCCACCAGCACCCGCTCTGGTACCGCGAGCTAAACCACTTCACCGACCATGTCCCGGAGACCGAGGAATATGGCGTCGGCAGCTTCGTCTATCGTGCCCGCCGCCCGTTCCACCCGCAGAAATTCTCTGACTTCCTGCAGGTCACCTGGCCGGGGCTGATCCGCGCCAAGGGCATGTTCTGGCTGGCCACCCGCGATGCCCATGTGGGCGAGATGAGTCTCGCCGGCGCCATCTGCCGGACCGAGGCGCTGGGCTATTGGTGGGCCGCGGTGCCCAAGGACCGCTGGCCGGACGACGCCGGGTGGCGGGCCGAGCTGAAGCGGCACTGGGCCGCCTTCTATGGCGACCGCCGCCAGGAACTGGTGTTCATCGGCATGGATCTGGACGAGGCGGCGATCCGCGCGGCGCTGGACTCCTGCCTGGTGGGGCCGACCGATCCGGCGGCGCTGGACTTCGCCGCCCTCGCCCATCTGCCGGACCCGTTCCCGGTGTGGGGCCAGGCGGCAGCCTGAGGGGCGCTGGGCGCGACGCCCAGTCTCACGTCCGCTGCGAACCGCAGCCGGGCCGGCGCCAGCCGCGCCCGGCGCGCGGCCGTGGCGCGGCGCGGCGCGGCGCGGCGCCTCAAGCTGTGAAGCCGTTGAACTTGCGCAAGGATCTGTCGACCATGGCTTCCGGCAAATAGCGCCGCAGCGCCCGCACCTGGCTGGACTGCTTGCCCGCCGCGTAGCGCAGCTTCGGCTTGGCAGCCGTCGCGGCGGTCAGCACGACATCGGCAACCACCTGCGGCGGATCGCCCGCCTCCACCCCCATGCGCATGAGATTTTCGCTGCGGGTGCGGGCCGCCGCATAGACGGCCAGCGGCTGATCGGCCCGGGTGAGGTTTTCCTCGAAGGCGGTGCGGGTCAAGCCGGGCTCCACCACAACGACCCGGATGCCATATTCGCGCACCTCATGATCCAAGGATTCCGAATAGCCTTCGATCGCATGCTTGCTGGCGGCATAGAAGGCGTTGAAGGGCGCCGGGATCAGCCCAAGGATCGAGCTCATGTTGACGATGCGGCCGCGCTTGCGGGCCCGCATGACCGGCAGCACCGCATTGGTGACCCGCGCCACCCCGAACACATTGACATCGAACAGGCGCTGGGCCTGGGCAACCGAGGACTCCTCTGCGGCTCCGAGCAGGCCGATGCCGGCATTGTTGACCAGCAGGTCAATGGTGCCGGCCTCGCGGACGATGCTGTCCACAAGGGTCTTCACCGAGGCCGCGTCGGTCACGTCGCAGATCCGCATGGTGATGCCCGGCTGGTCGGCCACCGGCTTGCGGCTGGTGCCGAACACCTGGTAGCCGGCCTGCGCCAGGGCCTGCGCCGTCGCGAGCCCGATGCCCGACGATGCCCCCGTCACCAGTGCGATGCCTCTGTCTGTCTTGCTCATGACCATCTTCCGTCTCGGGCTGGTTTGCCGTTGCCGAGGGTGATACTATCAAAACAGTATCAAGTCACTACTGAAAAGATATGAACGACGAAAATCCCACGCTCCCCTGCTGTCCTGTCGCCCGTGGCCTCGAGTCGGTGGGGGATGCCTGGAGCATGCTGATCCTGCGCGACGCGCATCTGGGCCTCACCCGGTTCGATCAGTTCCGCAAGAGCCTCGGGATCGCCCCGACCATGCTGACCAAGCGCCTCGCCGCTTTGACCCAGGACGGCTTGCTGGAAAAGCGCCTCTATTCTGAACGCCCGCCGCGCGAGGAGTATGTGCTGACCGAAGCCGGCCGCGACTTCCTGCCGGTGCTGGTGATGATCGGCGCCTGGGCGCAGCGCCATTGCGGCGCCGACCTCGCCCGCTATGTGGACGCTGAGACCGGCATCGAGATGCAGCCCATCGCCATCGACGCCGTGACCGGCGCCAAGCTCGGGACCCGGCCTTTTCGCATGGAGCCCGGCGAGGGCGAGCGCTGACCGCAGGCTTGGGCGCGGGTTCCCTCTGCGGGCGGCCCGATGGCGGCGGGGTCAGTCCGGCGCGTCGGTGGCCTCGTTGACCGCCGCCGCCAGGCTGCGCCGCCGGCGGTGGCCGGAGATGTCGGCGCCCGCATCATGGGGCAGCCGGGCGTTCCAGAAGGTGGCGCCCATGGCGATGGTGGTCACGGCGATGAAGGCGGCGGAGAAGTCCGCCAGGCCCGGGACGCTGCGGCCGTTCGCCTCCATGGAGAGATAGAGCGCGAAGCCGGCGACGCAGATGCCCATGGACAGCATCAGCTGCTGGAACGTGGTGTAGAAGCTCGACGCGGAACTCATGCGCGCGGCGGGAATCTCGTCGTATGCCACGGTGTTGTAAGAGGTGAATTGCAGGGACATGAAGAAGCCCCCCGCGGTCAGCAGCACATAGAGGCTCCACTCCGGCCAGGACGGGCGCATGAGGGCACACAGCGCATAGACCGAGGCGCAGATCACCCCATTGACCAGCAGCGTGTTGCGAAAGCCGAACCGCCGCAACACCTTGGGCGCCACCCCGCGCATCAGCAGCGAGCCGCAGGCGGTGGACAAGGTGATCAGCCCGCTCTGGGCCGCGCTCATGCCGAACCCCAGCTGCAGCATCAGCGGCAACAGGAAGGGATGGGCCCCCTGGGTGATGCGGGTGATGTTGCCGGCGATCACCGAGAGGCGGAAAGTCTCTATGCGCATCAAGGAGATATCGAGGATCGGGACGTCGCCCCCGGCGCTCATCCGGCGGGCATGGCGCAGATAGAGCGCCCCGCTCGCCAACCCCACCGCCATCAGCCCCAGGGTCACCCGCAGATCCGCCTCGCCCCGGCTGGACAGCTCGAAGGCAAACAGCAGCCCGCCCAGCGAGATGCCCGACAGCAGCAGGCCGATGCCATCGAACTTGCCCGGCCGCTCGGCCTTGGTATTGTTGATGAACAGGCTCACCAGCACCAGCCCCAGCACGCCGATGGGCAGGTTGATGTAGAAGATCCAGCGCCAGTCCAGATAGGTGACCAGGAAGCCCCCCACCGGCGGCCCCACCACCGGCCCGATCATCGCCGGCACCAAGAGCCAGGACATGGCCGAGACCAGATCCGCCTTGCTGGCCGAGCGCAGCAGCACCAGGCGCCCCACCGGGATCATCATCGCCCCGCCCATGCCCTGGATCAGCCGCGCCACCACCAGGAAGCTGAGGCTCTCCGCCTGGGCGCACAGCAGCGAGCCCAGGGTGAAGACGGCGATGGCGGTGCGAAAGACCGTGCGCGAGCCGAACCGATCCGCCGCCCAGCCGCTGGCCGGGATGAAGACCGCCAAGGAGAGCAGGTAGGAGGTCAGCGCGATGCTCATGTGCGGCGCGGTGACCTTGAAGTCCCGGGCCATGGCCGGCAGCGCGGTGGCGAGAATGGTGGCGTCCAGCTGCTCCATGAACATGGCGCTGGCGACGATCAGGGCTATGGCGCGATAGCCGGGCTGCGGGCGCGAAGTCTGGGGGGCGGGCATGGAAAACTCATCACAAACCGCCGCTGCGAAGGCGGCCGGAGGACGGCACACGGCGGGACCGGGCTGATATATGAGGTTTAGGCCTTGATCCGGCGAGGGAAAAGCGCGCATTGCGCATGGCTCGCCCGCCAGCCCCGAAGTGAGCGGGCATCAGGCCCTGCCAGAGGGCTGGGCTCAGTCCCGGCAAGCCCGGTGGCGGCGCTCTCCCAAGCGTACACCGTGCCGCCCTCCGGTTCTGATCCCTCCGGTCCCATGGCCGGTGCGGTTCCTAGCGGCGGCCGCGCGTCTTGGGCGCCCCGCCCCCGGCAGACGTGGCGGCTTCGCGCGTCGCCGGGTTCGGCGCGGCCCTCGCCCCCCGCGGCCAGCGCACCGGCCAGGACACCAGATGATCCATCAATTCCATCACCGCAAAGCTGTCTTCGGAGCCCGCCGTGCGCCCGGCCACGGAGATGCCCGCCTGCGTCACCGTGGCGGGATCGCCGGAGACCAGAGGATGCCACCAGGGCAGATCCTTGCCCTCGTCCAGCAGGCGATAGGCGCAGGTGGGCGGCAGCCAGGCCAGATCATGCACCGCCTCCGGGGTCAGGCGCACGCAATCGGGCACCTTCTCTTGGCGGTTGGGATAGTCCGTGCAGCGGCAGCTCTGCCCGTCCAGGAGCCGGCAGGCCACATCGGTATAGGCCACCTGCCCGGTATCCTCGTCCTCCAGCTTCACCAGGCAGCAGCGGCCGCAGCCATCGCACAGGCTCTCCCATTGCTCCGAAGACATCAGGGCCAGAGGCGTGGTGCGCCAGAACGGAGTGTCGGTCATGCCCCTCCCTAGACCATGAGGCCGAAAAGGGGAAACCGGCCTTCCGATGATCTGATACGCGCGCCGCAAAGGGGACACTGGGGGAATGCGCGGTGCCCTGCAACCTTTCGGCGCCGGGAGGTGCGGGGGTGGCGCAGGAACGGTAACGCAATCATGATGTTATCGTGCCTCTCGCTCAGGACGCCCCGGCAGGCTATAGACAGGGCAGCGGGCCTGCGGTCGTTTTCCGGCCATAGGTGCCTGCCATGAACGATGATCGCCGTGTTGCCACGGTAAGCGAGATGGTCCTCCTGCGGTGAGCGAAGGCGAGCATTCCTCCCTCCGAACGCGGCTGCGCAACGCGCTGCTGGACCTGGATTCGCGCGTCGACAGCGGCCTGTTCCGCCTGGGCGACCTGACGCGCCGCGCCATCGCCGCCTATTCCGCCTTCATGGAGCGCTTCTCGCTCAGCGGCATCCCGCGATTCCTGGTGGGCATGGCGTCCGAGGGCTTCACCTTGGGCGCCGCGGGTACGGTGCTGATCCTGGCCCTCGCCCTGCCCGCATTTCGCGAAACCTCGGACGACTGGCTGAAGCGCACCGAACTGGCGGTGACCTTCCTCGACCGCTACGGCAACATCCTGGGCGAGCGCGGGGTCAAGCAGAACGACACCGTGCCGCTGGAGGACTTCCCGGACAATCTCATCAAGGCGACCCTGGCCACCGAGGACCGGCGCTTCTACGAGCATTTCGGCATCGACGTGGCCGGCACCATGCGTGCCCTGGTCACCAATGCCAGGGCCGGCGGCGTGCGCCAGGGCGGGTCATCGCTGTCGCAGCAATTGGCAAAGAACCTGTTTCTCTCCAATGAGCGGACCATCGAGCGCAAGATCAAGGAAGCCTTCCTGGCCCTGTGGCTGGAAAGCCGCCTGACCAAGAGCCAGATCCTCAAGCTCTATCTCGACCGCGCCTATCTGGGCGGTGGCGCCTATGGGGTGGACGCGGCCGCGCGCTATTATTTCGGCAAGTCGGTGCGCGAGGTGAACCTCGCCGAGGCGGCGATGCTGGCGGGCCTGTTCAAGGCCCCCACCAAGTTCGCGCCCCATATCAATCTGCCCGCCGCCCGCGCCCGCGCCTCCACCGTGCTCGACAATCTGGTGGATGCGGGCTTCATGACCGAAGGCCAGGTGTTCGGCGCGCGGCGCAACCCCGCCACCCCCATCGACCGGCGCGACCAGGCGGTGCCGGACTATTATCTCGACTATGCCTTTGGCGAGGTACGCAAATTCGTCGAGACCCTGCCTAAGAGCGTCAATGAACGCTCATTCGTGGTGCGCACCGGGCTCGATCCCAATATCCAGCTGGTGGCGGAAGCCGCCCTCGACCAATCGCTGCGGGAATTCGGCAAGGACTACAAGGTCACCCAGGGCGCCATCGTCATCATGGAGCCCAACGGCACCGTGCGCGCCATGGTGGGCGGGCGGGACTATGGCGAGAGCCAGTTCAACCGCGCCACCGACGCCCTGCGCCAGCCCGGCTCCTCGTTCAAGCCGTTCGTCTATACCACCGCTCTGCTGGGGGGCATGAAGCCCAACACCATTGTGGTGGACGCCCCCTACTGCAACGGCAACTGGTGCCCGCAGAATTACGGCCGCAGCTACATGGGCTCCATCCCGCTCATCACCGCGCTCCAGCATTCGCTGAACACGGTGGCGGTGCGGCTGGGCGACAAGTTCGGCCGCAGCAACATCATCGATCTCGCCCACAAGATGGGCATCAATTCCGAGTTGAAGACCTCTCCGGCTTTGCCGCTCGGCGCCGCCGAGGTGACGCTGGTGGATATGGCCACCGCCTATTCGGTGTTCGCCAATGGCGGGCGCAGCGTCTATCCCCATGCCATGGTGGAAATGCGGGTCGGCGACGGCGAGGTCCTGTGGCGGTTCGACCGCGACGCCCCCAAGCCCAAGCAGATCCTGCCGCAGAACATCATCGACGAGATCAATCCGATGCTGAACAACGTCATCGAGAACGGCACCGGGCGGCGGGCACGGCTCCAGGGCATCAAGGTCGCCGGCAAGACCGGCACCACCAACGCCTACCGCGACGCCTGGTTCATGGCCTTCACCGGCAATTATGTGGGCGGGGTCTGGTTCGGCAATGACGACTACCAGTCCATGAACAAGATGACCGGCGGCACCTTGCCGGCCATGACCTGGCAAAAGGTGATGGCCTATGCCCATCAGGGTATCGAGCTGAAGTTCATTCCCGGCGTTGGCAACGCCCCCGCGCCCAAGCTGGAAGAAACGCCCAACACGCTCCAGGTGCCGGGACTGGAAGCCAACCAACGGCCGGTCACGCTCTCGCCCAAGGCGGCGGAGGTTCTGGTGCGGTTGGAGCGCCTGTTCAAGGAAGCCAGCCCCCTGCCTGCCCGTCCCGCCGGCCCCACGGCGTCAGCGGCGCCGGTGCCCAACCGCGCCAACTGAACCCCAACGAGCCCCCCGTGCGCGCCTTGCCCCTGGCCATGACCTTTCTTGCCGCCGCCGCCCTCGGCCTTGGGGCGACGTGGATGGCTGTAACCTCGTCGCGCGGCATGGACATGGTGCGCGCGGGCGCTTGGCAGGGCTGGCCGCGCTCCGGCACGGTCCAGGCCGATCCCTATGCCCGCGCCGCCATCTCGCGCTCCGGCGAGTTGCCGCTGGAATTGGCGGACGGCCTGCTGTTCCTTGCCGTCCAGGACAGCGCCGGCGCCCCGCTGGATGGCCGCTGCGAGATCCGCATCACCGGCCGCCTGCCCCAGGCGCGGCTGTGGACGCTCACCGTCATGGACGCCAAGGGCGGCCTGATCGAGAATGATGCCCGCCGCTACGGCTTCACCTCGTCGGAACTGGTCTATAGCGCCACCGGCGACATGAACGTGGTGCTGAGCCCCAGGGCCCGGCCGGACAATTGGGTGCCCACCGGCGCCCGTCCCCGGCTCCAGGTGGCGCTGCGGCTGTTCGATGCGCCGTTCAGCTTCGCCTCCGGCACCCAGGACGGCTCGATCCTGCCGCGCATCGTCACGGAGCGCTGCTCATGACCGCCTCCGGCGAGCCCCGTTCCTTCCCGCCCGCAGGCCGGCGCAACGGCAAGGGCCTGCCCCAGGTGTGGACGTGGCGCGTGCCGGCCACCGCCACGCGGCCATCGGTGCTGGTGGGGCTGGCGATCATCCTGGTGCTGGCGGGCCTCGTGCATCTGATCAGCATTCTGGCGATGCCTTTCCTGGCGGAGCAGGATGCCTATCGCCGGCTGGCCAAGGATCGGCCGGTGAATGAGATGGTGCTGCTGCCCGACACCACGCCCGCCGGCGGGGCCTTGCCCATGCTGGACCCGGCGTTCGTGCATGCTGTCTGCCTCTACAACCTGGGCAAGCAGCCGCTGAAGGTGCGGGTTCCGGCTACCGCGGACTATACCTCGGTGTCGTTCTACACCGCGCGCGGGGTCGGCTTTTACGCGCTCAGCGACCAGGCGGCCGGGCGCGTGATCGAACTGGACCTCATGACCTTGGCGCAACGCGCCGCCATGCCCGAGGATGAGGAGATTACCGCCGCCGACCGGCTGGTCGTAGCCTCTCCCTCCACCACCGGCATCGTACTGGTGCGGGCCTTCTCACGGGATCGCGACATGCGCGAGGTGGTGCGCCGCCAGCTGGAAGCGGCAACCTGCGCGCCCGCGCCCTCCTGAACAGCACTCAGCGCGCGCGCTGACCACCGCCGGAGGCAACCGGACCCTGGCGCTTGCGCGGCAGCCGCGCGGCCTTGGCGGCCACAGGCGCAGGCTCCACGTGCCGCTCGATGCGGACCACCGGCAGGATGATGATCTGCGCCGAGGCGCCGCTGACAACCTTGGTTGATCCGCGCGGGGTGATGGGGAATGGAATAACCGTGCTCATTGTTTCCCTCCGGTTTTGATCTTCGTGACTAACCTCGGATCGGACGCGAAGGTTTCCTGGGGCTTGATTGACGCAGCAGAAGCACAAAAAATGCAACCATTAGGCCGTGTACAAAGAACTGCACCATTCCGGAGGGAAATTAGATCCATTTCAGCGACAAATAGCGACCAACAGATAAGTCCTCTTTTTTTCTTGCTTTT
>NZ_CALRWL010000017.1:0-105156 GCF_943371865.1 Azorhizobium sp. AG788 | reverse complement strand
ACCACCGGGGTCGCGGATTCGAGCACATCGGCCTCGAAGCTCTGATCGGACACTTTTTCGACGGCCATGGCACACCTCGTGGGAAATCGTGGAAGGATCCACTGGATCTTGGTGCCAACGTAAGAACCCCCTCCCCCCCGCGTCAAGGCGCGTCACGCCACCGTGACGCTGGAGAGCACCTCCGCCAACACCTGCGCGAGGCGATCGGGCGGCACCACGTGCACCACCGGCCCGCGCGTGTAGACCAGGCGCGCCTCCAGAGTGCGCCCGGGAAACACCTTGGCCAGCACCGCGCTATACAAAGCCAATTGCGCCAGATAGCCCTCGCCAATGCGATCAAGGCCCCGCGGCGGGGTGTGATCGGTTTTGAAGTCGGCGAGAATCAAGCGATCGGGCAGCACCGCCAGCCGATCCAGCCGGCCATTCACCGCCAGCAGACGACCGTCGGAGGCCGCGATCCGGCCCACCACCGGAACCTCACTTGCGCTATGGGCGCCGAACAGACCTGCCAGCGGCGCATGGCGCAGCACACCTAAAACTTCGTCCAGCACCTCGGCCCGGATCACCTCCGGCAGGCTGTGCGCCACATGGTCCAGCAGCCGGGTTCCGGCCGCCGCCTGCTGTCCCGGCTCCAACTGGCCCAGACCGGCCAGAAGCCGATGCACCAGATCGCCGCGCACAAGCGGGTCCAGACCCGCGGGATCAGCCGCGCCGGTGCGCGTGGGGACGGAATCCACCCGGGACGGCCGCACCGCTCGGGGCGGGGCAGCAAGCGCCACCAGAGGCGGCAGCAGCAGGGGCATGCGCGGCACGGCTTTCGCCGGCGCCGCTCCCGGCATGTCCGCATGGCCCAGGGTGGCGCCGCCTTTGCTCCAACGCAGCACCTCCCCCTCCCAGCCCAGGGCCGGAACCCAGGTGGCATCGGGGAACAAGGCCGCATGCACCAGTTCGTACCAGCAGCCCTGCGGCCGGGCGTGATCCTTGTCCTTGCCGGCGGGGCGGGTCTCCGCGCCGCAGACGATCAGCGCATCCTCCGCCCGGGTCAAAGCCACGTAGAGCAGGCGGCGATATTCCTCCAGTTCGCGGGCGGTGGCCGCGGCGCGTGCGGTGGCCAGGGCTTCGGGGTCTTCCGGCTTGCGCGGCGCCAGCACCGGAATGATCGCCCCATCGGGCGCGGTGACGGAGAGAAGACCGCCCGACGTGCGGGCCTTGGGGAGATCCACCGTGTCCGCCAGGATCACGATGGGCGCTTCCAGCCCCTTGGCGCCGTGGACGGTCATCACCCGCACCTCGTCGCGGCCGCTCTCCATGTCGCGCTTGGTCTCCGCGCCGCCCCGCCGCAGGAAGGCCAGGAAGCCTGGCAAGGTGGCAGCCTCCAGGCTCTCATAGGTGCGGGCGAGCGCCATGAATTCGTCCAGCACGTCGGCCGCCTCGGGTCCGAGGCGCGCCAGCATGGCCCGGCGGCCGCCATCGCGGCCCAGCACGCGGGCATAGAAATCGAACGGACGCAGGCTGCGCGCCTCATCCCGCCACAAATCCAGCCGCGACGCTGCCGCGCCGTCGCCATGGGTCGCCAGCGCGGTGAAGAGCCGCCCCTCGCGGCCGGGGCACAGCGCCAGCAGATCGTCATCGGTGAGGCCGAACAGCGGGCTCTTGAGCACGCAGGCCAAGGCCAGATCGTCGTCGGGCGAGAGCAAGGCATCGCCCAGCGCCATCAGGTCGAGGGCCGCGATGTGCTGCGCCACAACCAGCCGGTCCGCGCCGGCCACATCCACGCCGCCGCCCGCCTCTTTCAGCGCCCGGATCACCGCCTCGAACAGGCGCCCCCGCCGCCTTACCAGCACCAGCACATCGCCCGCCCGCATGGGCCGCCCGCCCTTGGCGGGAATGGCGATCCGGGCGGCGATGCCGGCGCGGACGAAGCCGGCGATGCGCTCGGCCATGCGGTTGATGGGATCGTCGCCGGGCACCTCGTCCAGGGGCTTGCGCCAATCATCCACCTTGGGGCGGACCAAAGGTGTGGTGGTGGGCCAGATCTCCACCAAAGCAGGGGCATCGGCGCGGATGGCGGCATGGGGCGGCGCCACATTGTCGATGGTGAGCCCGGCGCTGGCCTCGTCGCGGGCAAAGATGGCATCCACTGCTTCCAGCACCCCCGGCGCCGAGCGGAAGGAATGGGGCAGTCGGATCTCGCGGAAATCCTCCGCGCCCGCAGCGGAGGCGAACGCCGCGCGCATATGGCCGAATTCGCGCGGGTCGGCGCCCTGGAACGAGAAGATGGACTGCTTCTCGTCGCCCACCACGAACAAGGTACGCTTCACCCCTTCGCGGGCGCCCTCGCCGGCGAAAAAGTCCGAGACCAACCCCTGCACCACCCGCCATTGATCGGGGCTGGTGTCCTGGGCCTCGTCCACCAGCACATGATCGATGCCGCGATCCAGCTTGTAATGCACGAAGGAGGCCGGCACCCGGCCCAGCAGATCGGCGGTGCGGGCGATGAGATCGTCGAAATCCAGCAGGCCCCGGTCGGCCTTCTCGGTGGTGTAGCGTCGGCAGGCTTCCGCCCCCAGCGTCAGCGCCGCCTGGGTGCGCTCGAGCGCCCGCACCGCGCGCAAGGTGTCCTGCAAGTCGGCGAGGCGCTCGCGTTCCGCTTCCAGATTGGACGCCAGTTCCGGATATTGCTGACGCAGGCCCTTGGTGAGCAGATCCTTGTCGCTGCGCGGATCGCCATCGGCCTTGAAGAACAGGTCGCGATAGGCTGCCAGCTTGCCCTGGGGCTCGGGCGCGGACATGGCCGCCCGCAGCGCCGCCGCCCGCTTGAGATCGTTGGCCTTGTCGGAGGTGAGGAACACCGCCTCCACATCGGCCCAATGCTCGGGCCGTACATAAGGACTATCCAGCATCTGCGCCTCGATGCCGGCGCGGGTCGCCTCCGGCGGCACCCGCAGGATCGCCGCCACCCGCGCCCGCCGCGCCGCCGCATCGCCGCCCAAGGCGGTGATGGCCGTGCGCGCGGCCACCGAGGCCTCCAGCAGATCGTCGATGCCGGCATCGGAGATTTCCTCCATCAGCCGCGCCAGTGCCTGGCCGAGCGGACTGTCCGGACGGCTGGTGGCCTCCACCACCAGAGCGGTGCGGATGCGCGACATCAGTTCGATGCGCCCGACCTCATCCAGTTCGCGGAAACCAGCGGCCACCCCGGCCTCGAACGGAAACCGATGCAGCAGGCCGCCGCAAAAGGCATGGATGGTCTGGATCTTCAACCCGCCGGGGGTCTCCAGCGCCGCAGCGAACAGCCGCCGCGCCTGGATGCGCAGGACCGGCGTGGGCGCCACCGTATCCGTACGCTGGAGCTCCGCATCCAGGGCCGGATCGTCCAGGGACGCCCAGCGGCTGAGGATGGAGAGCACGCGGTTGGCCATGTTGGCCGCTGCAGCCTTGGTATACGTCAAGCACAGGATGCGACCCGGCGCGGTGCCGTTGAGCAGCAGGCGGATCACCCGCTGCGCCAGCACATGGGTCTTGCCGGAACCTGCATTGGCCGACACCCAGGCGGACGTCTGCGGCGAGGAGGCTTCGCCCTGCCGGCGCGTGGCTTCCGCCTTGGCGCTGGAATTCTGCGGACCGCTCATTCCCCGCCCTCCTCTGCGCCCAAGGCCCATTCGCGCACCCGCGCCAGATGGTCATAGGCGCCGAACCGCCCCCGCCATTGCGGCGCCGCCAGGGAACGGTAGCCCTGCGCCTCATCATCGAAGGCGGTCAGCAGATCCTTGAGACGCTCCAGCGCCTCGTCGGCCATGGCGGTGGCGGTGGTCTTTTCATCCACGCCGGGCTTTTCGCGGCCGGGTTCGGCGCCGCCCTTCAATTCCACATAGGCAAAGTCCGCCACCGGGGCGGCCGGCACATTCGCGAACGCCCCCCGCGCCGCCATGGCCGCCTCCAGAGGCAGTTGCGGCGAGAAGGTCGCGCCCTGCTTGGTGGAGGGCGCGGTGCCGGTCTTGTAGTCCAGGATCGCCAGTTGGCCATCGGTGCGCAGCTCGATGCGGTCGGCGCGCCCGGTGAGATAGAACGGACCGCCGGGCAGGTGCAGTTCCAGCCGCCCGCCGGTCTCGGCCACCACCTTGCGCAGACTGGCGCGGCGCTCGCGCTCGAACTCCACCACAAAGCCGGCCACCCGCTCGAACCGCGCCCACCACACCGCGTGCTCGGCGGGGAACACCTCCAGCTTGGCAAAGGCCGTGCGCCCGAACGCCAGCAATTGCCCCAGCGCGTCCTCCGGCAGGTCTTCCGGGAAGGCGATGGCAAACGCCCCCAGCGCATCATGCAGCGCGCTGCCGCGCTCGGCGCCACCGGGCATGGCATCAAGCGGATCGAGGGGCTGGAGGTTCAGGACGTGGCGAGCGAAAATGGAATAGGGATCGCGCAGGAAGGTCTCGATCTCCGTCACCGACAATTTCCGCGGCCGTAGTGCCAGCGGCGGCTTCGGCGCCGGCTGGGTGAAGCGGGCAACGCGGGGACCGGCGTCCAGATCCGCCGCCGCCAGACGCCACGCCTCCCCGCGGGCTTTCGCCGCCGTCCATTCGGCTTCGCCCGCCACGGTGGCGAGGCGTTGCAGGAAGCGGGAGGGCACGCTCTGGGTGCCGCCCACCTTGCCCGGATAGGTCAGGACCACCTCGCGGGCGCCGAACGCCTGCACGAAGTCGTGGGCGGACAGGCCGATGCGGCGCTCGGGCTGGTCGAGCCCCAGTTCCGCCCGCATGGGCCGGCTCAGCCAGGGATCGGTGCGAGTCTCCGGCGGCCAGGAGCCCTCCACCAGACCGCCCAGCACCACCAGATCCAACGCCACGAGCCGCGCTTCCAGCGGCCCGAGAATGCGCACCCGCTCTTCCGCCTGCGCCCGGGGCCGCACCATCCGGTCCGCGAACAGAGCGGAGATGGCGTCGGCATAGGCATCCAGCGTCAGCGGCGGTCCGGCCGCGGCGCCGCTGGCGATCTCGGTGAAGGCCACCGCCAGAGCGGCGGCGGCGGGGTCGTCCGCGTCGGGATCGAGAGGGCCGGACAGGGCCTCGAAGGCGGCCTTGTGGCCCTCCACCAATTCATCCAGCGGCACCGCCGCGCCATCCGGCCACGCGCTCAAGGGTGCAAGAGCATCATCGAGGCGCGCCACCAGATCCGCCGCGGCGTCCAGCGCCTCGTCCGACAGGCGGCGGCGCGGGTCGCGTCCGTGCAGATCCTCGCGGCGAAAGGCGGCCACGGCCTCCGACAAGCCTTGCACCCCGGTGCGCGGGCGCGGACCGCGCAGAGCCACCAATTCCAACGCCGCCACCGCCTCCCGCAGCGCCTCCGGCTCCAGGCCGAGATGCACGTCCGGATGGGTCAGAAGCGCGAACACCGGCACTGGCGCACACCCCTCCCCCACCGCCTTGGCCAAGAGCCGCGCCAAGCGTCCCGGCGCGGTCTCGGCCAGGGGTTCGCCGGCGGAATCGTCAATGGCGATCCCGAAGCGCAGCAGTTCCGCCGCCACCCGCCGCGCCAGATCCCGATCTGGCGTGATCAGCGCCGCGCGCCGGTCCGCATGGCCCAGACTGGCGCGCAATTCCAAGGCGATGGCCAACGCCTCTTCACGGGGATCCTGGGCCGCGATTACCCGGATGTTGGCGAAAGCGGCTTGCTTGCGCGCTGGGGGCAAGCGGGTCGCCAGGGTCGCCCAGAGCTCGGCGGTTTCCGACTGGCGCAGCGCCTCGCTCAGCAACAGCTCGCGGCCATGCGGCGCGCGGACGCCGATCTCGACCACATCCCGACGCTCCAGTTCCAGCGTGCCCAGCAGGCGGGCGAGGCCGAATTGCGGGTGATCCGGCGCGCTGGTCGCCTCCGCCGTCAGCAAAGCGAAGGCGGTATCCTCCATGTCCAGATCCAGGCCGGGCAGCACCACCGCGCCTTGCGGCAGGCGGGCGATGGCCTTGAGCAGGCGCGCGGTGGCGGGCAGCGAGCCGGTGGAGCCGGCGGCGATCACCGGGCCGGCCTCTGGGCCTAAAGCCGCAAGACGGCGGACTTCCGCATCCACCAGGCTGTCGCGCCGGGCAGCAGGGTCGACGGCGCCCTCCTCCACCAGATGGGCATCCCAGGCCCGCCGGGCGATGCGCAGAAAATCCAGGCTGATCTCGAAATAGGCGTCGTGTTCCTCCGGCACGAGGCCATCGAGCCGCGCCCAATCCACGCCCGCCGTACTCATCTGGTCGAACAAGGCGCCCAGTTCATCTGCCAAGGCGATGGTGGCGGCGGGGCCGGCGGCCACCATCGCCTGGCCCTCGCCGGCGGCCAGCGCATCGCGCCAGCGGGCCACCAGCCCGGCCAAGGCGATGCGCCGATGCACGCCGGTCACGGCGCGGGGCGGCGCCAGCAGAGCGGCATCCTCGGAAAAGGCGAGCGCGTCCTCATCCACATCGCCGAGAGGGACGATGTGCGGCAGCAGCAGCGCCTCGCCGCCGCTGGCCTCCAGCAGCGCCTGGGCGAACAGGCGCCCGGCACGGCGGGTGGGCAGATAGATGGTGGCGGCGGCCAGCGCCAGCGGATCGCCGCGCGGCGCAAAGCCCGGAACGAGGTCGCCGTCCAGCAGCGCATGCGCTAGCGTCGCCAGGAACGGCGCGGAGGACGGGATCGAGAAGGCCCGCGTCATGGCATCCGCCTCCGCATCAAGTGGTGCTCAAGGGCGAGACGGCGCGGAGCTGCCCGACGGGTCGTCCCGTGCGACACCCCACCTCTCGAAATCGTGTTCAGTCGCTGGACCGGCGGATGGCCTCTTCCGCAGCGGGAATGGCCTCCGGCGTGCCCACATGCATCCATACCCCTTCCAGCCGGATGCCGAACAGGCGACCGGCGGCGATGGAGGCGTCGAAAATGCGCGTCAGCGAGAACGGTCCATCGGGCATATCGGCGAACAGGCTGGGCTTGAGCACGCAGGCACCCGCATAGACGAACGGCGTGATCAGTCGCTCGCCGCGGCGCTCCAACCGGCCGTAAGGATCCATTGAGAAATCGCCGCGGCCGTCGTAGCCCACCGAGGTGGCGGTGCCGGCCACCAGCAGCAGGGCATCCATGGTCTGCGGATCGAAATTTTCCGCCAGCCGCAGCAGGTTGGGGCGCACCCCCTCGATCCAGATGGTGTCGGCGTTGATGGCGAAGAACGGCTCATCATGAAAGAAATGCAGCGCCTTCTTCGTGCCGCCGCCGGTCTCCAGCAAGCCGCCGCGCTCGTCGGAGATATGGAGGCGGGGCGGCGCCGAGCGGCGGGCGAGATGCGCTTCCAACGCATCGGCATGGTGGTGCACATTCACCACCGCCTCGTCCACGCCCACCGCCTCCAGGCGGTCCAGCACATGGTCGATGAGCACCTTGCCTTCCACCTCCACCAAGGGTTTGGGGCGGGTATCGGTCAAAGGGCGCATGCGGGTGCCCATGCCGGCAGATAGCACCATGGCGCGATGAAGCGTCGTCACGTGTGAAAATCCCTCGATGGCAGCACTGCCTCGTACCACATCCGCAGCGATCCAAGCTCAGGATGGGACAGGCACCGGGCGAGATACCGCCTAATACGGGGAAGATGCCGGAGATAGTGCGGTTTGCCGTCGCGGGCATTCAGCCGGGCGAAAATACCCAGGATCTTGGTCGCCCGCTGCGCGCCCATCAGCGCGTAGAGATGGCCGAAGCGCATGGCATCGAAGGTGGGCTCCGCCTCCTCCCGAAGCCGCACATAATGCGACAGCAACTGGGCCTCGAGCGTTTCGGAGACATCCACCCGCGCATCCTGCGCCAGGGAGGCCACGTCATAGGCGGCGGGCCCCAGCACCGCGTCCTGGAAATCGATCAGCCCCACCTTGGCAAGACCCTCGCGGTCCTTCAGCCAGATCAGGTTGGGGGAATGAAAATCCCGCAGCACCCAGGTCTGAGGCGCGTTGAGCACGGCACTGAGGGCGCTGCGCCACAGCAGCAGGAATTCCTCCCGCACGATATTGTCCACCTGCGCCCCACGGAACGGCAGATACCAGTCCAGCAACAGTTCCAGCTCGATCAGGAAGGCTTCCAGCGTATAGGTGGGCAGCACATATTCCACCTGCGGCGCGATATGCAGCACGCTGGGCAGGGAGCGCCCGTGCAACGCCGCCAGCACCTCGATGGCCGCCTCATAACGCTCGCGGATCGGCTCCGGCGGCGTGCCGGAGACGACACCGTCCGCCCCCAGATCCTCGAGCACCAGCAGACCGCGCTCCAGATCGGCCGCATAGATCTCCGGCGCGGACAGGCCCTCGGCGCGCAAGGCGCGGGCCATGGCCACGAACGGGCGCACATCCTCGGCCAGATGGGCGAGGCGGCTATAGGGCAGCCCCCGCCGCACCGGCGGTCCATCGGGGCGGCGCGGCGCATTCATCAGCACCGCCGAACGCGAGCCGCGCACCAGGCGGGCATAGGAGCGGCTGGACGCGTCCCCCTGGAGATAATGCCGATCGGCACCGGCAAACCCGCTGGTCTCGATGAGAAACTCGGAAATGTGCAGACGGTCCAGCCGCTCCACGAAGGCGCCCGAACCCACCAGAACCGCCCGCCGTGCATCGGGGCCAAGATCCGGGGCCAGTTCCAGCGCGATATCCAGCCGATCGGCGGGCATCCGCTCTTCGGCGCGATCGGGCCATTCCACCAGGAGAATGGCGTCCTCGCTCAACTCGTCCCAGCCGATTTCTTCCAGTTCGTCGGGATCCTGCAAACGGTAGAGATCCGCATGGGCCACCTTGCCGCGACCGAACTCGTAGCCGATGACCAGCGAAAAGGTGGGACTGGGCACCTCCAGCGCCGGATCGCCGGACAGGGCTCGCACCAAGGCGCGGGCGAGCGCGGTCTTGCCGGCACCGAGATCGCCGGACAGGGCCACCACATCACCGGTGGAAAGCCAGGGGGCCAGCATGGCGGCCAGTTGTTCGGTCGCCGCAAGGTCCTGCAGGACCAGCTTGAATGCCGGCACGGCCCCGGGAATGCGCTCCAGCACCAGGCTCATTGCGAGGCCTCGCTTTCAGGTCGGTCTACCGGGAAGCGGCAGGTGGCGATCGTTCCTCCCCCGGTGGCGGGCGACAGGGTGACCGAACCACCGTGCAGTTCCATGAACGAGCGCACGATGGACAGGCCGAGGCCAACCCCGCGATGACGGGTGCCGCTGACCTCGAAGCGTTGGAACACATGCTCCAGCATCTCCGGCGCGACGCCCGGGCCATGATCGCGCACGGTGAGCACCAGCGCATCCGGACCGCGCTCGGCCCGCAGCATTACCGCGCTGCCGGTGGGTGCAGCGGCGATGGCATTGGACAACAGGTTGAACAAGATCTGGCGCACACGCCGGCCATCGGCGACGAAGCTGCCGGCGTCTCCGTCCGCCTCGATATGAAGCGTGACCCCGGCCTCTTCCAGCAGGTCCCGCACCGCCTCATGGGCCGCCTCCAGGGTGGCGCGGACATCCACGTCCGCCAGATCGAGGGTCATCGCCCCGGCATCGATGGTCGCCAGATCGAGGATGTCGTCGATCAACGCCCGCAAGGCATCGGAGGACTGGCTGACATGGGCGAGGAACTCGCTCTGCCGCGGGTTCAGCGCACCGGCGGTGCCCTCCGCCAGCATGTGCGCGTAGCCGATCAGCGTGTTGAGCGGCGTGCGCAGATGGTAGGAGACGTGCCCCACGAACGCATTCTTCAGCGCGTCCGCGGCCTCAAGGGCCTCGTTGCGCTCGATCAACGCGCGCTCCACCTTCACGCTGTCGGTGATGTCGCGGAAGGTCACCATGGTGCCGCCGTCCGGCAGCGGTTGGGCGGCCCCGTCGAGAATGCGCTTGTCGGCGCGCTCCAGGCGCAATGCCACCCCTTCCCGATGATCCAGGGCGGTGACCACATTGCGGATGCGCGCCCATGTGCCGCTCTCGCCGTGGTTGGGCCGGCACATGGCCGCCACCGCATCGATATGGGGACGATCCCCCAGGGACTGCGCGCTGAGCGACCACAGTTGCAGGAAGGCCTCGTTATAGAGGCGCAGCCGACCGTCCGATCCGAACACCGCCACCGCTTCGGCCAGCCCATCCAGGGTCTCGCCCTGGATGCGGATCAGGCTGTTGTAGCGGCTCTCCAGTGCCATGCGCTCGGAGAGGTCGTCGAACAGATAGGTGACGCCGCCTTCCGCATTGGGGGTCGCGACCACCCGCAGCATCTGCCCGCCCGGCAGGTGCCACCAGTCGTGCACGGGCTCCAGCGCGCGATAGGCCTCGCGCAATTGCTCGCGCCAGGCGCGAAAATCCGCCTGCTCCGGCACCTTGCGACGGGCGCGCAGGCTTTCCAGCACTTCGCTTTCGCTGGGACCCTTGTCGAGAAAGGCCGGGTCGAGGCCGAACAGACGCTCATAGGCGGAATTGTGGAACACCAGCCGCTCATCGCTGCCGAAGATCACCACGGCGGTGTTGAGCTGGTCCAGGGTGCGGCGGTGGGCGGCAATCCCGCGCTCATGCTCCGTGCGCCCCGCCTCCGCATCGGTCACATCAATGGCAAGACCCGCCGCGCCGAACGGCCCGGCTGCTTCCGCCACATCCAACAGCCGGCGCTTGCCCCCGGCCACCACTCGCACGCGAGCGGCATAGGGCTGGCCGGCGCGATGGGCGGCAGAGGCCGCCTCCCGCGCCGCCTGATCCAGCAGTTCCGCCGCCATGGCGGCATCCACTCCTTGCCCATCCGGCTGAACGGCGCGGACAAAGGCGGCATTTACGGCCACCAGACTTCCGCCCGCGCCCCGTCGCCACATGGGCACCGGGGCGAGATCGAACAGTGCTCGCAGGGCCTGCGCCTCGCCGTCGGCGGCGACGGCATCTGCCGCAGGCTCTCGCTCCCCGCCAATCGCATCCGGCACCCGGCGGACCACGAGGGTTCGAACGCCGGCCGCGGCCCGCGCCTCGACGTCCACGGGCGCGCCCTGGCTATCGCCGGTGCGCAACGTGAACGGCACGCCTCTCGCCTGAAAGGCCTCGAGCGATGGCGCAAGCGCCGTGGCAGCCTCCGACCCCAGCCACGATGCGACGCCACGGGAGAGCACGGAATCTCCGCCCGTCTCCGACAGCGGGAATGGGTGGAGGGCAGCCTCGCCAAAGAGGTCAGGGGCCTGGCCTTCCCGCCACAGCACCATGCCTCTGGCGGTTGCGCCCAGCAGCGCCTTGAGCGCCTGGAGATCGGCACGCATCTCAGCTGAACTGAGGGCCGCGAGTGTCTTCGCCTGCTGGGAGCGCGCCGCAGTCCAACTCGCAGCGCCCAGGGCGGCCAGCGCCACCACCGACGCCCCGGCGGTCAGACCGACCAGAACATTGAACGACAATGGAGCGTCCCAAGCCGCCGCGTGCGCGGTGCTGGAATAAACAAAAACCCCCACAGCGGGAAGGCGGGCGAAACGGCGCCAGTTGGGCCGCGTCAGGCGATGGATCGCACCAAGGGGAAAGAGATACGAAGCGCCGCCGGGCCCCCTCTCGCCGCCACGTGCGGGAAACAGGCGCCCGTCGCATTTCCGCGGCATGCCGATGCTCCGGCTCCGATCGGCCATGCGCCCCTGTTCCCTTCCCTTCGCAGAACCGCTCCTCATGAGCGCCGCGCCGCCTCTGCGAATCAGCGTTCGATCCTACTGGAGGCGATCGGGGGTTAGAAGCCCAGGCCACCCATTGCCACGCACGCAGCGCCGCGGCCATCGCGCAGACAAGACAAGGCCGCGGACGCTCAGGGATGCTGCGACCGCCTCATTTTCCGTAATAATCCTGCACGGTTTCCCAGGCGACGGTCTGGAGCAGGCGGACGGTGGGCTCGTCCAGCCCAGCACGATAGGCATTGCCCACGGGCGAGCGCCCGGTGAGGGCGGCAAAAATGACGTTGGCGGCCAGATAGCTCCCGGCGGGACTGGGATGGCGCTTATCGGGCGCATAGAGATTGAGGTCGGGCTGGCGCGCCCGCAGTCGCGCGAAGGCAAGGCCGGCGGGGATCACCAAGGCGTCATTGGCATTGCCCACAGTGGTATAAGCCTCGGCCAGCTCCGCCGTCATCTCCGGCTTGTCCGCATAGGCCCAGGACATGAACAGCACCGGGCGCGCCTCGTTCTGCCGCACAATGGCGCTGTCCTTCTTCACCTCGGTGGCGAAGGCGGTTTTGAGCTGGGGATGGATCGGGCACTGGCTGCAATCCATCATCACCGCGACGTCGAACATCCGTCCCGGCTTGTTGAAGACGACGTTGTTCTGATCATCGAAGGTATAGGCGCCGATGCCGCCCGGGCGGAAATAGCTGGCCACATCGTGCCAATCCAGGCCGGAGCCGCCGATGGTCACCATGGTGGCGCGATAGGCGGCCTTGTTGTCCGGATCGGCCGCGCGCTCCAGCGCCAGAACCTGACTGTGAATGCCGTTGTTGTAATAAAAGAAACTGTTGCCGATGAAAATCGCGCTCTTGGGGAAGTCCGGCCCCAGCGTGGTGACCTTCGGCCGGGTCTGGGCTGATACCGCCGGGGCGGGCGCCGCTTGCGGCGACTGGGGCGCGGATTGCGCCAGCGCAGCGGTTCCCCAGAGTTGCGTCCCCAGAACAAGCGTCGCCAGCGCGGCGATCAAGCGCCTCGTTTGAACCATCGGTCTTCCTCCCATGTCGCCGGCCTCTATGGGTCCGGTCGCATTGACGGGGAGGATACTGGCGGCTCAGGGCCCTTGGAGCAACCGACGCGGCCGCGCGGCGGCGAACGAGACACCGGCGCCAGAGCCGCGAGAGGGGCAGGCCCCTCCCGCGGGGGATCTCAAAGGCCTTCGAACAGGGCGGTGGAAAGATAGCGCTCGGCAAAGGAGGGCACGATCACCACGATATTCTTGCCGGCATTCTCCGGGCGGGCGCCAATTTCCAGCGCCGCGGCCACCGCCGCGCCAGAGGAGATGCCGCCGGGTATGCCCTCGTAACGGGCCAAAGCGCGCGCGGTATCGAATGCGGTCTGGTTGCCCACCGTCACCACTTCATCGATGACGCTGCGATCCAGAACATCCGGCACGAACCCGGCGCCGATGCCCTGGATCTTGTGCGGGCCGGGCTGGCCGCCGGACAGAACCGGGCTGTCTTCCGGCTCCACCGCCACCATGCGCAGGGAGGCCTTGCGGGGCTTCAGCACCTGGCCGATGCCGGTGATCGTGCCGCCGGTGCCGACGCCGGAGACCACGATGTCCACGGTGCCGTCGGTGTCGTTCCAGATTTCTTCCGCCGTGGTGCCGCGATGAGCGGCGGGATTGGCCTTATTCTTGAACTGCTGCGGCATCACCGCCTTGGGCAGTTCGCGGATCAGTTCCTCGGCACGGGTCACCGCGCCCTTCATGCCCAGATTGGCGGGGGTGAGGACCAGTTCAGCGCCCAGAAGCGCCAGCATCTTGCGCCGCTCCACCGACATGCTTTCCGGCATTACCAGGATCAGCCGCAGGCCGCGGGCCGCCGCCACGAAGGCCAAGGCGATGCCGGTATTTCCGGAGGTCGGCTCCACCATCACCGTGTCCGCATCCAGCACGCCAGCCTCCACCATGGCATCCACCATGGCGACGCCGATGCGGTCCTTGACGCTGGCGATGGGATTGAAGAACTCCAGCTTGGCAAGGATGTTGGCCTTCACGCCGCGCAGCTCGGGCAGGCGATGCAGGCGCACCAGCGGGGTATCGCCGACGGTCTCGGTGATGGAGCCGTAGATCCGCCCGCGACCGGGCCGATGGGCGGCCTGCGGGCCGGCTTTGGCAGCGCTGTGCGCCATGGAGCAGTCTCCTTGGATGTGCACCGGGCGCGCGGTCAGGGCCGGCGCCGGTCAGATGGTAAAATCGATGCGATCGTTGTCCGAGCCGTGGCCCTTGGTATCGGCGGCGCGGCACAGGTCCTCGAGGGTGACGGTGTCGAGAGCGGCGTCGAAGGTCTGCTCGGCGGCGGCAACCGCCGGCTGCACCACGTCCAGCACCAGAGGCGGGAGGATGATTTCTTTCTCCTCCTCGGCCCCTTCCACCACGCGGACGATCTCGGCGACGGAAACCCGGCGGCGTTCGCGGGCAAGTTCATAGCCCCCGCGCGGTCCACGGACCCCCTTCAGGACCCCCGCATGCACCAGGGCCTGCAGCACAGGCTCCAGCCGGCGCGGCGGCAATCCATGACGGGCAGCAAGGGATTTGGCGGCCACGGGCGCGCCGCGGGCATGGACGGCGACGTCCACCACGGCGGCAATGGCGAGCAGACTTTTATCGGATAAACGCGGCATGGGGCTGTGGCTATCTCGATCCAGGCGCGCCGTCGAGCCCTGTCGAGCCAAAACCACCGACGCCACGTGCAGTTTCACCTAATTTTCCGTTTTCTACCAGCTTTATTTGGTGAACCGCACCGACCACAAGCTGCGCGACACGTAGCCCGCGTGTGACGGTGAATTGCTCCGTGCCGTGGTTCACCAGCAGCACCTGCACCTCGCCCCGATAGTCCGCATCGATGGTACCGGGGGCATTGAGCACGGTCACGCCGAACTTCAACGCGAGACCCGAGCGCGGGCGCACCTGGCCTTCAAACCCCTCTGGCAGTTCCAGGCAGAGCCCCGTCGGCACCAGGGCGCGGGCGCCGGGGGCCAGCGCGAGCGGCGCATCCTCGGGCACGGCGGCGATCAGGTCGAGCCCGGCAGAGGCCGAGGTGGCGTAAGCCGGCAGCGGCAAGCCTTCGCCATGGGGCAACCGGACCACCGGAACATCCACCGGTAGCGGCACAGTCTCTTCGCAGGTCAAATCATCGTCTCCAGAAATCATCGCAACTGTAGCGTCGCTCACGGCGCCTCGCCGGTCAGGGCACCGGCAATCCGAACCACCAGGCGACGGGCAACTTCGGCCTTGCTGGCGGAGGGCCAATCCTCCACCCCGTCGGCGGTGACCAGATGCACCGTATTGGCATCCCCGCCCATGATGCCGGTGCCCGGTGACACGTCATTGGCCACGATCCAGTCGCAGCCTTTGCGCAGCCGCTTGTCCTTGGCATGGGCGACCACATGCTCGGTCTCGGCGGCAAAGCCCACCACCAGGCGCGGACGCAGGGTGGAATGGTGGGCGATGGACGCCAGGATATCGGGGTTCTCCAGCAGGGAGAGGTGCGGCGCGCCACCCTCGCCCTTCTTGATCTTCTGTTCGGAGGCATCCGCCACCCGCCAGTCGGCCACGGCGGCGGCGAAAATGGCCGCATCCATGGGCAGGTTCTCCTCCACCGCCGCCATCATCTCCTGCGCGGTCTCCACACGGACGACACGGACGCCGCGCGGATCGGCCACCTGCACCGGGCCGGAGACCAGCACCACCTCGGCACCAGCGGCGGCAGCGGCGGCGGCAATGGCATGGCCCTGCTTGCCGGACGACCGATTGGCGATGTAGCGCACCGGATCGATCGGCTCCACCGTGGGACCGGAGGTCACCAGAACCCGCCGCCCCTTGAGCAGCGGTACCGGGGCCTCGAACCGCGCCTCGATGGCGGCGAGGATCTCCAGGGGCTCGGCCATGCGGCCTTCACCGAATTCGCCCCGCTCCGCCATGGCGCCGGAATTGGGGCCGACGATGGCCGCGCCGTCTTGCTTCAGCAGCGCCAGATTGCGGCGGGTGGCCGGATGCATCCACATCCGCGGGTTCATGGCCGGGGCAAACAGCACCGGCTTGTCGGTGGCCAGCAAGGCGGTAGAGGCCAGATCGTCCGCGAAACCATTTGCGGCCTTGGCCATCAGGTCGGCGGTGGCCGGCGCCACCACCACCAGATCGGCCTCCCGCGACAGGCGGATATGGCCGATGTCATGCTCGGCGGTGAGGTCGAACAGATCGGTGAAGACCCGCTCCCCGGTGAGCGCCCCAACGGACAGCGGCGTCACGAAGTGCTGCGCGGCGCCGGTCAGGATCGCGCGCACGGTGGCGCCGCGTTCCTTCAGCCGTCGGATGAGATCCAGGCACTTATAGGCGGCGATGCCGCCGCCGATGATGAGAAGGATGCGTCGCTCGTGCAGCATGGCGGGTCTCCCTGCGGCGATGGACTAGAGCCGGATGCGTCCGGACGCAATGCGCCGTCCTTCTGGCGGGACGGATCCACCGGTGGACTTTAGCCTGTGCGCCCGCAATCGCCGGGGAAATTATTCGCAAGCAAGGCGAGCGTCCCGCCGCGAATTTTGGTGCAGCGCGACACCAGCGAATGCGACAGCGCCAGTGAGACATGCCAACATAAGCTCAACGGGACCAAAGCATAAGCTCCCACTGTAATGGCGTACCGGGAGTGCGACGTGAACCGAAGGACGGCGATATTGGGCGCGGCGGCCACCCTCGCAGGCACCGCCGCCATCGTTGCCGGAGACCGCCTCTGGGACAGCCACGAGGCCGGGGAGTGGCGAGAGGAAGCGCATCGGTTGCGTCGGCCTCCAACGCCGGGGCTCGCCGGTGCCGAGGCACGCACGGCCCTGATCCAAAGCGCGACGCTCGCCGCCACCAGCCACAACACCCAGGCGTGGCGCTTTGCCGGCGATGATGGCGGCATCACCCTGCTGCCCGACTTCACGCGCCGCACCCCCATCGTCGACCCGGACGACCACCATCTGTTCGTCAGCCTCGGTGCTGCAGCGGAGAACATGGTCCATGCGGCGCCGACGGTCGGGCTGATCGCCGATCCGCGCTTCGAAACAACCGGAGAGGGGCGGATCCGGGTGGCGCTGCGGCCGGGGAAAGTCGCGGTGACGGACCTCGGCACGGCAATTCCCCGCCGGCAATGTACGCGTGGCATCTATGACGGCCGCGCGGTGCCTGCGGCGGAACTGGCGGCACTGGTCGCAGCAGGCACCCGGCCCGGCGTTTCCGTGCGCCTGATCACCGAACGCCCGGCCATGACGGCGCTCACCGCATTGATCCTGGAGGCCAATAACCGCCAGTTGAACGATGCCGCCTTCCGGGCCGAGCTGAAGCGCTGGGTGCGCTTCAGTTATGCGGAAGCAATGGACACCGCCGATGGCTTGTTTGCGCCGCTCACCGGCAATCCGGAACTGCCGGAGGCCATCGGGCGGGTGCTGTTCGATCTGGTGCTGACCACCGACGCAGAGAAGGCCAAGGCGAAGGTGCAGGTGGAAAGCGCGGCAGGCCTGGCGGTGTTCATCTCAGATCAGAACGACCCCGCCCATTGGGTGGCGGTCGGTCGCGCCTATCAGCGCTTCGCCCTGCAGGCCACGGCGCTGGGCATCAAGCACGCCTTCCTCAACCAGGCGGTGGAGGTGCCGGAGGTGCGGCGGCAGGTGGCCGCCCATCTCGGTGTGGGCGCGCGACGGCCCGATCTCATCCTGCGCTTCGGCTACGGCAATCCGATGCCCTGGTCGCTGCGCCGCCCGGTGGCGGACGTTCTGGCCTGAGGGGTTAGCGCAGGGCGATGATCAGCAGGGCGACGGCAATCACCCACAAGGCGGCATTGCCCCAGAACGCCCGTTTGGCTTCGGCGCGGCCGATGCCTTCCAGGGTTCCCGGCGAGAGCTTGAATCCGTCGCGGGTGGCCTCGTCCATCTGCGTCAGCACGCGACCGGCGCGGGTGAGCAGAGCGGGCGCGTCCAGCACGAAGCGACCCACTTCACTGACGCCCGCGCCGGCCTGCTGCAACCGGCCCACGGGGCCGAGATTCTGCGCGATCCAGTCTTCCACCACCGGGCCGGCGGTGGTCCACATGTTCAGCTTCGGATCGAGCGAACGGGCGACCCCCTCCACCACCACCATGGTCTTCTGCAACAACAGCAGTTCTGGCCGGGTGGTCATGTCGAACAGCGCAGTGACTTCCAGCAGCAGTGACAACAGGCGGGCCATGGAAATCTGGTCGGCAGCACGGGAGTGGATGGGCTCGCCGATGGCGCGGATGGCCTGGGCAAAATCATCCACCGAATGGTGCGCCGGCACATAGCCCGCCTCGAAATGCACTTCCGCGGTGCGCTTCCAGTTGCGGGTGATGAAGCCATAGAGGATTTCCGCCAGGAAGCGGCGCTCCTTGACGCCCAGCCGGCCCATGATGCCGCAATCCACCACCACCAGCCGGCCCTGGGCGTCCACGAACAGATTGCCCGGATGCATGTCGGCGTGGAAGAAGCCGTCGCGCATGGCCTGACGCAGGAAGGACTGCATCACGATGCGGGCCAGAGCCTGCAAATCGTGGCCGGCAGCCTCCAGGGCCGCGCGGTCACTGAGCTTGATGCCGTCGATCCATTGGGTGGTCAGCACTTCACGGGCGGAGCGATCCCAATCCACCGCCG
Organism: Azorhizobium sp. AG788; assembly: GCF_943371865.1. Taxonomy (GTDB): domain Bacteria; phylum Pseudomonadota; class Alphaproteobacteria; order Rhizobiales; family Xanthobacteraceae; genus Azorhizobium. The sequence goes on along the minus strand of NZ_CALRWL010000017.1, from coordinate 86,820 downwards.
GAACGTGGATCTCGGCATCGTTCTGCACATTCTCGGCCAGTTCCGCATAAGCGGCGGCCTCCAGGCGCAGGTCCATCTCCATGGAGACCGAGCGCGCCAACGTATCCACCACGGTTTCCAGCCGCAGGCGGCGGGCTTCGGGCGAGACACGCTCGGCAAATGCCGCCACGCGGCGGAAGGTCTTCATGTCGGCGCCGAAGCGCCGCTCGATGCCGGGCCGCAGCACCTTTACCGCCACGGTGCGGCGGCTGCCGTCCGCATCCAGCACCACGGACTTGTGCACTTCGGCGATGGACGCCGCCGCCACGGCCGGGCCGAAGCTCTCGAACGCGTCCGCCAGCGGGCGGTCCAGCGCCCCGATGACGGTGGCCTCCGCAATGGCCTGTCCGAACGGCGGCATGCGGTCCTGCAAAATCTCCAGATCGCGGGCGACCGAGGGCCCCACCACATCCGGCCGGGTGGCGAGGAATTGCCCCAGCTTGATATAGGACGGCCCCAGCCGGCTGAGCGCCGCCGACAGGCGCGCTGCGCGGGTGCCCGCGTCCGGCCGCGCGATCATCTGCGCGATGCGCAGGCCGGGGCGCGCCAAAGGCGGCACCAAGGCGGGGTTCACCAGGGAGAGCACGCCTTCGCGTGCCAGCACATAGCCGGCACGGGCGAGACGGGCGGCATCGATCAGAACAAGAATCACGCGGATGCCCCTCGGCGACCGAACAGGACGGCCATCAGATGCGATAGCCCGAATGCAGCACGACCACGCCGCCGGTGAACGGGGTCGCCGTCACCCGGGCGAAGCCGGCGGTGCGCATCATCTGCGCGAACACCTCGGGGGGCGGAAAGCGGCGGATGGATTCCACCAGATATTGGTACGGCTCCGCATCGCCGGTGACTTGGCGACCGAGGGCCGGAATGACCCGAAACGAATAGAATTCGTAGATCTTGTCCAGCAGCGGCACATCCACCTGGGAGAATTCCAGCACCAAGGCCCGTCCGCCCGGCTTCAGCACCCGGCGCATTTCGCTGAGGGCGAGGGGAATGCGCGGCACATTGCGGATGCCGAAGGCGATGGTCACCGCATCGAACGACCCGTCCGGAAACGGCAGCGCTTCGGCATTGGCCTCGGTGAACTCCACGCGCTCGGACAACCCACGCTTTTCCGCCCGCTCGCGGCCCACCGCCAGCATTTCCGTATTGATATCCGCCACCACCGCCCGCGTTCCGGCGCCACCGGCGGACACGGTGCGGAAGGCCACATCCCCGGTGCCGCCCGCCAGATCCAGCAGGCGGAAGGGGCGATCGCCCTGGGGCGGGCGCAGCTTGGCGACCAGGTCGTTCTTCCACGCCCGGTGCAGGCCGCCGGACATGAGGTCGTTCATGATGTCGTAGCGCCGCGCCACCTTGTGGAACACGTCGTCCACCAGCGTCTGCTTTTCGCCCAGGGGGACGGTGCGGTAGCCGAAATGGGTATCGGCCGCGTCGGTGTCGGAGCGGAGCGTTGCGTCGCGTGGCATGGCGGGGTCCCGGCGGATCGTTTCGGCGCGACCTTATCGGACCTTGCCGGAAGACGCCACGCGGCGCGGCGGAGTGGCGCGGGGGCCTCCATGGGCTTGCCTAGTCCCCGAGCGCCATGAGGGCAAAAATCAGAGCGACGGAAATGGCGTGGTGAATCACGTGGGCCGCCACCGAAGCGCGAACGCTGCCGCAGTAATGGCGCACCAGGGAGAATGCGAGGGTGGAGGGGATCAGGGCCACAAGATAACGCCATTGGGCGTCGGGATGGAGCAACCAGAACGGCAAGGCTGTTGCCGCAATGACCACCGGAACCGACCAGACACGGCGGAGTGTCACCCACAACCACCCACGTAAGAACAACTCGTCTCCCAGCGGAACCAGGATCACCAGGATCACGGCATTGCAGACCGGCAGCAGCCATGGCCAGGCCGGCGCCACGTCAGCCCCTGCGCTTTCAAGCACGCCGGTCAGGTTCAGCGGGTCGGTGGCCCCCAATAGACTCGCCGTCGCCCAGGTCATGACGGTGGCGGAAAGGGCGAGGCCCAGCATGAGACCGGGGCGCTGAATCGGCACGTTGCCCAATCCGGCGCGACGGTCGCCCTCGCCCACCACGAACCCCATATGCAGGCTGGCGAGGATCAAGGTGATGGCGGAGATGGCAAGGGCGTTGGTCACGACCCACGGATAGTCGAACCCCAAGGATCGCACGTCATCGGGGTCCGCCTGCATGACCACCAATCCCGCCACCGTGCCCAGCACGACGGCCACAGCGGACACCAGCAGCCACCCGACCATGACCACCAGCGCGTGGAACGGGCCGCGCCGCGTGAAGGGCAACCGCGCCGGGCGCTCCGCGGGGACTGCGTCGTTCACACTCATGGCCATACCCACAGGGACGAAGGATGGGAGATGGTAGCGGCTCGCACGGCGATGGGCGGCGTGAGGCACTCAATCCAGATAGGCATAGGCGAACGCGCCGGCATTATAGAGCACATGGCACAGCAGCGACGCCCGCACGCTGCCGTCCATAGCGCGGACGAAGGACAGCCCGACCGCCCCCGGCACGGCGCATACCAGGATGACAAAGCCTCCCATACCATGGGCGAGAAGAAACAGCAGGCCGGTGGCGAGCGCTACGGCTGGGCGCCCCCAGCTCCGGCGCAGCTCCTCCCAAAGCCAGCCGCGGAAGAACAGTTCCTCGGCGACCGGGGCGACGATGATTGTTACAAGTCCAAGGCAAACCGGAAACAGCCAGCGCCGGATGGGCACGCCCCAAATCTCGGGATGCTCGAACAGCAAATGGTGCAAGGCGCGGGTTTCAGACCGCTCGAACAGCCAGGTGACGGCCTCAGCGGCGACCATCATGGCCACGGTAATTGCCAGTATCAGCCAGGGACGTCGCAGGTTTTTTTGGCCAAGCGCCGCTGCGGCGTCACCGTTTCCGAGCACCCGCGCCATATGCAGGCTGACGCCGAGCAGGACGAGGCTGAAGACCACCAAGCTGACCAGATACAGCCAGGGAGAGGACACCCCCTCGTTGAAGCGGTCGCCCGCAAGCTGGCGCAGAAAGAAGGTGGCAGTGGCGCTGATGGTCGCCAGCATGAAGGCAACGATGAGCCAGATCAGTGCCAGACCGAGCGCATGGATCGGGCCACGACGCGCGAATGCAATCCGCGCGGGAGAGTTCAGCGCCAGCCCCTCATTCGCGCTCATGGCCGGACAGGCACGGAACAGCGGGCGGTCGGGCCCTGCAAACAGGGGATCAGGTTCTGAAATCCGGTGGCCCGCGGGTTGCTGCACCGGCGAAAGCTGGGACGATGCGAACATGCGCCGCCCCGCGCGACATCCGCCACAGGCAGTCGGATTAGCCCCCAACAGCCAAGACGTTCAATGCTCGGTACGGCGAAATGATAACCGCATAGAGAAGCAGATATTTGCATGAGCCCCCGGCCACGCATCAGCCCAATACGGTTATAATTATTCACATCGGCCGAATTGACAATATCACTTGAATAAAGAAACGCGAAAATCGACCTCTTACATCGAACGCTTGCGATGTTTCTTTACGGGACGCCGAACACCTTCCAGTTCGTCCAGCGGCAGCATTTCCATTTCCAGGAAGCCGGCGGCATCGCGGGTCCGGCGCGTATCGCCCTTCGGCAGGCCCGGCAGCGCGAACAGGAAGCAAAGCCCTTTGCGGGCCTTACGGGCTTCGATTTCCTTCCGCATCGGAAAGACCGGCACATTAATGGTAAATGTCATGGCCATCTCCGCAAAAGTTAACGACCCGTTTAATGGCGTCGAAAGTCTCTGGTCTTCTTGGCGCGATCCAATGATGAAGCTTCGAAGACAGCCCCTCATCGCGCAGGTTCAATAAAGCCTGCGGAACGGGGCACGAATGGGGCGAGGAAGCGGAGGAAGCAGGATCATCCAAAGGCAATGTTCCACCTGTGTGGAACAGGCGGGAATATGGGGATGACCCCACTATTCCGCGGCGTTGCGCGACAATCGCGATTGCGCCAGCAGCGCGCGCAAGGCCGCCGGTTTCAGCGGCTTGTGCAACACGGTCATTTCCGCCGCCCGCGCCGCATCGCGCACCTTCCGGCTGCGGTCGGCGGTGATGAGCGCGGCGGGCAGCCGGCCCAGCTTCCAGCGCAAGGCCATCACCGCCTCGATGCCGTGGCCGGCATCCAGATGATAGTCCACCAGCACGAAATCCGGCTGAACCTTGGCGGCATGCACGCCCTCCAGCGCGGACGCCACATCGGCGGCCTTGATGACCCGGCAGCCCCAGCCGGACAGCAGCAGTTCCATCCCGTCCAGGATCGCCGGCTCATTGTCGATGGCCAGGATGGTGAGGCCCACCAGCGGGGCGAGGCTGCGCGGCGGCGCCGCCGGCTGCGTGCTTTCCTGCGGCAAGGGAACGGCGACCGGAAGCTCCACCGCGAACACTGAGCCCCGCCCGGCGGCGGAGCGCAGCGTCACCGGATGTTCCAGCACCCGGGCGATGCGCTCCACGATGGACAGGCCAAGGCCCAGCCCCCGCGCCTCCCGTGCCCCCTGGTCCAGGCGCTGGAACTCCTGAAACACCACCTTGTGCTTGGAGCGGGGAATGCCGACGCCGGTGTCGATCACCTCCACCATCACTTTGCCGCGGTGCCGGCGGCAGCCCACCAGAACGCGGCCCTTAGGGGTGTATTTCACCGCATTGGAGATCAGGTTCTGCAACAGCCGGCGCAGCAGCCGCCGGTCCGAGCGCACGGTCAGGCCACAGGGCACGAAGCGCAGGTCGAGCTTCTTCTCCTGTGCCAGAGGCGCAAACTCCAATTCCAGCTGCTTGAGCACCTCATCCAGCCGGAACGGGGCGACCTCCGGGCGCAGCACGCCGCTGTCCAGCCGCGAGATGTCCAGCAGGGCCACCAGAATCTCTTCCACCGCCTCCAGGGACGCATCGATATTGCCCGCCAGACGCGCGCCATCGGCCCCCTGGGCGCGTTCCACCAGGCTGGTCACATAGAGGCGGGCGGCATTGAGCGGCTGGAGAATGTCGTGGCTGGCGGCGGCCAGGAAGCGGGTCTTGGAGAGATTGGCCTCCTCGGCGTCCGCGCGGGCCTTTTCCAGGGCGCGGTTGAGGCGCTCCAATTCTTCGGTGCGCTCGCGCACCCGCCGCTCCAGGGTCTCATTGGCCCGCTCCAGCGCGGTCTCGGCCTCCACCGAGGCGGTGATGTCGGTGTAGGTCACCACCGAGCCGCCGTCGGGCATGGGATCGGAGCGCACTTCGATCACCGCGCCGCGCTGGCTGAGCCGCTCCAGCACCGCACCGCTGGCCGCGGTATAGCGGGCGGCACGGGCGGCATTGTCGAGGTCGGAGGGCGCATCCGGCGGCGCATTCGCCAGGATATCCGCCAGGGGAATGCCGAGGGCATAGCACTCCGGCGGCAGGTCCAGCATGGCACCGAAGCTGCGGTTCCAGCACACCAGCCGCGCTTCCTTGTCGAACACCGCAATGCCTTGGCCCACATGGTCGATGGCATTTTGCAGCAGGTCGCGATTGTATTGGATGGCGGCGGACGCATCATCCAGCAGTTGCAACGCCGCCTTGGTGGAGACCGTGCGCTTGCGCAGCAGCAGGGAAAGCACCAGCCGCGAGGAGGCAGCTCCAATGGCCGAGGCCAGGAGATGTTCCGCGAACCGCACCAGATGGGCGTCCGCCTCCCGCAGCGGGTCGAGCCGGATGCCCTCCGCCGCCGCGAACGCGGTAAAGGCGGTCCGCGCCCGCTCGTCGCCCAGATAGCGCGCCACGGTGACGATCAGTTCTTCCGTACTGACCGACGAGCGCCACCGCCGGAACGCCGGGCGCACCATGGCCTGATCGGTCGCCACGAACAGGCTCGCCTGCACCCGCTCGATGTCGCTGGGACGGGTCAGGAAGGACACCACCAGGAGGCTGAGGGTATTGAGGCCCAGACTCCAGGCCACCCCATGGGCGAGCGGCCCGGCCTCCAGGCCGAACAGTCCCTCCGGCCGCAGCCAGCTCAACCCGAATGGACCCGCCAGCAGGAAGTCCTGCGATACCAGCCCGGCGTCCGCCAGGCTCGGCACCATCAAGGTGTAGGCCCAGACCGCAACGCCCACCAGGATGCCGGTCACCGCCCCCTTGGCCGTCGCCCGCTGCCACAGCAGACCGGCGGCGAATGCCGGCCCCACCTGGGCAATGGCGGCGAAGGACAACAGGCCGATCTGCGCCAACTGCACCTCACCCGTGGTGCGATAGTACAGATAAGCCAGCAGCATGATGACGAAGATGGCCACCCGGCGCACCAGCAGCAGGGTTTCCGACATGTCGTGCAAGGTGGTGGGGCCATCGGCGGGCTGGCGGGCCCGGCGCCGCAGCAGCATGGGCACCACCAGGTCATTCGAAACCATGATGGCCAGCGCCACGGATTCCACGATCACCATGGCGGTCGCCGCCGACAGGCCGCCGATGAAGGCCAGCAACGCGAAGCTTTCGAAACCGGCCGCCAGCGGCACGGCCAGCACATAGACATCGCTGTCGACGGTGGAGAGCGGGAACAACGTCATGCCCGCCAGGGCCAGCGGCACCACGAACAGATTGATGAGGATGAGATAGAGCGGGAACAGCCAGCGGGCCCGGCGGATTTCCGCCTCGCTCTTGTTCTCCACCACCGCCACATGGAACTGACGCGGCAACAACACGAAGGCGCCCGCCGAGAGCACGGTCATGGTCACCCAGTTTTCCAGGCTGATCCCGCGCTCGAACGGCTTGGTGACGCCGGCCTCCTGCGCCGCATGCCAGAGGGAGACCGGGCCGTCGAAGATGATGAAGGTGACGAGGGCGCCCACGGTCAGGAACGCCACCAGCTTGACCAGGGACTCGGTCGCGACCGCCAGCATCAGGCCGTTCTGGTGCTCGGTGGCGTCCGTGTGCCGGGTGCCGAACAGCACCGCGAACACCGCCATGGCAAACGCCACGAACAGGGCCATGTCCCCGCCCACCGGCAATTGCACCGGCTCGCCCGCCAGATGGCCCAGCACCGCCAGCAGGGACGCGGACACGGCCTTCAATTGCAGTGAGATGTAGGGGATCGACCCCACCACAGCCACCAGCGCCACCAGCGCGGCGATGCCCTGGTGCTTGCCGTAGCGGGCGGCGATGAAATCGGCGATGGAGGTGATGTTATGGGCTTTGGCCAGCCGCACCACGCGCATGAGCACGGGCGTCCCCACGGCAATGACGATCACCGGGCCGAGATAGATAGTGAGAAAGTCGAAGCCCTGCGCCGTGGACAGGCCCACCGAGCCGTAGAAGGTCCAGGAGGTGCAATAGACCGCCAGCGAGAGCGAGTAGATGAGCGGACGCGAGGCGGACAGCGTCCGGCCCAGGCGCAAACGATCCCCGAAGCTCGCCACGGCAAACAGGGAGCCGATATAGGCGAACGCAAGGATGATGACGACCCAAGCTTGAAGCATGTCCTCCCTTCCGCCCGTTCTGTCTGCCGTGGCAACCGGCATGCGCGGGCGCATCTGTGGGATGCAAGCTCAACAGGGACCAGGCGCCTTGTCCAGCATTGGGTGCGGACGAACCGCTCATCCCTTGTACGAAGCGGGCCTTTGCCCGTGCCGCGTCAACCCGCTGCCGCGGCCGCGTCGCCCCTGGCCGCCACCTTCTCCCGCCGGCGCTGCACCGACGAGGGGATGTTCATGCTCTCGCGATACTTCGCCACCGTGCGGCGGGCGATGTCGACGCCGTCTTCCTTCAACTTCTGCACCAAAGTGTCGTCGGACAGCACGTCGTCCACGGTCTCCGCCTCGATGAGGGTCTTGATGCGATGACGCACGGCCTCCGCCGCATGGGCCTCGCCGCCCCCGGATGAGGCAATGGAGGAGGAGAAGAAGAACTTCATCTCCAGCACGCCGCGGGGGGTGGAGATGTATTTGTTGGAGGTGACGCGGGAGACGGTGGATTCATGCATGCCGATGGCGTCGGCCACGGTGCGCAGATTCAGCGGCCGCAGGTGGCGCACCCCATGCACCAGGAACGCATCCTGCTGCCGCACGATCTCGCTGGCCACCTTCAGGATGGTGCGCGCGCGCTGGTCCAGGGAGCGGGTGAGCCATGACGCGGACTGCATGCAGTCCGCCAGGAAGGTCTTCTCCTGCGGCGAGCGCACCGCCTTGGCGACCGTGGCGTGGTACATCTGGTTCACCAGCACCCGCGGCAGCGTGTCCGAGTTCAGCTCCACCAGCCAGGAGCCATCCGAGGCCTCCCGCACAAAGACGTCCGGCACCAGGGGATGAATGACGCCGCCGCCATAGGCGAGGCCGGGCTTGGGATCGAGCCGGCGGATCTCGGCGATCATGTCCGCCAGGTCTTCCGCATCCACGCCGCAGATGCGGCGCAGGGCATTGCGGTCATGGCGGGCGAGCAGTTCCAGATTGTCCAGCAGGGCCTGCATCGCCGGATCGCAACGGTTGCGATCACGCAATTGCAGCGCCAAGCATTCCGACAGCGAGCGCGCGCCCACGCCGGAGGGCTCGAAGGTCTGGATCACCCGCAGCACATCCTCCACCTGCGCCCGGGTGGTCCCGAGCTGGGCGGCCACCGCGTCAAGATCGCCGGAGAAATAGCCGGTCTCGTCAATGAGGCCGATGAGGTTGAGCCCGATCAGACGCCGCACCGGATCCGGCTCGGCCACCGCCAACTGGGCCTCCAGATGATCGGCCAGCGTGGTTTCGGCGGCGAGAAAGGCTTCGGGATTATAGTCTTCGCCGCGATCGCCACCGCCGCCCCACTCCGCCGTGGAGCCGCCGCCGGTCTGGCCCGGCGTGTTCAGGCGCTCGGCCGGTCCTTCATCGGGAAAGACGTTGCCGAGATCGGTGTCGAGCCGGGTCTCGATGGCTTCGCGGGTGGGTGCGAGGTCGGTCTCCAGCCAGTCGCCCGACACCGGCGCGCCGGTGTCGATGGGCGCGGGCGGCTCGTCATGGGGGCTGGGCAGATCATGCTCGGCGCTGTCCGGCTCGCTGGCGCGCTCCAGCAGCGGATTGCGCTCCAGCTCGGCCTCCACATAGGCCACCAGCTCCAGATTGGAGAGCTGCAGCAGCTTGATGGCCTGCATCAGCTGCGGGGTCATCACCAGAGACTGGCTCTGGCGAAACTCCATCTTTGGGCTCATCGCCATGGCGAAAACCCTCCTGCGCGCCCACTCCGCGTCGCCCAAAGGGACGGAAAGCGGCGCGCCTCTGTCACAGCCGGAACTCTTCGCCGAGATACAGCCGCCGCACATCGGGGCTGGCCACAATGGATTCGGGATCGCCTTCCATCAGCACCGTGCCGGAATGGATGATGTAGGCCCGGTCGATGAGCCCCAGGGTCTCGCGCACATTGTGGTCGGTGATCAGCACGCCGATGCCGCGGGTGGTCAGGTGACGCACCAGCGACTGGATGTCCCCCACCGCGATGGGGTCGATGCCGGCGAAGGGCTCGTCCAGCAGCATGTAGGCCGGACGGCTCGCCAAGGCGCGGGCGATCTCCACCCGCCGCCGCTCACCGCCGGACAGGGCGATGGAGGGCGACTTGCGCACATGGGTGATCTTGAACTCTTCCAGCAGCGCGTCCATTTCCTCCAAGCGCCGCTTCTTGTTGGGCTCGCGGATTTCCAGCACCGCCAGGAGGTTGTCCTCCACCGACAGGCCGCGAAAAATGGAGGCTTCCTGCGGCAGGTAGCCGATGCCGAGGCGGGCGCGGCGATACATGGGCATGGGGGTCACGTCGTGCCCCTCCAGCTCGATGCGGCCCTGGTCCGCCTTCACCAAGCCGGTGATCATATAGAAGACGGTGGTCTTGCCGGCGCCGTTGGGGCCGAGCAGGCCGACGGCTTCGCCACGGCGCACATCAATGCTTACGTCCCGGACCACCTTGCGGCCGCCATAGGACTTGGCGAGCCCGAAGGCCGCCAGCGCACCCTCGCCGGTGGCCGGCTGGTGGTCTCCGGCGTCATCCCAGGCATCGTCCCCGTCCTCTTCGTAGCCGCGCACGTCAGCGGGTACAGGAGAGGCGGATTGCGTACGTGTGGTGTTTCTACCGAACATGGACAGGACGTTCATCCCGGGCTCCGGTTCGCAGCCCCCAGCTTTGGTTTAGTCCTTCCAAATCGCTGATGCAATGCAACATGCAAAAAATGGGCCGCAACCAAAGTATCAGCGACGCTCAAGCTGCCGCACGGGCCGGTTCGGCCCGCGCGTGACCGCTGGGCCAATGGCCTCAGCGGCGGGGCGCGGCCGGAGCTGCGGCAGGGTCCTGCTTCATGCTGCCAGGAACGATCAGGCTTTCCACGCGGCCGCCCTCGAATTTCGAGACGCCCGACGTCAGGTCCACCACCAGCCGCTGGCCACGGATGACGTTCGGCCCCTGGGTCAGAACGACGGGCTTGCCGGTCATGGTCACCGTGTTGGTCTTCATCTCGAAGACGCCGGTGTCGCCGGTGGCGGTCTGGTCCTTTGTCTGGACCACGACACCCCCTGTCGCTTCCAGCTTGCGGATCTTGCTGGATTCCGACGGCGCACCCGTCTGCACGGCGGCCACGTCGCCGTCGTAATAGACGAACAATTGCGGGCTGCGCAGGGTGGTGTCGCCCTGGGTGACCACCACATTGCCGGCGAACACCGCGATCTTTTCCTTGTCCCGCACTTCCAGGGTGTTGGAATTGATGCGGATCGGCTCGTCGCGATTGCGGGCAAAGCCCTGCAGCGCATTGGGCGGGCCGCTGGGCGCGGCAGCGGGGGCGGCCGCCGGCGGTGCGGCGAGCGCCTGGAGACCAAGCGCGGCAAGCAGAGCGGCGGCGGCAAAGCCGGTGGAAAGACGCCTCATGGCTTCACAATAGGTTGGGGCGCCGGGGCGGCCGGGGCTTCTGGCTTGGGAACGTTTGCGAGGCGGAAGTCCAATTGTACGTTCCCCTCAAACAGCGCACGGCTGCCACGATCGGTGATCCGCATGCGGTCCGCCACCAGGCGACCGTCCATATAGGTCAGGACCGCGTGATGATCGGTGGTGACCGTGCCGGCCTTCACATCCACATCCGCATCCTGCAGCTTGCCGGCATAACCGCCATTGGTCGCAAGGTCTACCCCGTCGGAAAGGGTAATGAACTGGGTCTTGGTGTCCAACGTGCCGGAGTGGGACTTCACCGTCGCCCAGCCCTTGTTGGCCAGTTCCAGCCGCGCGAACACCTCGGTCAGACCAATGATGTCCGGTCGCGTCACATCCTGGGTCGCGGTTTCCGCAGTGATGTTGTAGGCGCGATTATCATCGGTAAAGCCGGACAGCTTCGGCGCTTCCATGGTCAGGCGCGTCCCGCTGAGGCTCAAGGTGCCGAGGCTGAACGGCAGCTCCATCTTCATGGTCAGCTTGCCCACCAGGGGAATGGCGATCATCAGCACCAGGGCGATGACGAGGGCAGCCGGAAGCAGGCGCTTGATCAGGCGCACGCGAGCGCTGTGCCGGTTGGCGCGCTGGAAATCCGGCGCCGCATGGGACGCGAAGCCCGCGGCCTCCCGGCGATCCATATCTTGTGGGGACACGTGTGTGTTCATCGCTCACTGTTCGGGAACAGGCGCACGCGCCACGGCCCCCCTCTCGGCCCGATTTCCGCCGCGTCGCGTCCGCCCCCGTACGACACCGGCGATTTATCACTTTGGTGCACGGCACCAATATGTCCGAGCATCACCGAAACGCATATGGCGCGCAAGTCGCCCGGTGCAAGTCGCACGGTGTAAGTCGCCCGGTGCCAATCACTGGCCGTACCCGGGCGGGAAACCATCCCGCAGAGCGGAGTGGCAGCCCCCCGACCGATTGGCGCTGCCCGTCCCGCCACGCCGGCCGCCAGCGCACGCCGTCCTCACGAATGCGCGAAGATGTCTTCCTCGGACCAGCCGGCGAGGTCCAACGCCGCCCGTGCCGGCAGGAACCCGAAGCATTGCGCCGCCAGGGCGGTCCGCCCCTCGCGGGCCAGCATGGCCTCCAGCTTGTCCTTGCATCCGTGCAAATAGAGCACGTCGGAGGCGGCATAAGCGAGCTGAGCCTCCGTGAGGTCGGTCGCCGCCCAATCGGAGCTCTGCTGCTGCTTGGACAGGTCCACGCCGAGCAATTCGCGCACCAGATCCTTGAGGCCGTGCCGGTCGGTATAGGTGCGCACCAGCCGCGAGGCGATCTTGGTGCAGAACACCGGCGCGGTGGTGACGCCGAAGGTGTGTTGCAGGACGGCGATGTCAAACCGCCCGAAATGAAACAGCTTCACCACCGCCGGATCGCTGAGCAGGCGCACCAGATTGGGCGCGCTGGCGGCCGTGGCCCCGGCCGGAATCTGCACCAGTTCCGCATTGCCGTCGCCATTGGACAGTTGCACCAGGCACAGCCGGTCGCGGTGAGGCCGCAGGCCGAGGGTCTCGGTATCGATCGCCACCACGGAGGCGGGGCGGAAATCGTCCGGCAAATCGCCGCGGTGCAAACGGATGGTCATGGGCCGGCTTGATCCTGGAAGGCGGAAAGAGTGTCTTGCCGGCTTCTAGAGCAAGTCCAGGCAAAGTTGAAGCGCCCGCAGCCACGCAAGGGAACTCTCGACGCCACGTCGGAGCCCATCGCCGGTGCTGGACGCGGTGCCTTACCGATCGCACGTCCCGGGATCAAAGGCGCCCCGCCGTGTCCCACACGCCTTTGTCTGCGAAATCGCCGGGGCGCTGCTCTCAGTGCAGGCCGGCCGGCGCCAGCACCCGACGCATGCGCGCCGCCGCATCCTCGGGATCGCGCAGGCAGCGGGCCGCATCCGCAAGGCGGAAAAGTTCCGCCAGATGCTGCATGGACCGCGCGCTCTGCTGCCCGCCGATCATGGTAAAATGATCCTGCAGGCCGTTGAGATAGGCCAGAAATACGACACCGGTTTTGTAGAAGCGCGTCGGCGCCTTGAAGATGTGCCGGGACAGCGGCACGGTCGGCGCCAGAAGCGCATCGAAGGCGGCGGCGTCGCCCTGCGCCAGCTTGCTCAAAGCCAGCGAGGCCACCGGCGCGATGGCGTCGAAGATCCCCAGCAGTGCGTCGGAATAGCCCTGCGCGTCGCCGGCGATGAGTTCGGCATAGTTGAAATCGTCGCCCGTATACATGCGCACCCCCTGCGCCAGGCGACGGCGCATGGAGACCTCCTTCTCCTTGGACAGGAGGGAAATCTTGACCCCGTCCACCTTGTCCGCATGGCTGGCGAGGATGTCGAGGCAGGTGTCCATCGCCGCGTCCGTGTCCGCATGGCCCCAATAGCCCGCGAGCGCCGGATCGAACATGTCGCCGAGCCAATGGATGATCACCGGCGCGCGCACCTGGGAGAGGATGCGGTCATAGACCCTGGCATAGTCGTCCGGCCCGGTCGCCGCCTTGGCGAGGGCGCGGCTGGCCATCAGGATGATGCGCCCGCCTTGCCCTTCCACGAACGCCACCTGCTCCTCATAAGCGCGGATGACGTCATCGACGGTCACATCCGGCCCCGGAGCCAGTTGCTCCGTCCCCGCCCCCGAGGCCACCAGGGCGCCCGGGCGGGTCTTGGCGTCCGCCAGCACCCGGCGGATCAGATCCTGCGCCGCCGGCCAATCCAGGCCCATGCCGCGCTGTGCGGTATCCATGGCCTCGGCCACTCCAAAGCCGAGATCCCACAAATGATGGCGGAAGGCCAGGGTCCGATCCCAGTCGATGGCTGCATCCAGCCACGGATCATTGTCCGCCAGCGGGTCTGCCACCACATGGGCCGCCGCATAAGCGATGCGGTTGAAGACCGGAGGCGCCGTGCCGGACGCCGGCCACAGCGGGGCGCCCCGCAGCGTATAGGGCGCTAGCCCCCCAGGCACGGGCAGCGACAGGGTGGTCATGGCGTTTTCTCCCAGCATCCGTAGCAAGGCACCGGACGGCGAAACCCTTTCGGTCACGCCCATCGCCGCGCCTCGCCCGGCTTTTAAGTAACCAGTTGGTTAAAACTGGCCAAGCCCTGGTGGAAAGTCAATGGCCGCGCGCCGGCCCGCTGCACATCAGCATCTCCCCCCTCCACCGGCAGCTATGCCGCACCACTGCCCCATTTGAGGCCGACCCCTTGCGCTGGCAGACCATGCCGCCACAGGGATGACAGGATACGTGCCCAGCCCCTTCAAGAGTTTTGGTGCCGCGCCGAAGGGCGCCCGTCTCGAACGCATGCTGCGATCTCCCCACTTCCGCGATGCGGCGTTCCAGAACCCCATTCCCACGCAATTGCTGACACCGGGCTCCACGTCGCGAATCCTGCGCGGACGCCTGGGCAACACCGCCGCCCGCCGGCCAGCCGGCCCGGTGCCGCTCTATGGCGACACAGCCGCCAGCCTGCGGCTCCCCGCCCCCTCGGGCCTGCGGGCCACATGGCTTGGCCATGCCACCACCCTGCTGGAGATGGGCACCCAGCGCTTTCTCCTGGACCCGGTCTGGTCGGAGCGGGTGTCGCCCTTCTCCGGCGTCGGCCCCCGCCGGTTCCATGCCCCGCCCTTGGCCATGGCCGACCTGCCGCCGCTGGACGCCATCGTGCTGTCCCACGACCACTATGATCATCTTGATGCCCCGACCATCGCCGCTTTGGTGGCGGACACCCGGCAAGCGCGCGCGGTGTTCATCGCCCCGCTGGGCGTCGGCGCGCATCTGGAGCGATTCGGCGTGCCTGCGGCCCGCATTCTGGAGCTGGATCTGCACGAGGCCGCGCAGGTCGGCGCGGTGCGGCTCACCGCCACGCCCGCGCGGCATTTCTCCCGCCGCGGGCTGCGGGGCAACGGCACCTTGTGGTGCTCCTATGTGCTCGCCAGCCCCGGACATCGGGTGTTTTTCAGCGGCGACAGCGGATTCTTCCCCGGCTTTGCCGATATCGGCGCCACCTATGGGCCGTTCGATCTCTCGCTGATCGCCATCGGCGCCTATAGCGACGACTGGCCGGACGTCCACCTCACGCCGGAGGAAGCCCTGGAGGCGCACGCTTTGCTCAGGGGCGGGGTTTTGCTGCCACTGCACTGGGCGACCTTCGACCTGGCGCCCCACCCCTGGGCCGAGCCGCCCGAACGCCTGCTGGCGGCCCGCCCGGCGTCCGTCCCTGTGGCCCTGCCCCGTCCCGGAGAACCGCTGGACCTGCGGCAGATGCAGCCGATGCAGCCGTGGTGGCACGGCGGCTCCTGAGGCGTGCGCCCGACCTCGATGCGAAAGATGATGTGATTCGCGCGTACGTCTCTGCTCCGCGGCGATGGCGGTGAGGCCGGGCGGTGCGCCCGGCCGCGAATCGCAACACGATGGCAGAGAGAGGGTCGCCGATGCGTCCAAGCTGCCGCGCCGCGCCCGACTCACCCTGAAAACAAAAACGGCTCCCTGGGGGAGCCGTTCAGGTCGTCAGTGGATGACGAAAAAGAGAAATGGTGGAGCCA
Organism: Azorhizobium sp. AG788; assembly: GCF_943371865.1. Lineage (GTDB taxonomy): Bacteria > Pseudomonadota > Alphaproteobacteria > Rhizobiales > Xanthobacteraceae > Azorhizobium. The sequence continues at coordinate 71,325 of NZ_CALRWL010000017.1, read as the reverse complement.
GACGGAATCGAACCGACGACCTCTTCAATGCCATTGAAGCGCTCTCCCAACTGAGCTATGGCCCCACCGGGCCGCGGGCTGTGGGGGATATCGGCAGAGAAATCATTGGCTTAACGCCAACCCCGCTCCTTCGACATCAACCACCGGGACGTCCCGCGACGGTTGCCAGGGACGCTTGTGTCCCCAGCCACGCAATCCTTGGCCGAAACCAGTGACCGCAATACTGTTCCGCCAAGTGGCGGATCGACCGGGCCGGCTGCCGAAAGGACGGCGACCGATGCCTTAGCCGACTACAAACTGAGAAGTGGTGGAGCCAGACGGAATCGAACCGACGACCTCTTCAATGCCATTGAAGCGCTCTCCCAACTGAGCTATGGCCCCACCGGGTCGCGGGCTACGGGCTGTGTCGCCACGAAGATCAATGAAAAATCATTGACTTCTTCCGACATCTGCCCGCCGGGAAGTCCCGCGACGGTTGCTCGGGACTGGTGTGCCCCGAGCGAGAGCGGCCTTTAAGCACAAGCCGCTGATCGCATCAAGCCTCTTCGTCGTCTTCGATGCCATCTCCGATCAAATCGGCGACGTCATCCTCATCATCTTCGTCTTCTTCGAGGAAGGTATCGTCGTCGGCTTCGGCGTCGATTTCCTCGTCCACGTCAACGTCTTCGGCCCCCGGCAGGACCTTGGCGCCCGTGGTTTCCTCTTCGGCTTCCTCAAGGCTGATGATTTCCACATCAGCCACGTCATCCACTTCCGCCTCTGCGGCGGGAGCGGCACGGGCCGCCTCGGCGCGGCTTCCAGCGCGCGGGGCGGGTTCGAAGTAGGAACGCGGGTACGTTTCACCGGTGAACGGGGAAACGACGGGGTCCTTGTTCAGATCGTAGAACTTGCGGCCCGTAACCGGACAGACGCGCTTGGTTCCGAGTTCAGGCTTCGCCACGGCAAAGATCCTCGGGGGCTCATTGTAAAAGGAGGGTGCTCCATTGGCCAAAGCCTATGGCCCTGTCAAGGCGGAATTCAAATTCGCTCCGTGGCGAGGCCGGTTGCGCTGTGTTAGAGGGGCGCTTCGATTCACGAATTTGCGCGCCCCATCGCCACGCGAGTCCCGGTGCGTGTGAGAGGCCGCGCCATGTCCGCCATCGAAAATCCCGCCGCCTCGCCCGCCTCCGGTCACGGCGCCAACCCGCGCCCGGCCACCGGGCTGCCGTCGCCGGCCCTGAATGGCAAGGTGCGCGTGCCTGGGGATAAGTCGGTGTCCCACCGCGCTTTGATCTTCGGCGCCCTCGCCCGCGGCGAGACCCGCATCACCGGCCTGTTGGAAGGCGAGGACGTGCTGAACACCGCCAAGGCCTGCGCTGCCTTGGGGGCGCAGGTGGAGCGGCTGGGCAATGGCGAATGGCGGGTTGAGGGCGTCGGCGTCGGCCAGTTCCGCGCCCCCGATGCGCCGCTGGATTTTGGCAATTCCGGCACCGGCGTGCGGCTGATGATGGGCGCGGTGGCCGGCAATCCCATCGCCGCCACCTTCGATGGCGATGCCAGCCTGCGCAAGCGGCCCATGAAGCGGGTGCTGGATCCCCTGGTCGCCATGGGCGTCGAAGTGGTGGAGGAAGCCCAAGGCGGCCGCCTGCCGCTGCGCCTCCAGGGCCTCAGCGATCTGAAGGCCTTCACCTACGAGACCCCCGTCGCCTCGGCGCAGGTGAAATCGGCCGTGCTGCTGGCCGGCCTTGCCGCCAGCGGCGAGACCGTGGTGGTGGAGAAAGAAGCCACCCGCGATCACACCGAACGCATGCTGGCCCATTTCGGCGCCGACGTGCGCGTGGAGCCCCATGGCCCCCACGGCCGCCGCATCACCCTCACCGGCCGCCCCACCCTGGTGGCGGCGCCGGTGGACGTGCCCTCCGATCCCTCCTCCGCCGCCTTCCCGCTGGTGGCGGCGCTGATCGTGCCCGGCTCGGACATCGTGCTGTCGGCGGTGATGATGAACCCGCTGCGCATCGGCCTCATCATCACGCTCAAGGAGATGGGCGCCAGCATCGAGACCCTGGCCGAGCGCACCGAGGGCGGCGAGACCGTCGCCGATCTGCGCGTGCGCTATTCCCGCCTCACCGGCGTCGAAGTGCCGCCCGAGCGGGCACCGGCCATGATCGATGAATATCCCATCCTCGCCGTCGCCGCCGCTTTCGCCCAGGGCGAGACGCGGATGCAGGGCCTCGCCGAACTGCGGGTGAAGGAAAGCGACCGCCTCGCCGCCGTGGCGGACGGCCTCGCCGCCTGCGGCATCACCCACCGCATCGAGGGAGACGACCTCATCGTCACCGGTGCCCCCGACGTGGAGGGCGGCGGGCCGGTGGCCACCCACATGGACCACCGCATCGCCATGGCCTTCCTGGTGCTGGGCCTCGCCAGCCTCAAGGGGGTGCAGGTGGACGACATGAGCTTCATCGCCACCTCCTTCCCCACCTTCATGCCCATGATGGCCGGCCTCGGCGCCATCCTGACCGAAGGCGCGTGATGATCATCGCCATCGACGGGCCGGCCGCCTCCGGCAAGGGCACGCTGGGCAAGCGCATCGCCGGGCACCTGGGCCTGCCGCATCTGGACACCGGCCTGCTCTACCGGGCGGTGGGCGCGCACTGCCTCGCCTCCGGCACCCTGGACGACATCGCCGCCTCGGCGGAAGCGGCGCGCGCCCTGGATGTGAGCGCGCTCGATCCTGAAAGCCTGCGCACCGGTGCTCTGGGCGAAGCCGCCTCCGTGGTGGCCGCCCGACCGGAGGTGCGCGCGGCGCTGGTGGATCTCCAGCGCCGCTTTGCCGCCCAGCCCGGCGGCGCGGTGCTGGACGGGCGCGACATCGGCACCGTCATCTGCCCCGATGCCACCGTGAAGCTGTTCGTCACCGCCTCGCCGGAAGTGCGCGCCGACCGGCGCTTCCGCGAACTGGCCGCCCGCGACCCGCTCGCCTCCTATGAGGCGGTGCTGGCCGACATCCACAAGCGCGATGCCCGCGACAGCAACCGCGCCGCCGCCCCGCTGCTGAAGGCGGACGACGCGGTGCTGCTGGACACCTCGGCGCTGGGCATCGAGGAAACATTTGCGGCGGCGCTGGCCATCATCGAAGCGGCGCGCGCCCGCGCCGGTTGAGAGCCGGTTCATTGACATCCCGGCCCCCCGGCCCTTTAGTGGCGCCATCGATGGTCCCGGTCGCGTGAGCGTTTCGCGTCGCCGGGTGAAAAGGGAATGCGGACTGGATCTGATCCATCAACCGCAGCTGCCCCCGCAACTGTAGGCGGTGAGCCCGTGCCACAAGCCACTGGACGCCCGGATGTTCCGGGCTCCGGGAAGGCGGCACACGGTCACGACCCGCCAGCCAGGAGACCTGCCATCGATGAGGAGTGCGCCGGGCGGGGTGCCCTGGCAAAGCGCCCTTTTGGCCCGCGTGCGGGCCTGCTGCACCCGTGGACCTGCGCGCCTTGCAGCAGCACGATCTGATCGACCCGCGTGATTCGGCCCTACCGCAGGACAGCGCGTCCTTGCGCGACGATGCGGCCCAGCCGAGCGCGGCTTTGATGTCCGCCGCCGACGCACCGCAAGCCGCGGCAACGCAGGCCCCGGCCATCGAGATCCCCCCGGTCACCCTGTTCGTCTGCACCACCTGCAAGGTGGCCGACGCCGCACCTGACATGCCCCCCGCCGGTTCGGATCTGTTCGAGGCGCTTCAGGCGCTCGCCACCGGTGACGCCACGCTGGATCAGGTGGCCGTGCAGCCGGTCAAATGCCTGGGCAATTGCAAGCGTGGTCTCAGCGCAGCGCTGATCCATCGTGATGGCTGGACCTATGTGTTCGGCGACCTCGCCCCCACCTCCGGTGAGGATCTCCTCACCGGCGCCCGCCTGTTCCTCACCTCCACCGACGGCATCCTGCCCTGGCGCGGACGGCCCGACGTGCTCAAGCGCAACATGGTGGCGCGCGTTCCGCCGCTGGCGGTCTCGCCGCCCGCCTCCTGAATTCCCAATTTTCTCCCGGAGCTTTCATGACCTCTCCCGCCCCGTCCCTCGCCCGCATTCCCTGCACCATCGTCACCGGATTTCTGGGGGCGGGGAAGACCACGCTGATCCGCCACCTGCTGGAAAATGCCAACGGCAAGCGCCTGGCGGTGATCGTCAATGAGTTCGGCGATGTGGGCATCGATGGCGAGATCCTCAAAGGTTGCGGCATCGAGGCCTGCCCGGAGGACAATATCGTCGAACTGTCCAACGGCTGCCTGTGCTGCACGGTCGCCGACGACTTTGTGCCGGCGCTGGATCTCATCCTGTCCCGCGGCGTCGACCACATCCTGATCGAGACCTCGGGCCTCGCGCTGCCCAAGCCCCTCGTGCAGGCCTTCCAGTGGCCCGCCATCAAGAGCCGGGTGACCGTGGACGGCGTGGTGGCGGTGGTGGACGGCCCGGCGCTGGCCGCCGGCCGCGTCGCCCATGACCTCGACGCCTTGGCCGCCCAGCGCGCCGCCGATGACAGCCTGGACCATGACGATCCCGTGGAAGAGGTGTTCGAGGACCAGATCGCCTGCGCCGATCTCGTCATCATCTCCAAGTCCGACCTGATGGATGCCGCCGCCGCCGACAAGGCCGGCACCATGGTCGCCGCCGCTTTGCCCCGCGCGGTGAGCGTGATCCGCGCCACCGGCGGCAAGGTGGATGCCAGCGTCATGCTCGGCCTCGGCGTCGGCACCGAGGACCAGATCGACGCCCGCAAGACCCATCATGACGACGAACTGGACCACGACCACGACGATTTCGACAGCTTTGTCGTGACCTTGCCCGAGATCGCCGACCCGGTGGCGCTGGCCGCCCGCGTCTCCGCCGCCGCCGAGGCGCCCGACGTGCTGCGGGTGAAGGGCTTTGCCGCCGTCTCCGGCAAGCCGCTGCGGCTGCTGGTGCAGGGCGTCGGCCCCCGCGTCTCGCACCATTTCGACCGCCCCTGGCGCTCGGACGAAACCCGCGCCGGCGCGCTGGTGGTGATCGGGCTGAAGGGCTTCGACCGCGCCGCCGTGGAACGGGCCTTGCTGGGCTGATCCATGCACATTCTCGCCAGCACATCGGCCACCATCGAGGATCTGGCGGAGCCCATCGATCTCCGCCTGCCTCCGGCTGACGTGCTGGTGCTGTCCTTCACCGACAGCGATCTCCTGTCGCTTGCCGCAGCGTGGCGGCAGGGGTCGGCGCAGTTCCCGAGCTTGCGCCTGGTTCGACTGAAAGACCTGCGCCATCCCATGTCGGTGGATTTGTGGATCGACCGCTCGGCGCGCAACGCCAAGGTGATCCTGGTGCGGATGCTCGGCGGGCTGGAGTGGTGGCGCTATGGCGCCGAGCGTCTCGCGGACATGGCCCGGCAGGAGGGCCTGAAGCTCGCGCTGCTGCCGGGCGAGGACCAGGACGATCCCCGCCTCGCCGATCTCTCCACCCTGCCTACGGACGAATTGGCCGCCCTGCTGAGCTATTTCCGCCAAGGCGGACCGGACAATATGGGCGCCCTGCTGCGGCATGTGGCGCGGCTGGCGGGCCGCGATGCGGGCGACCCCGCGCCGCCCGCCCCGGTGCCGCCTGCCGCCTTCTATCGGCCTGGCACCGGCGCGGTGGATCGCGCGGCGGTGCTGCGGGCACCGGATGGGGCGCATGGCGTTTCTCGGGCCGGTGCCAGCCGGCTTGCCACCAACGGCGCGGGATCCGCTGCCGCCTGCCCCCAGTCTCAGAACAGGACCGCGCCTGCGGACACAGAGAACGCGACCGGATCAAACCCGGTCCGAATCGCTGCCCAAGCCGAAACCACCGTCTGTTCTCTCGCCCCGGGCGAGACGCCGGACGCCCTCCCATCGCCTGCCGCGTCGGATGCGTGCCCCGTGTCCCAGAACGGGACCGGCCCTGCGGACGTGGAGAACGTGACCGGATCAAACCCGGCCCGAATCACTGCCGACGCTGAAGCCACGGTCTGTTCTCCCCCGTCCGCCGCGACGATGGAGGCCATCGCATCGGAGGCGACCTCGGAGGCGTGCCCCCTGTCCCAGGATGGGACCGCGCCTCCGGACGCGGAGAACGCGGCCGGATCAAACCCGGCCCGAATCGCTGCCCAGGCTGAAACCACGGTCTGTTCTCCCGCGCCTAGCGCGACTGCGGACACCGCTCCCACACCCCCGCGCGGCACGCCCCCTCTCCCGCTTGCGGGGGAGGGTTGGGGAGGGGGCAGAGCGCCCGCCACCGACGCACCATCCGCCAATGTCGCGCCCGCCCCCGCGCTGCGCGCGGCGCCCCCTCCCTGCCCTCCCCCGCAGGCGGGAGAGGGTGAAATCGGGGAGCGCGGCGCGCGCGATTCGTCGGGCGCAGCTGCATTGATCGGCGCAGAAGAGCCTGCCCTCTCCACCCCACGCCACGCGCCCCCTCCCTCCTTGCGGGGGAGGGCTGGGGAGGGGGGTGAAACGCCCACCAACCCACACCACGCCCCTTCTCCTGTTTCCATTGCAGCACCCAGCCGCCCCCGCGCCTTGCTGCTGTTCTACCGCTCCATGTGGCTGGCGGGCGATGTGGCGCCCATCGATGCCCTCTGCGGCGCCCTGTGCGCCCAGGGGCTGACCCCGGTGCCGATCTTCCTCACCAGCCTGAAGGATCCCGCCTCGCGGGGCTTTGTGCGCGCGGCCATCGCCGACATCGCCCCCGACATCATCCTCACCGCCACCGCCTTCGCGGCCGGAGACGGCGACGATCTGTTCGCCCCCGGCGGTCCGCCGGTGCTGCAAGTGGTGCCCGCCACCACCGCGCATGCCGCCTGGAGCGAGAATGCGCGGGGCTTGGCGGCTGCGGATCTGGCCATGCATGTGGTGCTGCCCGAACTGGACGGGCGGGTGCTGGCGGGCGCGATCTCGTTCAAGGACTTGGCGCCGCTGGATGCGGAGCTGGCCTTCAGCGCCGCCTTCAACCGTCCCGAGGCGGACGGCATCGCCCAGGTGGCGGCGCGCGCGGCGGCTTTGGTGCGCCTGGCCCGCACGCCCAAGGCGGAACGCCGGCTGGCGATATTGATGCCGGACTATCCCGGTGCCCCCGGCCGCACCGGCTATGCGGTGGGCCTCGACGTGCCCGAGAGCGTGCGCACCCTGCTGGAGACCCTGGCGAGCGAGGGCTATGCCGTGCCCCAGGCCCCCGCCGATGCGCGCGACCTCCTGGAGTGCCTGGATACAGAAACCGCCATCTATCCGCTGGCGGCCTATCGCGCCGCCCTCGCCACCTTGCCCGAAGCAACCCAAGCCGCCATCCACGCCGCCTGGGGGCCGCCGGAGGCCGACACGCAACTTCAGGACGGCGCCTTCGTCTTCCGCGCCACCCGCTTCGGCAACGCTTTGGTGGCGCTGGCGCCGGAGCGGGGCGCGGCGCTGGACCGGCGCGCCGATTATCACGACCCCGCCTTGCCGCCGCGCCACGCTCTGCTGGCGTTCGGCTTCTGGCTCAGGCAGGCGTTCGATGCCCATGCTCTTGTGCATATGGGCGCCCACGGCACCCTGGAATGGCTGCCGGGCAAGACCGTGGCGCTGACCCCCGCCTGCTTCCCGCAGGCGGTGCTGGGGGCGCTGCCGGTGATCTATCCCTTCATCGTCTCCAATCCGGGCGAAGCCGCCCAGGCCAAGCGCCGCATCGCGGCGGTCACCTTGGGCCATCTGCCGCCGCCTTTGGCCGGCGCCGGCCTCAGCGAAGCCGAGCAGCGCCTGGAGCGGCTGGTGGATGAATATGCCCAGGCCGACGGCCTCGACCGCCGCCGACGCGAGCGCCTCGCCCGGCTGATCGTCGACACCGCCGCCGAGACCGGCCTTGCCACCGTGGCGGGCGTTCCCGCCGATGCGGACCCCGACCAGGCCCTGCGCCGCATCGATGCCTGGCTCTGCGATGTCAAGGACATGGCGGTGAAGGACGGCCTGCACATTTATGGCGCTGCCGACAGTGGCGACGCCATGCGCCGCCTCAGCGGCGAAGCCGAGCGCGCGGCCCTGCTCAGCGCTTTGGACGGCCGCCACATTCCCGCCGGTCCCGCCGGGGCGCCCGCCCGGGGGCGGCGGGACGTGCTGCCCACGGGCCGCAATTTGTTCACCGCCGACCCCCGCGCCATCCCCACCCCCACAGCGCTGGATCTGGGGCGCCTCGCCGCCGACGAAGTGATCCGCAGCTATCTCCAGGAGCATGGCGATTATCCCCGCGCCGTGGTGATCGATCTGTGGGGCAGCGCCACCTTGCGCACGGGGGGCGAGGAGATCGCCCAGGGGCTGAGCCTCATGGGCTGCCGACCGCAATGGGATCCATCCAGCGGCCGGGTGACGGGTATCGAGGTGTTGCCGCCGGCGGTTCTGGGGCGTCCCCGCGTGGATGTCACATGGCGCATTTCCGGCCTGTTCCGCGACATCTTCCCGGCGCAAGTGTCCCTTCTGGATGCGGCCACCCGCGCGGTCGCCGCCCGTCCCGATGAAGGCGACGACAACCCGCTCGCCCAGCGCCAGGAGGCGGACCCCGCCCGCATCTTCGGCGCCGCGCCGGGGGCCTATGGCTCCGGCATCGAGGACCATCTGGCGCGGGGCGCCTTCACCGAGCGCGCCACCCTCGGCCAGCTTTATCTCGACCATACCTCCCACAGCTATGGCGGCGCGGACGGGGCGGCGCGGCCCGCCCCCGGCGCCTTCGCCACGCGGGTCTCCACCGCCGATGCCCTGCTGCATGGGGCCGATGATCCCGCCCGCGACCTGCTGGACGGCGGCGCGGACAACGCCTTCATCGGCGGGTTCGCCGCGGCGGCTCAGGCGCTGGGCCGAAATGTGGACCTGATCGTGCTGGACACCAGCGATCCCGCCCGCCCCAAGGCGCGGGATCTGGCCACCGCTCTGGCGCGGATCGTCCATGGCCGGGTGTCCAAGGTGTTCATCGCCGGCCAGATGCGCCACGGGCCACGCGGCGCCTCGGAACTGCTGGAGACGGTGGACCGGCTGGTGGCGTTCGCCGAGACCACCGGGCGCGTGGACCCCTCGCTGCTGGATGCCCTCCATGCCGCCTATCTGGGCGATGAGGAAGTCCGCGCCTTCCTGATGGACCAGAACCCCAAGGCCGCCGCCGCCATGGCCGCCCGCTTCGCCGACGCCCGCCGGCGCGGCCTCTGGCATGCCCGGCGCAATGACATCGATGCGGATCTCGCCGCTCTGCGGGCGGAGGCGGCCGAATGACCGCCGTGGTGCCTCCTTCCCGTCGCGGCGCCTGCCCGGCACTGACCGCCCCCATGGCCACCGGCGACGGCCTGCTGGTGCGCCTGGTGCCGGTGGATGGCGCGCTGTCACCGGAGGCGTTGGTCGGCCTGTGCGATGCGGCGCTGGCGTTCGGCAACGGCATATTGGAAGTGACCGCCCGCGGCAGCCTGCAACTTCGCGGCCTGCGTGCGGAAACCGTCGGCCCGCTCAACGATGCCGTGAACCGGCTGGGCATTGCCGCCCGCGAGGGTGTGCCGCTGGATGTCTCGCCCTTGGCTGGGCTGGAAGCCGGCGCGGCGAGCGATGCGCGCCGGCTGGCAGCGGAGATTCGCGCGGCCATTTCCGGATTCGCGGTGCGGCTGGGGCCGAAGGTCTCTGTGGTGATCGATGATGGTGGGGCCATCTCTCTGGCCGCCCTCAAGGCCGACATCCGCCTGACGCGGTGGATTGCGGAGGCCGACGCCGCCTCGCCTCTCGGAGCAAGCGGCGGAGCCCCGAACGAGATAGCGCCGCCCGCCGAAACGTCTGAACCGGCCCGATGGGCCATCGCCCTCGCCGGAGATGCCGCCACCGCCCGCGCCCTCGGCAGCCTGCCGGAGGGGCGCCTCGTCGCCGTGGTGGCGGATTTGCTGGAGCAGCTGGCGCAGCTCGGTCCGACCGCGCGGATGACGGATGTCCTGCGCACCACCGACCTGCAGACGCTTCGGCATCAGCGTGCGATGGCGCCGCCGAACGGGGAAGAGACCGCCCCCCAGAGCGCGCCAGCCATATCCGCCACACCTTCCTCAAAGACAGCACCCGCGACCGCCCTGCCCCCCTCTGAGCCACACCCGGCCCCCGCCCCCATCGCCAGTTTCCCCCTGGCGGACGGCACGGTGGCCCTCGGCATCGGCCTGCCGTTCGGCCATGGGGATGCCGCCACGCTGAAAACCCTGGTGGCCGCGGCCCAGGCGGCGGGCGCCCGCGATCTGCGCCCCGCGCCGGGGCGGGTGCTGCTGGCGACCCATCTCACCCCGACCGGCGCGGCGGAGCTGCGTGCCGCCGCAGCCGCCCTCGGCTTCCTGACCGAGGCGGACGACCCCCGCCGGTTCGTCGCCGCCTGTGCCGGCGCCCCGGCCTGCGCCTCGGCTCATATCCCCGCCCGCACCCTGGCGCCGGAGGTGGCGGCCACCCTCGCACCCATCCTCGATGGCTCGCTGGAGGTGCATGTCTCCGGCTGCCCCAAGGGCTGCGCCCACCCCGCCACGGCGGCCCTGACCCTGGTGGGCGTTGCGCCCGATGCCATGGACAAGACGGTCGCGCTCGTGCGAGAGGGCAAAGCGGGCGACGCAACGCAGCCGATCCAGACGGTCGCCGCGCTGTTGCCCACCCTCGCCCGCTTCGCCGCGGCCCTCGCCGCCGCGCGGCGGCCCGGCGAGACCAGCGCCGAGGCCTTGACCCGTTTGTCGCCCCCGGATGCACCGGGGCCGGCGCTGTTGGAGTTCGCCGTGTTGGAGTCTGCCCCGTGAGCGCGCCTGTGTTCGATTATGTGCGCGACGGCACCGCCATCTATGAGCGCTCCTTCGCCATCATCCGCGCCGAGGCGGACCTGTCGCGCTTCTCCCCCGCCGAGGCGGATCTGGCGGTGCGCATGATCCATGCCTGCGGGCTGGTGGAGGCGGCCCGCGACTTCGTGTTCGGCCCCGGCTTCGTGGAGGCGGCCCGCGGCGCCCTGGAAGCGGGCGCGCCGATCCTGTGCGACGCGCAGATGGTGGCCCATGGCGTCACCCATGCCCGTCTTCCCGCCAAGAACCAGGTGATCTGCACCTTGCGCGATCCCCGCGTGCCGGAGCTGGCGGCGCAAACCGGCACCACACGCTCGGCCGCCGCCCTCGACTTGTGGCCCGAGCATCTGGCCGGCGCGGTGGTGGCCATCGGCAATGCGCCCACCGCTCTGTTCCATCTGCTGGAGATGCTGGATGCGGGCGCCCCGCGCCCCGCCGCCATCCTCGGCATGCCGGTGGGCTTCGTGGGCGCGGCGGAATCCAAGGATGCGCTGGCGGAGGATTCCCGCGGCATCCCGTTCGCCATCGTGCGTGGCCGGCTGGGCGGCAGCGCCATCACCGCCGCCGCCATCAATGCCTTGGCGAGGGCCGGCCTGTGAACGCCGCCATCGGACAGCTGATCGGCGTGGGCGTCGGGCCGGGCGACCCGGAACTGATGACCCTGAAAGCGGTGCGGGCGCTGGGCGCGGCGGACGTGATCGCCCACTTCGCCAAGGCCGGCAACAACAGCCATGCCCGCGGCATCGCCTGCGCCCACTTCCGCCCCGATGCGGAAGAACTGCCTTTGCTCTATCCGGTGACGACGGAAATCCATCGCCACGACGCCGCCTATCGCCTCGCCATCGGCGCCTTCTATGACGAATCCGCCGCGCGGGTGGCGGAGCATCTCATGGCCGGGCGCACTGTGGCGGTGCTGAGCGAAGGCGATCCTTTGTTCTATGGCTCCTACATGCATCTGCATGTGCGGCTCGCCCATCGGTTTCCCACCACGGTCATTCCCGGCGTCACCGGCATGTCCGGCTGCTGGTCGCAGGCCGGCGCGCCCATCGCCCAGGGCGACGACGTGCTGATGGTGCTGCCCGGCACACTCAGCGAAGAGGACCTCACCCGCCGCCTCGCCCAGGCGGATGCCGCCGTCATCATGAAGGTGGGCCGCAATCTGCCCAAGATCCGCCGCGCACTGGCCGCCGCCGGTCGCCTGCCCCGCGCCCTCTATGCGGAGCGCGGCACCATGAGCGACGGCTTCGTCATGCCTTTGGCCGACCGCCCCGACGACAAGGCGCCCTATTTCGCCATCGTGCTGGTGCCCGGCTGGGAGGGCACCGCGTGAGCGGGCGCTTGTGCGTGGTCGGCCTCGGCCCCGGCGCCGCAGCCCAGATGACGCCGCAGGCGCTGGACGCGCTGGCCGCCTGCGACGAGCTCTATGGCTACGGCCCCTATCTGGACCGGGTGCCGGTGCGCGCCGGCCAGGCCCGTTTTGCCTCCGACAATCGCGAGGAACTCGACCGGGCCAGCGCCGCCTTGGAGCGGGCGGTGGCGGGGGCCAAGGTGGGCGTCGTCTCCGGTGGCGATGCCGGCGTGTTCGCCATGGCCGCTGCCGTGTGCGAGGCCATGGAGAAGGGGCCGGACCCCTTCCGCACCGTGGATTTCGAAGTCATCCCCGGCATCACCGCGATGCTGGCGGTGGCAGCGCGCATCGGGGCGCCCTTGGGCCATGATTTCTGCGCGCTGTCGCTGTCCGACAATCTCAAGCCCTGGCCGCTGGTGGAAAAGCGCCTCACCGCCGCCGCCGAAGCGGGCTTCGTCATCGCGCTCTACAATCCCATCAGCCGGGCGCGGCCCTGGCAATTGGGCGCGGCGTTCGAGCTGTTGCGCCAGAGCTTGCCGGGCAGCGTGCCGGTGATCTTCGGCCGCGCCGCCGGGCGGGCGGACGAGCGCATCACTCTGGCGACCCTGGCCGATGCGGACGCCACCATCGCCGACATGGCCACCTGCGTGCTCATCGGCTCGGCGCAGACCCGGATGGTGGAACGGCCTGGCCTGCCGCCTCTGGTCTATTCGCCGCGATCCGCCCCGTGAGGCGCCGTGGCGGGCGACACCGGAAACAGCCCATCGACCCAGGTGGCGGCCGCCTCCGGCCCGTCCACGGCGGCGACATCGGGAAGCTGCGGCCGGCGCAGCAGGATGACGGTGATGCCCAGCTCCCGCGCCGCGGCGATCTTGCCATAGGTGGCCGCGCCGCCGCTGTTCTTGGCCACGATCATTTCGATGCCATGGGCCGCCAGCAGCGCCCGGTCATCCGCTTGGGTGAACGGGCCGCGCGCCAGCAGATAGTCCGCATGGGGCACGGCCAAGGGCGGCACGATGGGGTCCACGCTGCGCACCACATAATGGTGCTGGGGGGCGGCCTCGAAGGCGCGCACCTCGTTGCGGCCCAGAGCGAGGAACGCGCGGCGCGGGGTCGCACCCAGGGCCGCGACCGCTTCGGCCACGTTCGCCACCTCCTGCCAGAGATCACCGGGCACAGGGGACCAGGGCGGGCGCCGCAGCGCCAGCAATGGCACGCCCGCCGCTTGGCACGCCTCGACCGCATGGATGGACATCGCCGCCGCATAGGGGTGAGTGGCGTCGATCACCAGCGCGACGGCGCCGGTTTCCAGATACGCCCGCAAGCCCTCCACCCCGCCGAAGCCGCCGGAGCGCACCGGAACGGGCTGTGGAGCGGGGTTTTCCGTGCGTCCGGCAAGGGACACAATAAGCTCAAGATCCGGACGGTGCGCGAGTCGCGCGGCAAGGATGCGGGCGTCCCCGGTGCCCCCCAGGATGAGGATGCGGTGCGCGATGGTCGCGGCAGGCGGTTTGGCACGGGACGACAGGGGCTCTGACATGGCGCAGGACACTGCCGCAGCACGGCCCTGGCTGTCCATCGTCGGCATCGGCGAAGATGGCGCGGATGGCCTCTCCCCCGCCGCCTGCGCGCTCATCGGCGCCGCGGATCGGGTGTTCGGCGGCGCCCGCCATTTGGCGCTGGCCGGTCCGCTGATCACCGGCACCGCCACGCCCTGGCCGAGCCCGTTCGCCGACGGCATCGCCGCCGCGCTGGCGGCGCGCGGGCAGAAGGTCTGCGTGCTGGCCTCCGGCGATCCCTTCCTGCATGGGGTCGGTGCCACATTGGCGCGGCAGGTGCCGGCGGACGAGATGCACGTGATCCCGGCCCCCTCCGCCTTCAGCCTCGCCGCCGCGCGCCTGGGCTGGCCGCTGGCGGAGATCGCGCAGGTCTCGCTGCATGGCCGCGACATCGGCCGCATCCGCCCCGCGCTCCAGCCCGGTGCACGCATCCTCGCGCTGACCTCCGATGGCGACGGGCCGCGGCAGGTGGCGGCGCTGGTGAGCGCGCTCGGCTTCGGCGCGACCCGCCTCACCGTGCTGGAAGCCCTGGGCGGTCCGCGCGAGCGGGTGCGGGCGACGGTTGCGGCCCAGTTCGATCTGGATGACGTGGGCCCGCTGAATGTGGTCGCCCTGGAGGTGATCGCGGCCGCCGATGCGCCGGTGCTGCCGCTGACCTGCGGCCTGCCGGACGCCATGTTCGCCCATGACGGCCAGCTGACCAAGCGCGAGATCCGCGCCATGACCCTGTCCGCCCTCGCTCCCCGTCACGGCGAATTGCTGTGGGACGTGGGCGCGGGCGCCGGCTCGGTGGCCATCGAATGGCTGCTGACCCATCCCTCTTTGTCGGCCATCGCCATCGAGGGGCACCCCACCCGCGCCGAACGCATCGGCCAGAATGCGCAGGCGCTGGGGGTGCCGCACCTCGACATCGTGACGGGCACCGCCCCCGAAGCCTTTGCCGATCTGCCGCCTCCCGACGTTGTGTTCATTGGCGGCGGCGGCTCGGAGCCCGGCGTGCTGGAGGGCGCCCTGGCCGCCCTCAAGCCGGGCGGGCGGCTGGTGGCCAATGCGGTGACGCTGGAAACCGAGGCGGTGCTGCTGGCGTCCTACCAGCGCTGGGGCGGCAGTCTCAATCGCATTGCCCTGTCGCGCGCGGTGGCGGTGAAGGGCATGACCGGCTGGCGCCCCGCCATGCCGGTGACCCAATGGAGCATGGTCAAACCCGTGGAGAGCCAGGAACCCATGGAGAATCCCGCATGATCGTCGCCGGTGTGGGCAGCAAACGGGGCGTGAGCGCCGCCGATGTTCTCGCCGCCCTCGACGCCGCGCTGGAGCGGGTGGGCCTGACGCGGGACGAGGTTAAGGTGGTGGCAACGCCTGCGGTCAAGGGCGGGGAAGTGGGCATCGCCGAAGCCGCCGCCCTCCTGGGCCTGCCGTTGGTGCTGGTGCCGCAGGGCCAGCTGGAGGCCATGGCGGACCAGACCCTGACCCATTCCGACCGGGTGGTGGCCTTGCTGCGCGTGCCCTCGGCGGCGGAGACCGCAGCGCTGGCCGCCTGTGGACCGGACTGCCACTTGCTCGGGCCGCGCCTGGCATTGGGCTCGGTCACCTGCGCCCTGGCGCGCAGTGGAAAGACCCCATGACCGTTCATTTCATCGGTGCCGGCCCCGGCGCTGCCGACCTCATCACCGTGCGCGGCCGCGATCTCATCGCCCGCTGCCCAGTGTGCCTCTATGCCGGCTCCATCGTGGCGCCGGAGCTTTTGGCCTATTGCCCGCCGGGCGCCCGCATCGTCGACACCGCGCCGCTGGATCTCGACCGGATCGAACAGGAATATGTGGCCGCGCATACCGCCGGGCTGGATGTGGCGCGCCTGCATTCGGGCGACCTGTCGGTCTATAGCGCGCTGGCCGAGCAGATCCGCCGGCTGGAGCGGCACGGCATCGCTTACACCCTCACCCCCGGCGTGCCGGCCTTTGCCGCCGCCGCCGCCGCGCTGGGACGTGAACTCACCGTGCCGGAGGTGGCCCAAAGCCTGGTGCTGACCCGCGTGTCGGGGCGCGCCTCCGCCATGCCGGAAACCGAGCGCCTCGCCGCCTTCGCCGCCACCGGCGCGACGCTGGCAATCCATCTCGCCATCCACGCGCTCGATCAGGTGGTGGCGGACCTGACCCCCTTCTATGGCGCCGATTGCCCGGTGGCGGTGGTGGTGAAGGCCTCCTGGCCGGACGAGCGCATCGTGCGCGGCACGCTGGCCACCATCGCTGCCCAGGTGGCGGCGGACCCCATCGCCCGCACGGCGCTGATCCTGGTGGGCCGGGCGCTCAGCGCCGCCGATTTCCGCGACAGCGCGCTTTATGACGTGGATTATGTCCGCCGCTTTCGCGGGATGGGCGAATGAGCCACTCAGTCCACCGCGCGGAACGGCGCCCGCCCCATGAGGGCGCCGTCGCGGTCGAACACCACGATCTCCAGCGCCGACCCGGAGCCGCGCAGCACCGGCGCCGCCGTCGCCCATGCGCGGGCCGCCACCAGATCGCCCAAGGCGATGCCGGCCGCCGCCGCCTCCTGGAAGGCCAGGGCCACGGTGTTGGCGGAGCCGATACGGTCGGCCAGATCGAGATCGGCCCCCGCCTCGCGTGCCAGATGGGCCAGCGCGGTGAGATCGGCGCTGCCGCGCTTGGAATGCAGATCCAGCAGCCCTTGGGCCAGCTTGGTCATCTTGGCGACGCCGCCGGCGATGGTCACCCGCGGCACCGGATGGGCGCGCAGATATTTCAGCGTGCCGCCGACGAAATCGCCCATGTCCAGCAGCGCGGTCTCCGGCAGATCGTGCAGCGCCTGAATGGCCGCCTCGGAGGCGGAACCGGTGGCGCCGGCCACATGGGTCAGGCCCATGGCGCGGGCCACGTCCACGCCGCGATGGATGGAGTGGATCCAGGCGGCGCAGGAAAACGGGATCACGATGCCGGTGGTGCCCAGCACCGAGAGGCCGCCGACGATGCCGAGGCGCCCGTTCAAGGTGCGCTTGGCCAGCATTTCGCCACCGGGAATGGAGATCTCCACCTCCGCATCGGCGGCAACCCCGGCTTGATGCGCCACCTCGGCGATGCCCTGGGCGATCATGCGCCGGGGCACCGGATTGATGGCCGGCTCCCCCGGCGGGATCGGCAGGCCGGGGCGCGTCACCGTGCCGACGCCTTCGCCAGCAATGAACGTGACGCCGCTGCCGGGACGGCCGCGCCGCACCGTGGCCCGCACCAAGGCGCCATGGGTGACGTCGGGATCATCGCCCGCATCCTTGATGATGCCGGCGCTGGCGCTGTCCGCGTCCAGGGTCGTGGTGGCGAGCGCGAAGGCCGGGCGGGCGCCGCTGGGCAGTTCCACCTCCACCGGATCGGGAAACACGCCCGTCACCAGCGCGGCGAAGGCGGCCTTGGCCGCGCCGGCGGCGCAGGCGCCCGTGGTCCAGCCTCGGCGCAGCACCGCGCCGGCCGCGCCGTCGGGCTGTTCTTCGAAATGCCCCTCGGGCGGGTCGTCGGACGGTTCCACGTCGCCATTCATGGCGCCCTTCATAGGCCGCGCATCGCGGCCCGTCACGGGGGCGACCTGCGATGACCCCACGCGGACTGCTCATCGCCGCGCCCCGCTCCGGCTCCGGCAAGACCACGGTGACCCTCGGCCTGCTGGCGGCCTTGGCGCGGCGCGGCGTCGCCGTGCGCGCGGCCAAGTCCGGGCCGGACTATATCGACCCCGCCTTCCACGCCGCTGCCACCGGCCGGCCGGGGCTCAATCTCGACAGCTGGGCCATGCCGCCGGACCTGTTGGGCCACCTCGCCTCCATGGCTTCCGCCGGTGGCGAACTGCTGGTGGTGGAAGGGGCCATGGGCCTGTTCGACGGCGTGCCGGGCCTGCCCGGCCGCTCCGGTGCCGGGGCCGACATCGCCGCGCGGCTCGGCCTGCCGGTGCTCCTGGTGCTGGATGTCTCCGGCCAATCCCAGACCGCCGCGGCGGTGGCGCGGGGCTTTGCCACCCATGATCCGGAAGTGCGCATCGGCGGCATCCTGCTCAATCGCGTCGGCAGCGAGCGGCATACCCGATTGGTCCGCGAGGCCATGGCGCCGCTGGGCATTCCGGTGGTGGGCGCCATTCCGCGCGATGACACGTTGGGCCTGCCCGAGCGCCATCTGGGGCTGGTGCAGGCGGGCGAGCATCCCGATCTTGCCGCCCGGCTCGATGCCCTGGCGGCCATGGCGGAACGCCATCTGGATCTGGACGCCATCCTCGCTTTGGCCGCGCCGCTCACGCTGGGCGACACGCCGCACGCCCCCGCCTTGCCGCCGCCGGGGCAGCGGATCGCCTTGGCGCAGGATGCGGCCTTTTCCTTCGTCTACGCCCATGTGCTGGCCCACTGGCGGCATGCGGGCGCGGAAATCCTGCCGTTCTCACCGCTGATGGACGAAGGGCCGGACCCGAGCGCCGATGTCTGCTGGCTGCCCGGCGGCTATCCGGAACTGCATGGCGGCCGGCTCGCCGCCGCCGGGCACTTCAAGGCGGAATTGGCCGCCTTCGCCCAGACCCGCCCGGTACATGGGGAATGCGGGGGCTATATGGCCCTGGGCACGGTGATGGTGGATGCCACCGGCACGGCCCATCCCATGGCGGGCCTGCTGGGGCTGGAAACCAGCTTTGCCAAGCGCAAGATGAATTTGGGCTATCGGGAAGCCCATCTGCTCGCCGCCTCGCCCATCGGGCCGGCGGGCGCCAAGGTGCGCGGCCACGAATTCCATTACGCCACTGTGCTGACCCGTGGCGCGGACGCGCCCCTGGCGGATCTCAGCGACAGCCAAGGCATCGCTCTGGGCGCGGCGGGAAGCCGGCGCGGGCTGGTGAGCGGCGGCTTCTTCCACGCCATCGCGCCGGTGCGCTGACAGGCGCGCGCACGCTCGAAGAGCCCTGCGTGGGACGCATGTCTTTTTAAGTGGTTTCAGCGTTATACTTCAAAAATAGAGCCCGAAGCGGCCACGCGCGCAGTTGCGAAGAAGCGCCTCAACACCGGGAGGACGTTTTATGCAGTGTCAGCACAAGGAAGACGATTTCCGCCAGGCGGTGGTTGATATCGTCAGCGCCAAGGCCGGACAGGCCATCGTGATTCAGGTGATCGGCGGCAATACCATCACCGGCTATGCGCCCATGAGCGTCGGGCGTGACTATCTGCGCTGCCATATTGCGGCGGGCGACAACCACAAAGAGCAAGTGGTGCCATTTCACTCCATCACCTGCGTACGCTGAGCGCAGACCTGCCATCCTGCGCCTTCGCAAACGCGCGTTGTCGACCTATATGAGGTCTCGCATCCTCGCGGGCGCACAGCTCTGATGTGCCTGCCTCCGGTCGGCGCCTGTTCGCGCGCCCCTCTTTCCAGGAGACGAAACATGGCCGCATCGCAGCCCTTGTCCACGGCGTCCGCCCTTTTGCCGTTCCAGCGCGAACAGATCCTTATCGGCGGCGTCTGGAGCGGCGCCGATAGCGGCGCGGTGGTCGAGGTGAACAACCCCGCCACCGGCGCCATCATCGGCACCGTTCCCAAGGCGGGCCGCGCCGAGACCGCCCGCGCCATCGAGGCCGCCGGCGCCGCCTTCAAGATCTGGCGCGCCAAGACCGCCACCGAGCGCTCCGCCGCCTTGCACAAGCTGGCGGATCTGATCCTCGCCAATCAGGACGATCTCGGCCGCCTGCTCACCACCGAGCAGGGCAAGCCGTTCGCCGAAGCCAAGGGCGAAGTGGGCGCCTCGGCGGCCTATGTGCGCTGGTTCGCCGAAGAAGCCCGCCGCCTCTATGGCGATGTGATCCCGTCGCCCTGGGCCGGACGCCGCATCATGGTGACCAAGGAGCCGGTGGGCGTGGTGGCCGCCATCACCCCCTGGAACTTCCCCTCCTCCATGCTGGCGCGCAAGATCGGCGCGGCGCTGGCCGCCGGCTGCACCATCGTCGCCAAGCCGGCGGAACTGACCCCCTATTCGGGCCTCGCCTGGGGCCTGCTGGCGGAACAGGCGGGCATTCCCGCCGGTTGCGTCAACATCATCACCGGCGATGCCAAGGAGATCGGCCTGGAGATGACCTCCAACCCGATCGTCAAGAAGGTGACCTTCACCGGCTCCACCCCGGTGGGCAAATTGCTGATGAAGCAGTCCGCCGACACCATGAAGAAGATCTCCATGGAACTGGGCGGCAATGCCCCGTTCATCGTGTTCGACGACGCCGATCTCGATGCGGCGGTGGAAGGGGCGATCGCCTCCAAATATCGCAACTCGGGCCAGACCTGCGTGTGCGCCAACCGCTTCTATGTGCAGGCCGGCATCCATGACGCCTTCGCCGAGAAGTTTGCCGCAGCCTCGCAAAAGCTGAAGGTGGGCAACGGCTTCGACGACGGCGTGGTGGCCGGCCCGCTGATCGAGGAAAAGGCGGTGGGCAAGGTGGAGCGCCTGCTGAAGGACGCTTTGGACAAGGGCGCCACCGTGGTCACCGGCGGCAAGCGCAGCGCGCTGGGTGGCACCTTCTTCGAGCCCACCGTGATCGCCAACGCCACCGCGGACATGGCCTTTGCCCGCGAGGAAATCTTCGGCCCCATGGCGCCGCTGTTCAAGTTCGAGACCGAGGAAGAGGCGGTGCGCCTCGCCAATGACACCGAATACGGCCTCGCCTGCTATTTCTACACCAAGGATCTCGGCCGCGCCTTCCGGGTGGCCGAGGGCCTGGAATATGGCCAGGTGGGCATCAATGCCGGCGTCATCACCACCGAGGTGGCGCCCTTCGGCGGCGTCAAGGAGAGCGGCGTCGGCCGCGAAGGCTCCAAGTACGGCTGCGACGACTATCTGAACATCAAGTACATGTGCATCGCCGGCATCTGAGCCGCCCGGACCCGCGACGCACGCGACGATTGGCGGCGGCCCCCTCCGGGGGCCGCCGTTCTCAATTCAGACCCCCGAACGGGCCGAAGACCATGTCTGGGGCGCTGGTGTTGTGGCGCGAGGGCACCATCCGCCCTGTCCACATCTCGCTCACCGTCCCGCCGGGATAGTCCATCACCGGCGCCTCGCCCCAGCCGGCGCCGCGGGCGGTCTTCCAGGCCAGGCGGGCCACGTCGGCATTGAATTCGGTCACATACATGGAGCGCAGCGCCGCGAACGGCGCCCCGGCAATGGGCGCGTCCAGCGTGACTTCGAGGGCGATATGCTCCCGATCCAGCGCCAGCAGCGCCATATGCGCGCCGCCGCCGCCGGCAAAGCTCAGCGCGAAGGTACGGGTCGCCGGATCGAAGCCAATCTCCTTCAGCTTCACCAGCGGCCGCTCTTCCTGTTCGACCGGCCCCACCAGGAAGGACGAGCCATAGCCTGCCCCGCCCAGATGCGCCGGCGGCAACGGGCGGGCGCGCCAGTAACCGTCAGGAGGATAGACCACCATCACCTCTTCGGCTCGCTCCGCATGGCGCACCCAGAGCTGCACCATATGCAGCCCCTCTACCACCTTGCCATCGACGCGGAACGGCACGGATGCCGGACGCCAGAAGCTGGGGAAGGTGTACCCGGTCAGCCAGAGATCGGGGGTTTCATAGAGCGTTACCCGCTTGGGCTCGGCGGGAACGACCGGATCATCGCTCATGTCGCAGGCGGTGAAATCCGCCGCGGTGCGGTCCACGGCAAGCATGCCGACATAAGCGGGATGCACCGCCTGGATGCGAAACTGCATCACCTCCGCCGAGGCGAAATTCAGCGCCACATTGTCGGTTTCGGCGCACAAGGTCGGCTGGCTTGCGTTGGTGACCTCCACCGACAGCGGCCGCGCCAGAGCCGGCGCCATACCCAGTGAAATCCCCGCAGCGCAGGCGAAGGCGATCTGCAACCGTGTCTTCAATCCCATGCGTGGGTTCCTCGGGTGGCCTTACGCCACCAAGGCATAACCCATGTTGCGCACCTCAATGCGGCCGCGATCGGGAATATGGGCCCCGGTCACGGGAATCTTATCTGCCGCCAGCCGGTCGAGGATGCCCCGGCGGGTGGCCGCCGCCTGGGCCTGGTCCACGTCGAACAGCACGGTCCAGGCCGGGTGCGGGAATTGCAGCAGGGCCGAATGGATGACATCGGCGAAGAACAGGAACTGCTCATTGCCGTCCGCCAGCATCAGGCCCGCATGGCCGGGGGTGTGGCCGGGCAGCGGCACAAAGGTCAGGCCCGGCGCCGCCGTGATGGCGCCGGCCACGGTGCGCACCTTGCCGGGATAGGCCGCCAGCGCCGCGCGGGCGATGGCGAACATGGCGTCCGTGCCGGCGGGGGCGCGGGAGCGCGCACCGTCGTCGGTCCAGAACGCCACTTCCGCCTGCTGCACAATGATTTCCGCATTGGGGAAGAAGGCCTTGCCTTCGGGCGTCATCAGCCCGCCCGCATGGTCGGCGTGCAGATGGGTCATCAGCACGGCCTCCACCTTGGCGGGATCGACCCCCACCGCCGCCAGCCGCTCCGGCATCTTGCCCAGGTCCGGGCCGAGCACGGTGCCCCCGCCCGCATCGATCATGAAGATGCGCTCGCCGCGCTGCACCACGAAGGTATTGACCGGCTGCGGCCACGGCCCCTTTGCGGGCAATCCGACCCGCTCCACCAGTTTCTCGCCTTCCACCGAATCGGCCTGGGGCATCAGCGCCGCCGTGAGGCCGAACGGGCCGTCGAGCAGCGGCATGACGGTAAACCCGCCTACCGCGAACGGCGCGTTGAGGGGCACCGAATGGGCCACCGAAGGCAAAGCCGACGCCAGCGGCAGCGCCGCGGCGGCGGAGAGGAAGGAGCGGCGGGTCAGGAGGGAGGGCATCGGGCCTCTCGAAACGGCGGGTGGCACCAGCACATGCAGCTATTACCCTAAGCGAGGCCTTGCCGTGCGGGCAATGCGGGCCGCAGCGTCCGCGCCAGCCTGGCGCAAGCCTTCCAGCGGCCCCCATATGCGCCGCGCCATTGTCTTGCGGCACCAGGAGTGCTAAAGACCCGCGCTTCAAGAGGACGGCACTGCCGATCCGCCGACCGGGCCAGGAGCCCGGAGGTCCCCGCCCGACAGCGCGTTGCGCCCTCGGGCGCGTTCCGCGTTGCGCCGTCATCGGCGCGATGCCCGGTGGTCGCCCAGCGCGGGACTTGCGAAACCCAACCTCGGCTTCGGCCGAGGGGACCAGGACGGACCCATGTTCGACAGCCTTTCCGACCGCCTTGGCGGCATACTCGACAAGCTGAAGCGGCGCGGCGCTCTCACCGAGGCCGACGTGGGCGAAGCCATGCGCGAAGTGCGCCGGGCGCTGATCGAGGCGGACGTGGCGCTCGATGTGGTGCGCGCCTTCATCGACAAGGTGCGCGAGCGCGCCGTGGGCGTGGAGGTCATCAAGTCGGTGACCCCCGGCCAGATGGTCGTGAAGATCGTCCATGACGAGTTGGTCGCCACGCTGGGCTCCGACGCTGAACCCATCGATCTCAATGCCCCCGCCCCCGTCGCCATCCTGATGGTCGGCCTCCAGGGCTCGGGCAAGACCACCACCACCGCCAAGATCGCCAAGCGCCTCACCGAGCGCGGCAAGCGCCGCGTGCTGATGGCCTCGCTCGATACCCGCCGCCCGGCGGCCATGGAGCAGTTGGCGACGCTCGGCACCCAGGTAGAGGTCACCACCCTTCCCATCGTGCCCGGCCAGTCCGCGGTGCAGATCGCCCGCCGCGCCATGGATGCGGCGCGATTCGGCAATTATGACGTGGTGTTGCTGGACACCGCCGGCCGCGTGACGCTGGACGAAGCGCTGATGGCGGAAGTCGCCGAAGTGCGCGCCGTCACCAATCCGCACGAAGTGCTGCTGGTGGCCGACAGCCTCACCGGCCAGGACGCGGTCAACACCGCCAAGGCCTTCGACGCCCGCGTCGCCCTCACCGGCATCGTGCTCACCCGCGCCGATGGCGATGGCCGCGGCGGCGCCGCGCTCTCCATGCGCGCGGTCACCGGCAAGCCCATCAAGCTCTTGGGCACCGGCGAAAAGATGGATGCGCTGGAGGATTTCGATCCCCAGCGGGTTGCCGGCCGCATCCTCGGCATGGGCGACGTGGTGGCGCTGGTGGAGCGCGCCGCCGAAACCATCGACATGGAGAAGGCCCGCGCCACCGCCGAGAAGATGCGCAAGGGCGCATTCGATCTGGAGGATCTGCGCGACCAACTGGCCCAGATGCAGAAGATGGGCGGCATGTCCGGCCTCATGGGCATGCTGCCGGGCGTGGCCAAGGTGAAGAACCAGATCGCCTCCGCCAATCTCGACGAGAAGGTGTTCAAGCGCCAGACCGCGATCATCAATTCCATGACCCGGCACGAGCGGCGCAACCCGAAGGTGCTGGATGCCTCGCGCAAGCGCCGCATCGCCGCCGGCTCGGGCACCAAGGTGGAAGAGATCAACCGCCTCATCAAGATGCACCGCCAGATGGCCGACATGATGAAGGCCATGGGCGGCGCCGCCGGCAAGCGCGGCCCGCTGGCGGGTCTTGCGGGCATAATGGGAATGGGCGGCGCGCCCTCCCCCGATGCGCTGCAGCAGATGGCCGAGAAGATGCCCGGCGGCATGGGCGGCCTCGGTGGCGGCGGCCTGCCGGCGAAGTTTCCGGGCGGCATGCCCGGCCTCGGTGGCCTGCCCAAGGGCCTTTCCGGCCTGCCGGGCCTGGGAGGCCCGAAGAAGAAATGACGCCGCGCCCCGCGGCTCCCGGCAGCGCCGGGCGCGGGGATCGGCCGATTAAACCTGAAGACACACCGCTTACAGAAATACCGAAAGGAAGAATCCCATGTCCCTGAAGATCCGTCTCGCCCGTGGTGGCGCCAAGAAGCGTCCCTACTACCGCATCGTCATTGCCGACGCCCGTTCGCCCCGCGACGGCCGCTTCATCGAGAAGATCGGCACCTTCAACCCGCTGCTGGCCAAGGACGCCGCCGACCGCGTCGTGCTCGACCAGGAGAAGGCCAAGGCGTGGCTCGAAAAGGGCGCCCAGCCCACCGACCGCGTGGCCCGCTTCCTGGACGCCCTCGGCCTGATCAAGCGCGAGACCCCGAGCAACCTGAAGAAGGGCGAGCCCGGCAAGAAGGCCCAGGAGCGCGCCACCGAGCGCGCCGCCAAGGCCGCCGCTGCCGCTGCCGCCCCCGCTGAAGACGCCCCCGCGGCCGAGTGATCCCGATGCAGCGGGGCGCACCTGCGCCCCGCTGCATGTTCCAGCCGGCCATCCTTTGCGACGGGGCGGTGATGTCCAAGACCGGAAGCCTGCCTACCATGACTGAGCGCATTCTCATCGCCCGCATCGGTGCGCCGCATGGCGTGAAGGGCGAGGTGCGCCTGTTCCCGTTCGGCGAAGATCCCAACGATCTCAAGCGCTACACTCTCACCGACGAAGCCGGCAAGCGGACCTTCAAGGTGCTCTCTTTGCGCCCCGCCAAGGACCACTACGTGGCCCGGTTCGAGGGCATTCCCGACCGCACCGCCGCCGAGGGCTTCACCAATACCGATCTGTTCGTGCCCCGCGACGCGCTGCCGCCCGCCGAGGACGACGAGACCTTTTATCATGTGGACCTGATCGGCCTGCGGGTGGAGGACGCCACCGGCGCCCATCTCGGCAACGTGCTGGCCATGCATGATTTCGGCGCCGGCGATGTGCTGGAATATGCCCCCCTCGATGGTGGCAAATCGCTGCTGCTGCCCTTCAGTAAAGCGGCGGTCCCGGTGGTGGACGTGCCCGGCGGCCGCCTGGTGGTGGTGCCCGACGCCGCCCCGGACGAGCCCCCGCCGCCGGAAGAAGCCGACGCGGCCAACGAGGCGTGACGGCACCCGGCGCTCATCAACCGCCCGCGATTGACGCGCCGGACCGCCTCCCCCATCACACCGCCATGACGACCAGCGCCCCCGCTTTCCGCGCCACCGTGCTCACGCTCTATCCCGAGATGTTTCCCGGGCCGCTGGGCTATGCCCTGGCCGGGCGAGCGCTGGCCAACGGCCTGTGGGCGCTGGAGGCGCTGCAGATCCGCGACTTCGCCACCGACAAGCACCGCTCGGTGGATGACACCCCCGCCGGCGGCGGCCCCGGCATGGTGATGCGGGCGGACGTGCTGGCCCGCGCCATCGATGCCGCTGCCCCCGAAGGCGATTCCCGCCCCCGTTTGCTGATGACCCCGCGCGGTCGCCCGCTGACCCAGGCCCGCGTGCGCGATCTGGCCGCCGGGCCGGGCGCGATCATCCTGTGCGGCCGCTTCGAGGGGGTAGACGAGCGCATCGTTGCCGGCCGGGATCTGGAAGAGGTCTGCGTCGGCGATGTGGTGCTGTCGGGGGGCGAGGCCGCGGCCCTGCTGACACTGGACGCGTGCGTGCGACTCATTCCCGGCGTCATGGGCAAGATCGAGAGCGGCACCGACGAGAGCTTCTCCCAGGCGCTGCTGGAATATCCCCAATACACCCGCCCGCAACTGTTCGAGGGCGCCGGCATTCCCGAGGTGCTCACCTCCGGCGATCACGCCCGCATCGCCGCCTGGCGCCGGGCGCAATCGGAAGCGGTGACCCGCGAGCGCCGGCCGGATCTGCTGGCCCAAACGCCCGCACAGCCGGAGAAGCGGCGGTAGGCGAATTGCCGATCAGATCACCGCCCCATGACGCGGCGATGAACAAAAAGGCATGACAGCCCGGCCATTCTCGGCTATGGACCGGCGTCCCTTAACTTATAACGACACGATGTGGCGCCGGGGCACGGCCGGAGACGGCTTGGCACGGGTGACTGCTAGAGGTTGGTGACATGAACATTATCCAGACCCTTGAGGCCGAGCAGGCTGCTCGCCTCCATGAAAACAAGACCATCCCCGACTTCCAGCCGGGTGATACCGTGATCGTCAACGTGAAGGTGGTCGAAGGCGACCGCACCCGCGTTCAGGCGTACGAAGGCGTCGTGATCGCCCGCAACGGCGGCGGCATCAACGAGAGCTTCACGGTCCGCAAGATTTCCTACGGCGAAGGCGTGGAGCGCGTGTTCCCGGTCTATTCGCCGCTGATCGATTCGGTGAAGCTGGTGCGTCGCGGCAAGGTCCGTCGCGCCAAGCTGTATTATCTGCGTGACCGTCGCGGCAAGTCCGCCCGTATCGCCGAGCGCACCGACGACCGCGCCAAGAAGGTCAAGGGCCCCGCCACCTCCGCTCCCGCGGCGGAGTGAGGCCGGGCGCCGCACGCCGGCGCCCCCATTTTTCTTCGAGCAGTTCAACGCCGCCGGGTTCGCCCGGCGGTTTTTTTATGCCCTGGCTTTCAGGGATGTCCGCGGCCTTCAGGCGGTGGCGGTTTCCAGCAGGCGGTCCAGCAAGCCATTGGGATCGGCCATGAACGCGCGCTGCACGGTCGCCAGCGCCGCCGCGCCGCCGCCGCGATGGCCGGCGCCGCCCACATGCAGCCAGCCATCCGCCAGCAGATAGGGCTCCGGCGTGCCGGTGTCCGGATCGGGGATCCAGGCGGTGCGGGTCGCCGCCTGCGCCAGGTCCGGCAGATGGAGGTCGCGATAGAGCACCTGCCAATTCTGCCCGCCGGTATCCAGGGTGAGGGGCGTATCGGTGCCGAAATCCAGCGGCAACGGGCCCAGAGCGGCAAAGTCGAACACGCTGTAGCCCGGCCACAGGAACCAGCCGCCGAACCGCGTGCCATGGCGCACCATGCCATAGGCCGGCTGATCTGCCACCAGGGCCGTCAGTTCCACCGGCGCCAAGGGCACCAGGTCATGGTCCAGCAGCGCGAACACCTTGGGTGCGGCGGGGCGGATCAGATTGTGCAGCACCCAGTTCAGCGCCACCGCATGGGAGCGGGAGCCGTTGCCCCCGCCCTTGAGCGGCGGCGGCGGCAGGGCGCAATAGGCCAGCCCCCGCTCGGCGCACAGCGCGGCGATGGCGGCGCGGGCCTCCGGCCGGCTGGAATTGTCGCATACCACCAGGGGCGTATCCGGCAGGAAGCGGGCCATGCCGTCCGCCAGCAGGGCGATGGCCGGCGGCAGGTTGAAGGCGATGGTGAAGGCCAGCGCCGGGGCGTCCAGGCCCTGCAGCCGGGCCACCAGTTCGCCCTGTCCCGGCGCCGGGCGGCCGCGATAGAGGCGATCCACCATCACGTTGCGGCCCCGGCGCAACCGGTGGATCGCCGGGGCGATCGCCAGCCATTCTGCCAGGGTATAGTCCTTCAGCGCGCGCATCGGCGCCTTGTCGGGGCAGAGGTGCGCGCCGTCAAGCCACCGCTCTCATTCAGCCGTGGCGGGGAGCGGCGCTTGGGCCGGCGCAGGCAGGGCCGCCCGCACCAGCGGCGCCACTTTGGTGCCGAACAGCTCGATGGATTTCATCAGCTTGGCATGGGGCAGCGTGCCGACGCTCATCTGCATCAGGAAGCGCTGATGGCCGAACAGGCCATGCTCGAACACGATCTTCTCCGCCACCTGCTCCGGGCTGCCCACCAGCAGCGCCCCGCGCGGCCCGCACTGGGCCTCGAACTGCCCGCGCGACGACGGCGGCCAGCCCCGCTCGCGGCCGAGCTTGGTCATCACATCCGCATAGGGCGGGAAGAATTCGGCCTTGGCCTGTTCCGTGGTCTCGGCCACATAGCCGTGGGAATTGATGCCCACGGCCAGCGTCTCCGGCGCCCGTCCGGCCCGGCGCGCCGCCTCGCGATAGAGCTTCACCAGCGGGGCAAAGCGCTCCGGCTCGCCGCCGATGATGGCGATGGCCAGCGGCAGGCCCAGATGGCCGGCGCGGGCCACCGATTGCGGCGTGCCGCCGACCGCGATCCACAGCGGCAGCGGCTGCTGGATCGGTCGCGGATAGACCCCCTGCCCGGTCAGGGCCGGCCGCAAGGTGCCGCTCCAGGTGACATGCTCGCTGTCCCGCAGCTTCAGCAGCAGCTCCAGCTTCTCGGTGAACAGGGTGTCGTAATCATCCAGGTCGTAGCCGAACAGCGGGAAGGATTCGATGAATGACCCGCGCCCCGCCATGATTTCCGCGCGCCCGCCGGACAGCAGGTCCAGGGTCGCGAACTGCTGGAACACCCGCACCGGATCATCGGAGCTGAGCACGCTCACCGCGCTGGTCAGGCGGATGCGCGTGGTGCGCGCGGCGGCGGCCGCCAGGACCACCGCAGGGGACGAAACCACATAGTCCGGGCGGTGATGCTCGCCGACCCCGAACACATCCAGCCCCACCGCGTCGGCCAGGGCGATCTCTTCCATGAGATTGGCCAGCCGCCGGGCCGGGCTGAGCAGACGGCCGGTGGCCGGGTCCGGGGTGTTTTCGGCGAAGGTATAGAGACCAAGTTCCATGGAAGTGCCTTCTCGGGGCCGTGTGCCCCCGTTTTGAAGCCCATCGCCGACACGACCCGGCGATGGGCGCATCGTTCAGGCCAGCGCCGCCACCTGCGCCAGGGCGGCGTCCACGCCTTGCTGCTTCTGCTCCGGCCCGAGGTTCACGCCGGCAGCGCGAACGACGTCGATGTGGGAAATGCCCAGAAAGCCCAGAACGCTGCGCAGATAGGATTCCTGATGCTCCAGGGCCGCCAGCGGACCATCCGCATCGTAGTGCCCGCCTTGGGCAGAGGCTAGGATGACTCGCTTGTTGCCGGCCAAGCCCTCGACGCCGGCGGCGCTGTAGCGAAAGGTCTTGCCGGCGACCGCGATGCGGTCGACCCAGGCCTTCAGTTGCACCGGGATGGTGAAATTATACATCGGCGCGCCGATCACAACGATGTCCGCGGCGAGGAATTCATCAACGATGGCCGTGCCTTGCGCCAGGTCCTGCTGAAGCGCCGGGCTGTGCTGGTCCGCCGGGACAAAGGCTGCCGACAGCGTCAGACCGCTGACCGCCGGGACCGGATCGGCAGCCACATCGCGATAGATCACCTCCAGGTGAGGATGCTGGTGGCGCAGCTTTTCGACCACGGCGGACGACACCTTCCGGCTCACGGAATGGTCCCCGAGAATGCTGGAATCGATGTGCAGGAGGTTCATGGGAGAGGGCCTTTGATCAGTACCTATTTGGTACCGAGGCTATATGGAGTACCGTCTCCAGCGCTCGCAAGGAGGCACAATTTTGGAACCCAGGCACATCCATACAACCGAGTCGTGCCAGCCCGCGACCGAGATCCTGGCCCGTGTCGGGGACAAATGGAGCATGCTGGTGGTCATGCTTCTGGGCGCCGGACCCAGGCGTTTCAACCAGTTGAAGCGGGAGGTGGGGACGGTGTCGCAGCGCATGCTCACCCTCACTTTGCGCGGGCTGGAGCGGGACGGGCTGGTGACGCGCACCGTCTTTCCCACCGTGCCGCCACGGGTGGATTATGAACTGACCGCGCTCGGCCATTCCCTCAGCGCCACGGTGCGGGTGCTGGCGGACTGGGCGTCGGCGAACCGGCCCGAGATCCTGATCGCGCGGGCCAAGTTCGATGCCGTCGAGCGCTAGAAGCGCGCTCTCTTCAAAGACTTAGAGCGCGGGACGCCCCGAGGGCGCATCGAAGTCCCGCTCCGGGCCGACCGGGACGATGCCGTGGGGATTGATGCCCCGGTGGCTCTGGTAATAGTGCTTCTTGATATGGTCGAAATCCACCGTCTCGCGGATCCCCGGCGCCTGGTAGAGGGCGCGGGTGTAGGCCCAGAGATGAGGATAATCAACGAGTTGGCGGATGTTGCACTTGAAGTGCCCCACATAGACCGGGTCGAACCGCACCAGGGTGGTGAACAGCCGCCAGTCGGCCTCGGTGGGGGTGTCGCCCACCAGATAGGGCTGGCGGGACAGCAGCGCTTCCAGCCAGTCGAGGCTCGCGAACAGCGGCCCGACGGCTTCCTCATAGGCGGCCTGGGTGGTGGCGAAACCACACCGGTACACCCCGTTGTTCACCGTTTGATACACCCTGTCATTGACCGCATCGATCTCGGCCCGCAAAGCGGCGGGATAATAGTCGCCGGCCTTTGCCCCCACTGCATCGAAGGCGGAATTGAACATGCGGATGATGTCGGCGGATTCGTTGCTGACGATTGTCTCAGACACTCTGTCCCACAACACCGGCACCGTCACCCGCCCGGAATAGGCCGGATCGCTGCTTGTATAGACCGCGTGCATGACCGCGGCGCCGCCGATGGTGTCGCCGGTCACGCCGGGTCCGGGGGCGAAGGTCCAGCCGTCGTCCTGCATCA
Source organism: Azorhizobium sp. AG788 (assembly GCF_943371865.1). GTDB lineage: Bacteria > Pseudomonadota > Alphaproteobacteria > Rhizobiales > Xanthobacteraceae > Azorhizobium. Next base: position 40,395 of record NZ_CALRWL010000017.1, on the reverse strand, counting down.
GCCAGTGGGTGACCGAATAGTCGATCATCCCCTCCAGCCCCTTCAGGGCGCGGAAGATCATGGTGCGGTGAGCCCAGGGGCAGGCGCGGGCGATGTAGAGATGGTAGCGACCCGGCTCGGCCTTGAAGCCGCCGCTGCCGGTGGGACCGGGCGCGCCGTCCGCCGTCACCCAGTTGCGCAAGGGCGAGTCCGGGCGGGTGAAGCGGCCGCCGCTGTCGGTGGGAAAGTCTTCCTTGCCGTACCAGACGCCATCCACCAGCCGACCCATGATGTTCTCCTGCGCGGGTGCGCCCCGCCATTATAAGACAACGCCCCGAAGGGCGGTCGGTTCAGAATGCCTTGCCCTGCATCACCCGGGCGGACAGAGCGGCGGGGTCCGGCACCTTGGCGCCGTTGCCGCTCAGCGCATAGAGCTTGGCCTCCCCCTTGCCATCGGCGCGGGGATAGCTGGCCACCGGGCGGAAGCGATCCGGGAACGCCGCCGCCGCTTCCAGCAGTTGGCGATTGTGCAACAGGCTCTGGGAGGCCGGAGAGGTGTCCACCACCACGGCGCCGACCCCCAGATCATCCAGCCCGGCCATGAGCGCGGCGGGATCGGCATAAGTGGGGGTGTAATTGGCGGCGTTCCAGTCGCTGGTGGCCAGCATCTTGGTGCCGCGCAGCACATAGGTCTTGCGGGCGCGGTCGCGCTGGGCGACGGCGGCGATCAGCCCGCCCTCGCCTTCCGCATCCGCCCCCACCAAGATCAGCGGATTGGGCACCTCCCGCGCCAGGAAGGCCTGGGCGGCGGCGTCCATGCCGGTGGGCAATTTGCGCACCTCCACCAAGAGCGAGGGCAAGGTGCCGGACAGCAAGGTGAGCGAGACCACCAGCCCCACCAGCACCGGCCAGCCGCTGGTGAGGAGGCCCAGAAAGCGGGTGCCGCCGAAGGCCGCCAGCATCACCAAAGGCGCCGCCACCGGCAGCAGATAGCGCGCGTCCAGCCCCGCCGGCACCAGGCATTGAAACGCCAAGGTGCCGATCACCAATGCCGCCAGCGCCAGCCATAAGGCATCGGCGGCTTGGGCGGCCACCGCCTCGGCGTCCCCGTCCGCTGCATCCAGATCCGCCGCCGGGCGGCGCCCCCGCCAGCCGCGCACGCCGGCAAACAGCAGGCCGATGACGGCGAGGCCCAGCATCAATGCGCCCAGCGTCGCCGTGAGGCCATGGGCATAGGTGCGCCCGGCCAGAGCGCTGAAGTCCATGCCCCACTTATATTGGAAGCCGGCGGCGGCCATGGCGTAGGTGCCGAGCGTCCACGGCCCGGCCAGCACCGCCACGATGGGCACCGGCAGCCAGAACGACACCCGCTTCAACAGATCGAACCGCCCGCCGATCAGCACCGCCAAGGGCGGCAGCAGGGCGAGAGCCGCCCCGGTGCCCTTGGTGAGGATGGCGGCGGAGGCCAGCAGCGCGAACAGCACCGCGCTCTGCCAGCGCGGCCGGGCCAGATAGCGGGCATAGGCAAAGGCGGCCAGCAGGGCCAGCAGCGCCACCGGCAGATCCAGCAGGATCACCAGGGTCGCCTCGCGCACCAAAGGCAGCGCCAGCAGCACCACGCCCACCGCGATGCCCTGCAATGGCCCCAGCGCCCGCGCGGTGGCCCAGCCGGCGGAGACCACGAGCAGCGCCGCCAGGGCTGCCGGCAGCAGCAGCGCCACCGAGGTCATGGGCGGCAGCAGCAGGAACAGCGCGCCTTCCAGCAGGTAATAGAGCGGCGGCCAGTGGCCGATGCCCACCTTGGGAAAGTGCAGATAATAGTCGCGGGCAAACGGCAGCGGATTGGGCAGGCCGGCGCGCACATAGTCCGCCAGCATCAGGCCGGAGATGAAGTGGCTGGCCTCGTCCGCATTATTGGCGGACAGTTCGGCGGTATAGCCGCCCATGGCCCGCTGCTGGACCGCGATCACCACCACCACCAGCGCCACGAAGATGAGAAACAGCAGGCTGCGCAAGGCGGCACCGGCCACACGTTCCGTCCGATGGGTGCCTGCCACGCTGTCCTCCCCCTTCGCCTCGGCGCACCCGGCGTGGGCGCGGCCCGATGCGGCGCCCCCACGTCCGGCCCACGCAAGGCTGGTTCGCGACAAACTTCTAGTGCGCGGGCGCGCCGGAGGGAAGCTGAAGCAAAGCGGGCCCCAACCCGCAGGGGCGGAATGGCCCCGTCTTCACCTTTCCACACACATGGTCTAAGGCCGAAGGGGATGCCGCTGCGGGGCGGCGGTATCTCAGGGCGCCGGGGAGTTCGACGATGGGCAAGTTACGCTTGTGGCTCAGCGGGTTCGCCTGGGGCGCGGTGCTCGGTGTGGTGGCCAGCGCGGTGCTGGGGGTGATGGTGCTGCGCCCGGACATTGCCGAGCGCCTGAGCTATGAGCGCATCGAGCGGGCGCTGAACCGGGGCCTCGGACAGAAGGCGCAGGCGCCCGCCAGCGCCCCCGCGCCGCAGATGCAAAGCCGCACCCTGTTCACCAACACCACCACGTCGCCGGCGCTGGATGCGGACTTCAAGCCGCCGCGGAGCTTCTCCCCCGGTGATTCCCTGGTCATTCGCGGCACCAACACCTCCACCGACTTCCTGGAGATCGACCTGCGCATTGACGACGCCAGCTCCAAGGACTGGAGTTCGCGCTTCGGCGGGGTCAATGTGGTGGGGGCCGGCCCGTTCGAATGGGTGATCCCGTTCAAGGGCCTGCAGACCCAGGACAAACGGGCGCTGGATATCAACGCCATCACCCGCATCATCGTCTTCACCCCGGTGGATCTGCCCCCAGCCAAGATCGCCAGCGTGACGCTGGAGACGCGCGGCGCCGCCCCGGCCGCAGCCACCGGCGCCGCCGCCCCGGCCACCACCGGCACCGCGAGCGCTCCGGCCGCCGCCAGCGCCCTGTTCGCCAACACCACCACCGCCGAACCGCTGGAGCAGAATTTCGCCCCGCCCCGCGCCTTCGGCCCCGATGACGCTCTGGTGATCAAGGGCACCAATGCCAATCCCGATACGGTGGAACTGGACCTGCGCATCGATGACACCCAGTCCAAGGACTGGGGCTCGCGCTATGGCGGCACGCAGATGGTGGCGCCGGGGCCGTTCGAATGGGTGGTGCCGCTCAAGGGGCTGATGACCCCGAACAAGACCGCGCTGGACACCAAGGCGGTGACCCGCCTGATCCTGTTCAGCCCGGAAAAGCTCACCCCCGCCACCATCTCCAGCGTCACGGTGGAGACCCGCGCCGACGCGCCGCTCGCCACCACCAATGTGGCCAAGCTCGGCCAGAGCTGGCTGAAGGGCGCCAAGACCACGGCGGAACAGGAATTCTTCCCCCCGCTGGCCTTCGCCGCCGACCAGGAACTGGTGGTCACCGGCACCAATCCCGGCCCCAATCCCATCACCGTCTATCTGCGGGTGGACGACGTGAATTCCAAGAATTGGAACTCCCGCGTCAACACCACCCTCACCGTGCCGCCCGGCCCCTTCACCTTGCGCTCGCCGGTGTCGTCCTGGGTCACGCCGTCCAAGGCGCGGCTGGATCGCACCCAGGTCAGCCGGCTGGTGATCTCATTGGGCGATGGGGAGGGCACCATCCGCCTCGGCGACGTGCATGTGGCCGGCGGCAGCCCGGTGCCCAAGGACGCCCTGGCGCTGCGCTTCGGCCCGCCGGAGGTCTCGGTGCCGGGCTTCGAGACCGTGACCAAGAATGACCCACGCCTCTCCGCCCCCGCCCGCGATCTGGTGCGGACCCAGAACGATGCCCTGCTCTCCAGCGGCCTCAATGGCGTGCGCACCATCACCGTGCCCTGGACCAAGAGCCAGACCGCCACGGTCTCGCTGTGGACCGAGGATCAGGGCGAATGGGAATATTTTCCCCACTCCTTGCATCGCAGCTTCGTCATCAACGGCAAGGTGGCCTTGCAGGAGGACTACACGCCCGATGAGTGGGTGCGGCAGGTGTTCCATCGCGGCCTGAATAAGGAAGCGATGATCGACGGCGGCCCGTGGGAGGTCTATGCCGCCCGCCGCGCCGGGCTGGTGACCGCCACCGTGCCGGTGGTGAACGGCAAGATCGTGGTGGACATCTCCTCCGACCAGCCGCCCAATGACGGCTATATCGCCGCCATGGTGATTGCGCCGGGGGACAGCCACGCCGCCGTGGATGCCATCGAGGCCTGGCGCAAGGAACGCTATCTGGAGCGCTGGCCGGTGGTGGACAAGCCGGTGGACCCGGCCCTGGCCAAGGGCACCACCTTGCGGGTGCTGCCGGTGGGCACCCCGCGCAGCCAGCACCCGTTCTGGGACGCCAACCTGCCCACCGACACCACCCTGCGCGCCGTGCGCGGCACCTTGGTCTCGGTGGACTTCCTCGCCTTTTCCGATCTGAACGACGCCGCCCCCGACGTGGCGCTGAAATTGCCCGAGGGCCTCGTCGGCGAGGTGCGCTGGGGCAAGTGGACCTATATGCGCCGGGGCAGCGGCGAGAATTCGCTCTCCATCACCTCCGACGTGCTGGAGGGCGATCTCTCGCAATTGCGCATCGCCGCCGGCGTGCCGCGGCGGCTCAATGTCAGCTTCACCGTGCCGGACAGCGCCTCCGGCACCGTTCCCGTGGTGCTGGCGATGAATATCGGCGGGCAAGCGGTGGAGGCGCGGGCCAATGTGGAGGTGATCCCGCTCACCTTGCCGCCCACCACCACGCCGGTGGGCTATTACATGGCCGCCCCCAATCCGGACTTCTGGTTTCCGCCCGCCCCCGCCACCGCCGACCGGCTGATGGCCTGCGACCTGCGGGCGCTGCGCCGGTTCGGCCTCACCGGCCTGTCGCCGGATCTGGTGACGCCCACCGCCGACCAACGGGCGCGCTACATCGCCCAGACCCGCCTGGCCAAGGAGGCCGGCTTCTCGCCGCCCTTCTTCGATTATGTCTCGGTGAAATGGCTGGTGGACAAGGTGGGCGTGCAAGCCATGGGCGAGAACGTCGCCGCCACCCAGCAGGCGCTCACCGCCGCCGGCCTGCCGCTGCCGCTATGGTCCATCGCCGACGAGCCGCAGAATCTGGCCAATCCCCTGGCGGATCTCACCCGCATGCGCGACGCCATCCGCATGTATGCGCCCACTGCCAAGATCTCCGGCCAGCTCAACGACATCAAGGACAAGCCGTTCCTGAAGCTGTTCGACACCGTGCTGGTGAACAATGGCTATGGCGTCTCCTCGCGCCTCTTCGCCGACATGCGGGCGCAGGGCGTCACCCCCTGGCTCTACAATATGCCGGACATGGAGGCCGCCGCTGGCTTCCTGCTGTGGCGGGTGGGGGCGGAGGGCTATATCCAGTGGCATGCCCGCGCCGCCACCGCCGACCCCTCAGACCCCACCGACGGGCGCGAGCCGGACTTCATGTTCCTGCCCCTCACCGCCGATCGCTGCCAGCAGGTGCCGAGCGTGGATGCCCTGGTGATTTCCACCGGCGACGGCATCACCGATTTGCGCTTCCTGCAATGGCTGGATGGCCGGGCTGCCTCTGACCCCAAGGCCAAGGCCCTGCGCGACGAAATCTTCGCCGCGCTGCCCGGCGACTGGGCCGCCTTCGCCAAGGCCAAGCCCTCGCTGCCGGCCCTGCGGCAGAAGCTGCTGGACTATGCCGCCAGCCTGCCCCCCAGCTGAGGGGCGCGGGAGAGGGGATAAAAAAAGCTACCCGCCGGCCGCGCGCTCCGTGCACACTGGCGCGCGGCCATTCGGCGGCGATTTGCGCTCACATCACGGACGGGCATGGCCAGCGATCTCCTGTTGCGGATTGTCATCGTCGATGAAAGCCCGGTGCGCGCGGCGATCCTCAGCGAGGGCCTGCGCGAGGCCGGCTATGTGAACGTGCTGCGCATGGAAGGCCGGCACAATCTGCTGGAGCGCATCTATGCCATCGATCCGGACGTGATCCTGATCGACCTGGAAGATCCCAGCCGCGACGTGATCGAGCAGATGCTGCACGTCTCCCGCGAGGTAAAGCGGCCGGTGGCCATGTTCGTGGACCAGTCCGACGGCCAGACCATCCAGGCGGCCATCGAGGCCGGCGTCGCCTCTTATGTGGTGGACGGCCTGCGCAAGGACCGGGTGCGGCCCATCGTCGAGACCACCATCTCCCGCTTCCGCGCCTTCGCCCGGCTCAAAGCCGAGCTAGAGGAGGCCAAGGGCCAGCTGGAGGAGCGCAAGCTGGTGGACCGGGCCAAGAGCATCCTCATGAAGATGAAGGGCATCGACGAGGAGGCCGCCTACGGCCTGCTGCGGCGCACCGCCATGAATGAGAAGAAGCGCATGGCCGACATCGCCCAGTCGATCATCACCACCGCGGAGCTTTTCCGATGAGACGGCTTGCCATGGGGTTCATTCCCCTCACCGACGCCGCCGTGCTCATCGCCGCCGCCGAGCGCGGCTTTGCCATGGCCGAGGGCATCGAGATCGCCCTGCACAAGGAAGTGTCCTGGGCCAACATCCGCGACAAGGTGAATGTGGGCCTGCTGGATGGCGCCCACATGCTGGGGCCGCTCGCCATCGCCTCTTCGCTCGGGCTGGGCCATGTGCGGGTGCCTCTGGTGGTGCCGTTCGCGCTCAATCTCAACGGCAGCGCCATCACTTTGGCCAAAGACATCTATGCCGCCATGGGCGAAATGGGCGACCTTTCCACCGCCCCTGGCGCGGCGCTGGCCTTGGGCCGGGTGGTGGCAGAGCGCCGCGCGCGCGGGCTGGAGCCGCTGACGTTTGCGGCGGTCTATTCCTTCTCCACCCATCATTATCTCATCCGCCATTTCCTCACCGCCGGCGGCATCGATCCGGACACCGACGTGCGCCTGGTGGTGATCCCGCCGCCCTTCATGGCCGAGAGCCTGCGCAACGGGCTGATCCACGGCTTTTCCGTCGGCTCGCCCTGGAACAGCGTGGCGGTGGATGCGGATGTGGGCCGGATCGCCGTGCTGGGGGCGGAAATCTTCGGCTGGGTGCCGGAGAAGGTGCTGGGCGTCCACGCCCGTTTCGCCAATGCGGAGCCCGAGCTGCTGCACCGGCTGGTGCGGGCGCTGCACGCCGCCGCAGCCTGGTGCGAAGACCCGGCCAACCATGCGGATCTCGCCCGCCTGCTCAGTGAGCCGCGCCATCTGGCCCTGCCCGCCGACCTGATCCGCCGCACCCTGGACGGTCGCCTGCAAACCGCACCCGGCGGCGCGCTGCGGGCGCATCCGGACTATCTGGTGCTGCATCGCGACGGCGCCAACCGGCCCGATCCCGACCATGCCCTGTGGATGTACCACCAGATCGTCGCCGCCCATCAGGGCGAATGGGCGCCGGACGCGGCCCGCGAGGCCATCAGCGTCTACCGCCCGGACATCTTCGATGCCGCGGTCGGCGCCACTCCCCCCGCCCCGCCCCGCCAGCCCGATTGCGTGGCGACCCAGTTCGGCGCGGTGTTCGACGCCGAGCGCTTTCTCGCCACCGGCACCTGAGGGGCGCGCCCCTCAGCGCATGGCGTAGGCCGGCTCGGGCACGGCCACATAGATCCGCCATTGGCCCGGAACGGTTTCCGCCAGCCGGAACTGCGGGCTGATGGCGAAGGGATCGTTGGCAAAGGCTCCGTCCTGCGCGGTGACCACGGCGGTGACGCAGCCATAGCGCTTGGCCATCACCTCCACATCCTCGCGCGTGCCCTCCCCCGCGAAGACGCGGGCGAACAGGGCAGAAAGCGCGCCGCGCTGGCGCGGGGTGATGGCGGCGAAGGCCAAAGCCAGTTCATCGCCCGCAAAGCAGGAGCGGCGCTGGGCCAGCAGCGCCCAGGAGATGTTCACCGGCCAGGGGGTGAGGTCTTTCAGGAACGCCGGATTGTTGGCCACCCGCCCGTCCGGCGGGGTCCAGCGGCGCACTGCCTCCCACAGCGCCGGGCTCTTGGCGAACACCGCCCCCTGTGGCGTGGGCTCGCCGCGCAGATTGCCCTTCAGTATCCCCACGCCGTCAGGCAGGCCCAAAGCCAGCCCCAGCGCCACCACCGCCGCCACCGTGCGCGGCGCCGTGACCATCCAGCGCGACAGGCCGGCAGCGGCATAGACGGTCATCACCATCACCCCGGGCAGGATCGAGCGCCAGCCCAGGTCATTGTTCTCGCCGGTGGTGCTCACCAGCAGCCAGCCGCAGGCCAGGCTCACCGCCGCCAGAGCGGTCAGCGCGCGCACCCCATAGGGCATCCAGCTGCCGCGGAACAACAGGCCCAGCGCCACCACGCCGGGCAGGAACACCAGCGGGAATTCCACCACCAGCAGCACCAGCCAATAGGCCGGCAGATCCAGCAGCCGCCCCAGGCCATCCGGCAGGAACGGGCCGAGCACATGGAACGGCTCCACGATCACCGGCAGGCCGCCGCCGCGCGTCACCGCCGCATTCAGCTGCGCGGCGATCAAGGGCGCGGAGAGCACGGCGCCCAACAGCCCCGCCCCCACCGTGCCGGCGACGAAATCCAGCCGGTCCCGCGCGCTCAGCAGCAGCAGCACGAATGCCACCGCAAAACCGGCGAAAATGAACATGACCCCGCCGACCCAGAGCGAACTCTGGAACCCCGCCGCCAGCACCAGCCCCAGCACCACCACCGCATAAAGGGAAAAGCGCCGCGCCATCGCCGCCATGATCAAGGTGGCCAGCACGGTGCAGCCGGCGGCGGCCACATGGTGCGGGCTCCAGGTGACCTGGAACAGCCAGCCGGCGAGGCCACTGGCGGGCTCCAGCACCGCATCCACCCGGTCTTGCCCCACCAGCGCCAGCACCGGGCGCAGCGAGCCGCACAGGCAGGCCAGCAGCACGAGCACCGGCCCCAGCGCCCGCCGCGACAGCGCGAAGGCGAGGCCGCACATCAGGCTCAAGGTGGCAAAAGCGGTGAACCAGGTGGCGGCGATATCCGCCTCCCACCCGCTGGCGCCGGTGAGCCGGGCCAATTGGGCAGCGCTGAACTGCCAGAGATAATAATAAGCGAACGCCCCGCGCCCCGGCCCATCGCCGAACACCGGATTGGCCGGGGGCACGCCGTTGCGGGCGATCTCGTCGATCAGCGCCACCTTGGCATGATCGAAGATCGGCGCCGACAGCAGGATGCCATCGCCCACCGCCTTGGGCAGCAAAGCGACGGCGGGCGCCAAGGCCACCACGGCCGCCAGCCCATAGACCCACAAAGGCATGGCCGGCCCGCGCCAGGCCACCTTCGGCCCGCGCACCAGGGTGAGCGCCAGTGCGCACGGCACCACGGTGGCGGCGAGAATGACCGGGGCGGTGAAGCCGGCGAACTGCGTCACCGCCAAGGCGAGAACACTCTGCACCGCCCAGCCCAGCAGGGGGGCCAGCGGCAGGGCCAGCGCGCGAGGCAGCGGCAGGCGGCGGGCGAAGATCCAGCCCACGGCGCTCCACAGCACCAGGGCCAGCAGCGCGCACAAGGCGGCGGAGAAAGACGAGGCCATCGGGCTCCCGGAAAGCTGCGACGGCGGGCGGCCGTCCCGCCACCCATGGCACGGGACGGGCCCGGGGGAAATCCTTCCCGCGCCCGAGCGGCGCTACAGGCCGGCGAACCAGTTGAAGCCCTGCTTCTCCCAGAACCCCTGGGTGTAGGTGTTGGTGACCTCGATGGCCCGCACCCATTTGGGGTTCTTGAACCCCAGTTTCACCGCCGTGCGCAGCCGCAGCGGGGCGCCGAACGGATCGGTGATGGGCTCGCCGGCATAATGGGTGGCGAGGATGGTCTGCGGATGCAGCGCCGAGGCCATGTCGATGCTCTCCATATAGTCATCGGCCCCATGGAAGGCGACATATTTGGCGGTGAGATCCGCACCCACGCTGGTGAGGAACTGCCGCAAATTCGGCCCCGACCATTGGCCGATATAGTCCCACCCCTCCACGCAGATATGGCGGATGATCACCTCCTGCTGGGGGAAGGCGTTGATGCGCTCCAGCGTCCAGGGCCGCTTGTCGGTGACAAGGCCCGCCAGCTCCAGGGACCAGCCGTTGAGGTCCACCGGCTTGACGTCCTCGATCTCGTAATAAGCATTGAACCGCGGCGGCTTCACCACCTGGCTCGGGGAAAAGGTGGGGGCGAGCTTGGTGGGGTCGAACAGCGCCGCCTGCACGCCGTCGTTGAAATCGGACACGGTCTTCAGCACGCTCTGCACCGCGCTGTCATTGGAGATGTCGCAGCCGGTGAGCAGCGACAGTGCGCCGAGACTGAGCGTGCCGCGCAACAGCTTGCGGCGGCTGATGGTCTCCAGCAGCGCGCTGTGCTGGGTGAGGATGGTCTGATCGGGCGTCTGGCGGGGGCGGAAGCGCGAGGGGGCAGGCAGGCGGAACGACATGACGGCCTCCGATCAGTGCGCGGGGGGAGTTGTAGGCGGCGCGGGATCGACCCGCGGGCCGCCGGTGAGCATGGCGAGGATGGTCTTGGGCACCAGCAGAGCCAGCGCCACATGCACGACCATGAAGCCGACGATGAGCGCCATGCCGATGAAATGCGCCAGCCGCGCGCCCTGGAAGCCGCCGAACAGGGAGACGAGGCCGGAGAATTGCACCGGCTTCCAGATGGCGAGCCCGGTGATCACCTGCACAATAATGACCGCCATCACCCCCACATACAGCACCTTCTGCACCGCATTGTAGTGGGTGAGGTCCGCATGCTTGAGGCGGAAGGTGAGCGCGGCGAGCGCTTCGCGCACCACCTCCAGCGGCCGGATCGGCCACAGCAGGCGGCGAAAGCGGCCGGATATGAGGCCATAGGCCAGATAGACCAGGCCGTTCAGCATCAAGATCCACATGCCGAAGAAATGCCATTGCAGGGCATGCTGCGCCCAGATGCCGAGCACGATCTCCTGCGGAAAGTGCAGGAAGCCGAAGATCACCTCGTCATTGTAGATCTTCCAGCCGCTGCCGATCATCACCACCATGGCGATGGCATTGGTCCAATGCATCACCCGCACCGCCAGCGGATGCATGCGCGGCTTTGGTCGCGAACCGGCGACCGGCATGTCGATTGCGGTCATGACGCCACCTCTATCCTTTAACATTTATATTTTACTTGTATTTTACTTCATGATCGCTACTGATCAGTCGGTCAAATACACACACTCGCCCGATTAAGGACCGCGCCATGCGCCTTTCGTCCCGTTCCCGAAGCCGGCTGGCGCTGATCCTGGCCGCCGGCACCCTCGCCGCCGGCCCCATGGCGGCCCGCGCCGCTGACCCCGTGCCCATGCGGGCCGAGCCGCGCAGCGGCGGCGCCCACACCCAGGCCCAGCCGGCGGATGAGGACGAGGCCCTCACCCCGCAGGAGCGCATGGCCCGGCGCCATCCGCAGAAGGTCCGCGCCGGAGATCTGGTGGGCCTGCCGCTGCTGGATCTGGACGACCGCACGCTGGGCTTCGTCCGCCAGGTGACACGCACGCCGGACGGCGGCGTGGTGCTGGTGGTGCCGGTGGGCGGCTGGTTCGGCTGGGGCGGGCGCCCGGTGCCGGTGCCGCTGGAGACCGTCGCCATTCTCGGCCGCCAGATCGCCTTGCTGGACATTGACCGCGCGGATCTGCCCGGCCTTGCCACCTGGCAGGGCGGCGGCGACACGCCCATCGCCGCCGACGAGACCCTGCGCATCGCCATCACCCGCCGCTGAGGCGGGCGGGCGCGCCCGGGGGCGGCCGGCCCTCATGGCCGGCCACCGGCGAGCAGCATCGCCATGCCATTGACCTGCGCCATGGTCAGGCCGTCGGCGCGGTGGAGCATCAGTTCCCGCCCCAGCCGCAGCGCCCGGCGCTCGCAGGCCGCACGCACCGCCTCATCGGCAATCTGCTCGAACTCGGCGATATGGGCGAGGCCAAGGATGCGGCGGTGCATCTCCAGCCCGGCAAAGCCCAGCGCATCCTGCCACACCGCCGTGAGGCGACGGGCCAGCGCCAGTTCGGATGCCATTTCGTCCCCCTGCTCCTCGAACAGGCCGCGACCGCCCAGCATGCCGGTGCGCTCGGTGCGCCAGAGCAGGGAGAACTCCTGCATGAACACCTGCCACACGCTCTGCGCCGTCTCCAGGATCCAGGCGGCATAAGGCGCGCGGGCCTGCGGGCATTCCCCCAATCCCGCCTGGGCGAAGGCGGACAGCCACAGATTGCCCAGCAGCATCCCCACATCGAAGCCCATGGGGCCATAGACGGCAAATTCCGCGTCGATCACCCGGGTATCATCCCGCGTCACCATCACCGATCCGGTGTGCAGATCCCCATGCAGCAGGCTCTCGGCGCGGGTGGCGAAGATGAGCTTCAGCTCATGGGCCGCCAGCTTCAGGTCGCGATCGGCGCGCACGGCGGCGGCGTCCGCCTCCAGGCCCGGGGTGTGGCGGTTGCGCTCGCTGATCATGAACGGATCGGTGAACACCAGATCCTCGGTGATGCCGCACAATTCGCCATTGCCGGCGAACAGCGCCAGATCCGCCTTGCGCCGGGCGGTGTCCATGGCCAGGTCCGAGCCGCGGAACAGGGTGCGGGCGAGATAGAGCCCCAGATGCCGGCCCATATGGGGCATTTTCTCCCCGGCGATCAGCGCCTTGCGGGCGATCACATGGGGCGAGAGATGCTCCATCACCACCAGCGCCTGCACTTCATCGAAGGCGAACACCTCCGGCAACCGGTCGGGATCGCGGGCGCCGAGGCGGGTGAGCGCGTGATATTCGTAATAGGAGCGGTCCAGCGTCATGGGCCAGCTCTCGCCCACCACCCGCGCATAGGGCAGCGCCTGCTTCACCACCACGGACTCCTCCTCGCCCTCGACGATGAAGACCAGGTTGAGATTGCCGTCGCCCACCTCGCGCACCCGCCAGCCCTCCGGCTCGCCCAGGCGCAAGGTGAGATCGGGCCGCGACCCCAGGCGCTCGGCCAAGGTGCCCGCGTCCAGCGGTCGATAGGGTGTCCGGTCAAGCATGGGTGCCCCCCACTGTGGTGATGATGGTCTCAGGCGATCTTCAGCGTCGTCGCGCGGGCGCCCCCGCGTGGGTCGATCCTGGCGTCGGCCTGCGCCGTCCAGGCGGTGGCGAAGGCCCGCACCAGGGCCATGGAGGTGCTGGCGCCGTTGTGGCAGCCCTTCTCGAAATCCCCCTCCACCTGGCCCATCTGGTTGGTCACATGGGCGAGGCACAGCACCGGGCGATGGCGCGCGGCGGAAAAGGCGTAGAGCGCGGCGGCCTCCATCTCCACCGCCAGCAGGCCCTGGCCCTTGCGGGTGGCGATGCCGGCCTCGGTCTCGCGGAACGGCGCATCCGTGGTCCAGGTGGCGCCCGACAGCACCGGGCAGCCGGCGCCCGCGAACGCGGTGCGGGCCAGGGCCAGGAGCGCCGGGTCCGCCTCCGCATAGGGGCTGGGCGGGAGATAATGATAGCTGGTGCCCTCGTCTCGCAATGAGCGCTCGATCAGCACATGGTAGGAGACCGGCGCCTGTTCCGCGATCTGCCCGGCGGAGGCCACCGACACCAGGAGGTCACAGCCGGAGACGAACACCTGTTCGGCCACCAGCACCGCGAACGAGGCGCCCACCGCATAGCCGACGATGCCGAAGGCGAGGCCCCCTTCCTCCCACTCCCACATGTCGGTGTGGTAGCAGGCCCAATGGGGGGAGCGTGTGGCCTGCCGCTGGGCGCGGACGAAATCCACCATGTCGCCATCGGGATCGAGAATGCAGATGCGCGGCACATTGCCGGCGGAAAGGCCCTTCTGGCGCCGCGCCTCGCGCAGCATGTTCTCGGGGCGGAAGACGGAGGGCGCGCGATGGTCGGCGCGGTCCAGCAGCGGCAGGACGCGGGCGCTGGCGTCGCCGCGTGGGGACGCGGCCTGGGTCTCGAAGGCGGGAAGCGGGTGCAGCAACATCGGATGGGCTCTCACATCTCGCTGGCGGCGGGAACGGGAACGGCGGCGGGCGGGACGGGCTGGCGCGCCACCCGCAAAAACGTGGCGCAGATGCGCATCCCGGCGCGCAGCGAGGTGGACAGGTTTCCCGCCACCTTGGAGGTGCCGCCGCTGCGGCAGCGATAGGCCACCGGCACCTCGCGGATGCGCAGCCCGGCGCGGGCGACGCGCATCTGCATCTCGATGTTCCAGCCATAGGTCATCTCGCCCATGCCGAGCGCCAGCAGGCGATCGCGGCGAATGGCGCGGAAGGTGCACATGTCGGTGAAATGCACGCCATAGAGCGCGCGCATGCCGAGGCCCGCCATCTCCCCCGCCAGCACCTGATGCCAGGCCATGCTGCCTGGCTCCCGCTGGCCCCGGGTGCGCGAGGCGATGACGAAATCCGCCTCCCCCGCGAGCAGCGGCGCCAGCAGGTCGGGGATGAAGGCCGGATCGTCAGCGCCGTCGCCATCCATGAACAGCAGGATGTCCGCATCGTCCGCGGCGCGGGCGGCGGCGAGGCAGGCGCGGCCGAAACCGCGGCCGGCATTGAGCACCTGCGCACCGGCGGCGATGGCGGCGGCGGCGGTGCCGTCGGTGCTGCCGCTGTCGGCGATGAGGATCTGGTCCACCAGGACGCGCGGCACCTCCGCCACGGTGGCGCCGATGGACTCCGCCTCATTGAGGGTGGGGATGATGAGGGCAACGCGCGGGCGCATCACAGGCTCCACCGCAGGCCGCAGCTGGCGCAGGCCGAAGGCGGCGTGGGCGAGAGAAGCGCTTCGCGGAAATCCTGATAGGCCGGGCCGTCCCAGATCTCCCGCAAGGTCTGCTGGGTGGCATCCCCGAGGGTATAATTCTCATAGCCGCGCTGGGAAAACGGCGCGATGCAGCAGGGCAGCGCCCGGCCGTTGGCGGTCACATACATCACCGTCCAGGGCCGCCGGCACAGCGACCAGGGGGTGCCGTCATCGGCCCGCTTCAGGCTCATGCCCGGCTCGGAGGCGGCGCCCGAGGCGCTGAAGATCATGCCCTTTTCGTGGGCGATGCGGGTGGCCTCGGCAATATGGACGGCCTCGTCCGCATTGATCTGCTCATAGAGCGCCTGGTCGGGCCGGGCGAGGCCGATGCTGTCGGTCTCGAAGAACACCAGGCGCTGGAGATAGACCTCCTTCACGCCGATATCCGCAGCCACCTGCACGAAGGCGGGCAGTTCCGCCACCGTCTCCTTCAGCCCGGTGAGCCAGGCGGAGACGCGGGGATTGGTGGCGCCCTCGCGCTCCTGCAAGGCGCGGAAGGCGCGCACATTCTTCAGGATGCGGCCGAAATAGTCCTTGCCGCGTACCGCCTTGTAGGACTTGGCATTGGCCGCATCCAGCGAGACTCGCAATTCATCCAGGCCCGCATCGATGAGCGCGCGACCATTACGGTCATTCAGCACCGTGCCATTGGTGTTGAACAGCACATAGGTGCCGCGGTCCTTCAGATAGCGCACCATGCGCGGCAGGTCCTTCACCAGCATGGGCTCGCCCACCCCATGCAGCACCGCCCGCTCCAGATCGGGGATCTGGTCGACGATGGAGGTGAACAGCTCCCAGCTCATGTCCGCCGGTGGCTCCAGTTCCGCATAGGTGCGCGGGCAGGTGGTGCAGAGCAGATTGCAGCGGTTGGTGGTCTCCAGATAGAGGCATACCGGCTTGCGGGTGGGCACGCCGGCGGGCTGGGGCGCGGCCTGCTCGAAATAGCGCCGGGGGTCCACGGTCGGGGTCAAAGCATTCATGCGGCGAACCTTGGATCAAGAGCGGGAAGGTCTGGCGTCAGGAGGCGCGGCGGTAGTCCGGCGCACGCGCGGGCAAGCGGAGGCGCTCCCCCAGGTCGGCCTCATCCAGCAGCCGGGTCAGGAAGTGGGTGCTGTGCCGGGCGGCCCCGCGCGGCAGCGCGCCATCGCCGAACGGCACCCCGGCGATCAGCTCGCCATGGAGGGTGCGCAAAGCGGCGGCGTCATCCACGTCGTACCAAGGCGGCAGGATGTGCATGGGCAGGCCGATCTCCCGCGCCCGCGCCAGGGTCTGCGCCGCCACCTGGTCGGTGCTCCAGGCGATGTCCGCGAACAGTCGGTCGTGAGGGGTCTTGAGGGCGAGCAGATAATAGCCCCCGTCCGTGGACGGCCCCAGCACGCCCCGGTCGCCCGGCAACATCAGCGCTGCGGCCATCTCCACCAGCAAAGCCGGCGGCAAGGTGGGGCTGTCGGCGTTGAGCACCGCCGCGCCGCCATGGCCCTGGGCGAACAGCCGTTGCAGCGCCAGCCGCAGGCAATCGCCGAAATTCGGCAGCCAGGCCTCGAACCGGTCGATGCCCGGCAGAATGTCGGCAAAGAATGCCCCCGACCCCGGCGGGCCATAGGCCGCATGGCCGGTGAGCGGCACATGGCGGGCGGCATCCGTGATATTGGCGAAGATGTCTTTCAGGAACGCGGTGTTGGCCTCTGCCGCCTCGGCTCCGGTGAGGGGCGGAACGAGGCGGGTCTTGGTGCGTCCGGGGGCGGACGCCTTGGCCATCACCGCAACGCCGCAGGAAAATTCCCGGTTCGGCGGGGCAAACCCCTGGCTGTCACTCATCTGCGGCACCCCGAGCTGGAATCGTTCCAACAGGGGGACTTCGATGCTCAGCCCCGGTTCGTTACATGCCTCACGCGCCAGTGATGCAAAATTTCACCCTCAGCCCTGGGCGGCGCGCCCGTCCGGCCGGCGCACCAGCACCCGGCCCAGCGCCAGAGCGAGCACGCCCGCCAGCAACAGCGCCAGCGCCAGCACTTCCAGCCCGCTGCCATAGCCGCCGCTAGCCTGGCGCAGCAGCCCCACCACATAAGGCCCCGCCACCCCGCCCAGATTGCCGATGGCATTGATCAAAGCGATGCCCGCCGCCGCCGCCGTGCCGCGCAGGAACAGAGGCGGCAAGGTCCAGAACGGCCCGAGCGTGGCATAGATGCCCATGGAGGCGACCGTGATCGCCCCCAGCGCCAGCAGGTCGGAGCCCGCATGGATGCTGGCCACGAGGCCGACGCCGCCCAGCAGCAGCGGCCCCGCCACATGCCACACCCGCTCGCCGGTGCGGTCGCTGTGCCGGCCCCAGGCCAGCATGGCCACGGCGCTCAACGCATAAGGCAACACCAGGATCCAGCCGATGGCGCCGGGGGCATAGCCGCGCGCCTGCACCATCTGCGGCAGCCACAGCCCCACCCCATAGAGCCCCATGACCAGGCCGAAATAGATCAGCCCCAGGCCGATCACCCGCGGGTCGCGCAGCGCCGGGCCCATGGCATGGCGGGTGGAGGCATCATCCGTGGCCGCATCCGCCGCCAGCCGGGCCGCGATCGCCTGCTTCTCGGCGCCGGAGAGCCAGCGGGCCTGCTGCGGCCCATCGGGCAGGAAGATCAGCACCACGATGCCCAGCAGGCAGGCGGGGATGCCCTCGATCAGGAACAGCCACTGCCAGCCGGCGAGGCCCAGAAAGCCGTGGGTCTGCAACACCATGCCGGACAGCGGCGCGCCCACCGCACTGGCGATGGGCACCGCCGCCATGAACAGAGCGATGGTACGACCGCGAATGGCGAGGGGAAACCAATAGCCCAGATAGAGGATCATGCCCGGCAGGAAGCCGGCCTCCGCCACCCCGAGCAGGAAGCGCACCACATAGAAGGAGGTCGGCCCGGTGACGAAGGCGGTGGCGGCCGAGAGCAGGCCCCAGGTGACCATGATCCGGCAGATCCACAGCCGCGCCCCCACCTTCTCCATGATGAGGTTGCTGGGCACTTCGAACAGGAAATAGCCCAGGAAAAAGATGCTGGCGCCAAAGCCATAGACGGCGGGAGAGAAATCCAGATCCGCATTCATGGTCAGGGCGGCAAAGCCCACATTCACCCGGTCCAGAAAGCTGACCAGATAGAGCACCATCATCAGCGGAATGAGCCGCCGGGCCACCTTGCGGAAGGCGGGGTGCTCCTCGGGGGCGATCATGGCTGGCCTCTTGCTCTGTGCGTCCGGCGCGATTCGGGCGTGCGGATCATGGCGCAGGCGGGTGGGCCGGTGCCAGTCGGTTGTCGGTCGCCTCACGCCCCGAAGGGCTCAGCGCACCACGCCCTTGGCCGCCAACGCCGCGTGCTGCGCGGCGTCATAGCCCAGCCGCTCCGCCAATATGTCGGCACCGGCGGTGCCCAGCCCCGGCGGCATGCGGCGCACCGGCACCCGCGCCCCATCCAGCCGATAGGGCGGCGCCAGCACGCGGGCGGGGCCGTCGGCGCTCTCCTGCGCCCCGGCCACCACGCCCGCCTGGGTGGCGCGCTCCGAGGTCAGCGCCTCATGCAGGCCCAGCACTTCGCCGCAGGGAATGCCCGCCGCCCGCAGCCGGGCCAGCAATTCGACCCGCGGCAAGCGGGCCAGTTCCGCATCGATGAGCGGGATGAGGTCGGCGCGATGGCGCGCCCGCAGCAGATTGGTGGTGAAGCGGTCGTCGGCGGCGAGGTCCGGCCGGCCGATCACCTGGGCGCAGAAGCGCTGATACTGGGCATTGTTGCCCACCGTGATCACCAGCGGCCCGTCTGCGGCCTGGAACACCCCATAGGGCACGATGGAGGGATGGGCATTGCCATAGCGCGGCGGATCCTGGTTCTGCGCCAGGGCTTCCAGTCCGTAATAAGAGGTGAGCGCGGTGCCGCAATCATACAGCGCCAGTTCCACCAGCCGGCCCTTGCCGGTGCGCGCGCGGGCGAACAGCGCCGCCAGCACCGCCTGGGCGGCATATTGGCCGGTGAACAGATCCACCGCCGCCACGCCGAACTTCAGCGGCGGCTGGCTGGCCTCGCCGTTCAATGCCATCAGGCCGCTCTCGCCCTGCACCACCAGATCATAGCCGGGGCGGGTCGCCTCCGGCCCATCGGGGGCATAGCCGGAGATGGAGCAATAGATCAGGCCCGGATTGTCGGCGCTGAGTTGGGCATAGCCCAGACCCAAGCGATCGGCCCCGCCGGCCTTGAAATTCTGGATCACCACATCGCTGTCCCGCGCCAGCGCCTGGACGATGGCCAGCCCCTCGGGGGTGGCGAGATCCACGCCGATGGAGCGCTTGTTGCGGTTGACGCTGTCGAAATAGGCGGTGTTGCTGGCCCCGGTGCGCAGGCCCCAGTCGCGGGTGTCGTCGCCGGTGACGGGATGCTCCACCTTGATGACATCGGCGCCGAGATCGCCCAGCACCATGCCGCACCACGGGCCGGCCAGAATGCGGGACAGGTCCAGCACCCGCACCCCGGCCAAAGGCAGCGCGGGCGAACGATCATCACTCATGGGGTTTCCTCCACCCGTCTTTGGAGCGCTCACGCGCCCATGACGCCTTCCAGGCTGCGCACCACTTCGATCAGGCGGGGGCGCACCGTGTCCATCAGGAAGCGCGGATCGGTGATGACGGTGGGTGCGCCGCAATTCACCGCCATGGGCGGCAGGCCGCCGCCGGGATGGAAGCCCACCGCAATGGCGCTCACCGTCTCCTGCCACTCGCCGAACGAGGTGCAGCAGCCGATCTCCTGATATTCCGCCACCGCCTTGTTGAGGCTGTCGCGCACCTTGGGCCAGGCCAGCGGATCGAGCGCCTGAAGCTCCTCATAGATGGCGGCACGCTCGCGCGGGCTGCTCACCGCCACATAGGCACGGCCCATGGCGCTGCGGGCGATGTTCAGGCGCGAGCCCACATCAATGTTCAGCGAGATCGCCGCCGGCCCGCGCAGGCATTCCACATAGCGCATGCTCAAGCGGTCGCGCACCCCCAGGCCCACCGAGGCATTGGACAAGGTGGCCAGTTCGCGCAAGGCCGGGCGGGCGATCTGGCGCACATCCAGCCCGCCCAGGGCGATGGAGCTGAGCGCGATCAGCGCCGTGCCGAGGCGATACTTGCCCACCTCCTCCACATAATGGAGATAGCCCAGCTTGGTCAGGGTGTAGGTGAGACGCGACACGGTGGAGCGCGGCAGCTTGCAGCGCTCGGCAATGTCGTGATTGGCCAGGAACGTGCCGCCGCGACCGAAGCAGGCCAGCACGTCCAGACCGCGCGCCAGAGCGGTGACGAAATGGCGGTCGTCCTTGGGGCCGCCGATGTCGTCGGCGCCATCGGGCAGCAGCGGATCGAGGGATTTGGGGGCGTCGGTCATCGGGCGAAGAAGGCGGCGAAGGCCGCCTGCGCCTCGGGGCCACGGCGCAGAGCGTGGAAGGACTGCGCCTCGGTCTCCAGCGTCTGCGCCACCGTGGCGGCCACCCCGGCCTTGAGCAGACGCTTGGTGGTGGCAATGGACAAAGGCGGCAGAGCGGCGAGGGCCTGCGCCTTCGCCAGCGCCAGATCCAGCGCCCCGCCCTCCGGGGCAACGGCATTGATGATGCCCGCGTCCAGGGCGGTGTGGGCCGAGAAGCCCTCGCCCAGCAGCAGCAGTTCGGCGGCGAGCTTGGCGCCGGCCACCCGCGGCAGCAGATAGCTGGACGCCCCTTCCGGGCACAGGCCCAGATTGACGAACGGCAGGCGGAATTTCGCTCCCGCGCCCGCATAGGCCAGGTCGCAATGCAGCAGCAGCGTGGTGCCGATGCCCACCGCAAAGCCTTCCACCGCCGCGATCACCGGCTTGGAGAGGGTGGACAGCACCTTGAGGAAGGTGAGGCCGGCGCTCTCCTGGATGGTCTCGCCGCTGTCCTGGAAATCCGCCAGATCATTGCCGCTGGTGAAGCAGCCCGCCGCGCCGGTGAGCACCACCACCCGCACGGCAGGGTCCGCATCGGCGGCGGCCAGTGCCGTGCCGAGCGCGCCATAGGTGGCGCGGTCCAGGGCATTGCGCCGCGCCGGACGGGAGATGGTCAGCAGCCGCACGCCGTCATGGGGCGTGGCGATGATCAGGGTGTCGCCGGTGGGTTCCGTGCTCATGCCGCTTCCTCCTCTGCCCGGCCCTCAGGCCGGGACGAACGGCGCGGACGCCGCAATCATATCGGCGCGCGCCTGCGCATATTCGTGCCGCAACCGGGCCACCAGATCGGCGGTGGTGGGCACATCGGCGATGGTGCCGACGCCCTGCCCGGCGCCCCACACGTCCCGCCACGGCTTCACCCGGCTGCTGCCGAAATTCATGGCGCTCTTGTCCGCATGGGGCAAGGCCTCGGGATCCAGCCCGGAAGCGGTGATGCTGGCTTTCAGATAATTGCCCGGAACCCCGGTGAAGAACGGGGTGTAGAGAATGTCCGCCGCCGCCGACTGGGTAATCATGGTCTTGTAGCCGGGCGCCGCATTGGCTTCCGCCGTGGCGATGAATCTCGTGCCCATATAGGCCAGATCCGCCCCCATCGCCTGGGCGGCGAGAATGGCGCGGCCCGTGGTGATGGAGCCGGACAGGATCACCGGCCCGTCATAGAAGCGGCGCACCTCCCCCAGCAGCGCGAACGGGCTGAGCGCCCCCGCATGACCGCCGGCACCGGCACACACCAGGATCAGGCCATCCACGCCCGCTTCCAGCGCCTTTTCCGCATGGCGCACATTGGTGACGTCGTGGAACACCACGCCGCCATAGCTGTGCACCGGGCGCACCACCTCGTCGGGGGCGCGCAAGGAGGTGATGATGATCGGCACCTCATGGGCGACGCAGGCCGCCACATCTTCCGCCAGCCGGTCATTGGAACCGTGCACGATCTGATTGACCGCGAATGGCGCGATGATCCGCGCCGGATCTTCCGCCTTGGCCTGCGCCAGCTCAGTCTTGATGCGGGTGAGCCAGCCGTCCAGCGTATCGGGGGCACGGGCATTCAGGGCCGGGAACGAGCCGACCACGCCGGCCAGGCACTGGGCGATCACCAGCTCCGGCCCCGAGACGATGAACATGGGCGAGGCGATCACCGGCAAGGCCAGCGTGCCGCGCAAGGCGGGAGGCAGACGATCGCTCATCTTCTGCGGGCTCATGCGGTTTTGGCCTCCCGCGCGAAATAGAGATCGTGCAGGCGCTCGATCTGGACCTGCGCTGCCGGCTCGCTGAGCAGCACCTTGCCGGCGCGCAAGAGATGCACGTCATCGGCGACGCTCAGCGCGATGCTGGTGTTCTGCTCAATGAGCACGATGGTGGTGCCTTCCGCCTTCAGCCGGCGGATGATCTCGAACACTTCCTGCACGATCACCGGCGCCAAGCCGAGGGACGGCTCGTCGATCAGCAGGATGCGCGGCTTGGACATGAGGCCGCGGCCCATGGCCACCATCTGCGCCTCGCCGCCGGACAGCGAGCCCGCCGCCTGGCGGTAGCGCTCCTTCAGGCGCGGGAACAGGCCATAGACCCGCTCCAGGCTGGCGGAGAGATCGCCCCGGCTGCGCTTGGGGTAGGCGCCCAGGCACAGGTTTTCCTCCACGCTCATGTCGCGGAACACCATGCGGCCTTCCGGCACCAGCACGATGCCCTGCCCGGCCAGATCCCAGGTCTTGCCCGCCAGCGGCGCGCCGCCCAGCAGGATCTCGCCCTGATGCGGGATGAGGCCGGTGAGCGCCCGCAGCAGCGTGGTCTTGCCGGCGCCGTTCGGCCCGACGATGGCGGTGAGCGCGCCTTCGCGGAAGGCCAGCGACACATCCCACAGGACGGTGATGTGGCCGTATCCGGCGCGCAGATTGCGTGTCTCAAGCATGGGGCGTCCCCGTATAGCTTTCCACCACCAGCGGATTGCGAAACACCTCGGCGGGGGTGCCGTCGGCGATCAACTGGCCGAAGTTCAGCACCACCGCGCGCGAGCACAGGTCGGAGATGGTCTCGATGTCATGCTCGACGATGACGATGGTGAGGCCGAAGCGGGCGTGCAATTCCTTGAGCTTGCCGGTGAACTGGCGCTTGGCTTGGCTCTCCAGCCCCGCCAGCACTTCGTCCAGCAGCAGCAGCTTGGGTTCCGTGGCCAGCGCCTTGGCGATCTCCAACCGCTTCAGCTCCTGCAACGCCAGCCCGCTCTGGGCATCGCGATCCGCCTGCTCGGACAATTGCATCACATCCAGGATCTCGTCGATGCGCGCCGGATCATTACGTCCCGCGCCGAACACCTGCGCCACCGTGAGGTTTTCCCGCACGGTGAGGTGCTTCATGGGCTGGGGGATCTGGAACGTGCGGCCGATGCCGACCCGCGCTCGCTTATGCAGCGGCAGCGCGGAGATGTCCTTGTCGTTGAACAAGGTGCGGCCACGGGCGCGAGTGAGGCCGGAGATGACGTTGAACAAGGTGGTCTTGCCCGCCCCGTTCGGCCCCACCAGCCCGAGAATCTCCCCGCCCTTCAGCTCGAAGGAGACATCTTTCAGCGCCATGAGGCCGCCGAAGCGGACGGAGACCTGATCAAGCCTCAGCATGGCGATTGCCTCCCTTGGCCCGCTTGAACAGACCCAGCACGCCGTTGGGTGCCACCAGGATCATCACCGCCAGCAGGATGCCCAGCAGGATCTGGTGCCCCACCGCGATCAGGCTTTTGGCCACCACCTGATCGAACATATAGATGAGGATGGCGCCGGCCACCGGGCCGAGAATGGTGCGGTAACCGCCGAAGATGGCGGCAATGATCGGCATCACGCTCCACACGCCGGAGAAGGCATAATCGGGATCGAGAAAGCCGATGATATGGGCGTTGAGCGCCCCGAACAGGCCGGTCATGAAGGCGGACAGCAGCAGCATCCAGGCCTTGAGCATCACGCTGTTCACGCCCACCACGCGGGTGGCGTCCTCGCTCTCGGCAATGGCGCGCAAGGCGGTGCCCACATGGCTCCGGCGGATGGCCACATAGGCCAAGGCGCACAGCGCCACCAAGAGCACGAGCAGCACATAGCTGCCGGTGCGGGTGGAGAGGTCAAAGCCGAAGATCGTCGGCAGGCCGGGATAGCGCTGCAGGCCCGCCGCGCCGCCAGTGAGCCAGGTGGCCTCGGTGGCGAGAATGCGGAAGATCTGCGCATAGGCGAGGATCGCCAGCGCGAAATAGGGGCCGGACAGGCGCAGCGCCGGCAGCATGGCCAGCGAGCAGAGCGCCGCGCACAGGCCCGCCAACGGAATGGCGAGCAGCACCGGCACGCCGAGCCGCGCCGAAATCAGCGCCGAGGCATAGGCCCCGACCCCGAAGAAGGCCGCATGGCCGAACGAGACCATGCCGCCCAGATTGCCCAGGAGCGCCCAGGCCAGCGAAATGCCGGCGAGGATCAAGGCGGAGATGAACAGGCCCAGCAGATAATTGCTGGCTCCCAGCACCAGCGGCAGCGCCGCCAGCACCAGAACGCCAAGCACTAGCCCCGCGTTGCGGCCCATCTGCGGGCGGGAGGAAGATGAGGAAGCAGCCATGGGTCAGCCTTTCAGCCGCGCCGGGCGCGCGCGCCGAACAGGCCGTTCGGCAGGAGGAACAGGACCAGCAGGAACAGCACCATGCCCGCCAGTTCCTGCAGAGCGGAGCTGGCCAAGGTGACGGTGAGCGCCTCGGTGACGCCCAGCAGCAAGGCTGCCAGGAACACGCCGGGAATGGAGCCCACCCCCGCCAGCACGGTGACGATGAAGGCCTTGACGGTCAGCCCATGGCCCACCGCCGGCTGGATCACGCTCATGGTATAGAGGGCGATGCCGGCGAAGCTCGCCAGCGCACCCGCCGCCAGGAAGGCCACCAATTCGGTGCGGACGGGGCTGATGCCCATGAGCATGGCGGCGTCGCGATTGGACGACACCGCCCGCACCGCGCGGCCATACCAGCTCTTCTTGAGCCACCACCACAATATGGTCATCAGCACCAGGCTGACGGCGAAGGCGATGACCTCGCCCTTCATGGCGTACACATTGCCGAAAGAGATGGCATCCTGGAGCATGGGCGAGGTGGTTGAGCGCATGTCGCTGGCGAACAGCAGCAGCAGGCCATTGGTGAGGATGATGCCCACCGCGAAGGTGAGGATCAGGGAATTCAGTTCGCGATGCTCGCGGATGCGGTCGATCATCAGGAACAGCAAGGCGCTGAGCGCGCACACCGCCAGCAGGGCCAGCGGGATCGCCATATAAGGATCGAGCCCGGTGCGGGATTCGACCACATAGGCCATGTAGGCCGCCAGCAAGACCAGCTCGCCATGGGCCAGATTGATGATGCGCATGGCGCCGAAGGCGAGGGCGAGGCCCAGCGCCACCAGCGCATAGACGCTGCCGATGAGCACGCCGGAGAACAGCGCCTGAAGAATGAGATCAGTCATGTCACCTCAAGGGGTGGAGCATCGGCCGGCGGCGGGGCCCGAGGCGCCCGCCGCCCAACACAGATCACCAGGGCAGAGCCGGATAGGCGATGGCGCCGGTGGCCGAGGCCGCAGGCGACACCAGGACGATCTTGCCCCCCTGATGCTGGCCCATGGACAAAGTGAAGCGCGGGTTGTCGCCGGTGGCATCGAACACCACCTGGCCCAGCAGGGTCATGCGGTCGGTCTTGCGCATCTCGTCGGCGAGGCCGCCCTTGGCCAGGGTTCCGGCCTCGGCGGCGCGGGCGATGGCCTCGCACAGCACCGTGGTCTCCACGAAGCTGAGGGTGGAGAGATATTCGATCTCTTTATTATAGGTCTGCTTATAGACCTCGGCGAAGCGGCGGCCTTCCTCGCTCTTCACTTCCACCGGGAACGGCAGGAAGGAGGTGCCGACCACATTGTTCATCAGGTCGGGAAATTCGCTGTACATCTTCGGCGTGGCCAGCGACCAGGCGCCCACCACCAGCTTGACCTGCGGCTTCAGCACCTTGGCGGCGCGGATGATGCCCACATAGTCATTCTCATAGGCCGACATGATCAGGATGTCGGACTTGTCCTGCAGCTTCACCTTGTTGATGATCGGCTTGAAGTCGGTGATCGCCGGATCAAATTCATGCAGCGTGACCTTGATGCCCTTGGCGGCGAGGTCCTTCTCCAGCCCCTTGGCCAGCAGCATGGGCGCCTCCTTGGTGGAGACGATGATCGACACCGAGGCCGGCTTCAGCCCTTCCACCAGCGTGCCGATACCGCGCTGATAGCCATTGTTGTTGTTGATGCGGAAGAAGGTCTTCAGGCCGCGCGCTGTCAGTTCGTCGCTCACCGCGCCGGCGGTGATATAGACCGTGTTCAGCTTGTTGGAGGCATCCGAGGCCGGGCCGACGATGTTGGAGCCATAGCCGCCGATCACCGCCACCGCGCCGTCCGAGATCAGCTTCTCCACCGCCGAGACCGCCTTGGCGGGGGTGCTCTCGTCATCGATGACCTGGAGCTTGATCTTCACTTTGGGCGATGTCTCGTTGAACATCTTGATCGCCACCTTCATGCCTTCGTCGAAGGCCTGGCCGGAGCGCGCGAGCGAGCCGGTGAGGGGCATGTGGGCGCCGATCAGAATGTCCTCGGCCCGCGCTCCGGGCGCGCCCATCAGGGTCAGCGCGAAGGCGGCCGCCGTCATGGCTTTGCCGAACTGAATGGCTTTGCGGATCATGAATGTCCTCCCTTGCCGTCCGGCGTGCCCCGGACGCGGATCCAACCCATGCGCGGATGATCTCCGCGTCGTGCTCTGAAGCGGCCCCGCCGCAGCGGCACCGTCTTGATCTTGCCCGCGTCGCCGAGGCGCGCGAGGTGGAACTGCATGCCATGGCAGGACGCGCCCTGTCAATTTTTTGCAGGCACCTATTCTGCATAACGGAATAGCTGAGCAGCCGATGCGGCGTCAAATGCCATTTCGCCTTGACATCGACGGCCTCTCCGGGTCAAAAAACACAAAAATGCAGACGAACATTCTGCAATGCAGAACATATGGGAGAGCGCGAATGGCTGAGGTTCGGCAGGCAACGCAGGATGGCGTGCGCATCCTCACCATCGCCAATCCGCCGGTGAACGCGCTCGGCGCGGCGGTGCGGGCGGGGCTGGACGCCGCGGTGGCCGCGGCCCAGACCGATAGCACGGTGCGGGCCATCGTGATTGCGGCGGAGGGCCGCGTGTTCGTGGCCGGCGCCGACATCAGCGAATTCGGCAAGCCGCCCCAGCCCCCCGCTCTGCCCGACCTGCTGCGCACCATCGAGGACAGCACCAAGCCGGTGGTTGCCGCCGTCAACGGCCTGGCGCTGGGCGGCGGGCTGGAACTGGCCCTGGCCAGCCATGCCCGCATCCTGAGCCCCGCCGCCAAGCTGGGCCTGCCGGAAATCAAGCTGGGCCTCATCCCCGGCGCCGGCGGCACCCAGCGCCTGCCGCGCCTGGCCGGCCCCGTCGCCGCCTTCGCCATGATGCTGGATGGCGAGCCCATCACGGCCGAGACCGCCCTTGGCCTCGGCATCGCCGACGCCATCGCCTCCGGTGACCTGATCGCTGCCGCCTGCGCCAAGGCGCTGGAGCTGGCCGAGGCGGACACGCTGTCCAAGTCCAGCGCCTATGGCGCCAAGCTCACCGAGGCCGCCCAGGCCGAATTCGAGACCAAGGCCAAGGACGCTCTGCGCAAGTCACCCGACATGCCGAACGTGGCCGCCCTGGTGGATGCGGTGCGCGCCGCCTTCGATCTGCCGTTCGCGGAGGCCATCGCCGTGGAGCGGGCGCGGTTCAAGGCGCTGATCGATGATCCGCGCTCCAAGGCTCTGCGCTATGCCTTCTTCGCCGAGCGCGAAGCCGCCAAGGTGCCGGGCATCGCCAAGACCACTCCGCGCCGGCCCATCGCCAGCGCCGCCGTCATCGGCGCCGGCACCATGGGCGGCGGCATCGCCATGTGCTTTGCCAATGCGGGCATTCCCGTCACCGTCATCGAGACCGAGCCGGCCGCCCTGGAGCGCGGCCTGGACCGGGTGAGAGCCACCTATGCCTCCTCGGTCAAGCGCGGCTCGCTGTCTGAAGCGGTCGCGGCGGAACGGGTGGCGCGCATTTCCGGCGCCGTGGGCCTGGAGCATGCGGACACCGCCGACATCATCGTCGAAGCCGCCTTCGAGGACATGAAGGTGAAGGCGGAGATCTTCGGCACCCTGGATCAGGTGGCCAAGCCCGGCGCGATCCTGGCCACCAACACCTCCTATCTGGATGTGGCCGCCATCGCCGCCACCACCACCCGGCCGCAGGATGTGATCGGCCTGCATTTCTTCAGCCCCGCCAATGTCATGCGGCTGCTGGAAGTGGTGCGTCCCGCCGCCACCTCCGCCGATGTGGTGGCCACCAGCGTCGATCTCGCCCGGACCATCGGCAAATTGCCGGTGACGGTGGGCGTGTGCTTCGGCTTCGTCGGCAACCGCATGCTGGCGCGCCGCTCCGCCGCCGGCGAGCGGCTGCTGCTGGATGGCGCACTGCCCCATGAGGTGGATGCCGCCGTCACAGGGTTCGGCTTCCGCATGGGCCCGTTCGCCATGGCGGATCTGGCCGGCCTCGACATCGGCTGGCGCACCCGCAAGGCCACCGGCGGCAAGGCCCCCATTGCGGATGCGCTGTGCGAGCAGGAGCGCTTCGGCCAGAAGTCCGGCCGCGGCTTCTATCTCTATCCCGAAGGCGCCCGCACCGGCACCCGCGACCCGGAGGTGGAGGCCCTCATCGCCGACACCTCCGCCCGCGCCGGCATCACCCGCCGCAGCTTCACGGCGGAGGAGATCGTCGCCCGGCTGATGTATCCCATGGTCAATGAGGGCGCGCGCATCCTCGAAGAGAAGATCGCCGCCCGCGCCAGCGACATCGATGTGATCTGGCTCAATGGCTACAATTGGCCGGCCTGGCGCGGCGGCCCCATGCACTGGGCCGATGGTGTGGGCCTCGCCACCGTGGTGGAAGGCTTGCGCGCCTTCGCCGCCGCCACCGGCGATGCCACCCTGGAGCCCGCCCCCCTGCTGCTGCAATTGGCGGAAAGCGGCGGCAGCTTCGGCACTTTGGCGGCGGCGCAATGACCGCCGCCGACCGCCCCATCTGGCAGCGGTCGTTCCCGGACGCCTGCGCCTGGGACATGCCGCTGGAAATCGAGACCCTGCCGGAGCTGCTGGCCCGCGCGGTCACCGCGCGCGGCGATGCGCCGGCGCTGGATTTCCGCGGCCGCAAGATCAGCTATCGCACGCTGGGCGAAGACGTGGAGCGCCTCGCCAGCGGGCTGGCGCGGGCCGGCATCCGCGCCGGCGACAATGTGGCCCTGCTGCTGCCCAACACGCCGTTCCATCCGCTGGCGTTCCTGGCCATCACCCGGCTGGGCGCCCGCGTGGTGCATATCAGCGCGCTGGATGCTCCGCGCGAGATCACCCACAAGCTCCATTCCACCGGTGCGCGGCTGCTCATCACCACCAATCTGCCCGGCATCCTGCCCCAGGCGCTGGCGCAACTGGATGCCGGCGCGGTGCAGCAGGTGGCGGTGGGCGATGATGCCCGCTGGGGCGCCGGCGAGGCGACCCCGCTGGACATTCCCGCCCGCCCCGACGTGTGCAGCCTCGACACCCTGTTCAGCGAAGCCCCGCTCAAGGCGCCGTTGCCGAAGCATTATGACATCGCCGTGCTGCAATTCACCGGCGGCACCACCGGCGTGCCCAAGGCGGCCATGCTGAGCCATGGCAATCTCACCGCGGCGGTGAGCATGTATCGCGCCTGGAGCGATGGGGTCGTACTGGTGCCCGGCGAAGAGCGGGTCATCGCGGTGCTGCCGCTGTTCCATATCTATGCGCTCACCACCATTCTCTTGCGCCATCTGCGCGACGGCAATGAAATCCTGCTGCGCCAGCGCTTCGATGTGGAAACCCTCATCACCGACATCACCCAGGGCCGCGCCACCGCCTTTTCCGGCGTGCCCACCATGTGGGTGGCCCTGCTCAACCGCCCCGGCGTGGAGCGCGAGGATTTCTCCTCCCTGAAATCCTGCGTCAGCGGCGGGGCGCCCTTGCCGTTCGAGGTGCAGGCGCAATTGGAGCGCCTGCTGGGCACCCATCTGAACAATGGCTGGGGCATGACCGAGACCGGCCCCGCCGGCTCGCGGGTGCCGCACAAGGTGGAGCGCCGGCCCGGCCTCATCGGCATTCCCCTGGCCGGGCTGGACATGAAGGTGGTGTCGCTGACCGATCCCACCAAGGATGTCGCCACCGGCGAGGTGGGCGAGATCGCCATTCGCGGACCGAACGTGTTCAAGGGCTATCTGGACGATCCCGAGGCCACCAAGGCGGCCTTCCGCGACGGCTATTTCCTTACCGGCGACATGGGCCGCATGGATGACCAGGGCCTGTTCGACATCGTCGACCGGCTGAAGAACATGATCATCTCCGGCGGCTTCAACGTCTATCCCGCCGCCATCGAGAACGCCATTTACGAGCATCCGGACGTGGCCGAGGTGATCGTCATCGGCATTCCCGACGCCTATCGCGGCCAATCGGCCAAGGCCTTCATCACCCTCAAGCGCGGCGCCCAGCCCTTCACCCTGGAGGCGCTCACCGCCTTCCTGGCCGAACGGCTGGGACGGCACGAAATGCCCCGCGCTCTGGAATTCCGCGAGGCCCTGCCCCGCAGCCCCGCCGGCAAATTGCTGGCGAAAGTCCTCATCGCCGAACAAGCGGAGCAGACCGGCACCGACGCCGCGCCCGCCCCGGCCACACCCTCGAACGTGTGAGAGTCTCATGATCGACGCCGTCATCGTCTCCACCGCCCGCACGCCGGTGGGCAAGGCCCATCGCGGGGTGCTCAACATCACCCGTGGCGCCGACATGGCCGCCCACGCCATCCGCCATGCGGTGGCGCGCGCCCGCATCGACCCGGCGGACGTCGAAGAAATCGTGCTCGGCTGCGGCTATCCCGAGGCCGCCACCGGCGGCAACGTGGCCCGCCATGCGGGACTGGTGGCCGGCATTCCGGTCACCGCCTCCGGCGCCACCGTCAGCCGCTTCTGCGCCTCGGGCCTGGAAGCCATCGCCGGCGCCGCGCGCCGCATTATTCTGGACGGCGTGCCGGTGGCCGTGGCCGGCGGGGTGGAAAGCATCTCTTTGGTACAGCCGCAGGTGAAGCGCGAGCTGACTGCCAATGAGTGGCTGCTGGCGCATAAGCCGGAGATCTACACCCCGATGATCGAGACCGCCGACATCGTGGCGGCGCGCTACGGCATCACCCGCGAGGCGCAGGACATCTTCTCGCTGGAGAGCCAGCGCCGCACCGCCGCCGCCCAGCAAGCCGGGCTGTTCGACGGGGAGATCGTCCCCATCACCGTCACCCGCGCCGTCACCGACAAGGTGAGCGGCGAGACCCGCACCGAGACCGCGACGCTGTCCATGGATGAAGGCAACCGCCCCGATACCACGTTGGAGGGCCTCGCCAAGCTGAAGCCGGTGCGCGGGCCGGAGCATTTCGTCACCGCCGGCAATGCCAGCCAATTGTCCGATGGCGCGTCCGCCTGCGTGCTCATGTCCGGGGCGGAAGCCGCCCGGCGCGGCCTCTCGCCGCTGGGCATCTTCCGCGGCTTTGCCGCCGCCGGCTGCGAGCCGGACGAGATGGGCATCGGCCCGGTCCATGCGGTGCCGCGCCTGCTGGCCCGCCAGGGCCTCACGGTGGCCGACATCGGCCTGTGGGAATTGAACGAGGCGTTCGCCTCCCAGTCGGTCTATTGCCGCGACACGCTGGGCATCGATCCGGAACTGGTCAACGTCAATGGCGGCGCCATTTCCATCGGCCATCCGTTCGGCATGAGCGGGGCGCGCCTTGTGGGCCATGCGCTGCTGGAAGGCCAGCGGCGCGGCGTGCGCTATGCGGTGGTCACCATGTGCATTGCCGGCGGCATGGGCGCCGCCGGCCTGTTCGAGATCAACCAGGGATCGCACTGATGGACCTGCGCTTCACCCCCGAAGAGACCGCCTTCCGTGCGGAGGTGCGGGCCTTCTTCCACAGCGAGATTCCCGCCGAGATCCGCGCCAAGGTCTCCGAGGGCCGCTCGCTGGCCCGCCAGGATTATGTGACCTCCCAGCGCATTCTCAATGCCAAGGGCTGGGCCGTGCCCCATTGGCCGGTGGAGCATGGGGGCCAGCCCTGGACCGCCATCCAGCGCTACATCTTCATGGAAGAATTGATGCAGGCGGCGGTGCCGCTGCCGTTGCAGTTCAATTGTTTCATGGTCGGCCCGGTGATCGCCGCCTTCGGCAACGAGGCGCAAAAGCAGCGTTTCCTGCCGCGCATCGCCAATCTGGACGACTGGTGGTGCCAGGGCTTCTCCGAGCCCGGCTCCGGCTCGGATCTGGCCTCGCTCAAGACCCGCGCCGTGCGGGACGGCGACCATTATGTGGTGGACGGCCAGAAGGCCTGGACCACGCTGGGGCAATACGCCAACTGGATGTTCTGCCTGGCCCGCACCGATCCGGCGGCGAAGAAGCAGGCGGGCATCTCGTTCCTGCTGATCCCCATGGACAGCCCCGGCGTCACTGTGCGGCCGATCATCACCATCGATGGCCGCCACGAGGTGAACGAGGTGTTCCTCGACGCCGTGCGGGTGCCGGTGGAAAATCTGGTGGGCGAGGAGAACAAGGGCTGGGACTATGCCAAGTTCCTGCTCGCCAATGAGCGCACCGGCATTGCCCGCATCGGCATGTCCAAGGAGCGCATCGCCCGCATCAAGCGTCTCGCCAAGACCACCCCCGCCGGCGCCGGCACCATGTGGGATGATCTCGACTTCCGCGCCCGCATCGCCGCGGTGGAGATCGAGCTGAAGGCGCTGGAAATCACCCAGATGCGGGTGATCGCCGCCCAGGCCAAGCAGGATTCCAACAAGCCCGACCCCGCCTCCTCGATCCTGAAGATCAAGGGCTCCGAACTGCAGCAGGCCACCACCGAACTGCTGCTGGAACTGGCCGGCCCCAACGCCTTCGCCACCCGCGAGGGCGATGTTCTGCCCAACGATCCGGATCTGGACTTTAGCTGGGCGGACGCCGCCGCGCCCACCTATTTCAATATCCGCAAGGTCTCGATCTACGGCGGATCAAACGAGATCCAGCACAATGTGATCGCCAAGGCGATCCTCGGCCTGTGAGGAACTGATCCCATGGACTTCGATCTTTCCGCCGAACAGAGCCTGCTCAAGGACAGCGTCGACCGCTGGGCGGCCAACACCTATGGCAGCCTCGATCCGGTCAATGCCAGCCGCGCCCAGCCTCTGGGCTTCAGCGAGGCCCATTGGGGCCAATTGGCGGAGCTGGGCCTGCTGGGCCTGCCGTTCAGCGAAGAGGACGGCGGCTTCGGCGGCGGCCCGGTGGAAACCATGGTGGCCATGGAAGCCCTCGGCCGCGCCCTGGCCCCCGAGCCTTATCTGGCCAGCATCGTGCTCGGCGGCACCGCCGTGCGCCTTGCCGCCAGCGTGGAGCAGAAGGCGCGCATCATCCCGGCCCTGGCCGAGGGCAGCCTGCGCCTTGCCTTCGCCCATTCCGAGCGCCAGGCGCGCTATGATCTGGAGGATGTCGCCACCACCGCCCGGCAGACCCCTGAGGGCTTCGTGCTGGATGGCATCAAGACCGTGGCGCTGAATGCGGATGCGGCGCAGATCCTGGTGGTCAGCGCCCGCACCGCGGGCGAACGCCGGGACCGGGACGGCATCAGCCTGTTCCTGGTGCCCGCCGACGCCCCCGGCGTGACGCTGAAGACCTACCCGACCCAGGACGGCGGCCGCGCCTCGGACGTCACCCTGGCCAACGTCGCTCTGCCGGCGGACGCCCTGCTGGGCACGCTGGACGCCGGCCTGCCGGTGATCGCGCAAGTGGTGGATGCGGGCATCGCCGCGGTGGCGGCGGAAGCGGTAGGGTTGATGGAGGCGCTTCAGGCGCTCACCGTGGAGTATCTGAAGACCCGCAAGCAGTTCGGCACCACCATCGGCAGCTTCCAGGCGCTTCAGCACAAGGCGGTGGACATGCTGGTGATGCTGGAACAGGCCCGCTCCATGGAGCTTTACGCCACCATGATGGCGCAGGCGGAAGACGCCGCCGAGCGCGGCCCGGCCCTCTCCGCCGCCAAGGTGCAGGTGAACCGCGCCGCCCGCTTCGTGGGGCAGCAGGCGGTGCAGTTGCACGGCGGCATCGGCATGACCATGGAATATATCGGCGCGCACTATTTCCGCCGCTTGACCATGATCGAATTGCTGTTCGGCGATACCGCGCATCACATGCGGCTGATCAGCGAGGCCGGCGGCCTGATCGACGCCGCCTGAGGCGGCGGACGAGCGGCGGGCCTCAGCCCGCCGAAGCCGCCCCTACCGCGTCGCGGATGAGGGCGGCGACCTCCTCGGGGCGGGACAACAGCGACATGTGGCTGGCGTCCAGCTCCACCGTATGCGCCTTGAGGCGCGCCGCCAGCTCGCGCTGAAGCTCCACGCTCACCGCCCGGTCACGGGTGGAGATGGCGTACCAGTTCGGCCGTGAGGTCCAGGCGGGGGTGGAGACTTTGTCGGTGAAGGTGGTCAGCGCCAGTGGCGTCTGCGTCACCGCCAGCACGCGGGCGTCCTCCTCGGGCAGGTCCTGCGCCACATTGTTGATCCAGCTGTCAACGCCCATCTTGAGATAGCCGTCGCCGAAGGGCGCCACGCCGCCCAGCCCCGGAGGCGCGGGATGGGCGCCGACCTGATCGCCGGTGGACTGGCCGGCATCGGGCGCGAAGGCCGCCACATAGACCAGCGCCTTCACCTTGGGATCGTGGCCGGCCTCGGTGATCACCGTGCCGCCCCAGCTATGGCCCACCAGCACCACCGGACCATCCACCGCATCGATGGCCTGGCGGGTGGCGGCGACGTCGGCGGCCAGCGAGGTGGTGGGGTTCTGCACCGCCACCACCGCGATCCCGTCGCGGTGAAGCAAGGGAATGACCCGCCGCCAGGAGGATGCATCCGCCCAGGCCCCGTGCACGAGAACGACGGTTGCTGCGGTCGGGTCTACCTTGGTCATGAACAGGCCTCGCGGACGGAAAACGTCGGGGATGGAGTGCGCCCCGCGGCGGGGCCGCGGGGCGCTGGAGCGCCGGTCCGATCAGGGGGGCGGATGATCGAACCGGCGGGTTGGCGTCAGCCCTTCACGAAGGCGAGCAGATCGGGGTTGATCACGTCCGCATGGGTGGTGAGCATGCCGTGGGGATAGCCTGCGTAGACCTTCAGCGTGCCGTTCTTGAGCAGCTTGACCGACTTCAGCGCGGAGTCCGCGATCGGCACGATCTGGTCGTCATCGCCATGCATCACCAAAGTGGGAACGCTGATGGCCTTGAGGTCCTCGGTCTGGTCGGTCTCGGAGAAGGCCTTGATGCCGTCATAGTGGGCCTTGGCGCTGCCGGTCATGCCCTGACGCCACCAATTCTGGATCGCACCCTGGGAGACCTTCGCGCCCTCGCGGTTGAAGCCGTAGAACGGGCCGGCGGGGACATCGAGGAAGAACTGCGCGCGGTTCGCCGCCAATGCGGAACGGAAGCCGTCGAACACTTCCAGCGGCAGCCCTTCGGGGTTGCTGTCGGTCTTCACCATGATCGGCGGGATGGCGGCCACCAGCACCGCCTTGGCGACGCGGCCGGCCGGCTCGCCATGCTTGGCCACATAGCGGGCGACTTCGCCGCCGCCGGTGGAATGGCCGATATGCACGGCATTCTTCAAGTCGAGATGCTCGACCACGGCGAAGGCGTCGGCGGCGTAATGGTCGAGGTCGTGGCCTTCGGACACCTGCGCCGAGCGGCCGTGGCCGCGGCGATCATGGGCCACCACCCGGTAGCCATGCTGCACGAAGAACAGCATCTGCGCGTCCCAATCGTCGGACGACAGCGGCCAGCCGTGGTGGAACATGATGGGCTGGGCATCCTTCGGACCCCAATCCTTGAAGAAGATCTCGACGCCGTCCTGGGTGGTGATGCTCGGCATGGGGGAGTTTCCCTAAGTTGTCGTGGTGGAAGTGTCTGCGAACGCGTGCGAAACGAGACCTTGCGAAACGAACACTTGCGAAACGCGGGCTTGCGGAACCAGGGACTGCGAAACCCGGGTTTGCGACACGGAGCCGCCAGTGGCGGCCACCAGAGCCGGAACACCCACTTGCGACGCGGTCCGGCACGAAGGACGGCCGATCTAGGCCTGTGTCAGCAGAGCGAGCGGCGTGCGCATGCGTAAGTCCTCGAAAGTATGACGGGCGCCCTTGACGGGTTCATGACCCCGATCCCATCCGGCACGTCCCGCAGCGATCCTTGCCAGAATTCGAAGGCGCGGCCTTGGATGGAACCATCGTATTGGGATAT
Source organism: Azorhizobium sp. AG788 (assembly GCF_943371865.1). GTDB lineage: Bacteria > Pseudomonadota > Alphaproteobacteria > Rhizobiales > Xanthobacteraceae > Azorhizobium. The sequence goes on along the minus strand of NZ_CALRWL010000017.1, from coordinate 4,242 downwards.
CCCTCTGATGATCTGCAGCTTGGCCGGCGCCGCCGCGCATCCGAGCTGCGCAGAGATGGCGCATATCTCCACGCCGGCCCTGCGGTTGCCCCGCGGGTAAGTCCGATCACCTCGCCTCCATGGGTTCCCGGCGCGCGCGCAACCACGCGAACGCTGCGGTCTTGACCGGGGCGATCCGGGCGTCGGGGCCGCAGCGCCGGCGATTTGGCGCCGCCCAGCCCGGCCCGGCCCGCGCGCCATCCGAAAGCCGCACGGCGGCCGGCCCCGCTCGGTGCTCGCGGAAACGTCATGGGAACCGATCCAGCCGACGCGCATTCAGCTCAAGACATGCCGGAAGCAACGCTCGGCCCCCACGGCGCGCCGACTTTCGAACCGGCCCCCGCTGAGAATGATCGGATCCAAGAGATGCAAAGGTTTTCCGAAATTGGGCTGTCGCGGCGCGACCTTCTGGCCGCCGGCGCCGCCACGGTGGCGGGGAGCGCCGGTGTGCGCCAGAGCCACGCGGCAGAGACGGCCCGGCCCGCGGCAGCGACACCGGCGGCGCCCGAGCCCGTGGCCATGCCCGTGCACGTCACCGTGAACGGCACCGACCACACGCTGGATCTGGACACCCGCACCACGCTGCTGGATGCGCTGCGCGAGCATCTGCATCTCACCGGCACCAAGAAGGGCTGCGACCATGGCCAGTGCGGCGCCTGCACGGTGATGGTGGACGGGGTGCGCATCAATGCCTGCCTCACCCTCGCCGTCATGCACGAGGGCGCCAGCGTCACCACCATCGAGGGTCTCGGCCAGCCGGATGCCCTGCACCCGATGCAGGCCGCATTCGTCGCCCACGACGGCTATCAGTGCGGCTATTGCACACCGGGGCAGATCTGCTCAGCAGTGGCGGTGCTCGACGAGATCAAGGCCGGCATACCCAGCCACGTCTCCGCAGACCTCACCGCCCAGCCCAGCGTCTCCGCGGACGAGCTGCGCGAGCGCATGAGCGGCAACATCTGCCGCTGCGGCGCCTATTCCAACATCATCGCAGCCATCACCGAAGTGGCAGGGAGCCCGGCATGAAGCCCTTCACCTATGAGCGCGCCGCCTCGCCCGCCGATGCTGCCGCCCGCGCCGCCCGCGTGCCCGACGCGAAATTCATCGCCGGTGGCACCAATCTGCTCGACCTGATGAAGCTGCAGATCGAGACGCCCGCCCATCTCATCGACGTCAACGGCCTCGACCTCGACACCATCGCGCCCACCGGCGACGGCGGCCTGCGCATCGGCGCGCTGGTGAGCAACACGGATCTGGCCGCCGATGCGCGGGTGCGGCGCGACTATGGCTTGCTCTCCCGCGCCCTGCTGGCGGGCGCCTCCGGCCAGTTGCGCAACAAGGCGACCACCGCCGGAAACCTGCTCCAGCGCACCCGCTGTCCCTATTTCTACGACACCAACCAGGCCTGCAACAAACGCCAGCCGGGCAGCGGCTGCGCCGCCATCGGCGGGGTCACGCGCCAGCTGGGCATCATCGGCACCAGCGTGGCCTGCATCGCCACCCATCCCAGCGACATGGCGGTGGCCATGCGGGTGCTCGACGCCACCGTGGAGACGGTGCGAGCGGACGGCACCGGCCGGCGCATCCCCGTGGCGGAGCTGCATCTCCTGCCCGGCGACACGCCGCACCTGGAGACGGCGCTGGAGCCGGGCGAACTGATCACCGCGGTGGTGCTGCCGCCGCCCGTGGGCGGCACCCACATCTATCGCAAGGTCCGCGATCGCGCGTCCTATGCCTTCGCGCTGGTCTCCGTCGCCGCCATCGTCAACGCGGACGGCACCGGCCGGGTCGGCGTCGGCGGCATCGCCCCCAGGCCCTGGCGGGATGAAGCTGCGGACGGCGAATTGCCGCGCGGCGCCCGCGCCGTCACCGCGCGCCTGCTGGACGGTGCCCGTCCCACCCGCGAGAACGCATTCAAGGTGACGCTGGTCGAGCGCACGCTCGGCGCCGTCCTGAACCAGGCAAAGGGCTGAGCCATGAAGTTCGAGACCCCCGCCACCGCCAATCCCATCGACCAGTTGAAGCGCGTCGGCCAGCCGCTCGACCGTATTGACGGCGCGCTCAAGACCACCGGCACCGCCCCCTATGCCTATGAGCGCCACGATGTGGCGGCCGATCCCGCCTATGGCCATGTGGTGGGTGCGAGCATTGCCAAGGGACGCATCCGGGCCATGGATCTGGATGCCGCCCGGCGCGCGCCGGGAGTGCTGGCCATCGTGACGGCGGAGACCGCCGGGGCGCTCGCCAAGGGCAAGCACAACACCGCCAAGCTGCTGGGCGGGCCGGAGATCGACCATTATCATCAGGCGGTCGCTTTGGTGGTGGCGGAGAGCTTCGAGCAGGCCCGCGCGGCCGCGGCGCTGGTGCGCATCGATTATGTGGCTGACCCTGGCCGCTTCGATCTCCACGCCGCCAAGGGGACCGCCCCGGTGCCGGAGGGGGACGCCTCCTCCCCGTCCGAGACCCGCGTTGGCGATTTTTCCGGCGCCTTTGCCGCCGCGCCGGTCACGCTGGATGCCACCTACACCACCCCCGACCACTCCCACGCCATGATGGAGCCCCACGCCACTTTGGCGCGCTGGGATGGCGACCAGCTCACCGTGTGGACCTCCAACCAGATGGTGGCCTGGACCCATGCGGACCTCGCCAAGACCCTGGGCGTCGCGAAAGACAAGGTGCGGGTGATGTCGCCCTTCATCGGCGGCGGCTTCGGCGGCAAACTGTTTTTGCGCGCCGACGTGGTGCTGGCAGCGCTCGGGGCGCGGGCGGCGGGGCGGGCGGTGAAGGTGGCGCTGCACCGGCCGCTGATCGCCAACAACACCACCCATCGCCCCGCCACCATCCAGCGCATCCGCATCGGGGCGCAGGCGGACGGCACCATTACCGCCATTGCCCATGAGAGCTGGTCCGGCGATCAAAAGGACGGCGGACCGGAAACGGCGGTCAACCAGACCCGCCTGCTCTATGCCGGCGCCAACCGCATGACCGCCATGCGCCTCGCCGAGCTGGATCTGCCCGAGGGCAATTCCATGCGCGCCCCCGGCGAGGCGCCGGGCATGATGGCTTTGGAAATCGCCATGGACGAGATGGCGGAAAAGCTCGGCATGGATCCGATCGCGTTCCGCATCCGCAACGACACCCAGGTGGACCCCGAGCATCCCGAACGCCCGTTCTCCGCCCGCGCTTTGGTGGAGTGCCTGCGCCTGGGCGCCGAGCGGTTCGGCTGGAGCCGGCGCAACCCGCAGCCGGGCCGGCAGCGGGAGGGACAGTGGCTGATGGGCATGGGCGTGGCGGCCGCGTTCCGCAACAATCTGTTGGTGAAGTCCGGGGCGCGCGTCCGGCTGGATGGCGATGGCCGGGTGACGGTGGAAACCGACATGACCGACATCGGCACCGGCAGCTACACCATCATCGCCCAGACCGCCGCCGAGATGATGGGCGTCGCCATGGACCAGGTGAGCGTGCGGCTGGGGGATTCGCAGTTTCCGGTCTCCGCCGGATCGGGCGGCCAGTTCGGCGCCAACAATGCCACCGCCGGCGTCTATGCCGCCTGTGTGAAGCTGCGGGAGGAAGTTGCCCGCCGGCTGGGGTTCAACTCGCAGGATGCGGCCTTCAGCGACGGGCAGGTGCGCGCCGGCAACCGCGCCGTTCCGCTGGGCAGCGCGGCGGCCAGCGGCGAGATCGTGGCCGAGGACGCGATCGAATATGGCGACCTGGCGAAAAAGTACCAGCAGTCCACCTTCGGCGCCCATTTCGTGGCAGTGGCGGTGGATGCGGCCACCGGCGAAACCCGCATCCGCCGCATGCTGGCCGTGTGCGCCGCCGGGCGCATTCTCAATCCCAAATCCGCCCGCAGCCAGGTGATCGGCGCCATGACCATGGGCGCCGGCGCGGCGCTGATGGAGGAACTGGCGGTGGACACCCGCCACGGCTTCTTCGTCAATCACGACCTCGCCGGCTATGAGGTGCCGGTGCATGCGGACATTCCGCACCAGGACGTGATCTTCCTCGACGAGACCGACCCCATCTCCTCGCCCATGAAGGCCAAGGGCGTGGGCGAGCTGGGCATCTGCGGGGTGGGCGCGGCGGTGGCCAACGCCGTCTACAACGCCACCGGCGTGCGGGTGCGCGATTATCCCATCACCCTGGATACCTATCTCCACCAATTGCCCGATGTGGCCTGAGCCCTCCGGGTCGGCGGCG
>NZ_CALRWL010000016.1:0-107591 GCF_943371865.1 Azorhizobium sp. AG788 | reverse complement strand
GCGCGTGCTCTCCGATTTCACCCTCTCCCGCTTGCGGGGGAGGGCAGGGTGGGGGCCGCGCGGCAGCGCGGAATGTCCGGGCACAACCATAAGGAGCAGGGCCTGACGCCTGGCATTGCCATATAAAGTCATACCCTCTCCCGCATGCGGGGGAGGGTCGTTGCGTTCAAGGACCGCGTTGCACGGGAGGCGCGTTGATGGGCCATGAGGACAAGCCGCGCGCCTCGCCGGAGGCGCTGCTGGCCAAGGCCGAGCGGGAAGGTAAGGGCAAGCTGCGCGTGTTTCTCGGCGCCGCCCCCGGCGTGGGCAAGACCTACGCCATGCTCCAGGCCGCCCAGGCGGCCAAAGCCGGCGGCACCGACGTGGTGGTGGGCATCGTCGAGACCCATGGCCGCCGGGAGACCGAGGCCATGGTGGAGGGGCTGGATGTGCTGCCCCGGCGCCCGATCCATTATCGCGGCCATCTGGTGCCGGAATTCGATCTGGAGGGCGCTTTGGCGCGGCGGCCGAAGCTGCTGCTGGTGGATGAATATGCCCATTCCAACGTGCCCGGCAGCCGCCATCCCAAGCGCTGGCAGGATGTGGAAGACCTGCTGGAGGCCGGCATCGATGTCTGGACCACGCTCAACATCCAGCATCTGGAGAGCCTGAACGAGGTGGTGCAGCGCATCTCCGGCGTGCGGGTGCGCGAGACCGTGCCGGACACCGCCGTGCAGGAGGCGGACGAGGTGGTCATGGTGGACCTGCCGCCGGATGAGCTGCTCAAACGGCTCGCCGAAGGCAAGGTCTATGTGCAGGACACCGCCGCCCGGGCGATCGAGCGCTTCTTCAAGCCCACCAATCTGACCGCCTTGCGCGAACTGGCGCTGCGGCGGGTGGCGGCGCGGGTGGACGACGACCTGGTGGAGCACATGCAAGGCGGCGCCATCGAGGGGCCATGGGCGGCGGGCGAGCGCATCCTGGTCTGCGTCGGGCCGGACGCCTCGGCCCAACGGGTGGTGCGCGAGGCCAAACGGCTGGCGGACATGGCCGATGCGCCATGGTTCGCGGTCACGGTGGAGCGTCCCGGCACGGTGATGGATCTGGCCGCCCGCCAGAAGGTGGATGCGGCGCTGCGCCTGGCCGAGAGCCTCGGCGCCGAGACCCGCTCGCTGGTGGGCAGCGACATCGTCGACGAGGTGCTGCGGGTCGCGAAATTCGAGAATGTGACGCAGATCGTGGTGGCGCGCGCCCGTCCGGCGCGGCTGTCGCGCCCGTTCGTGCGCACCCTGGCGGATGCCTTGGTGCGCGAGGCCAGCGGCATTGCGGTGCATGTGGTGACCTTCGGCAGCGAGACCGACGAGGGGGCGACCACGCGCCGGCTGCCGCCGGTGGGCCATCTGGACGGCTATGTGGCGGCGGTGATGGCGGTGTCCGTCGCCACCCTCCTCGGCGAAGTGCTGACCCAGCATGTGGCCCTGCCCAATGTCTCCATGATCTTCCTGCTGGCGGTGCTGATCCCGGCGCTGCTGTTCGGGGTCTGGCCGGCGGTGTTCGCCTCGCTGCTGTCGGCGGTGGCTTATAATTTCTTCTTCATCGACCCGATCTACACCTTCACCATCGCCCGCCCCCATGAATTGCTGGCGCTGTTTATCTTCCTGGTGATCGCGGTGCTGATCTCGGCGGTGGCCGGGCGGGCGCGGGAGCAGGCCAAGGCCTCCTCCCAGCGGGTGCGGGCGGGGCGACGGCTCTATGAATTCACCCGCAAGCTCTCCTCTCTCGCCGGTCCCGGCGATATTGCCGATGGGGCCGCCTCCGAAATCCACGCCATCCTGGCGCGGGCGGCGGTGGTGCTGGTGGCGCCCAATGGCGAACTGAACCTGGCCGCCGCCTGGCCGCCGGAGGACCGGCTCGACACCGCCTCGCTCAGCGCCGCGCGCTGGGCCTATGAACGCAATGAGCCGGCTGGCGCCCGCACCGGGACGCTGCCCAGCGTGCCGTGGCTGTTTCTGCCGCTGCGGGCGCGGCAGGGCTGCATCGGCGTCATAGGCCTGGAATCCTCAGCCAGCCAGGGCGCGCTCGACCCCGAGGCGCGGGTGCTGCTGGATGCGCTGGCGGACCAGACCGCCTCGGCCCTGGAGCGCGCCGCGCTGTCGGGGGAAATGGCCAATGTGCGCAGTGCGGCGGAAGCGGAGCGGGTGCGCAACATCCTGCTGGCCTCCATCAGCCATGATTTCCGCACCCCCTTGTCCTCCATTCTCGGGGCCGCCAGCAGCCTGATGGAATATGGCGAGCGCATCGATCCCGAGCAGCGGCGGGATCTCCTGTCCCAGATCCGCGAGGAGGCGGACCATCTGGACGGCATGGTGCGCAACCTGCTGTCCATGACCCGCCTGGAGGCGGGCGCCCTGGACCTGCGCCGCGACTGGGTGGATCTGGGCGAGGTGCTCAACCAGGCGGTGGCCGCGGCCCGGCGGCGCGGCGCCATCCAGCATATGGTGGTGACGCTGGAAGACGACCTGCCTTTGGTGCAGGCGGACCAGATCCTGCTCAATCAGGTGCTGGCCAATGTGGTGGGCAATGCGGTGCGCTATGCGGGCGCCGCCGCCAAGATCGAGGTGGCGGCGCATCGCATCCCTGGCGCCATCGAGGTGTCGGTGACCGACACCGGCCCCGGCATTCCCCCCGCTTTGCTGGACCATGTGTTCGAGAAGTTCGTCCGCGCCGCCTCGGATCGGGCCGATGGCGGGGAGGGGGCCGGGCTCGGCCTTGCCATCGCCAAGGGGATCGTGGAAGCCCATGGCGGCACCATCCGCGCCCAGAGCCCGGTTCCGGGGCACGGCACCGGCGTGCGCATTTCCTTCGATCTGCCCGTCAGCTTAGAGCGCGACCCGATCAGATTGACGCGATCCGATCGGGGAATCGCGCTCTAATATATTGAGAGAGAACGCGTTATCCGATCAGCTTGCGGTGCAAGCTGATCGGCGCGTGCTCTAGGAGATATCGCATGATGGATCAACGCATCCTGGTGGTGGACGACGAGCCGGCCATCCATCGCTTTCTCCAGCCGGCGCTGGCGGCGGCGGGCTATGCGGTGGCCAAGGCGGAGGACGGCGCCAGCGCCCTGCGCGAGATCGCCACCTATCCCCCCGATGCGGTGGTGCTGGATCTCGGCCTGCCGGACATGGACGGCAAGGAGGTGATCCGGCGGCTGCGGCAATTCTCCAAGGTGCCGGTCATCGTCCTGTCCGCCCGCGACCGGGAAGCGGAGAAGATCGAGGCGCTGGACCTGGGCGCGGATGATTTCGTCAACAAGCCGTTCGGGGTGGGCGAACTCATGGCCCGCATCCGTGCCGCTCTGCGCCAGCGGGCGCCGGAGAGCAATGTCGAGGCGGTGCTGCGGGTGGGGCCGGTGGAGATCGACCGTCCCCGCCATCGGGTGACGCGGGACGGGGTGGAGGTGAAGCTCACCCCGAAGGAGTTCGACCTCCTGGTCTATCTCGCCCGCCATTCCGGCAAGGTGCTGACCCATCGCCAGATCCTCGGCGCGGTGTGGGGGCCGGCACATCTGCACGACACCCAATATCTGCGGGTCTATGTGGGCCAGCTGCGCCAGCGCCTGGAGGCCGAGCCCACCGCGCCGGCCCTGATCCTGACCGAGGCCGGCATCGGCTATCGCATGGCGGAGTAGGGGGCGGGAGCGGGAAGAGGCGCCTCAATTCCTGCGTGATTATGTGTATAGTCGCGCCATGATCTGCGCTGAATGCCCGCGTTGCCGCCGCCGTTCCATTCTTGGAAAGCCCTCGGCCGAACTCACCATGGAACCGGATGCCGAAGTGACGCCCGCCGCGCGCCTGCGCTGCGATGTCTGCGGCAGCAAGGACGTGCGCATCATCACCTTCACCTCGCCCATCGAAGCGGTGCGGTTCGTGAACCAGCGTCCGGGCTGAACGTCCGGGGCGAGGGGCCGGTATCCGGCTGTCCGTCCGGCGGGAGTGAGGTGGGCGTGTGTCCGTTTGGGCGCCCTGGACCTTTTCTAGCGTGACCTCGGCAACTCAATGACGTTTGTGACGTTGTTCCATCGTGTATCATACGACTGGAACCCCAATGGCTTTGTCCGAGAAATCCTCTTCCGACGTGACCCCTCCGTTCGGCTCCCACGGTGCTGCCCAGCTCCCGGGCGTCGAGGTCACCAGCTATAATCTCGAGGTCAAGGACAAGGACGGCTTCGTCGGCGACAAGGCCAACGGCAAGGCTTTCCGGGCGTCCATCCGCGATTGGCGGGTCCATCTGCGGGACATGGGCAAGGACCCGTTCGAGGAGGATCTCGACGCCCACATCAGCAAGAAGAAGCTCGACAAGTTCCTCGCGGAGGGCGACGCGGATGCGGCGGCGGTGGTGCAAGGTGCCATCGAGGATTTTGCGGGGAACTTCGCGCATGTGGTGAAGACATTTACGTCACAAAAGGCCTGGCGCGAGGTCACCCACATCGTCGTTGGCGGCGGCCTCATGGAGGCGCGGGTGGGTGAACTGGCCATCGCCCGCGCCGGCGCTTTGCTCCGCGCGGCAGATAAAAAGCTGGAAATCCAGCCCCTGCGCCACCACCCCGACGAGGGCGGCCTGATCGGCTGCCTGCATCTGGCGCCGTCCTGGATCTTCTCCGGCTATGACGGCATCATCGCCGTGGACATCGGCGGCTCCAACATCCGCTGCGGCATGGTGCGCCACAACGCCAAGAAAGACGCCAATCTCAAGAAGGCCGATGTCTGCGAGCTCGACCTGTGGCGCCATGCGGATGAAGACCGTCTGGGGCGCGAAGAGGCGGTGGACCGCCTGGTCAAGATGATCCGCGGCCTCATCGCCAAGGCCGAGGCGGACAAGATGGCGGTGGCTCCCTTCATCGGCATCGCCTGTCCCGGCATCATCAATGCCGACGGCAGCATCGAACGGGGCGTGCAAAACCTGCCCGGCAAATGGGACAGCGACCATTTCCACCTGCCCGAGCGCATCCGGGAGGCCATCCCCAGCATCAGCGGCCACGACACCATGGTGGTCATGCACAATGACGCCGTCATTCAGGGCTTGAGCGAGCGGCCGTGGATGGCCGACGTGCCAAACTGGGCGGTGCTGACCATCGGCACCGGCCTGGGCAACGCCAGCTTTCACACCCGAGACTGAAGGCAGACCGAGCGCGGGCATGGTCCCGCGCCGGCTTTCGCGCTAGGAGAGGCCGCCGCTTCCCGCCGGACCGAGGGGGCAGCGGTCTGGCTTTGGCTGCGGGGATCTGCGCGACATGGTGAATATCAACCCGAATGGCCTGCTGCCCAAGCGCATCGCCGTCACCGGCGGCGCCGGCTTCGTCGGCTCGCATCTGTGCGAGGCGCTGCTGGCGCGCGGCCACGAAGTGTTGTGCATCGACAATTTCTACACCGGCGCCCGCAGCAATGTTCAGAATTTGCTGACCCATCCGCGGTTCGAACTGATGCGCCACGACATCACCTTCCCGCTCTACATCGAGGTGGATGAGATCTACAATCTGGCGTGCCCGGCCTCGCCGGTGCATTACCAGTTCGATCCGGTGCAGACGCTGAAGACCAGCGTCATCGGGGCCATCAATACGCTGGGACTGGCCAAACGGTTGCGGGTGCCCATCCTCCAGGCCTCCACCTCCGAGGTCTATGGCGACCCGGAAGTCCATCCGCAGACCGAGGACTATTGGGGCAACGTCAATCCCATCGGCCCGCGCTCCTGCTATGATGAAGGCAAAAGGTGCGCCGAGACGCTGTTTTTCGACTACCATCGCCAACACCAATTAGCGATCAAAGTGGTACGGATTTTCAATACCTACGGCCCTCGGATGCACCCCAATGACGGGCGCGTGGTCTCCAATTTCATTGTCCAGGCGCTGCGGGGCGAGGACATCACCATTTTCGGCGATGGCTCGCAGACCCGGTCGTTCTGCTATGTGGATGACCTTGTGCGCGGCCTGATCGCCATGATGGAAAGCCCGCGCGAGGTGGTGGGGCCCATCAACATCGGCAACCCGTCCGAATTCACCATCCGCCAACTGGCTGAAATGGTGATTGAACTCATTGGCGGATCGTCCCGGATCGTGCAGCGACCTTTGCCGCAGGATGATCCCAAGCAGCGCCAGCCGGACATCACCCAGGCCCGCGACACCCTGGGGTGGCTCCCCACCATCGCTTTGCGCGAGGGGCTGGTGCGGACCATCAGCTATTTCGACACCCTTCTGGGGACGGGAGCCATGCCCATTCCTGCGCCTTCTGCCTAGGCTGGCGGTAAGAATAACCGCTTGATATGAACCGCGCAGGGAGCGGACATGGAGCAACTCGTTCTCGAATGGTCACTGCCCATTGGCTTCGGGCTGTTCGGGCTGTTTTTCCTGTATCTGCAACGGATCGGCATCGAGGCCGGCCACTGGGGCGCGGCCTTCATTCTGCTGGGAATCGGCTACGGCATCACCATCTGCCGTATCGAGAACCTGTCGGTGATCAAGCCGGTGGTCGAAGATAGCTTCCTCCTGCTCGGCACCTATGTCATGGCCAGCGGTGTCGCCCGCCATTTTCACGCGCCGGGGCATCGCAGGCTGCGTGCCGCGATCGTCGGCGCGGGGGTCGTGGCCGCGGCCGTCTCGGTGGGTATCTTCGCGAGCGTGCGCGTGGAGACGACGCTGGTGCAAGCCGCTTGCGGTTTGCAATTGGTGGTGGCCCTTGGCGCCTCCTACGGTCGCTGGCGACATGCCGGCGATCGTCTGCTCTATGGCGCCTTCCTCACCGTGGCCGCTGCGCTTTTGATCCAGAGCGGGATCTTCTTCGTCTTCAGCATTGAGGGGGGAGCGCCCAACGAATGGCAAGAATCGATCTGGGGCTTCATCTTCAAGGTGACCGGGGCGGCGCTCGGAGTCCTTCTCAGCTTCGCCATCCTGCTTGCCGTGTGCATGAACATCATTGAACGGCTAAGGTCGGTGTCGCACCTCGACCCGCTCACGGGCGTCCTCAACCGGCGCGGCTTCGACGAAGCCTGCGCCCGCCTCGTTGCTCAGATGCCCACCCATGGAATGGCGACCGTCACCATTGTCGACATCGATCACTTCAAGACAGTGAACGACAATTTCGGCCATCAGTTCGGCGATGAGGTGCTGCAAGCGATTGCACGTGCGCTGCTTGCGCAGTGCGGTGTGACAAGCTGCGTCGGCCGATTGGGTGGCGATGAATTCGCGTTTTTTTCCGCCACCCGCAATGTGGCTGCCGCAACGTCCATGGCCGAGGCGGTCCGCGGCGCTTTCCAGGAAACGGTCGCCCATATGGTGGCTGGGCTGGATGGCGCCGACGCGGGGCAGCGGGTCAAGATCGCGCCACTGCCGACCGCGAGCCTTGGCATTGCCACGATCGTGCCGGGTCAGGCGATCGCCTCGGCCATCGCCCAGGCGGACCGGCTATTGTACGACGCCAAGCGCGAGGGGCGCGACCGCGTCGTCGCCACACCGGCGCGAGCGGCCGGTCACGATCTGCCATCGCGCAGGGAACCGCGTTCCGAGCGTCACAATTGATGGCGCGTTTCCCGGCGACTCACGCTGCGCGGAAACGATTGAACTTCTGAGTTTGTGTCATTCCAATCGCGCAAACCGCTTGGCAGCGCGCGCGAAGATCCGTTGTACCCGCGCACATGCGTTGATAACCGCCCGCGAGAAGTCCTGGGGCGGATGCCAACGGCCACTCACCGCCGCACGGAACCCGCGGGTTCCTACAGCCGTTCAAGGCGACACCGATCAATGTCGGGAGCGAAGTTGTCAGGCTGCGAAATGGGCCAGCTTGGTGTTCATCACCGGGACCATCTGCGGGGGCACCACCATCCCGTGGCTCACCAACGGGAAATCGCCCAGCAGCAGGCCGTCTTCATCCAAGGCATAAACCGCAAGACCCGCAGCGTAATGTTGATCGCAGTCGGCGATCTCCATCGCAAGGTCAAGATCGAAGCAAACGGTATCTGGCTCAGCAATGACGGCGCCGGATGAGGTGCGCAAGTAAGCCTTTACCAGGTAAGCATGGGCAGCGTAACCAAGAGGCATGGTACTGTTCCCTGACCTGGGACGTCGCGTTCCCCCGAACGCAAGAGACAACCCAGGATTTCGAAACCATAGCCGCGGTGGAACGATTGGGCTACTGCGGATCCATATCAGAACGGATGCAAATCGCGCCTCGAAAGGGACCGGATGGGTAATGTCTTCCTCTCCGACCTGATCCTGCTGGTCGGGTCCGCCCTTGTCCTGCTGGGTACGGTTTCAAGTCTGCTCGCGGCGCGGTTCGGCGCGCCGATCCTGCTGGTGTTCCTGCTCGTCGGCGTGCTCGCGGGCGAATCGGGGCCAGGGCAGATCCACTTCGCCGATTATTGGGCCACGTATCTGGTCGGGTCGGCGGCCCTCTCCGTCATCCTGTTCGACGGCGGCCTGCGCATGCGGGCCTCGACCATGCGCGGCGCCCTGGCGCCGGCGGTTCTTCTGTCCACCGTGGGGGTGATCTTCACCGCCGGTCTGGTCGCGCTGGCAGCGGTGCCGCTGCTGGGACTGGGAGTGTGGGAAAGTCTTCTGGTGGGCTCGATCGTCGCTTCTACCGACGCGGCGGCGGTGCTGTTTTTGGTGCGCGCGCAAGGGTTGCGGCTCGGGCGCAGGATGGGTGCGGTCATCGAGATCGAGTCGGCGACCAATGATCCGGCTGCCGTCTTCCTGACCGTGACGTTGGTGGAACTGATCGCCTCGGGGGCGGGAAGTCCCGGCTGGGCACTTTCTGCGGGAATGCTGCAGCAGGTCGTGCTTGGCGCAGCCATGGGCGTTGCCGGCGGTTTCGCCATTGCGTTCGTGCTGAACCGGCTCGATCTGCCCAGTGGGCTGCACCCCGCCATGGTGGTGGCATCGGCGATCCTGATCTACGCCGCAACCGCGCTGGTGCACGGGTCCGGTTTCCTGGCGGTCTATCTCGCCGGGCTGGTGCTGGGAAACCGTCCTGTGCGGGCCATTGCGGCCATTACCAGCTTTCATGACACCGTGACGTGGCTGTGCCAGATCGTGATGTTCGTGATGCTGGGGCTGCTGGTATCGCCTGCGCACATGGTGCAATTTCTCCCGCCCGCGCTGGGCATCGCGGCCTTCCTGATGCTGGTGGCGCGTCCCGCGGCGGTCTTCCTCTGCCTATGGCCTTTCAGCTTTTCCTGGCGGGAGAAGACCTTCGTGTCCTGGGCGGGGCTGCGCGGGGCGGTCTCCATCTTCCTCGCCACAATTCCCATGCTGGCGCAACTGCCGGGCGCGGAGGTTTATTTCAACGTGGCCTTCGTCGTCGTGCTGGTGTCCTTAATCCTGCACGGCTGGAGCCTCGTGTTCGCCGCCCGCAAGCTTGATGTGGCCTTGGCCGAGCCGCTGCGCGAGACGCGGCGCTTTGAAATCGATCTGCCGGGCCAGAGCGAGCACGAACTGGTCGCCTATCCGGTGACCGGCGACACCCTGGCGATCAGCTCCGGCCTGCTCCCACCCTGGGCACGCCTGGTGCTGGTGGTACGCAAGGGGCAGGTGCTGACGCCGGAGGAAGCGGGCGTGCTGCACAATGGCGACTATGCCTATCTGCTGGCGCCACCCCAGCGGGTGCATCGCCTCGACCCGCTGTTCATGGTGGAGGAGCGTACCCGGAGCGACATTGTCGCCGGCTTCCCGTTTGGCGGGGACGTGCGGGTGGGCGATGTCGCCGAACTCTATGGCCTGGCGGTGCGGGACGAGGATCGTCTGCTGACCATTGCGGACGCCTTCGCCGACCGCACCGACGAACGGCCGCTGCCGGGCATGCGCTTTCCCCTTGGGAATGCGGCCATGGAGGCGCTGACGGTGACCGAAGGGCGGGTCAGCCACGCGGCGCTGCGGTTCGAGACCGTCGGCGGCACGCGGGCGCAGGGGTGGGTGCGCCGCATGCGCCGGAAACTGCGCCGCCTCCCGCACGAGGAGGGGGAGGACGGCGGGCCCGCGGTATGACCTTCGGGTTTTGCCGCCGTGCTGACGTTTTCCCGGTGTGGCATACGCGCCGGTTTTGAATCGGTGCTGTGACGTCTCCGGCAGCCGAGGGAAAGAGGAAGGACGGACTTCATGGTGCGCCTGTTCATGCGCAGCCGCGGTGCCGGGGCTGGTCCCGAGCAGCGGGACGCCACCCGCGCCCTTGCCGAAATGACGCGCCGCCTCCTCGACTTGGAGGAGGAGGCCACCGTCTCGGTGAGCGAGATCGCATGCGGGGATCCGGCCTGCGGTGGCGCGGAGACGGTGGTGCTGGTGATGCGGCCGGGACAGCGAACCCAGGCCGCGAAGGTGCTGATGCCAGTTGCGAACGTGACCGAAGCGGATCTCCTGGCGGCCCTGAAGCCGCTGGTGGAACTGGCGCGCGGAGAGCTGTAGCGCTGGAATCTTCGCTGCGCGGCATCGGCTTTTGCATGCGGGGACTTCACCTGCGGCGCAACTTGATCTAGTCGATAGCCGCATGTCTGCGACCCTTGCTTCCCTGGCGGCGGCACCCGCTGCCCGCCCGCTGAATTCCATCTATGCGGCCCTGCCCACCACCATCTTCGAGGTGATGTCGGGGCTGGCGCGTGCGCACGATGCGGTCAATCTCGGCCAAGGCTTCCCTGACGACCCAGGCCCGCTGGACGTGCGGCAACGGGCCGCCGACGCAGTGATCACCGGCTGGAACCAGTATCCGCCGATGATGGGCCTTGCCGATCTGCGCACGGCCGCGGCAGCGCATTACCATCACTGGCAAGGGCTGGACCTGGACCCCGAGCAGGAAGTCATGGTCACCTCCGGCGCGACCGAAGCACTGGCGGGGGCGCTGCTGGCGCTGATCGAGCCAGGCGACGAGGTGGTGCTGTTCCAGCCCCTGTATGACGCGTATCTGCCCCTGGTCCGGCGGGCCGGGGGTATTCCCCGCCTGGTGCGCCTGGAGCCGCCAAGCTGGTCGATCACCGCGGAGAAGCTCGCGGCTGTGTTCTCGCCCCGCACCAAGCTGGTGTTGTTCAACAATCCGCAGAACCCGACCGGCGTCGTGCATTCCCGGGCCGAGATGCAATTGGTGGCGGACTTCTGCCTGCGCTTCGACGCCATCGCCCTGTGCGACGAGGTGTGGGAGCATGTGATGTTCGATGGCCGGCGCCACCTGTCGATGATGGCTCTGCCCGGCATGCGTGAGCGCACGGTGAAAATCTCGTCCGCCGGCAAGATCTTCGGCATGACCGGTTGGAAGGTGGGGCTGGTGTTCGCGCCCCCCGAACTGATGCGGGTTCTGGGCAAGGCACACCAATTCCTGACCTTCACCACGCCGCCGAACCTGCAGGTGGCGGTTGCCTACGGACTGGGGAAGGACGACGCCTATTTCGAGGCGATGCGGGCCGGTCTCGAACGGTCGCGCGATCGGTTGGCCAAGGGCCTGTCGGACCTTGGCTTTCCCGTGCTGCCAAGCGCAGGCACCTATTTTCTGTCGGTGGATCTGGCCGCCATCGACCCGAGCCTGGATGACGAGGCCTTTTGTCTCGACCTTGTGAAGACCCATGGCGTGGCTGCGATTCCAGTGTCGGCTTTCTATGCGGAGGATGCGGTCCGCTCAGTGGTGCGCTTTTGTTTCGCAAAGCATGATGCGACCTTGGATTGCGCCCTTGAACGGCTCGCCCGGGCGTTACCTAACGGCATTTAAGCGGCTACCGTTAAATAGAGGCGATTTGCCTAACGAGTGGGCGTTTTTGTGCCCCACATGGCGCTAAAAACCACCGCTAACCATATAAAACCTGTTCGCGACACGCCTAGGCAAGGTGTAGCCTCGCCGATGTGACGTAGGGTGCGAACAGCGCGCCTTGGGGCGGTGCTGTCGGGCGAGGTACTTCATGGCCGAAGTGAGGCGCACAGGGCGCTGGCGGATCTTTGCGATGTTCTTCGTCCTGGCGGTGATCGTCGGGGCAGGGTGGACGTGGACCCAAGGCCTGTGGGGCGCGCGCGCTGGCAGCGCTGCCAATGCTCGGGTCGCGCAGGAACGCCGTTCCCCGGTGATGGTGGCCACCGTTCAGGAAAAGCCGATGCCCCTGCGGGTGGAGGCCCTGGGCACCGTGGAGCCCATGGTCACGGTCACCATCCGCTCGCGTGTGGCCAGCCAAGTGGTCAAAGTGGCCTTCGAAGACGGTTCGCCGGTGAACAAGGGCGACGTCCTGTTCGTCCTGGATGCCCGCGAGGTGGACGCACAGATCCTCCAGGCCCAGGCTACGCTGGCCAAGGACAAGACCCAGCTTGAGAAGGCCGTGCGGGACATGGACCGCTATATCGGTCTTGCGTCACGCAATGCGGTCTCGCAGGTGCAGGTAGACGATGCTCGCACCACCGTGGATGCGCAAAAGGCCACCGTCGAGCAGGACGAAGCCAATGTGCAGGCGCTGAAGGTTCAGCGCAGCCATTATGAGATCCGCTCTCCGGTCAGTGGCCGGATCGGCGTCGCTGCGGTGCGTCCGGGCGCTGTCATTCGCATGGACGACACGCTGGCCACGGTGCGCCAGATCAAGCCCATTTATGTCGCCTTCGGGGTGCCCGAGCACTATCTGACCGAGGTCCGCGCCGCAGAGGCCGGCGCGCAGGTCCAGATCACCCTCCAGGGCCGCAATGAGACCATCACCGGCGGCAAGATCGCGGTGATCGACAACACCATCGACCCCCAGACCGGCACCTTGATGGTACGGGCGCTGTTCGACAATGCGGACGAACGCTTGTGGCCGGGCACCTTGGGCAGCGTCTCGGTGACGTTGCGCATGGAGAGCGGGGTTGCCTCCGTTCCCGCCGAAGCGGTCCAGAGCGGGCAGAACGGGACGTTCGTGTTCGTGGTCGACAAGGATGTGGTTCACGTTCGCCCGGTCACCGTAGCCCGCAACGTGGACGGAATGGCGGTCATTACCGCTGGGCTGAAGGGCGGCGAGGTTGTGGTCACTGACGGTCAGCTGTCCCTGCGTGATAACGGGAAG
Organism: Azorhizobium sp. AG788; assembly: GCF_943371865.1. Classification (GTDB taxonomy): domain Bacteria; phylum Pseudomonadota; class Alphaproteobacteria; order Rhizobiales; family Xanthobacteraceae; genus Azorhizobium. Next base: position 94,571 of record NZ_CALRWL010000016.1, on the reverse strand, counting down.
GTCAATATCAAGGGCAATGCCCCCACCGCCGCCGCCGGGAGTTGAGCCATGTTCCCGGAGCTGTGCATCCGCCGACCGGTCATGACCACGCTGATGATGCTGTCGCTCATCATTGGCGGGTTGTTTGCGTACCGGCTGCTGCCGGTGGCGGCGCTGCCCCGGGTGGATTTTCCCACCATCAACATCAGCGCCAGCCTGCCGGGCGCCAGTCCCGAGACCATGGCGACGGCGGTGGCGACCCCCATTGAGCGGCAGTTGGCGACCATTTCCGGCATCACCTCGCTGACGTCGTCGAGCACCCAGGGCTCCACCTCCATCACCATCCAGTTCGATCTGTCGCGCAACATCGACGATGCGGCCCTGGACGTGCAGTCGGCGCTGTCGGTGGCCCAGCGGCAGTTGCCGGACGAGATGACCACGCCGCCCAGCTTCCGTAAGGTCAATCCCGCCGATGCGCCGGTGATCCTGCTGGCGGTGTCGTCGGCCACCTTGCCGCTGTCCACGGTCAATGAGTATGCGGACACCATCATCGGCCAGCAGATCTCGCAATTGCCCGGCGTCGCCCAGGTGCAGATCTATGGCACGCAGAAATATGCGGTGCGCATCCGGGTCGACCCCGCCGCCGCCGCCGCCCGCAACATTTCAGCGGCGGATATCCAGACCGCCATCCAGGCGCGGGCCTCAAACACGCCCATCGGTCAATTGTCCGGACCCAAGCAGAGCCTGACCATCGACATGGGCATCGCCAAGGCCGATGCGGATGTCTATCGCCGCATGGTGATCGCCTTCCGCAACGGCGCGCCGGTGCGGCTGGACGAGATCGCCAGCGTGACCAATGGCGTGGAGAATGAGCGCGTCGCCTCCTGGTTCAACGACGAGCGCTCCATCGTGCTCGCGGTGGTGCGTCAGCCCGATGCCAATACGGTGGCGGTGGTGGATCAGGTGCGCGCCCACCTGCCGCAATATCGCGCCCAGGTGCCCGGTTCGGTCAATATCGAAGTGCTCAACGATCGCTCCTTCTCCATTAGGGAAGCGGTGGGCGATGTCCAGAAGACCTTGATGGAAGCCATCGTGCTGGTGGTGCTGGTGATCTTCCTGTTCCTCCGCAACGTGCGGGCCACCATCATTCCCTCGCTGGCGCTGCCCATTTCGATCATCGCCACCTTCGGCGTCATGTGGGTGCTGAATTTCTCCATCAACAATATGACGCTGCTGGCCCTCACCTTGTGCGTGGGCTTCGTGGTGGACGATGCCATCGTGGTGCTGGAGAATATCTACCGGCACATCGAACTGGGCGAAAAGCCCTTCGCGGCAGCCATCCGCGGCTCGCGCGAAATCGGCTTCACCATCATTTCCATGACGCTATCGCTGGTGGCGGTGTTCATCCCGGTTCTGTTCATGGGCGGCGTGGTGGGGCGGGTGTTCCGCGAATTCGCGGTGACCATTTCCATCGCCATCCTGGTGTCCGGCTTCGTGTCGCTGACGCTGACCCCCATGCTGTGCGCCCGCGTGCTGAAGGAGGTCGACCACAGCAAGCGGCCGAACATCGTGTTCCGCTTCACCGAGCGGATGTTCGAGGCCTGGCTGGCCGGCTACCGGCACTCGCTGGATTTCGTGCTGCGTCACCGCTTCATGATGCTGGTGGTCACGCTGGCCACCGTGGTGATTTCCGGCGCCCTCTATGTGGTGATCCCGAAGGGGTTCTTCCCGGTGGAGGATACCGGCTTCATCACCGCGACAGTGGAGGCAGCCACCGACACCTCCTTCGACGCCATGGTGGATCGCCAGAAGCTGGCCACCGACGCCGTGCGCGGCGACCCGAACGTCGCCTATCTGATCTCCACCGCCGGGGCGACCGGCGTCAGCCGCACCACCAACACCGGGCGCATGTTCATTGCCCTGAAGCCGCGCGGCGATCGCCAGCTCAGCGCCTTCCAGGTGATCCAGCAACTGCGCCGCCGCACCGCCCAGATCCCCGGCGTGAACGTGTTCTTCCAGCCGGTGCAGAACATCAATATCGGCGGCGTGTCGTCCAAGAGCCAATATCAGTACACGCTGCAAAGCTCCGACACGGCAGCGCTCTATGCCGCCGCGCCCGATATGGAGCGGCGCATCGCCGAACTGCCGGGCCTGCGCGACGTGACCTCGGACCTGCAGATCTCCAATCCGCAGCTGACCATCGATGTGCAGAAGGACAAGGCGGCGGCGCTCGGCATCACCGAGGAGCAGATCCGCAACGCCCTCTATACCCAGTTCGGCACCCGTCAGGTGGCGACGCTCTACACCAGCTCCAACCAGTATGCGATCATCGCCGAGGCGCAGTCGCGGTTCCAGAAGGAAGCCTCGGACCTCAGCCGGGTCTATCTGCGCACCACCAGCGGTACGGTCGTTCCGTTGGAGACGGTGGCCACCATCCGCCGCACGGTGGGCCCGCTTCAGGTGGCGCACCAGCAACAGCAGCCGGCGGTGACCATCTCCTTCAACCTGGCGCCGGGCACGTCGCTGGGCCAGGCGGTGGAACAGATCTATGCCGCCGAACGGGCGGCGAGCCTGCCGGCAACGGTCACCACCGGCTTCCAGGGCACCGCCCAGGTGTTCCAGGATTCGCTGAGCAACCAGCCGCTGCTGATCGTGGCGGCGGTGCTGGTGATCTATATCGTGCTGGGTGTGCTCTATGAGAGCTTCATCCATCCCGTCACCATCCTGTCCGGCCTGCCGTCCGCGGGCATCGGCGCCCTGCTGACGCTGATGGCGTTCGACATCGAACTGTCGGTGATCGCGCTGATCGGCATCGTCATGCTGGTGGGCATCGTGAAGAAGAACGCGATCATGATGATCGACGTGGCCCTGGAGCGCCGTCGCCAGGGCGTGGAGGCGCTGGATGCCATCCGCGAGGCGGCCTTGCTGCGTTTCCGCCCGATCATGATGACCACTTTGGCCGCCATCTTCGGCGTGTTGCCCATCGCCATCGGCGCTGGCGCCGGATCGGAACTGCGCCAGCCGCTGGGTGTGGCGGTGGTGGGCGGACTGCTGCTGTCGCAACTGCTCACGCTCTACATTACCCCGGTGATCTACCTGTATCTGGATCGCCTCGACCGCATCGTCAGCGGAGCCATCGCCGGCGACGAGACGCCCGCCACGCCGCACGAGCGTCCCGCGCCCGCGGAATAAGCGCGGCGCGGCGTCGCGCCGGCCGACCCCCCATCCCCTTTGTCCATGCCGGAGGCCGGCGGCGTCCGCATGCGTTGCGTGCCCGTGTCACTTGCACGGACGCGCTTCGCATTGATTTGTCGAATTGCATGTATTACTCAGAATATAATGAGGGAAGTTCAGTATTGAATCGCTCTAAAGTGAGGGCGGAGCTTGAGTATCGTGTGAAGTCGCACGATGATGATTTGGAGTCGTTCAAATGACCAAGCATGACCATGACTCTACCGCTTGGGAGCCTGAGCAGAAGACGCGGGCGGTCCCGGTTCTGGACGAGAAGATGGACAGTCGGGATCTGTTTTCGGACACCCGCGTCATCACCATCGCGCACGGATCGCAGACCTACCAATTGCGGCTGACCTCGCAGAACAAGCTGATCCTGACCAAATAGCGCGTGGGCGTGGGCTGCGGGGTGTGGGCGCTACGATCAACGTCCTCGATCTCAGGATCACTCCTTCCTGAACGCCGATGGCGATGGCATGCATCGCTCGGCCGAGGGCGGAAGGACCCATGCGGGCAGGAGGAGGCGTAAGCGGAAGAGCGTAAACCGGTGCAGGGGCCGTATTCTCCCGGCGTGAGTCGGCGAGTCCAGGCTTGGCCGGGTTCGAACGATAGGCCGCTAGCCGGTGGAAACCCGCGCGGGGCAAGGCCTTCGCGCATCGCGGCAGCGCCATGGCGGTGGGCCATCTTTGCGCCACCTTTCCCCTGCCTTTGCCGCGCGGGCGTTTCTGCTATTGTCCGCGCCAAAATCGACCGGATCCGCATCGCACATGGCCATATCCGCACCGGCGTCTCACCCGCGTCGGTCCTTCGCAGTTGAACTCGCCCGCCGGCTTTCAAGCGGCCTCGACATGGCGGCGGCAAGCCATGTGCGCGCCTGCGCACTTCTGGTGCTGGTGTCCCTGGTCGCCTTTTTGCCGGGCTTTGCCTCGATCTCGCCCATCGACCGGGATGAGGCGCGCTTTGCCCAGGCCAGCAAGCAGATGCTGGAGAGCGGCAATTTCATCGATATCCGCTTCAAGGAGGACGTGCGCTACAAGAAGCCGGTGGGGATCCACTGGCTCCAGGTGGCCAGCGTCTCCCTCGGCGAGGCGATTGTGGGCCCCTCTGCGCGGACCACAATTGCATTCTACCGCCTGCCGTCGCTGCTGGGCGCCATCGGCGCCGTGCTCCTGACCTATTGGGCGGCGCTGCCGTTCGTGTCCCGCCGCGGTGCGCTGCTGGCTGGAGGCATGATGGCCACCTGCGTGCTGCTCGGGATCGAGGCGCGGCTGGCCAAGACCGACGCCATGCTGCTGTTCACCATCCTGGCCTCCATGGGCGCCCTGGCGCGCGCCTATCTGGCGCGGGAGCGCGGGCGACCGGTGTCGCGGTTGGACGCGGCGATTTTCTGGACCGGCCTCGCCGTGGGCATCCTTATCAAGGGGCCCATGGCGCCCCTGTTCCTGGGCCTCACCATCCTGCCCCTGGTGGTGGTGGAGCGCTCCGGGCGCTTCCTGCTGGGCCTGCGGCCACTTCCTGGTATCCTTTGGTGCCTGCTGCTGGTGCTGCCTTGGTTCGTGGCGATCTATTTCGTCACCAATGGCGCCTTCTACAAACTGGCCGTCGGCGTCGACATGCTGGGGAAGGTGACGGAAGGGCAGGAGGGCCATTGGGCACCGCCCGGCACCTACCTGCTGCTGATCTGGGGCACCTTCTGGCCATCGGTGGCGCTGGCGGTGATGGCGCTGCCGTTCGCCTGGCGGGCCCGGCGCGAGCGGGCCGTCACCTTCCTGATCGCCTGGGTGGTGCCGACCTGGATCGTGTTCGAGATCACCGCCACCAAGCTGCCGCACTACGTGCTGCCGCTCTACCCGGCGCTGGCCATTCTCACCGCCTTGGCGGCAGAGCGGGGCGAACTGGACAAGGTGGGGCGCCGGCTGCGGGACTTCGTGTGGTTCTGGCCGACCCTCGGCGTGGCGCTGTCCATCGGGCTGGCGGTCGGCTTCTATTATTTCGGCCAAGGTTTGGCGGCAGCGGCGTGGCCGGTGCTGGTGCTGGCGGTTCTGCTTCTGGTGCTGGCGGCGCAGTCGGCAGCGTCTGTGGGGCCTGTGGCCGCGTTCCTGGTGGCGGGGCTGGGGGCTCTGGTCCTTTATACCGGCGTCTATCATGCCATCGTGCCGCATCTGCGGTCGCTGTGGATCTCCGAGCAACTGGCCGCCATCGCCCGCGACAGCGGATGCCCGGCGGATCGCATTGCGACCGTGCCCTACCAGGAGCCAAGCTTGGCGTTCCTGGCCGGCACGCAGATCCGCTTCACCGATCCGTCCCAAGCCGCCGACCTGCTGAAGGAGGGCGGCTGCGCTTTGGCCTTTATCGGCAAGCCGATGCTGCCGCTGTTCGCGGCGCGGGCGCAGGCCGTTGGGCTCAACGCCCAACTGGTGGGGCAGGTGGATGGCTTCGCCTATAATGGCGGGCGCCGGCAGGAGATCTCCGTGTTCCGCAGCCAGGAGCCGGCCCGTTGAGCGCGGGGGAGGCCAAGGCGCTTGCCCAGGGGCAGGGGCTGGTCCACCGGCTGGTACGCGACGCGTGGGGGGCCGTGACCGGATTGTTTGCGGCGCTTGAGGTGCTGCGTCGACGTCCGCGGCGGGGTGTCGTGCCGCGCATTCGTCTCGACGGCATCGTGGAACTTGTCGCGCTGTCTATTCTGGTGTGCGGGGTGGCTGCGGCGTCCATGATTCTGGTGGACCCGCTTATTCCCGGCCTGCGGGCGCGGGTGCCATTGGAAGTGGTGCGTTTTTTTGAGCGGGTCACCGATCTCGGTTTGGGCTCGGTGGTGCTCTGGCCGCTGGGGCTGGCGCTGCTGGTGACGCTGGGGGCGATGCCATATCTGGATCCGATCCGCCGCCGGGTGGCCGCGGCCGTGGCGGCGCGCCTTGGCTTTGTCTTCACCTGCGTGGTGGGGATCTCCCTGCCGGTGCTGGTGATCAAATATGTGCTCGGCCGGGCTCGTCCCAGCGCGGCTTTGGCTCTGGCGGGACCACATGCACAGCTGACATTTGACTGGTTCGCCATGCGACCCAGCTATGCCAGCTTTCCCTCCGGGCATAGCACCGTCGTGTTTGCGGTCGCGGTGGCGCTGGCGGCACTGTATCCCCGCGCGCGCTGGCCCCTCATGGCGCTGGCGGTGCTGGTGGCCTCCTCGCGGGTGGTGCTGGGGTCGCACTATCCCAGCGATGTCCTGGCCGGGGCGGCGCTGGCCACGGCCTTCACCTTGTGGATGGTGAAGGTCTTTGCCGCCAAGCGCCTGGTCTTTGCGGTCGCCGCCGACGGCACCATTGTTCCGAAGGCGGGGCCGTCCATGCGGCGCATCCTCGCTTTGTTTTCCTCCTCCCACCGGGACCTGGGTCTCGAAGAGGCACGATCTTGACCTCCACCTCTGCCGGTCCTACCGGAACGCCACGCTTGTCCGTGATCATCGCCGTCAAGAATGAGGCGGGGAACATCCTGCCCCTGATCGGCGAACTTGATGCCGTCCTCACCGAGCCGTTCGAACTGATTTACGTGAACGACGGCTCCACCGACACCACCGCCGCGGAACTGGTGGAGGCGGCGCGCACGCGCCCCTACATGCGCATCATCACCCATGCGACGTCCTGCGGGAAATCCGCAGGGGTGGATACGGGCGCGCGGGCCGCGCGCGGTGATATTCTGCTGCTGCTGGACGGCGACGGGCAGAACAATCCGGTCTATTTGCCTGCCATGGTGCGGCTGCTGGACGAGGGGGGCCCGAGCATCGGCATGGTCCAGGGAGAGCGCCAGGGGCGCAAGGACACCGCATTCAAGCGGTTCCAGTCCCGGACCGCAAATCGCGTCCGCCGCGGCTTGCTCAATGACGATACCCGCGATACGGGATGCGGCCTGAAGGCGGTGCGGCGCGCGGTCTATCTCGCCTTGCCGCTGTTCGACGGCCTGCACCGCTTCACACCAGCCCTGGTGAAGCGGGACGGATATGAGATCCGCACGTTGCCAGTGGTGGACCGCGCCCGCTGGAACGGCGTGTCCAACTACGGGTTTTTCAATCGCCTGTGGGTCGGCATTGCCGATCTCCTGGGCGTGTGGTGGCTGATCCGCCGGCGGCGGGTGCCCCACGTGGTGGAGTGAGAACCTAATGCTCGTGGAATTGGTCCGCGCGGTCGGGGACTATCTGCACGACGTCTTTGTCACCCAGCTGGACTGGTGGGTGGTACTGGGCTTCGTGGCACAGTTCCTGTTCACCATGCGGTTTGTGGTGCAGTGGGTGGCCAGCGAACGGGCGGGACGCTCGGTCCTGCCGTTCGCCTTCTGGACCTTCTCGCTCGGCGGCGGAACGCTGCTGCTGATCTATGCCCTGTATCGCCGCGATCCGGTGTTCATCGCCGGGCAGGCGCTCTCCACCTTCATCTATATCCGCAACCTGCAGTTTGCCCTGCGGGAGCGGCGCGCCGATCGCGCCGCCACCTGAGGGAGATCATCCCGTGTGGCGGCCTCAGGCCGCCGCACGCATCTTGGTGAGAGCCTGATCGAGATCGGTGATCAGGTCGGACGGCTCCTCCAGGCCGATATGCAGCCGTACCGCGGGACCTTCGCTCGTCCATTGGGTCGCGGTGCGGTAGTCGCTGCAATCGAAGGGAATGGCGAGGCTTTCGAAGCCGCCCCAGGAATAACCCATCCCGAACAGCCGCAGCGAATCGAAGAAAGTGGCCACTGCCGCTTCCGGCACCGGCTTCAGAATCAGGCTGAACAGACCGCAGGCGCCGGTGAAATCGCGCTTCCAGATGGCATGGCCAGGGTCGCTTTCCAGCGCCGGATGCAGCACCCGCGACACGTGGGGCGACGCGGCCAGCCAGCGGGCCACTTCCAGGCCCGAGCGCTGATGCCGCTCCAGCCGCACCGCCAGGGTACGAAGCCCGCGGGAACCGAGCGCGGCATCGTCGGGGCTGACGCAGATGCCCATGTCGCCATGGGTGGCGTGGATCGCTTTCCGCGCCTCGCCCACCGCCGAAATCGTGCCAAGGTTCAGATCCGCATGGCCGCCGAGATATTTGGTGCCGGCTTGGATCGACACGTCGACGCCAAAGGCATGCGGCTTGAAGAACAGCGGCGTCGCCCAGGTGTTATCGATCAGGGTGAAAATGCCCCGCTCCCGCGCCACGGCGGTGATGGCGGGAATATCCTGCATCTCAAAGCTCTGTGATCCCGGCGCCTCCAGGAAGATGGCACGGGTGTTGGGCCGGATCAGGTCGGCGATGCCGGCGCCCACCAGGGGGTCATAATAAGTGGTCTCCACGCCCAGCCGGCTGAGGATGGTGTCGCAGAGCCGGCGGGTGGGCCGGTAGGCGGTGTCCACCATCAGCAGGTGATCGCCGGCGCCCACAAGCGAGACCAGGGCAATGGAGATGGCCGACAGGCCGGAGGGCGTCAAAAGCGTGCCGTCACTGCCTTCCAGCGCCGTAATCGCGTTCTGAAGGGCTTCCGTGGTGGGGTTGCCGCGCCGTCCGTAGCTGTAGCGTCCGCTGTGATCCACCAGTTCCTTGTAGGTGCGCGACAGCACGGTGGAGCCGCGCACCACGGGCGGATTGACGAAGCCGTCGAAGCGAAACGGGTCCAGCCCCAGATGGGCCACGCGGGTGGCCGGGGCGAGGGTCGCATCGTCATCGGCGGACTGGGTCATAGGGAATTCTCCAAATTGCCTAGAACGGCATCGTGCGCAACGCGTCGGCAGCTATTGACCATGGGTGCACAACGGATTGAGATGCTCCCATACGACGTCCGGGTGAAGGACGTCTATTCTCACGTGCCGGGCGGGACGTCGCGCCGGGCATCATAACCCCCGATGGGGGACCATAAGAGAAGGGACGACCTGTGAAACGCATCCTGATCGCAGCGTTAAGTATACTCGCGCTCGGCGCCGGCGCGGCGAAAGCCACCACGCTGGACGACGTGAAGGCCCGGGGGGCCCTCAATTGCGGCGTGACCCAGGGCCTGCCCGGATTTTCCAGCCCCGACGACAAGGGCAACTGGACCGGCCTCGATGTGGACTTCTGCCGCGCCGTGGCGGCAGCCATCTTCAATGACGCGACCAAGGTGCGGTTTACCCCGCTGAGCGCCAAGGATCGCTTCACCGCGCTGCAGTCCGGCGCCATCGATGTGCTGTCGCGCAACACCACCTGGACCATGTCGCGCGACACCACGCTGGGCTTCAACTTCGCCGGCGTGATGTATTATGACGGCCAGGGCTTCATGGTCCGCAAGTCGCTCAACATCAAGTCGGCCAAGGAGCTGAACGGCGCTTCGGTCTGCGTGCAGACCGGCACCACCCACGAGCTGAATCTGGGCGATTACTTCCGCGCCAACAACATGAAGTATGAGGTCATCGCCTTCTCCACCATCGACGAGACGGTGAAGGCCTATGATTCCGGCCGCTGCGACGTGTTCACCTCCGACCAGTCGCAGATCTACGCCATCAAGCTGAAGCTCACCAACGCCGCCGACCATGTGGTTCTGGCGGACGTGATCTCCAAGGAGCCCCTCGGCCCGCTGGTGCGCCATGGCGATGACCAGTGGTTCGATCTGGTGAAGTGGACCTATTACGCGTTGCTGAACGCGGAAGAGCTGGGCGTGACCCAGAAGAATGCCGAGCAGCAGGTCAATTCGGCCAACCCCGAGGTCAAGCGCCTGCTCGGCTCCGACGGAAAGTTCGGCGAGGGCATCGGCCTCAGCAATGACTGGGCGCTGCGGGCCGTGAAGCTGGTGGGCAATTACGGCGAGATCTTCGACCGTAACGTCGGCCCCGGCTCGCCGCTGGGCATTCAGCGCGGCTACAACAAGCTGTGGAACGACGGCGGCCTGCAATACGGCATGCCGATTCGCTGACGAGACCGACGGCGCCCGGATCATCCGGGCGCCGTTTTCAGTGCAGGCCACCCGCTCCGGTGGCGTGAAGGTGTACGGCCGGCAACGGGGGGATCCGCGGCCGCGTTCGGCGCCATGTCCGGCGGTTTCCGCCCTTTTCCGTCATCTCGCCGCCACATCATCGCGCGCAACCGCCGCGCGAGGTCGCAATGGACCGTAGAGTCCCAGGCCTCACTTCATCGAGGGGTAACATGAGCGACGCTAGTCTGCCTGGGGGGCACGAGCCCCGCCGCTGGTCGTGGACCGATCCGAAGCTCCGCTCACTGGTCCTGCAGGGGTTGCTGGCCGTCATCCTGATCTGGATGGCTTGGTCGATCCTGGCCAATGCGCAGGCCAATCTGGCCCGCCGCGGCATCGCATCCGGCTTCGGCTTTCTGGAGAATTCCGCCGGTTTCGGCATTTCCCAGACGCTCATTCCCTATAACGAATCCATGAGCTACGGCCGCGCCTTCCTGGTGGGCCTGCTCAACACTTTGCTGGTGGCTTTCCTCGGCATCATCATCGCCACCATCATCGGCTTTCTCATGGGCGTGGCGCGCCTGTCCAGCAATGTGGTGATCAAGGCGCTGGCGTCCGCTTATGTGGAAGTCACCCGCAACCTGCCGCCCCTGTTCCAGATCATGTTCTGGTATCTGGCAGTGCTCGCGGCACTGCCGAATCCGCGCCAAAGCCTGAGCTTCGGCATCCAGCCGATCCTGAACGGATTGGCCAGCGGCGCGGCGGGCATCGGTCTGACGCCGGTGGCGGCCTTCTTCAGCAATCTGGCGGGAATGGTCGCGGCGCCGGGCATCTTCGTGAACAATCGTGGCCTTGTGGTGCCTCGGCCGCTGTTTGAGCCGGGCTCCGAATGGGTCGGGTGGGGCATCGTTGCCGGCCTTGTGCTCACCTTCGTGCTGGCGCGCTGGGCCAAGCGGCGGCGTGAGGCAACCGGCCAGCAATTCCCGGTGTTCTGGAGCGGTGTCGCCCTCATCGTCGGACTGCCCCTGGTGCTAGCGTTCGCGACCGGAATGCCGGTGGCATTCGAACGGCCGGAACTGAAGGGCTTCAACTTCGTCGGTGGCGTCCGGGTGATCCCGGAATTCGTGGCCCTGTTGCTGGCCTTGTCCATCTACACCGCCGGCTTCATCGCCGAGATCGTGCGGGCGGGCATTTCCTCGGTCTCGCGCGGGCAGTCGGAAGCGGCCTATTCGCTGGGCCTCAAACCGGGACTGACCATGCGCCTGGTGGTGATCCCCCAGGCCATGCGGGTGATCATTCCGCCGCTGACCAGCCAGTATTTGAACCTGACCAAGAATTCATCGCTGGGGGTGGCTGTAGGCTATCCGGATCTGGTGGCGATCTTCGCCGGCACCACCCTGAACCAGACTGGTCAGGCGATCGAAATCATCGCCATCACCATGGCGGTCTATCTGACCATCTCCGTGCTCACGACGCTGGTGATGAATTGGTACAATCGGCGCGTTGCGCTGATTGAACGCTGAGGGGGCCGCCATGGACGTTTCCACGCCTCCCGCCGTCGCCGGCGCACCCGCCGGCTCTTTCGTCGCCGCGGGCATGATCGCGCCCGAAACCCCGCCCGTCAGCACCCGCGGCGTGTGGGGCTGGGCGCGCGCCCATCTGTTGGGCTCGCCCACGCAGGTCATCCTCACCCTGTTCGGCTGCTGGGTGTTCTATATCGTCGTGCCGCCGCTGCTGAACTTCTTCATCTTCGATGCGGTGTTCACCGGCACCGGCCGCAACGCCTGCCTGCCCGAAGTGGTGGGGCGCCCGGTGGGGGCCTGCTGGCCCTTCATCGGCGCCAAGTTCAACCAGATCGTCTACGGCTTTTACCCCGAGCCGGAGCGCTGGCGGGTGGATCTGGTCTATGCGCTGGGCATCATCCTCCTGGCGCCGCTGATGATCCCGAAGCTGCCCTATAAGCGGCTCAACGCCCTGTTGTTTTTCGGCGTCTATCCGGTCGCTTCGTTTGTGCTGCTCACCGGCGGCAATCTGGGTCTCCAGCGCTTCCTGCTGAGTGCGGCGGGCCTGGGGCCGGTGTTCTCCAGCATCGGACAGGCGCTTGGGCTTCGGTCCGGCTTCTGGCCGGACTATGTGGCATCCACCTTGGTCATTGCGGCGATCGCTGCCGCGGCGGCGCCGGTTTTTGCCGGCGAGTGCCGGAGCTTTGCCAAGGCGGTGCTGGTCACGTTCATCAGCCTGGGTCTGGTGCTGGCGGCAGTGGACATCAATTTCGGCCTTCCGCCGGTGGAAACCCGGGTGTGGGGCGGCATGCTGGTGACGCTGGTCATCGCCGTCACGGGCATCGTGGCTTCGCTGCCGCTGGGCATTCTGCTGGCGCTGGGGCGGCGCTCCGACATGCCGTTGGTGCGCATCAGCTGCGTGCTGTTCATCGAGTTCTGGCGCGGCGTGCCGCTGATCACGGTGCTGTTCTTCGCCACCTACATGCTGCCCTTGTTCCTGCCCGGCCAGTTCAATATCGACGGGCTGTTGCGGGCGCTGGTGGGCGTTGCCTTGTTCGCGTCCGCTTACATGGCGGAAGTGGTACGCGGCGGGCTGCAAGCCATTTCCAAGGGCCAGTATGAAGGCGCCATGGCGCTGGGGCTGCGCTCCAGCCTGATGATGCGTCTGGTGGTGCTGCCGCAGGCCCTGAAGCTGGTGATCCCGGGGATCGTCAACAACTTCATCGGCCTGTTCAAGGACACCACTTTGGTGCTGATCGTGTCGATCTTCGATCTGCTCGGCGTGTTGCGGGCGGCGTTTACCGATCCGAACTGGGCCACCCCCACCACGGTCGTCACCGGCTTCGGCTTTGCCGGGCTGTTCTACTTCGTGTTCTGCTTCGGCATGTCCCGCTATTCGCTGGCGCTTGAACGGCGCCTCGATCGCAACCACCGCAATTGAGGGCGAAACCCATGAGCGCCGACACCACCGCCCTGAGCGCGGACCCCATCATTGCTGCCACCACCGCCAGCGCCCCGGCCACCGCCGTGGAACTGATCGGGGTCAACAAATGGTACGGGGACTTCCACGTCCTGCGGGACATTAACCTCACCGTGAAGCGCGGCGAGCGCATCGTGGTGTGCGGGCCGTCCGGCTCGGGCAAGTCCACCATGATCCGCTGCATCAACCGCCTGGAGGAGCACCAGCGCGGCAAGATCGTGGTGGACGGCATCGAACTCACCAACGACCTCAAGCGCATCGACGAGGTGCGCCGCGAGGTCGGGATGGTGTTCCAGCACTTCAACCTGTTCCCGCACCTCACCATCCTGGAGAACTGCATCCTCGCCCCCACCTGGGTGCGCAAGATGCCGCGCAAGGAGGCGGAGGACCTGGCCATGCACTTTCTGGCCAAGGTGAAGATCCCGGAGCAGGCGGGGAAATATCCTGGCCAGCTCTCCGGCGGCCAGCAGCAACGCGTGGCCATTGCCCGGGCCTTGTGCATGCGCCCGCGCATCATGCTGTTCGACGAGCCCACCTCCGCGCTGGACCCGGAGATGGTCAAGGAAGTGCTGGAGACCATGGTCAGTCTCGCTGAAGACGGCATGACCATGCTGTGCGTCACCCACGAAATGGGTTTTGCCCGTCAGGTGGCGGACCGGGTGATCTTCATGGATGCCGGGCAGATCATCGAGATGAACGAGCCGGAGGCCTTCTTCTCGAACCCGCAGCACGAGCGCACCCGGCTGTTCCTGTCGCAGATCCTGCACTGACCAGCAGCGGAGCCCCCAGCCGGGCTCCGCTGCGGGTCCCATGGCGCCCGCAACGGGCGCCATGGATCCGAACCTGGGCCGGGGGCGTTTCATCTCCAAGCAACCATGGAGATGAACGATGCAGGATGCCAGCGAGCGACAGCAGGAGCGCGAGTTCCGGGCCGCAGACGGCCGCGGCTCCGCGGGCGAGCCCGTCAAGGAAGCGGTGCAGGCCCGCCAGGGGGTGGGGTCCGGGCGAATCCTGACCGTGTTGACGGTCGGGATCGTCCTCGTGGCTATTGGCTTGGCCGCCACCTATATGGGCGTCGTCTAGCCACCCCCGTCACACCCCGATGTTGTCGATCAGGCGGGTGGATCCCAGCCAGGCTGCGACCAGCAGGCGGATCGGCTCCTGGTGCGAGGTGAGATCGGCCAGGGTGTCTGCATTGCGGGCGGCCACATAGTCCACCCGCAACCCGGCTTCGGCGATGGTTGTCGAGGCTGCGAGCACGGCGGTGGTCGGGGGGGTGCCGGCGCGGATGGCGGCAGCCGCCACGGTCAGGGCCTTATAGATCACAGGGGCAACGGCGCGATCTTCCGGGCTCAGGTAGCGGTTACGCGACGACAAAGCGAGGCCGTCCGCCTCACGGACCGTTGGGCCGGGGACGATCTGGACCGCCAGGTCCAGATCGCGCGCCATCTGGGTCACCACGCGGAGTTGCTGGTAATCCTTCTCGCCGAAGACGGCAAAGTCCGCGCCGCTCTGGGTCAGAAGCTTGGCCACCACGATGGCGACGCCGGAAAAGAAGTGGGACCGGAAGTCCGTCTCCAGTCCAAGTGCCGGGCCGGACAGGGATATCTGGGTGCAGAAGCCGGGCGGGTACATATCCGCTGGACCGGGGGCATAGACCAGGTCGACACCCGCCTGACGCAGCTTTTCCACGTCTGTATCAAACGTGCGCGGATAGCGTGAAAAGTCCTCGTTCGGTGCAAATTGCGTGGGATTCACAAAGATGGACACCGCGACCCGCTGGGCCAGGGCCTGGGCCTGCCGCACCAGCGCAATATGTCCCTCATGCAGCGCTCCCATGGTCGGGACCAGGGCCAGGGTTTCGCCCGCGCCGCGAAACTGCCGCACCGCCGCGCGCAGTTCGCTGACGCTCCCGGCCACCTGCGGCCCCTGCAACACATCCACCTGACCCATCACGTCCTCCCGAGGGCCGTTCCGCCCTTTGCGGAAGCGGAACCTAAAGCCCTCGGCCGGAGGAGGGAAGCGGCATGCGGGATTTCGCCTCCTCGACACGGGCTCTTGGTGCTTGGACCGGGACACCCTATTTTCAGGTCATGTCTGATTTGCCCGCCGCATCCTCCCGCAACGCCATGCCCTGCCATGGCCTCCGATAAGCCGGACCTCCCGGCGGGGGTGTCATCGCCGGCCAGCTCTATCGACAGCTTTCTGGATGCCGCCCGATCCCTCGGCCCCCTGCGGGCGGGGGAGGGCGGTGGGCGGCTGGCGTTCGCGCTGGATGCCACCGCCTCGCGCCAACCCACGTGGGATCTGGCCTGCGCCCTGCAGGCGGAGATGTTCGATGTCACCGCGGGCCTGGGGGGCCTCAAGGTTCAACTGGTCTATTACCGCGGCGCCGATGAATGCCGCAGCTCGCCCTATGTGGCGGACACCCGCGCCCTGGGCCGCCTGATGGGGCAGATCGCCTGCCAGGGCGGCCGGACCCAGATCGGCCGGGTGCTGCGGCATTTGCAGGGAGAGGCGGAGCGTTCCGGCCTCAAGGCGGCGGTGTTCGTGGGCGATGCCATGGAAGAGGATGCCGAAGCCCTGCTGCTGGACGCCGGGCGCCTGGGCGTGCATGGGGTGCGGCTGTTCGTGTTCCAGGAAGGCAACGACCCGCACGTGGAGCGCACGTTCCGGGAGATGGCGCGCCTCACCGGCGGGGCGTGGTGCCGGTTCGACGCGGGCGCGGCGAACGAATTGCGCACCTTGCTGCGGGCGGTGGCGACCTATGCCGCCGGCGGCCAGAGCGCCTTGCTGACATCGCGCGATGCGGGCGCGAAGCGGTTGATTGCGGCCATGGGCCGTTAGGAGAGGTTCATATGGTAAGCGTTCTGGCGGGGCTGCTGCTTCTGGCAGTGGGTCTTTATGCCCTCAAGCTCTGGAGCGGCATGGATGCCAAGACCCTGACGCGCTTCGTCACCCGGGCCGGTGCCTATCTGTCCCTCTCCGCGGCGCTCGGGGCGCTGTTGACGGGGCGGTTCGGTGCCGCGATCCCGTTGGCGGTGCTCGGTTTCGCCTTGCTCGGACGGGTCAGTCCGGGCGGATTGGGCCGATGGGCGGGTCCGTTCCGATCGATGTTCGGCGGCGTGTTCGGCGGGCAGGGGACACCGCGCGTCTCTCGGGTCCGCTCGCCGCTGCTGGAGATGGAACTGGATCACGGCACCGGGGCGCTGAGCGGCAGGATCATTGCCGGGCCGCAGGCCGGGGTGATGCTGGACACCTTGGATCTGCCGGCGCTGCTGGCCCTGCGTACCAGCCTGGATCCGCAGTCGCTGAGCCTAATCGAAGCTTATCTCGACCGCCGGGCGCCCGCTTGGCGAGAACACGTTCAAGGTGATGCGGGTCGGGGGAATATGGGCGGTGGCGGAGCGCGACCGGCCGATTCCGCGATGACCGAAGAGGAGGCTCATCAGGTTCTTGGTGTTGAGCCGGGGGCCGACGAGGCGACGGTAAGGGCGGCGCACCGGAATCTGATGAAAAAACTCCACCCCGACCACGGCGGCTCCGGCTACCTCGCCGCGCGGGTCAATCAGGCCAAGGATGTGATCCTGCGCCGCCATGGATGATGTTCCTCAATCGACTTTTCAGTGCCGTAGAGTCATGCAGGCAAAGTCGTTGCGCTGCAGTAAACGACAGGCTTCCTTGGCGTCTTTTTCGGTGAGGCCGGCGAACCGGGCGCGGTAGATGTCGGACGCGCCCTTCTCCACCTTCTCGGTGTAGGGATCGGCCCCGCCGAGCACGCGGCCCGCCTTGCTCTTGGCCACGTCCAGCTTGGCGCGGGCTTCCTTCTCGGCGCCGAAAGCGCCGATCTGGATGATCCAGCCGGAGCGGGACGGCGCCGCGGCCTGCGGCGCCATGGGGGCGGCGGACGCCACCTTCACCGGCTTTGGCGCGGGCTGGGCGGCGGCAACCGCCGCGGCGGGGAGGGCCACCGGCCCTGCGGCTGCGGTGCGCACGCTCGGCGCCTGCGGCGGGGCGGATTGTGCGACCAGCTGAATATCGGCGGGAGGGGCGAGGTTGGACGGCTGCGGTGCCACATAGCCGAGCACCTGTCCCTCGGGAGTGGTGAAGGTCTGGGCCGGCACCGGATTGGTGATGGGGCGGCTGATGGTCACCGTCTTCACCGCCACCGGCTTGATCGGTTCGGCGGAACCAGGCGCCGGCGTGCGCGTTGTGATGCCAGAGGTGGTCACAGGGTCGGCGCTGACATAGGCCACACGCTGGGGCGCAGGGAGCGGCGCCGGGGCGGTCTGCATCTCCGCCTGGCGCACCGGCGCGGCGGCGGGGACCGGGGCTGGCTCGCGGGCGGAGGCTTCCACCACCTTCGGGGCGGTGCGATTGCCCGCATAGGCCCGGGGCAGGGCGTCAGTCACGAGATTGGCCATGCGATTGTCACGGGAACTGCCGCTCGCACCGCCGAGCACCACGCCGATGACGAACCGGTTGTCGCGATGCACCGAGGTGACTAGGTTGAAGCCGGAGGCGTTGGTATAGCCGGTCTTGATGCCATCCACGCCTTCGATGCGACCCAGCAGGCGGTTGTGGTTGCCGATGGTCTCGCCGCGATAGACGAAGCTGCGGGTGGAGAAATAGCGATATTCCCGCGGGAACCGATCCTGGATCGCGCGGCCGAGAATGGACAGGTCGCGGGCGGTCGTTACCTGCCCCGGATTGGGCAGGCCGGAGGCATTGCGGAAGGTGGTGTTGTCCATGCCCAGCGCCCGCGCCTTGCGGGTCATCAGGTCGGCAAAGTTGGATTCCGATCCGCCAATGGCTTCCCCGATGACCACAGCCACGTCGTTCGCGGAGCGGGTGACGATGGCCTTGATGGCGTCGTCCACCTCGATGGTGCTGCCGGGCCGCAGATTCAGCTTCGAAGGAGACTGCGAGGCGGCTTTCGATGACACCGGCAATTCGCTGTCCAGCTTCAGCCGGCCCGCTTCCAGCTGCTCGAACAGCATGTAGAGGGTCATGATCTTGGTCAGCGACGCCGGATGGCGCAGGGCGTCGGCATTTTCTTCGTACATCACCCGGCCGGTATTGCCGTCCACCACGATGGCGGCGGTGCCGCGGCGCCATCCGGAGTCGGCGACTGAGACGGGGGTGGCCTTGCGGGCGGATGTCTGCGCGGCGCGCTGCTTCTTGGTGGACTTGGCTTCGGCGTTACTGGCCATCACCGAGATCGCCGCCATGACCGTGACGGCGACAAGTTTCGTGGTGAAGGGGGTGCCGAAGGCAAAGCGCATGTAACTGGTTCCGTCTGTCAGCCCTGGGGGCATTCGTAGGCAGGGGCACCGCGGCGGGCGAATGCATGCCCACCACCGGATGCGGACGACCCGTGCCGGGAAATTGACCGATGGTGCAGCGTAAGAAGGGGCGGTTACTAAGGCGTAAACCGGGCGCGGAAACCCCTTAGCTTGCCATATTGTGCGGTGCACAAAAAATGCTTGACCAAAATGGTGCGCTGCATGATATTGAGACTCGAGCGGGGGGAAAACTCGCTCAGCGGTTTCCTGTGGGGACCGTTGGTCGGCAAAAGGATGGAGACACTCATGGTTCAGGGACCTGAGCAATTTCAGAAGATTGGCAAGGAAAACGTGGATCTGGCGATGAGCAGCTTCGGCGCGCTGTCGAAGGGTGCGCAGGCGATCGCGATCGAAGTGGCGGACTACACCAAGTCGTCCTTCGAGCAGAGCACTGCCACCCTGGAAAAGCTGCTCGGCGCCAAGACCCTTGAGCAGGCTGTCGAGATCCAGCAGAGCTACCTGAAGAGCGCCTATGAGGCGCTGGTGGCCGAGAACGCCAAGCTGGGCGAACTGTATTCGGCCCTGGCCAAGGAAGCCTACAAG
Organism: Azorhizobium sp. AG788; assembly: GCF_943371865.1. Lineage (GTDB taxonomy): Bacteria > Pseudomonadota > Alphaproteobacteria > Rhizobiales > Xanthobacteraceae > Azorhizobium. The sequence continues at coordinate 75,603 of NZ_CALRWL010000016.1, read as the reverse complement.
CCCTACGAGGCGGCCTTTTCCAAGGTTCGCGGCTGATCTCGTTTCGAGGTGATGGCGAAAGGCCCGGTGCTGCCGGGCCTTTCGCAAAGCTGTGCGTGCAGTGCAGCGCAGATAGCTTTTCAGCATTTCTGCCCCAGGTTGGTCTGGCGCTTACGAGCTCCGCTTCCTATTATTCGGCTAGCGCCATGGCGGCGGACCCTGTGTGGTCGCAGCAACCGGACAAGGCGCAGATGCCGATGATGACAGTGCTAGACATGGTTTCAGATTGGTCCCGATCCCCCCTGGAGTGGCCGCGCGCCGCCGGGGACGAGGACAAGCCGCGTCGCGGCGGGAACAACGGCGGTCCCGGAACCGCGGTGATCACGCGCACCAAGACGCAGGTCAAGCGACCGAGCCTCTATCGCGTGCTGCTGCTGAACGACGACTACACCCCTATGGAATTTGTGGTGCATGTGCTCGAGCGGTTCTTCAGCAAGAACCGCGAGGAAGCCAACACCATCATGCTGCACGTTCACCACCACGGTGTGGGGGAGTGCGGGGTGTTCACCTATGAAGTGGCGGAACCCAAAGTGACGCAGGTCATGGCTTTCGCCCGCAAGCACCAGCATCCCCTGCAATGCGTGATGGAGAAAAAGTGAGCGCCACGCAACCATAGTTTGCCACCTATGTTCTCACGTCCGAGCGTACGATCATCGGATGAGGGTCTTGCGCCGGGGGGATGCCGGTACAAAGTTTGTTGGAGCGCGTGCACGATCGAGATCCACGGACCGGCCGGGATCTTGAGCGCGGCACGAGATAGAGGTGTCGATGCCCACATTTTCCCGCAGCCTCGAACAGTCGCTCCATCGCGCCCTGGCGCTCGCCAATGAACGCCACCACGAATATGCGACGCTCGAGCATCTGCTGCTGTCCTTGGTCGATGACCAGGATGCCGCGGCGGTCATGCGCGCCTGCAATGTCGATCTCGATAAACTGCGCCGCAATCTGATCGAATACGTGGACACCGAACTGGAAAATCTGGTCCAGACCGGTGGCGACGATTCCAAGCCCACGGCCGGCTTCCAGCGCGTCATCCAGCGCGCCGTCATCCACGTACAGTCCTCGGGACGCGAAGAAGTGACCGGCGCCAACGTGCTGGTGGCCATCTTCGCCGAGCGCGAGAGCCATGCCGCCTATTTCCTGCAGGAGCAGGACATGACGCGGTATGATGCGGTCAATTACATTTCCCACGGCATCGCCAAGCGGGCGGGCATGTCCGAAAGCCGGCCGGTACGCGGCGCCGAGGAGGAGACCGAAACGAAATCCGGCGAGGACACCAAAAAGAAGGCGGATGCCTTGGACGCTTATTGCGTCAACCTCAACAAGAAGGCCCATGAGGGGAAGATCGATCCCCTGATCGGCCGCCATGCGGAAATCCAGCGCACGATTCAGGTGCTGTGCCGCCGCCAGAAGAACAACCCGCTGTTCGTGGGTGATCCGGGCGTGGGCAAGACCGCGATCGCCGAAGGCCTCGCGCGCCGCATCATCAATGGCGACGTGCCCGAGGTGCTGGCCACCGCCACCATCTTCTCCCTGGACATGGGCGCGCTGCTGGCCGGTACCCGCTATCGCGGCGATTTCGAAGAGCGCCTCAAGCAGGTGGTCAAGGAGATAGAGGCCTATCCCAACGCCATCATGTTCATCGACGAGATCCACACGGTGATCGGCGCCGGTGCGACCTCGGGCGGGGCGATGGATGCCTCGAACTTGCTGAAGCCGGCCCTGGCGTCGGGCACCCTGCGCTGCATGGGCTCCACCACCTACAAGGAATACCGGCAGTATTTCGAGAAGGACCGCGCCTTGGTGCGCCGGTTCCAGAAGATCGACGTGGCCGAGCCCACCGTGCCGGATACCATCGAGATCCTGAAGGGCCTCAAGCCCTATTTCGAGGACTATCACAAGCTGCGCTACACCAACGAGGCCATCAAGGCCGCGGTGGAACTCTCGGCCCGCTACATCCATGACCGCAAATTGCCGGACAAGGCGATCGACGTGATCGACGAGAGCGGCGCGGCGCAGATGCTGGTGCCGGAAGCCCGGCGCAAGAAGACCATCGGCCTGAAGGAGATCGAGGCGACCGTGGCCACCATGGCCCGCATCCCGCCGAAGTCCGTCTCCAAGGACGATACCGAGATGCTGTCCAACCTGGAGACGACCCTGAAGCGGGTGGTCTACGGGCAGGACAAGGCCATCGAGGCTTTGGCCTCCTCCATCAAGCTGGCCCGTGCCGGCCTCCGGGAACCGGAGAAGCCCATCGGCTCCTATCTGTTCTCCGGCCCCACCGGCGTTGGCAAGACGGAAGTGGCCAAGCAGCTCGCCTCCATTCTGGGCGTGAACCTGCTGCGCTTCGACATGTCGGAATATATGGAGCGCCACACGGTCTCCCGGCTCATCGGCGCCCCTCCGGGCTATGTGGGCTTCGACCAGGGCGGCCTTTTGACCGACGGCGTCGACCAGACCCCGCATTGCGTGCTGCTGCTGGATGAAATCGAAAAGGCCCATCCGGACCTGTTCAATATCCTGCTGCAGGTGATGGACCACGGGAAGCTCACCGACCACAACGGCAAGTCGGTGGATTTCCGCAACGTGATCCTGATCATGACCACCAATGCGGGCGCGGCGGACTTGTCCAAGGCGGCCTACGGCTTCACTCGCAACAAGCGGGAAGGCGACGACATCGAGGCGATCAACCGCACGTTCGCCCCGGAATTCCGCAACCGGCTCGATTCGGTGATCACCTTCGCCCATCTCCCGCCGGAAGTGATCGGCCTGGTGGTGGAGAAGTTCGTGCTCCAGCTGGAAGCCCAGCTGGCGGACCGCAACGTCACCATCGCGCTGTCCGACGAAGCCACGCAGTGGCTGGTGGAGAAGGGCTATGACGAGCAGATGGGCGCCCGCCCCATGGGTCGGGTGATTCAGGAGTTCATCAAGACGCCGCTGGCCGATCAGGTGCTGTTCGGACGTCTCAAGCACGGCGGCCATGTGCGGGTGGTGGTGGAAGGCGAAGGGGCGACGTCCAAGCTGGCGTTCGAATTCCCCGAAGGCCCGATCACCCCGAAGCCCGACAAGATCGCCCCGGCGGTGGTCAAGCGGGCCCCGCGCAAGCGCGCTGCCGCCGCGAGCGCCTCCAAGGCCGGCACCAAGCCCGGCCCCAAGGGCGGGCCGAAGTCCGGCAGCGGGGGGCCTTCGGGCAGCCCGCGTCGGGGCAGCCATGTGCCGAAGGTGCCTTTGGTCAAGGCGTGACCTGAGGCTCGGGTATCTGCAATCGAACGCAAGAGGCGGCGCGAGCCGCCTCTTTTGCGTCTGCACCGGTGCCGCAGGCCTCCGCCTCGCGGGCCTACGCAGTCCCGAAATCGGCGCGATCGAGCCGATAGAGCACATGCCGCCGCAGCGGGTGGCCCTCCGGCACATTGGGATGGTCGAAATCCTCCGCCGGATCGTGCCGCATGCCCAGGCGGGTCATGACCGCACGGGAGCGTCGGTTGGCGGGGACGGTGAGGGCGATCACCTGCTCTAAGCCGATGCGTTCAAAACCGTCGACCAGACTGAGGCGCGCGGCTTCCGTCACATATCCATGCCCCCAATAGGCCCGCTGGATCCGCCAGCCGATTTCCACCGCGGGGGTGAAGGCCGCCTCATAGGGCACATGGACGAGGCCGGTATAGCCGATGAAGGGCGCGACGCCGGGCACCTCGATCACCCAGAGGCCGAAGCCGTGGTCCTCGAAATGCCGCTGGATCCGCGCGCCGACCGCATCGCTGGCGGCGCGGCCGTCGATGGGCATCAAATGCTCCATCACCTGCGGATCGCTGTGCATGCTGGCCAGCCCCTCCAGGTCGTCCGGACGCCAGCGGCGCAACCGCAGGCGTTGGCCGGTGAGGACGTGGGGCATACCGGTGCCGTTCATGGCGTGATGTCCCGGCGCAGGGCGTCCGCCGCCGCCTGGGAGGACAAAGCGCGGCCGGCGAGTTCGTGCACGGAGCGCACCCCCAGGCTGGAGGTGAGGAAGATTTCCGACGCCGCTTGCAGGTCTGCGACACTGACCGGACGCTCCACGGCGCCATGGGCCAGAACCTCCGCCCGCATCACGCCTGGCAGAGCCCCCTCGCCGAGCGGCGGCGTCACCAGCGTGCCGTCCAGCACCAGGAAGACGTTGGCAATGGTGCTCTCCGCCAGCCGCCCCTGGGTGTTCAGCAGCAGGGCGTCATCGGCGCCAAGGGTGTGGGCCTCCTGGCGGGCGAGGATGTTGTCGAGATAGTTCAGCGACTTGATGCGGCTGAGCGGCGAGTGTTCGTTGCGCCGGGTGACGGTGGCGGTCACCAACCGCGCCGGGCCGCCGGGGGCAGCCATGGGGGCTGCGGTGACCAGCACCGTGGGCGATGGCTGGTCCGGCGGCAGCACGCCGCGCGGCCCGACGCCCCGCGTCACCGTCAGTCGCAGCACCGCATCGCTCCAGCCATTGGCTTGCAACAGAGCGGCGGCGATCTGGGGCAGGTCAAATGCGGGCAGGGGCAGGCCCAGCACCTGCGCGCCGGCGGCGAGGCGGGCCAGATGCGCCGGCAGCCGGGAGATGGTTCCCGCCCGCACCGCCAAGGTCTCGAACAGGCCGTCGCCGAGGGTGAAGCCGCGGTCTCCCGGGGCGATGCGGGCGTCGTCGGCGTCCAGCAGCGCGCCATTGAGCCACACCCTCATGGCGCACCGCCGGTGACGGCGCGGAGCAAGGGCTGAAGCTTCACCAGGCTCTCCTCATATTCGTCCACCGGATCGCTGTCGGAGACAATGCCGCCGCCCGCCTGCGCCACCAGCGTCTCGCCCACGCGGGTCAGCGTGCGGATGACGATGTTGCTGTCCATGGCTCCGTCGAAGCCGATCCAGGCGATGGCGCCGCAATAGGCGCCGCGCGGCGCCGGCTCCAGTTCGTGGATGATTTCCATGGCCCGCACCTTCGGCGCGCCGGTGATGGAGCCGCCGGGGAAGCAGGCCCGCAGCAGGTCCACCGGGCCAAGTCCGGGGCGCAACTGGCTGCGGACTTCCGAGACCAGATGATGCACCGAGGCGAACGTTTCCAGCGCGCACAGGCGCGGCACGCGCACGCTGCCCAGGGTGGACACGCGGCCGAGGTCATTGCGCATCAGGTCCACGATCATGAGGTTTTCCGCCCGGTCCTTGGCACTGGCCACCAGCGCGGCGGCGAGCGCCGCATCCTGCGCCGGGTCGGGACTGCGGGGGCGGGTGCCCTTGATGGGCCGGGTCTCCACCTGCCCTTGCGGATCCAGGCGCAGGAAGCGCTCCGGCGAGGCGCTGAGGATCGACAGGTCCGGCCCACAGCGCAGCAGCGCCGAGAACGGCGCCGGGCTCAGCGCGCACAGGCGGCGGTAAAGATCGTAATCCGAGAGGCCCTGAGGCCGGGGCGCCAGCATGCGCTGGGTGATATTGGCCTGGAAGATGTCGCCCGCCTCGATATAGGCGATGGTCCGGGCGATCCGGGCCTCCACCTCCGCCCGCGACAGGTCCGGCATCCAGGGGGCCGTAAGGCTCCAATCCAGCTCGGGTGCCGCCATGGCATCACAGGCGGCGAGGCGCGCCATGAACGCTTCGGCCCGCGCCTGTGCCCGCCGCGCCCGCGCCGCCGGCTCCCGCTCCGGCGCGCCGGAGCTGATGAGATAGGCGCGCTGGTCCAGATGGTCGAAGGCCAGCACCACGTCATAAAAGCCCATCACCATGTCCGGCACGGCCAAGCCGGGGCGCGGTGGCGGCAGGCGCTCCACATGCCGTCCCAATTCATAGGACAGGAAACCCACCGCACCGCCCATGAACGGCACCACGCCCGCCTCCTTCAGCGGGGGATGGGTGGCCAGGACTTCGGAAAGCGCGGTGAACGGGTCGCCGGGCACCGGGCGGCCATCGATGGTCACGCCGCCGGCATCGGCCACCAGCACCTGAAACGGCTCTGCGGCGATATAGGAATAGCGGCCCCGCGCGCCATCGCTGGCCGCGCTGTGCAGCAGCGCCGCCATAGGGTCACCGGCAAAGCCCCGGAACAACGCCACCGGGTCACGAAAGGCGATCGGCATGACGGGCACGGTGCGGGGTCATCTCCCATGGCTGGCCGAGGCGTGGCCGGAATCGCTGCGGTCCCGCTCCATTGCCCCAGGGAAACATTCACTGATCCGCACGGGATGCAAGGCGTGACACACGGCGCTGACCGGTGCGGGGGAACGGCGAGAGCTGTATCAGGAATGCATAGGTCGACGCCTTTCGTCAGGGCATCGGGCGCCTTAGCCTAGCGCGACGATCCAGGCCCTGGATTCCCCTCCCGAAAGATGTCGCTTGTCCGCGCTTCCCGCATCGACCTCGCCCGATCCTGCGCCGCTTGATGCCCCCCATGGGGCGCTGTACTGGGTGCTTTCGGGTGCTCGCGCCGCGCTGTCCGTTCCCGGATTGGTGCTGTTTGCCTCCTACCTCGGCTTCGGCGGCCTGCTCTTCGGGATGGGCTTTCCCCTGCTTCCCGGCCTGCTGTCTACCCTGCTGATCTGGGCGCTGCCGGCCCAGGTGATCCTGGTGGGTGGCCTGGCATCGGGAACCGCCTTGCCGGCCATCGCTTTGGCGGTGGGCCTGTCCTCCATTCGCCTGCTGCCCATGGTGGTGGCCATCGCGCCCTATGTGCGGGGCCGCAGGCGCAACACCTGGGCCGAACTGCTGTGCGCCCACTATGTGGCGATGACCGTGTGGGTGGAAGGCAGTCGCCTGTTGCCGCATTTGCCCGCGGAAGGTCGGCTGGCCTTCACCTTGGGCCTCGGCAATGGCCTGATCGGTATTAGCCTGTGCGGGACGCTGGTGGGTTATCTCCTGGCGGGCGAACTGCCGCTGCCGCTGGCGGCGGCTTTGCTGTTCCTCACCCCGGCCTCTTTCACCATCCTCATGGTGCGCGGCTCGCGCACGGCCCTGGATTGGTTGGCGCTGGGCTTCGGCCTGGCCAGCGCGCCCTTGGTGGCCGGGCTTGGGGGCGGCATGGACCTGATGATCGGCGGCGTGGGCGGCGGGACGCTGGCCTATCTCATCGCCCGCTGGCTGCGCAGGCGGGCGGCATGATCTACGACAATGCCTGGGTCGCTGCGGCCATCGTCATCTTTGTGGGCTTCCTGCCGACCGAAATCTGGCGCTGGCTGGCGGTGCTGGCCGGGCGGCGGGTGGAGGAGGGCAGCGAGCTGTTCCTCTGGATCAAGGGCGTGGCCACGGCGCTGCTGGCGGCGGTGGTCGGCCGGCTGGTGTTCGTGCCCACGGGGCCGCTGGTGGATCTGCCTCTGAGCATTCGCCTGGGCGCCATCGCCGCCGGTGTGGTGGCCTTCCTGCTGGTGCGGCGCTCGGTGCTGGCGGGCGTGGTGATGGCCGAACTGGTGCTGCTGGCCGGCATCTGGTGGGGATAGCAGGCGGTTCCGCTGCCTGATCCCAGGCCCCCATAAACAAAAGGGGCGCCCGAAGGCGCCCCAGTCTGGGAGAAACTCAAGATCAGAAGGCGATGCGCGCCGGCCGCTGACGGCCAACGCAGACGGCCTCAGACCGAGTAGTACATCTCGAACTCGACCGGATGCGGGGTCATCTCGAAGCGAGCGACTTCCGTCATCTTGAGGTCGATATAGGACTCGATGAAGTCCTTCTGGAACACGTCGCCCTTCAGCAGGTAGTCGTGATCGGCAGCCAGGGACTCCAGCGCTTCGCGGAGCGAGCCGCACACGGTGGGGATCTGCTTCAGCTCGGCCGGGGGCAGATCGTACAGATCCTTGTCCATGGCCGCGCCGGGATCGATCTTGTTCAGGATGCCGTCGATGCCGGCCATGAACAGAGCGGCGAACGCCAGATAGGGGTTCGCGCCCGGATCGGGGAAGCGAACCTCGACCCGCTTGGCCTTCGGGTTGCTGGTGAAGGGGATGCGGCAGGAGGCCGAACGGTTGCGGGCCGAATAGGCCAGCAGCACGGGGGCTTCATAGCCCGGGACCAGACGCTTGTAGGAGTTGGTCAGCGGGTTGGTGAAGGCGTTCAGCGACTTGGCATGCTTGATGATGCCGCCGATGTACCACAGGCATTCCTGGCTGAGGTCGGCATACTTGTCGCCGGCGAACACCGGCTTGCCGTCCTTCCAGATGGACTGGTGGACGTGCATGCCCGAGCCATTGTCGCCATAGACGGGCTTCGGCATGAAAGTGGCGGTCTTGCCATAGATGTTGGCGACCTGATGGATGCAGTACTTATAGATCTGCAGATGGTCGGCCATGGTGACCAGCGGGCCGAACTTCAGGCCCAGCTCGTGCTGCGCGGACGCCACTTCGTGGTGATGCTTCTCGACGCGGGCGCCCATCTTGGCCATGGAGGCGAGCATCTCGGAGCGCATGTCCTGGGCGCTGTCGAGCGGGGGCACGGGGAAGTAGCCGCCCTTGGTCTTGATGCGGTGGCCGAGGTTGCCGCCTTCATAATCGGTGTCGCCGTTGGTCGGCAGCTCCATGGAGTCCAGCTTGAAGCCCGTGTTGTACGGGTCGGCCTTGAACTTCACGTCGTCGAAGATGAAGAATTCGGCCTCGGGGCCGAAGAACACGGTGTCACCGATGCCGGTGGACTGCAGATAGGCTTCGGCCTTGCGGGCGATGCCGCGCGGGTCGCGACCGTAGGGCTCGTTGGTGGTGGGCTCGAGCACGTCGCAGACGATGGACAGCGTGGTCTCGGAGAAGAAGGGGTCGACGCAGGAGGTCGAGGGATCCGGCATGAGCAGCATGTCGGACTCGTTGATGGCCTTCCAGCCGGCGATGGACGAGCCGTCGAAGGCCTGGCCTTCGGCGAAGAAGTCCTCGTCGACCATGGTGATGTCGAAGGTCACGTGCTGCCACTTGCCGCGCGGGTCGGTGAAGCGCAGATCAACATATTTGACGTCGTTCGACTTGATGAAGTCGAGGACTTCCTTGGCCGTTTTCATTTGGATAAGCGCCTTTCCTGAAATTTATTGCTTCTGGGTCGACGGACACTAGATGGCGTCGAGGCCGGTCTCTCCGGTGCGAATACGGATCGCTTCCTCGATGCTCGACACGAAGATCTTCCCATCGCCGATCCGCCCCGTCTGGGCGGCGCGAAGGAGGGCCTCCACGGCCTTTTCTACCATGTCGTCCGCGAGTACGACCTCGATCTTCACCTTCGGGAGAAAATCCACCACATACTCGGCACCGCGGTACAATTCCGTATGCCCCTTCTGACGCCCGAAACCCTTGGCTTCGGTGACAGTGATACCCTGCAGGCCGACTTCCTGAAGGGCTTCCTTCACTTCATCGAGCTTGAAGGGCTTGATGATCGCCTCGATCTTCTTCATGCGCTCCGTCTCCCGTGACTCGCCCTCTCCGCCGATCGGACGAGCCGCCCTGTTGTAAGCACGATATATGCCACCCGTGCCATTGCCGCATCGCCGCAGGCGAGGATGCTTTTTGATGCCAAAAAAATATGCATATCGCCTTTAAAATAGGCGGAAAATTTTCGTGCGGCGCACAAGATTTGGATGCGTTTTAGGCAGCCCTCGGAGCACACCCCATGAAAGAGCTTCTCGATCCCGGTGAAATGGCGCAGGCCGATGGCCTCGCCATCGCGGGAGGTACCCCCGGATCGGTGCTCATGGACCGGGCCGGCGCGGCGGTCGCAGACGTGGTGGCCCGGCGTCCTTTATCCACACGAATCACCATTCTATGCGGCCCCGGCAACAATGGAGGTGACGGTTTTGTGGCGGCGCGGGTGCTCACGCAGCGCGGCTATCGGGTGCGCCTGGGCCTGCTCGGTCAGGTTGAGCGATTGGGCGGGGATGCCGCAGGAGCCGCAGCGCGCTGGAGGGGGGCGGTGGAGGACCCATCTGCCCTTGATTTAAGCGATACCGACCTCCTCATCGACGCCCTGTTCGGCGCCGGGCTGGCCCGCGACCTCGACGGGGCGGCCCTCGCCCTGTTGGAGCGCATGGCCGCCAGCGGCACCCCGATCATCGCCGTGGACCTGCCCTCGGGCCTGGATGGGGCCACCGGGCAGGTGCGCGGGGCGGCGGCCGCGGCGGTGGAGACGGTCACCTTCTTCCGCCGCAAGCCGGGCCATCTGCTGCTGCCGGGCCGCGCCTTGTGCGGCAAGGTGCGGGTGGCGGATATCGGCATCCCCGATGGGGTGCTGGGGCAGATCCGCCCGCTCACCAGCGTCAACGGCCCGGAGCTGTGGCGGGCGGCGTTCCCGGTGCCGGCGGCGCTGGGGCACAAATATGCTCGCGGGCATGCGGTGGTGGTTAGCGGCGGGCGCTGGACAACGGGGGCGGCGCGGCTGTCGGCGCGGGCCTGCCTGCGGGCCGGGGCGGGGCTGGTCACGGTGGCCATGCCGGAGGAGGCCCTGCCGCTGCATGCGGCCTCCTATGCGGCGCTGATGGCCAAGCCGGTGGCGAGCGCCGCCGATCTGGTGGCGCTGCTGGCGGATCGCCGGCTCTGCGCCGTGGTGCTGGGGCCGGGGCTCGGGGTGGGGGAGGAGACCCGCGCGCTGGTGGCGGCGGCCGCCGGAGCCGGGCGCAGCGTCGTGCTGGATGCGGACGCGCTCACCAGTTTTGCCAGTGATGCCAGTGCATTGGCGGCGCTTTTGGCCTGCGCCCACGGGGCCATCGTCACCCCCCACGAAGGCGAATTCGCCCGCCTGTTCGCGGGTGCGGACGCGGTTCCGCCCACGGCGGACAAGCTGGTCCGGGCGCGGGCGGCGGCGCGGGTGCTGGGGGCGGTGGTGGTGCTGAAGGGGGCGGATACGGTGGTGGCGGCGCCCGATGGGCGGGCGAGCATTGCCGAGAATGCCCCGCCGTTCCTGGCCACCGCCGGGGCGGGGGATGTGCTGGCCGGCATGTGCGGTGGCCTGCTGGCTCAGGGCATGGCGCCGTTCGAGGCGGCGGCGGCGGCGGTGTGGCTGCATGGGGAGGCGGCCACGGTCGCCGGGCCGGGGATGATCGCCGACGATTTGCCGGAGGCGCTGCCGCAGGTCTATCGCCGGCTGTTTGCCGATCTGGCGGGCGGCTAAGGTCTGGGAGTAAAAGCGGAAAACGCCAAAACGGCCAGACATCCGGGCGCCCTAGGGGCGCCCGGATTCAGGGGCTATTTCACCTCATAGCTGGCGGCGGCCAGCACTTCGCCGGAGCCGCCGCGCTGGGCGATGATGGCCCATTTGCCGGGGGCGTCCGCCTTCAGCGCGACCCGCACCGTGGCGCGGGCGGGGACGGGAACGGTGTCGTGCCACCAGGGTTTCCAGCCGTCGTCCATGCCGTCCAGCACCCGCACCGGCATGCCGTGGAAATGCACCGCGACGGGTGACTCCACTTTGTTCGATAGGGTGATGACCACGGACTTCCCCGTTTGCACCACCCCGAGTGAGACAAAATCCTTCAGATGTGTCGCATTCGGCCCCAAGGGCAGTTCGAACCGGGCGGCCCCCTCCAGGGGGATCTTCTCGGGCAGGTCGTTGGTCGGCAGCGGCGCCGGGGTGGCCGGCGGCGCCGGCAGATTGCTGGCTCCCACCGGGGCTATCAGGGCCAGCTGCACCGGGGCGCGGGTGGTCTCGATCTCCAGCACGATGGGATCGCCGCTGCCGCCGTTGAGGTTCACATCCAGCGCCAGATCGATACGCCCGCCGGGCACCAATTGCACCCGGCCGTCCTTGAGGGCGAACGGGGTGGTGGGCTGGCCGTCGATGGCGATCACCCAGCTCTGGGCATCCACCACATGCAGCCGCAGGAATTCCAGCGAACCATTGATCAGGCGCAGCCGGGCGCGGGCGGCGGCGGGGGCCTGGAGGGTGGGGGAGACCGCGCCGTTCACGGTGATGAGCGGCACCGTCATGCTGGGGTCCGGCGCCCAGGTCTGGATGAACATCACATGGTCGGCGCCGAACGGCGAGGGGCCGGGCTCGTCCACGATCAGTGCGCCGGACAGCGCGCGATTGGCCTGGGCCGGGTCGAAGGCGTGATACCAGAAGGTGCCGGCATCCGGGGGCGTGAAGCTCAGGGGCCGGTTCTGACCGGGGGCGATGGCCGGGCCGGTGAGGCCGGGCACCCCGTCCAGGGCATTGGGCACCCGCACCCCGTGCCAGGTGAGGTCGAACGGGGTCTTGAGATCGTTGGCGGCGACCACCGACAGGGGCGCGCCCTTCTTCACCCGCAAGGTGGGGCCGGGCAGGGCGTCCGCGAACAGGTCCAGCGGCTTGCTGCCGGCCAGCTCGATGCGGCTCGCCGCGGCGGCCTTGAGCGAGACCGGGGAGGCCGGGGCGGCCGTCTGGGCGGAGGCCAAGCGCGGCAGGGCGCCGCTCAGGGTCAAAGCTGCGGCGCCGGTCAAAGCGGCGCGGCGGGAAAACAGCGGTACGCGCAAGGCATCTCTCCGCGACTTGAGAAGCAGGCGGGGCGACCTTCTCTTGTCGGCGGGCAAAGGGCAAGGGGCGATTGGCGGCACCATTGTCCCGCCAATCGCGACCTCAGGCGGCGGTCTGAGTGGCGATGCCGTCCAGCGCGGCCAAGTCCGCAGGAGAGAGAGCAAGCGCTGCGGCGGCGAGATTCTCGGTGAGATGCGCCACCGACGCGGTGCCGGGAATCAACAGGATGTTAGGCGAGCGGTGCAGCAGCCAAGCCAGAGCTACCTGCATGGGCGTGGCCCCAAGGCCGTCGGCCACCTGGGACAGAACGGTGGATTGCAGCGGGCTGAAGCCGCCAAGGGGGAAGAAAGGCACATAAGCGATGCCGGCACGGGCCAGATCGTCGATCAGGGCATCGTCGGCCCGGTGGGCGAGATTGTAGTGGTTCTGCACGCACACGATGTCGCAGAGGCCCCGCGCGGCGGCCACTTGGGCTGAGGTGGCATTGCTGAGGCCGATGTGGCGGATCAGCCCCCGGCGCTGCAGCGCCACCAGCGGCTCCAGCAGCGGCGCCACGTCCCCTTCGGCGGGGACGTGAACACCGAACATGAGGCGCAAATTCACCACGTCCATCACCTCGCGGCCGAGGTGGCGCAGATTGTCCTCCACCGCCGCCGTCAGTTCCGCCGGTGCGAAGGCGGGGATCCACGCGGCATCGGCACCCCGCCGCGCGCCCACCTTGGTGACGATCACCAGATCCTCGGGATAGGGCGCCAGCGCCTCCCGGATCAGCTGGTTGGTGACGTGCGGCCCGTAGAAATCGCTGGTATCGATATGGTTGACGCCGGCGGCCACGGCGGCGCGCAGCACGGCACGGGCGGCATCGGGATCCTTGGGCGGGCCGAACACGCCGGGGCCGGCCAGTTGCATGGCGCCATAGCCGAGCCGCCGCACCGGGCGGGTGCCGAGGGTAAAGGTGTCGGAGAGATCGAGAGGCATTTGGGGGGCTCCTGAGGGTGCCGCAAGCTACTCCCGCGCCATCCACACGATAATCCGCTATAATCCGCACGGGCTGTGCAGGAAGGCGAACAATGCAGGTGCGGCTGGACGATCTGAACGCCTTTCTTGCGGTGGCGCGGGCCAAAGGGTTCCGCGATGGCGCCCGCGCCAGCGGCGTCAGCGCGTCGAGCCTGAGCGAGGCGGTGCGCCGCATGGAAACCCAGCTTGGGGTGCGCCTCCTGCACCGGACCACCCGCAGCGTGGTGCCCACGGAAGCCGGGGCCCGCCTGCTGGAACGCCTGGCGCCGGCGCTGACCGAGGTGGAAGCGGCCCTCGACGTGGTGAACGGCTTCCGCGACCAGCCCAAGGGGACATTAAAGCTGAACGTGCCCATCAGCGTCGCCCGGCTGGTGCTGCCGGCGCTGGTGCCGGGGTTTTTGGCGGCCCATCCGGATATTCAGCTGGAGGTGACCGCCGAGGACGGATTTGTCGATCTGGTGGCCTCCGGCTGCGATGCGGGCATTCGCTATGACGAGCGGCTGGAGCAGGACATGATCGCCGTGCCCATCGGCCCGCCGCTGCAGCGCTTCGCCACTGCCGCCGCGCCCGCCTATCTGGATCGGCGCGGTCGGCCCGCCCATCCCAGGGATCTGCTCGCCCATGCCTGCCTGCGCGGCCGCTTCGGCTCCGGGGCGACGGTGCCATGGGAATTTGAGCAGGCCGGCGCGGTGGTGCGGATCGAGCCGGCGGGGCCGCTGATGGTGGTGGGGGGCGCCACGGTGGACCTGGCGGTGGCGGCGGCCCTGGCGGGCGCCGGCATCATCCATCTGTTCGAGGACTGGCTGCGTCCGCATCTGGACAGCGGCGCCCTGGAGCCGGTGCTGGAGCCGTGGTGGCAGAGCTTTTCCGGTCCGTTCCTCTATTATCCCGGCCGGCGGCTGGTGCCGGCGCCGCTGCGGGCGTTCATCGACCATGTGAAGGCGGCGGGCCGGTGAGGGGCGGTGCGGGGCGCGGGCGGGCGCGACGGCGCGGAAGATCCCGCAGGATCGCCGTTCACAGGCCCGCTTTTTCTTGCTGCACCGGGAACGCAGCGTGATATAAGCCGCAACCCGGCCGGACCCGAGTCATTGGTCGAGCGGGCGATGATCTGTGTGCGCGCGGTCTGCGCGGGCGTATCGGAAAGTCGACTGCATGCGGGCGTGGCGGAACTGGTAGACGCGCGGGATTTAGGTTCCCGTGGCGAAAGTCGTGGGGGTTCGAGTCCCTCCGCCCGCACCACGTCTCCCACTCGTTTCCGTTGGGATGTATCGGCTCCTCGGTACCGGGGAGACCGCACGAGTTTCGATTGAATCTGCCGCGCGCGGCACTGGAATGAAGGCAAGACGATGCAGGTGACCGAAACCCAGGCCGAGGGCCTCAAGCGCGCCTATACCGTGGTGCTCCCCGCGGCCGAACTCGATGCCAAGGCCAAGGACCGCCTCATCGAGCTGAAGGACAAGGTGAAGATCAACGGCTTCCGTCCCGGCAAGGTGCCCGTCGCGCACATCAAGGCGCTGTACGGCAAGTCGGTGATGGCCGAGGTGATCGACCAGGCCGTGACCGAAGCCAATGGCAAGATCGTCGAGGACAACGGCCTGCGCCTGGCGCTGCCGCCCAAGGTCGAGCTGCCCCAGTCCGAAGACGAAGTGAAGAGTGTGATCGAAGGTCTCACCGACCTCACCTACACCGTCGAGCTGGAAGTGCTGCCCAAGATCGAGCTGGGCAACTTCAAGGACATCGCCATCGAGAAGCCGGTGGCCATCGTCACCGACGCCGAAGTGGACGAGACCGTGACCCGTCTCGCCGAGGGCAACCGCCCCTACACCCCGAAGGACGGCGCCGCCGCCTCCGGCGACCGCATCACCGTGGACTTCGTGGGCTCCATCGACGGCGTGCCGTTCGATGGCGGCGCCGGCGAGGCCGTGCCGGTGGTGATCGGCTCCAACAGCTTCATCCCCGGCTTCGAAGAGCAGCTGATCGGGCTCTCCGCCGGTGAGGAGCGCACCGTGAACGTGACGTTCCCGGTCAACTATCTCTCCGACACCCTGGCCGGCAAGGATGCCTCGTTCGCGGTGAAGGCCTCGGCCGTGGAAGCCCCGGGCGAGATGGCCATCGACGACGCCTTCGCCACCTCGCTGGGCCAGGAAAGCCTGGAGAAGCTCAAGGAGCAGGTGCGCGAGCGCATCGTCAAGGAGCATGACGGCGCCACCCGCCAGAAGGTGAAGCGCGCGCTGCTCGATGCCCTGGACGCCACCCACAAATTCGACGTGCCCCCGACCCTGGTGAGCCAGGAGTTCGACGGCGTGTGGGGTCAGGTCCAGCAGGATCTGGCGCAGCAGAAGCGCACCTTCGCCGACGAGGGCACCACGGAAGAGGACGCCCGCGTCGAGTATCAGCGCATTGCCGAGCGTCGCGTGCGCCTCGGGCTGGTTCTTGCGGAGATCGGTGAGCGCAACAATATACAGGTCACCGACGACGAGGTGACGCGCGCGGTGGTGGAGCGGGCGCGTCAGTTCCCCGGCCAGGAACAGCAGGTATGGGATTATTATCGCCGCACGCCGCAGGCGATGGCGTCCCTTCGTGCACCCCTGTTCGAGGAGAAGGTCGTCGACTTCCTGCTGGAGCTTGCGAACGTGACCGAAAAGCCGGTCTCGCGCGAGGAGCTCTATAAGGAAGATGAGGAGAAGGCGGCCTGATCAGGCCTCCTTTTTTCAGTCCCTCTTCGCCTGCGACGAAATCGCGCGCCATTCCCGCGCCGAGGACCGAAAATGCGTGATCCTGTTGATACCTACATGAATTACCTGGTCCCCATGGTGGTCGAGCAGACCAACCGTGGGGAGCGGTCCTACGACATCTATTCGCGCCTTCTGAAGGAGCGGATCATCTTCCTCACCGGTCCGGTGGAAGACGGGATGTCGACCCTGACGGTGGCGCAGCTGCTGTTTCTTGAGGCGGAAAACCCCAAGAAAGAGATTTCGATGTACATCAATTCCCCCGGTGGAATTGTGACCTCGGGCCTCGCCATCTACGACACCATGCAGTTCATCCGCCCGGCGGTGTCCACGCTCTGCATCGGCCAGGCCGCCTCCATGGGCTCCCTGCTGCTCACCGCCGGCGAAAAAGGCCTGCGGTTCGCGCTGCCGAATGCTCGAATCATGGTCCACCAGCCTTCGGGCGGGTTCCAGGGCCAGGTGACGGACATCATGCTCCACGCCAAGGAAATCATGAGCCTCAAGCAGCGGCTCAATGAAATCTATGTGAAGCATACCGGCCAGGAGCTGAAGGCCATCGAGGACGCCCTCGAGCGCGACAACTTCATGACCGCCGCCGCCGCTGCCGAGTTCGGACTGATCGATTCCGTGCTCGACAAGCGGCCCGCCGATGAGGCCGCCAAGGCCTGATCGGGTCCGTTTTCAGGGGGCAGCGCACGCGTCGCACTTGCGTGCGCTGCCATATCGCGCTTGCATGCTCCGGTAGCCGGCATTGGATCGGCTGCGTCGGGGTATCGCCGTAAGGCGTTTCGCCGGGGAGGTGACACCCGCCTCGGTCGCTCCGACGCAGCCATCGCATCCGATGGCGGCGCACGATCCGGCGTGCGCGATGGATCTTCCTTCGTTCAAACTGGATCGATCTGGCAGAACAGATCAGGCACATTATATGCATGTGCCTTGATTGCGTCCTCCAGGGATGCTTCGGTGACGTCCTGCCGCAAGGTTGCGGCGTTAGGGTGAGAGAACGGGCACTGTCCAGGGTGTCCGGGATGTGACAGCCGCGAGGCTGGAGGTCCCCAGGCAGCCGCAAGGTCGTGAGGGGTAGCTGAGGTGCGGTCGCAAGGCCGCAAGGGGAGCGGGGCGCATTAGCGCATCGCCCCCGCAAGGGTTCCGTCTCGCGACGGCGGGAGGCCCCTCCAAAGGGCATCGCGTCTTGCGTGGGTCGGACCGCACGGAGATGAAGATGAGCAAGACCGGCGGCAGCGACAGCAAGAACACGCTTTACTGCTCGTTCTGCGGCAAAAGCCAGCACGAGGTCCGCAAGCTCATCGCAGGGCCTACGGTCTTCATTTGCGACGAGTGTGTCGAGCTGTGCATGGACATCATTCGCGAGGAGAGCAAGTCCTCCCTCGTGAAGTCGCGGGACGGCATCCCGACCCCGAAGGAAATCCGCAAGGTCCTGGATGACTATGTCATCGGCCAGGAGCATGCGAAGAAGGTCCTCTCGGTGGCGGTGCACAACCACTACAAGCGCCTAAACCACGCCTCCAAGCATGGCGATGTGGAACTGGCCAAGTCGAACATCATGCTGATCGGCCCCACGGGCTCCGGCAAGACGCTGCTGGCCCAGACGCTGGCGCGCATCCTCGACGTGCCGTTCACCATGGCCGACGCCACCACGCTGACCGAGGCCGGCTATGTGGGCGAGGATGTGGAGAACATCATCCTCAAGCTGCTCCAGGCCGCCGACTACAATGTGGAG
This sequence comes from Azorhizobium sp. AG788, assembly GCF_943371865.1. Classification (GTDB taxonomy): domain Bacteria; phylum Pseudomonadota; class Alphaproteobacteria; order Rhizobiales; family Xanthobacteraceae; genus Azorhizobium. The sequence continues at coordinate 57,672 of NZ_CALRWL010000016.1, read as the reverse complement.
CGGGCCCAGCGCGGCATCGTCTATATCGACGAAATCGACAAGATCAGTCGCAAGTCCGACAATCCGTCCATCACCCGCGACGTGTCGGGCGAGGGCGTGCAGCAGGCGCTGCTGAAGATCATGGAGGGCACTGTGGCCTCCGTGCCGCCCCAGGGCGGCCGCAAGCATCCCCAGCAGGAATTCCTGCAGGTGGACACCACCAACATCCTGTTCATCTGCGGCGGCGCGTTCGCCGGGCTGGACAAGATCATCGCCACCCGGGGCAAGGGCGGCACCTCCATCGGCTTCGGCGCCAAGGTCGCCTCGGTGGAAGACCGTCGCCCCGGCGAAGTGTTCCGCGAAGTGGAGCCCGAGGATCTGCTGAAGTACGGCCTGATCCCGGAATTCATCGGCCGCCTGCCCGTGCTGGCGACCCTGGGCGATCTGGACGAGGCCGCCCTCAAGCAGATCCTGTCCGAGCCCAAGAACGCGCTGGTGAAGCAGTATCAGCGCCTGTTCGAGATGGAGAACGTGGATCTCACCATCCATGAGGAGGCCCTCGGCGCCATCGCCCGCAAGGCGATCGAACGCAAGACCGGCGCCCGCGGCCTGCGCTCCATCATGGAAGGCATCCTGCTGGACACCATGTTCGATCTTCCGGGCCTGGAAGGCGTGGAAGAGGTGGTGATCAGCAAGGAAGTGGTCGAGCAGGGCGCCCGCCCGCTCTACATCTACGCGGACCGTGTCGGCGACGCCGGCGCCAGTGCGTGAGGGGCTCTGCCCCCTGTTCTTCCCCCGCCGGTGAAAGGCGGGGGAAGTGCCTGATATCGCCCTGGGAAAGACGCTGGACCATCCCGCGTTGGGAATGTTTCCGGCGACCTTGAAAGCCTATGGCGCGCTCTCCATTTCTGTAGAGAAGATTCCGGTCAACGGGTCTCGGTTCCTGTGCCTCCCGCGGCAGTTCCGCCGCATCAGCATTGAAATCCCGATCCCGTCCCGGCTGCGCGATGCAGGCGGATCATCTTCCGTTTGCATGAGCGCCTTATGAAAGGATTGGGTCATGACGAGCCCGAAGCCGCGCCCCCCTCTCGTTCCCGGCGTCGCCCAGACGTACCCGGTGCTCCCCCTGCGGGACATCGTGGTGTTTCCCCATATGATCGTCCCCCTGTTCGTGGGTCGCGAGAAGTCGATCCGCGCCCTTGAAGAGGTCATGCGCGGAGACGGCTACATTCTGCTGGCCACCCAGGAGAATGCCTCCGACGACGATCCGGCCACCGATGCCATCTATCGCGTCGGCACGCTGGCCACCGTGCTGCAACTGCTGAAGCTGCCCGACAACACCGTCAAGGTGCTGGTGGAAGGCGTCACCCGGGCGCAGGTGGTCCAGTATACGGACCGCACCGACCTCTATGAGGCCGAAGCCATCACCCTCGACGGCGATGCCGGCGACCCGGTGGAGGCCGAGGCGCTCGCGCGCTCGGTGGTCAACGAGTTCGAAAACTATGTGAAGCTCAACAAGAAGGTGTCGCCGGAAGTGGTGGGCGTCGTCGGCCAGATCGACGACCATGCCAAGCTGGCCGATACCATCGCCTCGCATCTCGCGGTGAAGATCCCCGAGAAGCAGGCCGTGCTGGAGACCATCAAGGTCGCCGACCGGCTGGAGAAGGTGCTGGGCCTGATGGAGAATGAAATCTCCGTGCTCCAGGTGGAGAAGCGCATCCGCACGCGGGTGAAGCGCCAGATGGAGAAGACCCAGCGCGAATACTATCTCAACGAGCAGATGAAGGCGATCCAGAAGGAACTGGGCGACGAAGACGGTCGCGACGACCTTCAGGAACTGGAAGACCGCATCAAGAGCACCAAGCTCACCAAGGAAGCCCGTGAAAAGGCCACCCATGAGCTGAAGAAGCTGCGCCAGATGTCGCCCATGTCGGCGGAAGCCACCGTGGTGCGCAATTATCTGGATTGGCTGCTGTCGATCCCGTGGAGCGTGAAGAGCAAGATCAAGAAGGATCTGCCCTTCGCCCAGTCGGTGCTGGATGCCGATCACCATGGCCTGGACAAGGTCAAGGAGCGGATCATCGAGTATCTGGCGGTCCAAAGCCGCGCCAACAAGCTGACCGGCCCGATCCTGTGCCTGGTCGGACCGCCGGGCGTGGGCAAGACCTCGCTGGGCAAGTCCATCGCCAAGGCGACGGGCCGTGAGTTCGTGCGCGTCTCCCTGGGCGGCGTGCGCGACGAAGCGGAGATCCGTGGCCACCGGCGGACCTATATCGGCTCCATGCCGGGCAAGATCATCCAGTCCATGCGGAAGGCCAAGAAGTCCAATCCGCTGTTCCTGCTGGATGAGATCGACAAGATGGGCGCCGATTTCCGCGGCGATCCGTCCTCGGCTCTGCTCGAGGTGCTGGATCCGGCGCAGAACGGCACCTTTGCCGATCACTATCTGGAAGTGGACTACGACCTCTCGAACGTGATGTTCGTGACCACCGCCAACACCCTCAACATCCCGCCGGCACTGCTGGACCGGATGGAGGTGATCCGCATCGCCGGATACACCGAGGATGAGAAGCTGGAGATCGCGCGCAAGCACCTGATCCCCAACACCATGCAGAAGCATGGTCTGCAGCCCAAGGAATGGTCCATCGACGATGGCGCCTTGATGCAGGTGATCCGGCGCTACACACGGGAGGCGGGCGTCCGCAACCTGGAGCGTGAGATGTCCACCCTTGCCCGCAAGGCGGTCAAGGAACTGATCATGTCCAAGAAGAAGTCGGTGAAGGTCACCGCCAAGAACCTCGAGGACTTCCTCGGCGTGCCGCGTTACCGGTATGGCGAGATCGAGCGCGAGGATCAGGTGGGTGTGGTCACCGGTCTGGCCTGGACCGAGGTGGGCGGCGAGTTGCTGACCATTGAAGGCGTCATGATGCCCGGCAAGGGCCGCATGACCGTGACCGGCAATCTGAAGGAAGTGATGAAGGAATCCATCTCCGCGGCCGCATCCTATGTGCGCTCGCGGGCCGTGGACTTCGGCATCGAGCCGCCTTTGTTCGAGCGTCGCGACATCCACGTCCATGTGCCGGAGGGGGCCACCCCGAAGGACGGGCCGTCGGCGGGCGTGGCCATGGTCACAACCATCGTTTCGGTGCTCACGGGCATTCCCGTGCGCCGCGACGTGGCGATGACCGGCGAGATCACCTTGCGCGGCCGCGTGCTGCCCATCGGCGGCCTCAAGGAGAAGCTGCTGGCGGCGCTGCGCGGCGGTATCAAGCGGGTGCTCATCCCCGAGGAGAACGCCAAGGATCTGGCGGACATCCCGGACAATGTGAAGAACGCACTGGAAATCATTCCGGTGACGCACATGGACGAGGTGCTCACTCATGCCCTGGTGCGCCGTCCCGAGCCGATTTCCTGGACCGAACGTCCGGTGAGCGGCGCGGAAGCGGTTGTCGCGGATGACGATGCGGCCGGTGTGGTTGCGCACTAAGCGATTTCAACGGGTTAGCTAATTACAACGGGCGGCGCGAACCTCGCGCCGCCCGTTTTCTTTTGTCTGCGAAACGGTGGGAAATCCTGCATTTATGCGGGTTTGTGGCGCTTGCCGCTTGCAAAAGCCACATTTTCCGTAAAGCTTCCCGCGCATCGTGATGGCCCAGGCCCCGCGATTCGAAGAGAGACAATGGAAGGAACGGTCACATGACCACCAAGAACGAACTGATCGCCGCGGTGGCCGAAGAGGCCAAGCTCACCAAGGCGGCTGCGGCGGCTGCTGTGGACGCAACGTTCGACATCATCGCCAAGGCGCTGCAGGACGGCGAAGAAGTGAAGCTGATCGGCTTCGGCTCCTTCTCGGTCGTCACCCGCGCTGCCCGCGAGGGTCGCAACCCCCGCACCGGCAAGCCGGTGAAGATCAATGCGTCCAAGGCTCCCAAGTTCACGCCCGGCAAGGGCCTGAAGGAAGCCGTCAACAGCTGATCTGACGTTCCGAGCGGCGCTCCCCCGCGGATGCGGGTGGAGCGCCCCGGACGCGTCCTGCGGATCCGGGGCTGGCTTGTGCGGCACTTCGGCTCCGAACTCTCCTGACGGGGCCTCCCAGGCCCTCTGAAACCACCTTCCGCGAGCCCATTGGGTCCAATCCCCATGGTTCGCCCTTATCTCCGCCTCTGGGGCCGGCCATCGGCGCCGCACGACAGGCCCCCGGTGGGGATGTCCGGCGCATCCCGACAGGCACTCATCTCTCTCTCGCGCTCTGAGTCGGTCTTTCTGAATCAATCTTCGGCCGTGGCGGAGGGCTCCTGCGCGGTGTCAGCGCCGCCGCACGAGCGGTGCGGCGACCGCCGGCGAAGGTGCGGTCCTGGGCATGGAACGCCCCAGCCTCTTGCGTCCAGGGAGCCTGGATGGTTAAACCGCGCGTCTCGACCGGTGCGCCGTATGTTGCGGTGGGCGCGCGGGTCAAGGGCGGTTAGCTCAGTTGGTAGAGCATCTCGTTTACACCGAGAGGGTCGGCGGTTCGAGCCCGTCACCGCCCACCAGTTTCACAGGTTTCGGCCCCATCCATTTCCAGGCGTGCGTGCAACGTTCGGCTTTAGCCCAACCAACACGCGTTGCCGTGTCAGCCCCACGACAGCCAAGGGCGGTTTCCTGTTACTTCAGGCAATGCCGAAGGTTCGGTCGCATCCGGTGAAGATCGGGGCGCTCGGGGGGGCCTTCACGTAGCGCCCACTCTCACGCGTAAGGTCACCCCCATGGGACGCCATATCTTTCATGTGAGTGCCTGGTCCGTTGCTGAGCATCAGCAGCAGAATCGCCGGGCTGCGAAGCGATACCCCACCTCGCAGCGGGCCTGGATCATGCGCGACGATCAGCAGGTCTGCTTCGGCGAGATCACCGACATGTCGTCGCGCGGCGCCCAGATCCGTATCGCGGCCGAAAAAGAGGTTCCGGACGAGTTCAACGTCCTGATTCTCGGCGAGACCTTCATGAAGAGCGTGCCGGTGGCCCTCCAGTGGCGCGACGCGGGCCGTGTGGGCGTGAAGTTCCTTTCCGACGGCGTGGTCTACTGATCCCCGTTCCAGCCCGTCCAGGCGGCTCCTAACGCCAGCGTGGCGCTGGCTCACCGTTTCTGATCTGGTTCTTATCTGGCGCTCTGCGACGTCCGTCCGCGCCGCCCGGGCGCAGGCCTTGGCCCCGCCGCGCACCGCGCGCCAGGGATCGCACCGTCCGCATCGTACCCGGTGCGGTGCATCCGCGCCCGCTCCTGACCGGCGTTCTTCTGACCAACGCGCCCCTGGCCACGCATCTCCGGTCCTTGAGGTCGGTCGTTGAGGTCCTGGCCACGGAGTTCCTGGCCACCTTCCTTCTGGCCACGTTCCTCCCGGCCGGACCCTGTGGGGCATTCTGGCGTCGCCTCCGCATTCCCCGCCTGTCCTCCGCTCCCGCGTCACCGGTCGCCCCATGGCCCCAGCTCCCGGCCTGCCGCGCGCGTGTCGCGCCACGCGTCGTTTGCCGGCGGCGCCGCGCACCGGGTCGGCGCGAGTCGGGATCTGAAAAAGAATGAGACAAGCCGCACGCCGTGGTGGCCCGATGCCAGCGGCACGGGGGAGGGGCGCACCACGCGCGCCGAAGGCAGAAACGTGCCCGCCGCGGCGGGTCTCGCACGGGATCGTCAGCGTTTGCGCGGGGAGTTTTGCACAGGTGTCATGAAAACGAATTGCCCTCGCTTGACTTGATAAGTGGGGCGCCGTATCAACCGGCCACTCGACGCGCCGCCCCCTGCTGGCGGCCGCTTCGGGGGTGTAGCTCAGTTGGTTAGAGCGCCGGCCTGTCACGCCGGAGGTCGCGGGTTCGAGCCCCGTCACTCCCGCCATTCACTTCAATGACTTGAGCCGTTTTCGCGCTCGGTTGTGACACTTTCCCCTCCATCGATGTGACACTTTGTGTGGCCTTTTGTTCGCGCATGCGCGCCCGGCCCACGGTTCGAGCATTGTCCACCTGCCGCACCGTTGCAACTTCCACGGGGTTGTAGGTCTTCTGCAATCGGCTCGATGCGGACAGGGTGTTCGCCATCTTGGTGGACACGCTTCCGGCGGACGCGCCGCCCGCGAACGCCTCGACGGTGCCGGAGCGGCGCATGTCCGCCAGCTGGCGTCGCTCGGTGGGGCCGAATACCAGCGCCCGCACGGTGGCAAAATCCTTCCCCAGTTTGTCCTTGGTATAGGGGCGCGGCGCCCATGGCCGGCCGCCGCCCTCGGTGGCGCTGATCGCCCGGGTGCGGAAAATAGGCGCGCTGTCGATCAGGATGAAGCCCAGCCCGGCCACATAGTGATCGAGAATCGCTTCCGACCACTGCGACAGCGTCGCGGCAGCGGCGCGCCCGGTCTTGGCCCGGGCTACATCGAAATAGCTGCCCTGGCCGTCCCGCAGCCGCTGCGCCGGCGTGAGGGTGCGCACATCCACCGGGGACAATTGGCTGTCCCACGCCACGGCCATGCACGCCGCCAAGCCGGCATAGCCCGCCCGCCATGCGCCCTGCACCAGGCGCTTTACGTCATGATCGGTCCATAGATGGGCGCGCGGCGCCGGTGCGGAGTTGGGCATGGCCAGCGAGGGATCGCGCTCGCGCTCGCAATAGCCCATCACCGACATGCGCTTCCACAGCGCCCGCCAGATCTTGATCACCCGGTGGGCTTCGCTCTCGGAGATGCATTCCACCACCGTGGCGCGGAAAGCCTGCATCATTTCCGGCGGGATGGTGCGGGGATCGAAGTCACCAAAGGCTGGGCCGATCCAGCGCCAGGCGCGTGGCCAGTCATCCCGGCTTGAATGCTCGGATGTCCATTCGGTCTTGGCCAGCCGGCGCCCTTCGGCCCGCATGCCCATGGCCCGCACATAGCCGTCGCCCACGCTGCCGGGCGGAAAGCGCGGCGCCTCGGTGCCGCCACCGCCGCGGCGGGCCTTGTCCCACTCGCTATTGAGGCGGATGGCGGCGATTTTGTCGGCTTCGGTGAGGGCGGGGCCGAAGGTGATGAGCCGGAAGCCCATGGCGCGCATGGCCTTGGTGGGGCGCCAGCGCCACCGATTCTGCAAAAACACCAGGTAACGGATCTTGTCAGTTCCCACGGCTCTCTCGCAAACTGGCGATGCGCGCCATCCCGGACACTCGAGCGTCGCGCGGTCCGGCCGGCGCCGTCAAGGCGCTGCGCTGGTCCATCCATTGGTCGATCGCCTGCAGGTCGAAGCGCCCGGTGTCGGGGTCCGCCAGCGGAAAGCCGCGCGCCTGCAGCTTCAGCAGCACGGCAGTGAATTCGGCTTCCGACATGCCCAGCCGGCGGGCGGCGACATGGGTCGGGACATCGCGGGGATCGACGTGGAAGCGCATGTCAGTCCTCCATCTTGGAGGTGTCGGGGGTGCCGCCTTCTTCGTTGGCTTCCTGCATAGCCTTGGCCAGATTGACTAGTTGCTCGGATGGGGTCAGCTTGCGACCTCGCCGCACGTCCTTGGCTGCAATAGCGAGCGCCATGCGGCTGGTGGGATGCCCCGCATAGGGATGCTCCCAAATCATGCTTTCTATCAGCTTTGCGGCGTCCTCCCGCACCTCCACAGCATCCACCCCCTTGGGGGCCTGAACAGGCGGCCGCTGTGATTGCCAGCCTGCAGGAAGGTCGGCGTTTTTCTTGACCGGCCATGCCTCCATGAGATCAGCCTGCGAGCGGGCCTTCTCAATAATATCAGGCGCCGCGCCGCCGGCTTCCGCCATGTCCGACCACGCCCGCACGGTCGCGGCGCCCGCGGCGTCCTGCCCCCGGACGAGAAACACGGGCTCGCCCTTGGGCACGAACCGAGTGGTTCCGTTCGTGGTGATCGCCACCACCTCATCTGAGGCACCGTGCGGATCGCGCAAGCCGAGAACGTGGCGCGCCAGGCTGCGAGCGTGCTGGCCAGGTGCCGACGCGAACTGCATCGAAAGAACCACCTCCGCCAGTTGGCGCGCTTCGTCCCCATCTGCCCCCCCCTTGGGGGAGGGGGTGAGAGCGGCGACGCGCTCGCCACGCTGGTGGATCATCATCGCAAGATTGCCAACATCTATCGGATCGCCCTTCTCGACGTGATTACGAAGAAGTCGCGTCAAAGCCGAATTCGAACACGCTCCCTTGTCGTCCCAGCCGCCGCGGCCTTCTGCGCGCTTCTTCGCGAGCTTGGCTTTCATAGCGACCGCGAAGCGGTCAACCGCAAGATCGTCGGCGTGGCTCGGCTCGGCTGCGAGGACGGAACGAGCGGCGTCGATCGCGGGCTTCATGTCCTCAATCAACCAGCGCTGGATCTCAGCCCTATTTGTCTGCCCAGACTTGGTGTTTTCCCACGCCGCCACAACGGCTCGAAGAGCCTCACGAGATTGGCTGTCGCAAGGCGTTTCCTTCACCCCCACAGAAGGGGCATAGACGGAGGCGCGGGCGAACCAACCCTTCAGCAGCATCCGGGTTGCCGGGAACAGATAGTCCCCATCTGCACCTTTGGTGATGATGAAGCCTTCACCGGACGCCCACTTTTCGAACGCCTCGCGCTCCTGTGTTTCGCGGCTCATTGGGTCTCTCCCGCCATAGGTGAAGGTCGGCCGATGCCCGCCGCGAACTGGAACAGCCCCCACGCCTCGCGGGTGTCGGGGTGCCTGTACTCGCCGGCGGTGTAGCGGGTGAGGTCGTAGCCGCGCGGGGCGGCGTAGCGCTCGAAATGGGTGCGCGGGTCCAGGCCGTCGCCGTCCGCGACGATGGGGGCGGGCGCGCTGCTGCCGAGCTTCGGGGCGGTGGCGTCGCGCCAGGCTTGCCAATCGGCGGCCACCAGCGGAAACAGGGCGCCGACGATGGTTTTCCAGCGGGTGACGGTCTCGCGCACCGGGGCGGTGCCGTCATCGGCGGCGATGTGGTGCAGGGTCACGTTGCAGGCCTGCGCCAGCATGGGCCATGCGGCGCGGCCCTGGCTGTGGTTTTCGCGGCGGGCGAAGGCGGCAGCATCGCAGATGGCGATGCGCAGGGCCGGCATATCCTCGCGCAGGCGCGCCAGATCCGGCGTACGGCCATCGGCTCCGAGGACGGCTTGCGCGATCTTCACCAGCTGGAACAGCGTGCCGCGGTGGGTGGTGCTGTCGGAGATCATCGGCGGGCCTCCGGCATGGCGTTGTGCTCGATGCCGTCCAGCAGTCGGCCGGCGGCGCGCTTACCGATCCGCCCCATGTTCAATCCGTCAGGAAAGACGTGAACTAGTGAAGGATTGGCCTCCGCACGCGCCTGAAGCCGGCAATTGGTGAGCGTGTCATAGGTGAGCACGCTCGGTGGCGCCCATTCTCCCCATTGCTTGAAGAAGAACGGCACGTCCGCGGCTGCGCACTGGTCGCGGATGGCCCGCACCCAGTCGGGGTGCATAGGCCGCGCGGAGGGGCCGCTCTCGCCGCCGCCGATGATCCAATCTAGTCCGGGCGTTTCCACCCGCGACGGGCCGCCGCCCCATTGCCAAACGCCGGTGAGGCTATTGGCATAGGCGGCAAAGGTGCGGGGACTAATCCGCGCAAAATTGATTGGCCCAAGCAGCGGCTCAGCCGAGACGAAGCGCACCGCCGCTGGCGTCTCCAATAGATCCGGCACGCGCTCATCGGCGCGGCGCTGGTCCTCGGCCGACACGCCGAGCTTGACGTTCGGAAGTGGCCACTGGCCGGGCGTGGCCTCCAGCCATTCCTTCCCTGTGATCGAGAGTGCGGCCTCGTGAATGCGATCCGACCCGGAAATTGGCGAACCCGACCTGCACCAAGTCTCGCGCACCTCAGAGCAATAAGCCCGCATCCGCGCGCTGCGCTTCGTCAGCACCTGGAATGTGTGCTGCGGAGCCAGGGCCATGACGGCGAAGACGCGGTCGATCCATTCGTCTGGCACGCTCTCATGAAAGAGGTCGCCCATGCTGTTCACGAAGATCTTGCGCGGCCGGCACCAGCGCAGCGGCTGGGTTAGGATGTGCTCGGGTGCGAGCGCGACCTTGCCGGTCCACACCGCGTTGCCGTTCACCACCTGCGTGGTGCCGGCATAGTGGCTGCCGGGCTGCATGGCCTCGATCCGCCGGGCCATCTTCATGGCGTAGCAGTTGGAGCATCCCGGCGAGACGATGGAGCACCCGACGATGGGATTCCATGTCGCCTCGGTCCATTCGATGTTGGACTTATCAGCCATCATCGCCTCCAGAAGGTGAGTAGGAGAAGCGCGGCGTGGGCGATCAGCACCACGCCGGCGGCGTAGAGCGCAAAGCCGGTGGCGCCGACCATGAGGGCGGGCGCGGCAATGGCTTCGGCCGTGAGCGGTGGCAGTGCGGCGGTGGGCCGGCGGAAGGGGATGACTTCGCCCATCACGCGGCCTCGCCACGCGCTTGAGCGCTGTCGATGTTGGCCAGCATCGGCTTGAAGGTGTAGGCGGCCACCCATGGGTTGGCGTCCCAGGCGCCGGGGCCGTTGATGGCGTCCCATAGGGTGCGGTAGCTATCGCGCGCGTCACTGAAGTGCCGCTTCGCGATTTCGTCGCCGCGCAGATAGTCGTGCCATCCCCACGTGCTGGGCATGCCAGCAGCGTGGTCTTTCTCGACCCCCTCCGCTATCGCATCTTCCTCGCTGATGTCCTGCAACCGCTCGACCTTGACGCTGGTGACCATGAGCGTGATGCGGGAAGCCCAGCGGGGCATGTGGATGCATGGCGTCCAGCGCCCGCGATCCGTGATCGTGCGCTCTGGAGACAGCCCGTCGGCCTCGTACCAAAGCCCAGATGGGTTGGATGGTGATCCCTGCTCACGCCGCCAGAATGACGGCGACCAAAGACTGGGCTTGCTGGGGGCACAGGCGCCACATGCGACCGTCTCCCGCACCCACAGGCGGTCGCCGGAACGGATTCGCACTGGCAACGGTGATAGGTGGTCGCCTACGGAGCCAGTCACGTGCCATGAGCCATCTGCCATCATGAAGGGGTGATCTAGATCGCCTGGCTGGAATGGTAGGACGCGCCGCGTCTGCGTCTTCCCGAAGCCGGGTTTCTCAATCTCCCGCAGGTTGGCCCGGACCATGGGCGCGCTGAACAATATCGGGCGGTCAGCCATAGCGTCCTCCCACTCAAATGCGCATCGGCATCAGCACAAACTGCGCGGCGGGGTCATCGGCCCCGCTGATCAGTGCGGGCGAGCCGGCATCGTTGAGGGATATGCGCATGTCATCGCTGGCCATGGCGGCGGCGATGTGCAGGGCATAGGTGGGGTTGAAGCCGATCTCCAGCGGCGGGCCGGCGTGGGTGCTCTCCACTTTGTCCGTGGCCTCGCCGGTGTCGGTGCCGGTGACCGAGAGGGTGAGCCCGTCTTCCGCGAAGGCGAACTTCACCGCGCGGCCCTTCTCGCTGATGACGGTGGCGACGCGGGCAACGGCGGCGGTGAGGTCCGCGCGCTTGAGGGTGACGGCGGTGGCGCCCTGGGCGGGGATGACGCGGGCATAGTCCGGATAGGTGCCGTCGACCAGCTTGGTGATGAGCCGGGTGCCGCCGGCCTCCAGGCACAGCTTGGTGGTGTTCACCGCCAGCTGCGCGGCATCGGTGCCGTGGGCGGTGAGCATCTTGATCATCTCGCCCACCGCCTTGCGGGGGAGGATGACGCCGGGCATGCCTGCGCTGCCCTCCGGAGCCTCCATGCGGCGCAGTGCCAGGCGGTGGCCATCGGTGGCGACGGCGGCCAGATGTGGCGCGCCGTCATGCTGCACCAGGTGCAGGTAGATGCCGCACAGATAATAGCGGGTCTCTTCGGTGGACATGGCGAATTCCACCGTCTCCAGCAATGCCCGCAGCGCCTGCGCCGGCACGCTCCACGGGGATGGCATCTCGCCGGTGGCGAGGCTGGGGAAATCAGATTCGGGAAGGGATTGCAGATCGAACTTCGCCCGGCCGCTGCGCAGGGCGGCGCGGCTGGTATTGGCCGGATTGGCGGTGATCTCGATGTCCGTGCCTGCGGCCTTGGCGGCGATGTCCTTCAGTTGCGCGGCGGGCAAGGTGACCACGCCCGGGGTGGTGATGGCAGCGGGCACCTGGGTGGTGGCCTCCATGTCCAGATCGGTGGCGGTGAGCGACAGGCCGTCCGCGCCGGTGCGCAACAGCAGATTGGCGAGGATGGGAATTGTGTTGCGGCGCTCCACCACCCGGAACAGGTGCGCCGTGGCCGCCGCCAAGGCGGCGCGGGGGACGGTGAGTTTCATGGGGCGCCTCTAAAAGGGGATTTCGTCATCACCCGGCTGCGCGGACACGGTGATTGGCCCCGTGAAGGGCGTAACTTTCACCATGTCCGGCACCTTGGCGGTGGCGACTGCTGCGAGGACGATGAACTCTTCGGAAGGATTCATCCGGGCAAGCCGGCGAGCCTCTCTCATGGCCCCTTCATACGATGGGTGGCGAAAGGTCGGCGCGCGCCCGGCTGGGTTCCAAACCATGTAAAAACGTTGGCTCATCGTTGCGACTCCTCGGCAGACCCCATGGGGCGCCTCAAGCGGGAAGGAGCGAGAACAGATCGGGCGCGGATGGTGCCGCCGGCTTGGCGGCGCGGGCGGCGCGCAGTTCCGCCCGCAGGATGTCGCAGGTGAGGGCGCGCAGCCGGCCAGCCAGCCGCGCGCTCTGATCGTGCCGGCGGCGGTCACCGGCATAGGCCGCGATCATCTCGCGGCGCTGCGCCTTGAGGGTCGCGGCCTTGGCCATGGCGTCAGAACTCGAAGCGGGTGGGATCGACGCCGAGGCGGGCGGCGATCTTCTTCAGCACCGCGTCTTCCTGCGGCTCCAGTTCGCCATCGGCGTTCGCCACATCCAGGGCGATCAGATACACGTCTTCGGCCATCTTGCCGTCATCGCGGCCCTTGATGTCATCGAGTTCGCGCGCCAGCGCCTGGCGCCCGCTGGCATCCTTGGCCCGCTTGAACATGGTTTCGGCGGTCTGCGCGATGATGTTCTGCTGATACATCTTGCTCAAAACCGGATGCGAGGACAGCACCCGCTCCACCTTGGAGCGCTCGCTGTCTTCGATCTCGCCATCGGCATTGGCCACCAGGGCGGCCGCCGCGCAGACGGCTTCCAGATAGTCCTTGTTGTGCGAGTAATCGGCCTGCACTTCCTTGGCGCCGGCCTTGAATGCTTTCTTCAGTGCTCCAAACATCGGAAGTCTCCAAACAGAAGGGAGGGGGTGCGGCTGAGCCCCAGCCGCAAGGGTCGTTTGCGGAATCCTCTCCTGGGCTACGCCTTGCGCCAGAGCGCGAAGCGGTAGCCCAGCCAGAAGGTGACGCCGGTCCAGCACAGCCCGGTGGCCAGTTCCGGCAGGTTATTGATGACGGCGAGCCACATGGGATCAGCCCGCCATTTCCGGCGCGCCTTCATAGGCGGGCAGGCCGGTTTCAGTGGCGGCCTGGGCAAGATCCTGCTGCACGCGCTCGCGCAGCCAGAATTCCCAGCGATAGAGGTCATAGAACCAGGTGATGTCGGCGCCCTTGATCCGGTAGCGGATGCGGGCGGGGATGCGCACCGGTGGCACCTCGGCATCGCCGGAGATGAAGGGCGCCACCGACAGCATGAAGATGCCGGGGATGTCGATGGGCTCGCCATTGGGGCCGGTGTGCTCGGTGGTGAAGATCACCTGCCGTTCGCCCGTCTGCAGGCGCGTGCCCTGTTTCACCTTGCCGCCGACGTTCACTTCCAGCGAGCGCGAGAGGTCGATCAGCTCGTTGGGCGAAGCAAAGCGGGCCTTGAACTTGGGCTCATACTCGCTCTTCTCGCCATCCAGCGGCGCCGCAAGTTCCGCGGCATGATCTTCCAGGAAGTGGGCGAAGATCTCCTGCGACATTTCCTTGCTGTTGAAGCCGATCCAGGCCTTGAATTCCTCGGTGAGCGGGAAGGTGTATTCGATCCGGTGCCGGCCCCACCGGGCTTCGCGCTCTAGACCGTGATAGTCGATCACCGCCGTGAGCTTGGGATTCGGCCAGGATGTGGCGGCGAAAATGGCGCTGCCGTCATCCTTGTGGCGATTGGTGAGGGCGATGAAGGTGGACAGGGTTTCCACCTTGGCGGTGCCCTTGCGCTCCATGGGCGGGCGGGCGGCCTCGATGTGCTCCAGCACCGGGATGATGGTCTGTTTCTGCCGGTTGAACAGCACTGGAACCTGATCAGGCAGGCCGGGCCCAAGGCCTTTGGTGGGCAGCATGATCAGTTCGGGGGTGGTGGCGTCGCGGCCAAGACCCACAAGAATTTCGACGGCATCGCCATCGGGGAAGGTGGAAGGCGTCATGGTCTTCTCTCTCGGTTGAAAATGAAGCGAACGATGATCAGCCGCTCACGCGGGCCGATGCGTCGCGGGGGCCGGCGAACATGTCGGTCTGGCTGGGGTGCTGCACCGAAAGCCCGCCTTCCAGCGGCCAGAAGGTGGTGCTGTGCAGGCCCTTCTCTTCCGGCGGCTTGAGCTTGCAGGTGGGCTTGATATCCACCTTGTCGCCCAGCTTGGTCAGTTCCAGGGTCACGGTGAGGGTGGCCTTGGCCTTCTCTTCCGGATGCTGTTCCAGGGCTTCAAGCGCCCGGCCCAATTCGGCATCCAGCTTTTCGGAAAACTTGCCGCGATTGAGCAGGCCCAAGGCCTGGGTGAAACTTCGCACGATGCGTTCATTGCGTTCCATGGTCACTCCTGGGCAGCGAGGTGGGGGAAAAGCTCACGGCACATGCGGCGCCATTTGTCGGCGGCCATGAGCCAAGGTTCGATCCTGATGCGGCCCTTGATGCGGGCGGGTTCGGCGGCTTCCACCGCCGGATGCCAGTGGCGCGGCGCCGGCCCCATCAACTGGCGGCGCTCGCTGAGCAGCATGCGCAGATCCCAGTCCTTCACCCGGGCGGCGAGGTCCGGCGGCAGCGGCCAGGGCATGCCGGCGGCGGTGTAGATGGCCGCGTCCAGATCGGCTTTCAGGGTGGCGAGGGCGCCGCGAAACACTTTGGCGCCCATCTCCCCCAGCCCGCTGATGCGCCCCACATGGGCGCCCAAGGCTTCCACCGCCGGGGTGGTGAATTCGCCCAAGGCGAATTCATGCGCATCGTGCAGGAGAAAGGCCCGCGCCAGCTGCACGGCGCCACGCTCGCGCTCCACTGGATCGCGCAGGATGGCATCGGCCCCCAGCGTGCAATGCTGAGCCACCGAATAGCATCCGGCAGAGACATGGCCACCGAAGCGCGGCAGGCGCGCCAGCACATCGGGTACCTCGCCCAACAGGTCGATATCGGCGGGGGTGGGGCGCAGCAGATCGAGCGCCCTGCCCCGGCTGGTCTGGATCCAGGCGTAGGGGCTCATGCGGCGTCTCCCGGCTTGCGCGGGGCCGCCTCACCAGCCGCATCCCAACCAATGCGCGCGCCGATAGCGGCGCACATGCCGACCACCATGGGGATGACGCACAGCTTGAACATCGCATCGAATTGGGCTGCCGCTGCCGCCGCGCTGTCGAAGTAAGCGATCACGGCCAACGCAATGGCGGTGCCGCCGATGAAACCGAGCAGGATTTTCATGCGGCGTCTCCGGGGTGGCGATAGGTGGGGCGGCGGGTGCCGGTGGTGGCGCGCACCGCCAGCGCCAGGACAATGGTGGCCACCACCAGCGCGGTGACCTGCACGGCGGTGCAGGCGCCGCCATCCAGGCCATCCACCTGCGCCGCCATGCGGCCGGCCTCATAGGCGAGGGGGCTCATGCGCTCTCTCCGTCGCAGGATTGCAGCGGCTCAAACCGGGGCGCGGTGCCGCCGAATGCGGCCATGCCGATCTCCAGCGCGTGGCCGGCCATGCGGCGCAGGGCCGGGGTGCAATTGGGATGCTCGCGGGTGGAATTCAGCCACGCGGCGGGGATGGTGGCCTTATGCCGATCCCCGGCCCGCGTCGCCTCCAACAGGTCATAGCTGGCGTGCCATGCCAGATCCGCCAGTAGCGGCAGCGGGGTTTCGGTGGGTGGGGCGATGAAGGGGTGCATGATCAGCCCCACACCAGGGTGGCAAGGGCTGCAGCGGTGGAGCCGTATTCGATGATTTCCGCGACGCCAAAGCCTTCGGCCTCAAGGGCTTCAACGGTACAGAGGCCAACTTCGGAGGTGCGCCGCACGGCCTGGATGGCATTGGCCATCTTCACCACGTCGGCGGTAATGAGGGTGGAAAGACTGCGGGTCTCGACGCGGCTGAAGCGCCACTCGAAATAGTATCCGCTAACGCCACTCAGGCAGATCAGCGGAACGGCGCCCAGAAATTTCACGTGGGCCGGGATGACCGGCTGCGGCAGATCCACAAAATACAGGTGATTGACGTTGACGCCGCTCACCTGACCTTGCGTCGAGGGGCTGATCACCGGCTTGGTCAGCAGCATGTCGCCGGCCAGGCACGGCACTGTTGGGCGCCCGATCGCACTGGAACAGGTGCACAGCGCCACATCGCCCGGCTTGAAGCGCGCGGCAAGGGTTGGTTGGGCTTCAGCGGTTGCGGCTGTCACGGGATCGGCCCCCATCGGGTTGATGAGGGGACGCTAGTGCGGGACATATCCCGCGTCAAGCGAGAAAGTGGGACATATCCCGCTCGCGTAAGTGCCCGAGACCGTGCGAGCTATCCTTAGGTTACTAACTCAGGGTTTCGGGGGCGCGATGCACAAAGCTTGGATCATCGGACCAATGATAGGTGCAGCTTCTGTCCTATTCGTGCAGCACTCTCTCAGTGAGTGGGGCGGATCATATTACGTCACAGACATTGCGTTGTACTTCCGTGAGAACGGCGCAAGTTTTATCTCCGCTCGTCGCGCTGTCTCAGACCGTTTATTCGACCCATATTCAGCAAAATTCAATGAAATGCAGTACGTGTCCACGTCGAACGCACAAATTGTCTGCGGCTCCGTAAACTCTAAAAACAGAATGGGCGCATATATTGGGATGCAATCATTTGCTTACGACACTGTACGTCGCTTTGCAGTGTTTAGGAGCGATGATAAGGAGATGCCTCAATATAAGTATCTTGTAGATATTTGCGAATCTAAAGCAGGTTCGCTTAGCCCAGAGGAGGCGTTAATTCTTGAAAGACTGAAAAAGAAATAGAGAGATTGGTCATTTAAATGTAATTTAACGCCAGGACCACCCGTCCAATTGGTGTTGCATTTTCTTTCAGGAATATTGTTTCATGTTTTGGGTTGAAAGAAGCTGGTTCAAGTCGTGCTGGTTCGGATCGAAAGCGCCTAAATAGAGTGCTTCCATCTATGTTTATTATGTAATATTTGCGATCACAAAGTTCATTTGTGTCTATTTTCACGACAATTATAGAGCCTTCCGCTGCCACTTCGTTCATCGAATCGCCGTCGATCGTAAGTGCAATGTAGCGCCCATGGGGAAGGTCGGAGAGATGTAGGCTGTTACCGACGTTGGCTGCATGACTTATTGGGGCTTCGACGAAACCGGCAGCTGTGTCCCACGAAACTAGGGGAACCTCTAAAACCTGGTCTCCAGCGCTCAACTCTTCGCCGCGTCCAAAAGCTAGCCACTCAGGAGTTGTTTTCAAAGGGCCAGCAAGGGCCGCGAGGGTATCTATCCGCGGCAAGATATGTGGCCGCCGACGGATGTCCCTAATAGCATCACGCCCGACACCAGCTTCGCGGCAAACCGCGGCTTCGGTCAGATCGAGCGCGTCGATGCGCGATTTAATGCGTGAAAAAATTGCCGTGTTCATGGGCGGGATAGTTCCTGCCTGAGGCTTCGCATGCGAGGGGGACATATCCCGTTGACAGGCGCGGGACATATCCCGCATAGTCCATCTCGCCATGACATCCATTGATCACCTTCTCCTTGTTGTGAGTACCTACTGCGGAGCCAAAGGCTGCGCGGAGGCTACGCTTTCAGGCCGTCTGTTCACGGACGGTAAGCGGATTGCCGTAATTCGATCGGGTGGGGATATTGGCGCGCGGAGACTTGAGCGCGCCATGCGCTGGCTGTCCGACAACTGGCCCGCCGATGCCGAATGGCCCGAAGGCGTGGACCGCCCAGCGGCGCAGGCTCCTACCGAAACCGAGGTGGCATCATGAGCACTTCAGCGTTTAGCGCCTGGCTTCACGGGTTGCTTGGTCCGCGCCTCGCGGGCGGCCCGCATGCCCTCCGGTTCCTCGAACTGTGGATGGGCCGCCCGGCGGCGCCGGACGGCGCAAACCGCATGGGGGCATCAGCTTCCAAGGGGCCCGTCCGGGAGCCCGACGTCTACGCTTGGCGCCCCGACAGGGGAGAGGGCGCTGAGCTCCGAGAGGCATTGGAACGCCGCTTCGCGGATATGGGCCGCAAGATGTTCCGGGCATTGCTCCTGCTGGAGCGCAACGCAGTGCGGACCCCGGTCCCCCACCTCGCGCAGGGCAAAGCCGAGAGCGGCACCGGCGCCGGGCGTGTCGCGGATGATGCTGAGCAGGATCATCTCCAGGGCGAGGATCTGTCCGCGCATCTGGATCTCAAGGTCTTGAACAGTTTCGGCTGGTTTCATGGCCTGACGCTTTCCGATCTGGATGGGCTGAGCCCGGAGGATTATTTCGTAAGCTTCTTCGTCAAAAAAGAGATGGAGCACCACGTACGGGCGGCGGTGCATGATGTGCGTTCGCGCCCGTTCGCGGCCATGGCGGTTTTCATCCGCGCCGGGGAAGATGCCAAGGCGAAAGCCCTGTTTGACCGCCTTGTGGTTGAGGCGGTCAAACAGCATGACGCACGCCGGGGCGGTGCATCATGACCGATCCTCTCGATGACATGTGGCGCGACCTGCGCCAGTTCATGCCCGGCGCTGAAGCTGAAAAGGAGGCTCGCGAAATTCTGGTGCGCGAGCTGGCGGCGGTGATGGGGCAGGAGACCTTGCCCGTGGCCGAAGGGTGCCTGCGGGTGGATGTTCCGCTGCATGTGGTGATCCGGCATGTGCCGCTATCAAACCTTCGGGCCGCGCTGCACATGGCTCGGGGCTATGCCTGCCTGCTGGTCCGCGCCGCCGCCGTCACTCCCGAGGGGGTGTTTCGAGCGTGGGCCCACGCTCCGGGCCAGGCGGTGGATCTCGGCGGCCAGCATCTCGAGCTCCTGCCTGAGGGCCAGATCCGTTGCCATGCTGTTGCTGGCCTCTGGGAGCGCGTTTTCAGCGAAGGCGTAGAGGAAGAGTTGAGCGGCGGGGTCGATGTCGGCGATGCGCCGCGCGAGCGTTCTCACCGCGTGCAGCATGAAGCTGCGGTAGAGCGCGGCGTCGGCCGCGAACCCGGCCATGTCGATCGGTTCTCTTTCATCCATGACTCATCCTCTCCCGCCGCCGATCAGCGCGACTGACTGACCAGTCAACCTTCACACCGCCAACGCCCGTTGTGAATGAAAAACCCGAGGGAGGTTTTCGTGGCCAAGGTTTCGCTACCGGACGGGATGGAAGCCGTCATCAATTCCGCCACCCGCGCCAGCGTGTTGGCCGCCGCCGTGCCGGGATCCACCGGGCCGCAGCGGGTGGAGCAGCTGACCGGCGCGAGCGCCGGCACCATCAGCCGCTGGGGTGGCGACTATGACACCTTCATGCCGCTGGATGTGGTGTTCCTGCTGGAATTCACCGCGCAGGTGCCGGTGTTCGCCCGCGCTCTGGCGGCGCTGACCGGCCACCGCCTGGTGCCGGTGGATGGCAGCGAGGACACGGACGGCAGCGAATTGGGCGACCTGCTGGCGCTCACCGCCAGCCATTCGGACGTGATGAAGACTTACGCGGTGTCGCTGGCGGACGGGAAATTGACCCCGCGCGAGCGCGGCGAGATCCGCGCCCGGCTGTCCCGCCTGTCCGATGCCATCGCCGTCACCGAGCGGCGGCTCAATGCGGTGGGAGAGGCGTGATGGACAATTCACAATATACCGACCGCATGATGGAGTTGGCGCCGGATGTTCTTGCGGCGGTGCGCCATGAGGATGCCGGGGTGGCGCTCGGGGCGATCATGTATGTGGCGGCCGTGATGTGCACCACATCGCAGGCCCCGGATGAAGCATCGTTGGAGATGTTTCGAAAGATGCTCACGGCAGTCCGGGCTGACCAGGGCTGACCATGCGCCGCCCGGTCCTGATCATCCACCTCTCCAGCCGCTACCGCCGCCGTGCGGTGGCCGCCCGCGCCATGGCGAAGCGCGGCTATGGCACGCGCGAGATCGGCCGCCTGCTGCGGCTTTCGCCGCGCCGGGTGGCCGATGCTCTGGCGGGCGTGGCGGCCAATGGCCGGATCTGGACCAACCAAGAATTGGATGCCCTCAAGCGCGAGATGAGGCGGGCCGCATGACTACCACCCGATTCCCGATCGTGATCAAGACGGACCTGTACACCTCCGGGTGTTTGCCAGTGCTCCTGGAGCGCGAGATTGCGGCGGTTGAGCGGAACCTTGCCCAGTGGGTTCTGGCGCCGGAATACATCGATCCGAGTAGAGCGTATCTGGCGCAGCTGAAGGCGATACTTGAGGCTGTTGATCTCGCGCGTGGGGTCGCATCATGACCACCACCGCAACCGACCTGTCCGCCTGGGTGCAGGATGCCCGCGATGTCTCGGTGATGGCGCTGATTGATCGGCGCGGCATCAAGCTGCGCAAGGCGGGCACGGAATATGCCGGCCCATGCCCGGTATGCGGCGGCGATGATCGCTTCGGCGTCAATCCGCGCAAGGATGTGTGGCTGTGCCGCGGCTCCGGCCGGGGCGGGGATGCCATCGCGCTGGTGGAGTATCTCGACGGGGCGGATTTCCTGGCCGCCTGCGAGACCTTGACCGGCCGGGCGCCGCCGCGCGGGGAAGGCTCGCGCCTCTCTGCGGAGGATCTGGCGCGGCGGGAAGGTGAGCGCCGACGGCTGGAAGCGGAGCGCGAGGCGCAGTCCGCCAGCTATCGCGAGCGCGAGCGCGGCCACCTCAAGGTGCTGTGGGATGCGGCGACCAAGGCCCACGCCGCGCCGATGCTGGCAGGTTATTTCGCCCGGCGCGGGCTTGATCTGCCGCGCCCATGCAAGGCGCTGCGCTTCGGCGCGGATGTGCCCTATTTCCATGGGCAGGCGGAAGATGACCGCGCCCGCCAGCGGCCCCGGCTGATTCATCGCGGCCCGGCCATGCTGGCGGCGATCACCGATGCGCAGGGGCTGTTTCGCGGCCTGCACTGCACCTGGCTGGATCTCTCCCAGCCCAAGGGCAAGGCGGTGATCGTGGACCCGGACACCGGCGAACTGCTGCCCGCGAAGAAGGTGCGCGGCTCGAAGAAGGGCGGGCGCATTCTGCTGGCGCCGGCCGCCAGCGGCACGCCGCGCCGGGCGTTCGCCGGCGAGGGGATCGAGACCGTGGCGGCGGCGCGCACCGCGCTGCTGCGGGTGGGCGGCATCCATCCCGATTGCGAATTCGCGGTGGGGGTGGACCTGGGCAACCTCACCGGGCGGGCGCTGGAAACGGTGCCGCATCCCACCATCACCCACCCGGACACGGCCGGGCGCAACCGCGCCTGGCGGGTGCCGGGGCCGGTGGCGGACATGGCCGCCCCGGTGATGTGCGTGCCGGACAGCATCACACATCTGACCTTGCTGGCGGATGGCGACTCTGACCCGTTCGCCACCCGGTGCGCCATGCAGCGCGCGGTGGAGCGCCATACGGTGCCAGGCCGCTGGGTGACGGTGGCGTGGCCGCCGGAAGGCAAGGATTTCAACGATATGTTGATGGAGGCGATGCCATGCGCAGCGGAGTGAGCACGACGGCCGGCGTGGATCGGCTGGCGGGCCTGGAACTGGAAAACGCGCTGTTGCGCGAGCGTATATCCGTGCTGGAAGCGGCCTTGCGCGATCCGGCGCCGGTGCCGCGTTGCCTGGGCTTGACTGCCGCGCAGGGCCGCCTGTTCGGCGTGCTGATGGCGCGGGAGATCGCCAGCCGTGAGCAGCTGGAACTGGCGCTCTATGGCGACCGGCCCGGTGATCTGCCGTGTGAGAAGAACCTGCTGGTTCATCTCTGCCACATGCGCCGCAAGCTCGATGCTTTCGCCGTCGCCTTGGTGTGCCAGCGCGAATGCGGCTGGTTCTTCACGCCCGCCGGCAAGGCCACCTTGCGCGCTTTGCTGGCGCGCGAGCAAGCGGAGGCCGCGTTATGTCGGACACAGTGAGGCAGACGTGGCCGCCGGCGGCGGTGGATCTGCTGCGGGTGTGCTTCGCGGCCGGCCGGACGGCATCGCAGACGCGCACCGCCTTGGCGGAAGTGGGGTTCGCCTTCACCCGCAATGCGGTGATCGGCAAGATGCATCGCCTTGGGCTGATGTCGGGGCGGAAAGTGACGGTCGCGCCGCTGTGCGCTGATCGCGCCGTGAGCCCCGCGCCGAAGCGCCTGCGCAAGGCATCGGCGCCGGTGGCGCCCAAGGCGGTCGCCGCGCCGCCTGTGCCCGTGCCCGCCGCCGCCCGTCCGGTGGTGGATGCGCAGCTGGTGTGCGGCTTTCTGGCGTTCCGCGCCGCCCATCCCCGGCGCGGCACCGTGCCGGCGGGCGGCTATTTGCTGCGGCTGGCGCCGCAGGATGCCTGTTCCTGGCCGCTGTCCGGCGCCGGCGCCACCTTGCGCGTCTGCGGCTGCAAGCGGGTGGATGGCGCGCCCTATTGCGCGGCGCATCGCAAGGATGCGCACCAGCCCGCCAAGCCGATGAATCCCTACATCCCCGGCGACCGCACCCTGGCGCGCCCCCCGCGCGAGGAAGCCCCCGAGGCGGATCTGTTCGAGTTGATGGGCGAGGCAGAGTGATGGGCGCGGCGTTCAATCTCGACAACCGCATGACGGTGGTGCTGTTCGCCGGCATGGGCGGCGGCTGCGACGGCCTGGAGCAGGCGGGCTTTCATGTCCATGTGGCCATCAACCACGATCCTGTCGCCGTGGCCGTGCATGAGCGGCGCCACCCGCACACCCGGCACCTGCGCTGCGACGTGTTCGAGGCCGATCCGCGGAAGGTCTGCGGCTCGCGCGGTGTGCGCATCCTGCATGCGTCCCCGGATTGCACCCACTTCTCGGTGGCCAAGGGCAGCAAGCCGGTCAGCAAGCGGCGGCGGTCTCTGGCCTGGGTGATCTGCCGATGGGCGGGCACGGTGCGCCCCGAAATCATCACCCTGGAAAATGTCTCCGAAATCATGAGCTGGGGGCCGCTGATCGCCAAGCGCGACCCGGCCACCGGGCGGGTGCTGCGCCTGGATGGCACGGTGGCAGCCAAGGGGGAGCGCGTGCCGGTGCAAGACCAGTGGCTGGTGCCGGATCCGCGGCACAAGGGCCGGATCTGGCGCGCCTGGGAACGGCACATGCGCGGGCTGCGCTTCAGCTTTGAAAGCCGGGTGCTGGTGTGCGCGGACTACGGCGTGCCGACCATTCGCAAGCGCCTGTTCGGCGTCGCCAAGGCGGATGGATCGCCGGCGGTGTGGCCGGTGCGCACCCATGCGCCGCGCAAGGATGCCAAGCGGCTGGGGCTCAAGCCGTGGATCGGTGCGCACACGATCATTGACTGGTCATTGCCGGTGCGCTCGATCTTCGGGCGGCCCAAGCCGCTTGCGGAGGCGACCTTGCGGCGGATCGCGCGCGGCGTCATGCGCCATGTGGTCGAGGCCGGAAAGCCGTTCATCGCGCCCATCACCCATTCCGGCACCGATCGCGTTCACTCATTGGCCGAACCGCTGCGCACCTTGACCACGGCGCACCGGGGCGAGTTGTCGGTGGTGGTGCCCACGCTCGTGACAGCTGGATATGGCGAGCGGGAGGGGCAGGCGCCCCGGTCCCTCGATGTGCAGCAGCCCTTAGGCACGCAAGTGGCCGGTGGTGGAAAGCATGCTCTGGTGGCCACCTTCCTGGCGCAGCACAATTCCGGCCCCCGGGCCGGCATGAATGTGCGGGGTGCGCAAGAGCCGGTTTCGGCCTTGACCACCACCGGCGCGCAGCAAGGCGTCGTCGCCTGTTCCCTGCTGTCCCTGCACGGCACGAACACCCACGGCCGCGCCGCGCGGGAACCTGTGGCCACCATCACCGCCGGCGGCTGCCATGCCGGTGTGGTTGCGGCCACATTGGCGGATATGCGCGGCCGCAGTCCCGGTGGCCGCGATGCGGAAGAGCCGCTTTCGGCAGTCACCGCAAAGCCGCACGGCCATCTGATCCTTGGCTTTCTCCAGCACTATTTCGGTTCTGGAAAGCAGGACGACGACGTGCGCGCGCCGCTGGGGGCTCTGACCGGCAAGGCCCGCTATGGGTTGGTGGAAGTCACAGTCGGCGGCAAGGCGATGGTGATCGCCGATATCGGCAGCCGCATGCTGGAGCCGGAAGAGGGCGCCGCCGCCCATGGCTTCCCGCCTGGCGCGCTGCCCAGCGAGATCACCATAGACGGCAAGACCCGCAGCCTGACCAAGACCGAGAAATACCATCTGGTGGGCAACAGCGTGCCGCCGCGCATGATCCGGCTGCTGTCGGAATGCAATGCCCGCGCGGCCTTTGCGGAGGCGGCAGAGTGACCGAGCCGACACCACACGTGCCCGCGTCCGGCCTCGCAGCCGTCGCGGCGATCCTACAGCGATCCATCGATTCCCAGCCTGCTGATGGCCCTGTGTCGCTCACCGATGAATTGGCCGCGCCGCCGCCGGATGATGAGCCCGATGGCGAAGCGGGGCCGCGCGCCAATGGCTTTGACGTGGATGCCATGAACCAGGAATGGGGCCTGGTGCTCATGGGTTCCAAGGCGGTGATCGTGCGGGAACAGGCGCGCGGGCCGATCGAGGATCGGTTGCGCATTCTGTCGATCGAGGCGTTTGGCCATTGGTTCGCCAACACCTTCACCGAGGTGCGTGGGCCGGATGGCAAGATCAAGGGCACCACCTATGCGGCCCGCTGGATCAAGCACAAGAAGCGCCGGGCGTTCGCGGGGATCGAGTTCTTTCCCACCGCCACGGGGGAGGCGGGAACGACGGGTTATCTCAATTTGTGGCGGGGATTCTCAGTGACGCCGCGCCCGGGCGGCAGCTATGCCATTTTCGCTGACCATGTGCTGAATAACGTCTGCGAAGGCGATCCCGAGCTTTATCGCTGGGTGTTCGGCTGGTTCGCCCATCTGGTGCAGCGCCCGCGGGAGCGGGTGGGCACGGCGTTGGTGATGCGCGGCAAGATGGGCACCGGCAAGACCAAGGTGGGCGAGGTGATGGGCTCGCTGATCGGCGCTCATTACTTCGCCGTGGATGACCCGCGCTATGTCACCGGGAATTTCAATGCCCACATGGCCAGCTGCCTGCTGTTGCAAGCGGAAGAGGCGGTGTGGGCGGGTGACAAGGCGGCGGAAGGCCGGCTCAAGGGCCTGATCACCTCCAAATTCCAGATGATCGAGAACAAGGGCATCGATCCCATCCGGCTGGACAATTATGTGCGGCTGCTCATGACCTCCAATGAGGATTGGGTGATTCCGGCCGGCAAGGACGAACGGCGCTTCTGCGTTCTCGACGTGAACCCGCGCTGTGCCCAGAATATCGAGTATTTCCGGGAGATGGATCAGGAACTGGATGCCGGCGGGCGCGAGGCGCTGCTGCATGATCTGCTGCACTTCGATCTGAGCGATGTGGAGCTGCGGAAGATCCCGCGCACCAAGGCGCTGCTGGAACAGAAGATCCGCTCACTGGACACGGTGGAAAGCTGGTGGTTCGAGCGGCTCGTATCGGGCAACGCCACCGTGGGCGGCAGCGAGTGGCCGGCCGACCCCATCGCCGTCAATGCCATGTTCGAAGACTACATCTTGCAGGCGGACAAGGTGGGCGTGCGCCGCAAGAGCGAACAGGTGGCCTTCGGCATGAAGCTCGCCAAGCTGGTGCCACGGCTCATGCGCAGCAAGCGCCAGGTGGATGACCAGCCCGGCATCGTCAAGCGCGTGTGGTGCTACCACCTGCCGCCGCTGGCGGTGTGCCGCGCGGCCTGGGTGCAAGAGGTTGGCCAGGATGTGGATTGGGGCGATGGCTCGCCCGTTGATGCACCCGAGGCGTGAGAGAGACCGGGCTTGAAGGGGTGAAGCGCCCCATCTGCCCCAACTTCGATGCGGGCGCCGCAAAGATGGGGCGCACTTTTATCTAACGATTTCAACGCGGTGCCCTATCTGCCCCATCTGCCCCATCTTTTTCCCGCGTACGTGTGTGCGCGTGAGGGGGCGAAAGGGCAAATTTGCCGCGAAGGCCCCTCTCTCGGTTGGCCGATTTGCGGATTTAGTTGGGGCAGTTAGGGCAGATGGGGCAACGAGTTGGAAACACTGATGATTTTCGCGCCCCATCTTGGAAACCGAGTTGGGGCAGTTGGGGCAGGAGATAGGGCATGAAGACCATCGGCATTGAGGGCCTGTTGCGCTGGGCCTATCTGGAGGAGCTGCAGCATGGCGAGGTGAATGCCCGCCCGTGTCCGGCGGAACCGATGCCCGCCTGGCAGGTCTATGACAATTGGCAGAAGCTGGGCACCAGCGTGCAGGACGGCGACGTGCGCAACGTCTATGGCGTGCCGCCCTCGAACAGCGATCGCGAGCCGCATCCGGACGCGGTGGCGGTGTTTCAGGCGGTGACCACGCTGGAAGGCGCGCTGTTCCTGGCGCCGGATGGCTGGTCGCCCGGCCTTGGGCTTGATGCGCACGGTGCGCAGGGCTGTGAGGCGGTGCGCCGCGCCCTGGATGGGCTGGTGACGGATGTGCGGATCAATGAGCGCTCCAGCCGCGTCGTGCGCCGCATGCGCCGTCCGGTGCTGTCCCTGGTGCTGCGGCACGCCATCTGCGGCGGCGCCCCGTGCTGGGAAGGCGAGGCGCCTGTGGCCAAGCCCCTGACCTATGACAACGGCAAGCCGCGCTGGTTCCTGACCGAATGCGTGACCGAGGCCGGCGCCTTCGGGCCGGTGGTCACCAGCGTCGAGGTGGATGGCTATGACCGGCGCTGCGGCCGTCCGTATCGTGGCGCCTATCAGAAAATGCGGTTGGTCCCTGATCCCGTCTCGCTGATCACGGAGCGGGCGGAATATGAGCTGTGGCACGGCGCGCTGCGCCACCTCTGCGCCGTGCTGCGGCCCCGGCTTGAGGCCCACGCCCTTGAGGCCTTCGACCGTCCGGCGCGGCCCTGGGATGACGACTCACGGGGCGTGGGCATGGCGCTGATCCTGTCTTGTTCACCCGCTCAAAAGAAAGATGCAGACGCCGCTTGACTTGCGGTATGAATTTGGTGCATCTCTAGTCACAGATAAACAGCTAACCCGGTGCCACACGGCCACCGGGTTTTTCTTTGCCCGGTTGCTGGTCGCGTGGATGGATGGAGGCAGATACGCCTGACCTTCCCGCCACGTTCCGGCCGTCCACCCATCGCAGTCGCGAGCAAGCCAACCGCGAATATGATGATCGGCGTGGCTCTGCCCATTCCCGTGGCTATAACCGTCCATGGGCCAAGGCATCGAAGGGCTATCTGGCCAAGCATCCGCTGTGCTTGGGCTGCGATGCAGTTGGGCGCATCGTGCCGGCGGCTTTGGTGGATCACGTCATCCCGCATCGCGGCGACCGTGTGCTGTTCTGGGATTCGGACAACTGGCAACCCTGCTGCAAGTGGCATCACGACGTGGTCAAGCAACGGCTTGAGGCGGCCTATGACGCGGGGCGCATCGGTGCCGCCGCGCTGCGCCTCGACAGCCCCGATGCGCGGGCGATGACAGGCGAGGGCGCCTGAGCATGTCAGATTGATCGATCGCTCACGCCGCAACGTGCCTGGGCAGGGGGTGGGTCGAAAGTCCCCAGCCCCACCGCGCGGACCGGCGTCCTAAACACTTGTGTTTGGGCGCGGGTTTGGGAGAACTTTTTTTGTGCCAGCAAGGGAAAATGGAACATCGCCATGAGCCGCCCCGGTCCCAAGCCTGAGCCTGCGAGCGTCAAGCGCGCCAAGGGCAATCCGAGCCGTCGCCCCATCGGCGCCGATCCGGAGATGCTTGCGCCGGCGCCGGCGAACGGCATCATTCCGCCGCCGTGGCTGAAGGGTGACGGCCTGGCGATCTGGGAACGGCGGGCGCCGCAATTGGTCGCCATGCGCCTGTTGACCCAGACCGATTCCGAGGCGTTCGGCCGCTACTGCCGCAACTTCGCGCGCTGGCTCAAGATGCAGGTGGCGCTCGATGAGACCGGGGAATCCTACGTCACTGAAAGCGCCCACGGCACCATGCGCCGCCTGACGCCGGAGTTCATGGCGGCGGATCGGCTGGAGCGGCAGCTTGCGGCGACCGAGGATCGGTTCGGCCTCAACCCGGCGGAGCGCCAGCGCATCATGGTGCAGCGTGCCGCCATGACCAATTTTGGCGATCTGTTCAGCGGCCAGGGGCAGGCGCCGTCCGCCCCGGCATCGGCCAAGACCAACCCGCAGCCGCCCAAGGCATCTTCGCCCATCGGCGTGCTGCAATAACGGGTGGCAGTTGCTAACGGCCCCGCCCGGCGTTCGCGCCCCAGGCGGCGGCCAGCCGGCGTTGGCCCGGCGGCAACATGGGACGCACAGTCCAAGGTCTGGCGCGAGGATGAATACTGGTTTGATGAGTCCGCCGCGCGCAAGGCGGTAGAGTTCTTCCCGGAACACCTGGTGCTCACCACCGGCGAATGGGCCGGCCGCCCGTTCGTGCTGGAAGGGTGGCAGGAACGCGACATCATCCGCCCGCTGTTCGGGTGGAAGCGGGCGGACGGAACCCGCCGCTATCGGCGCTGCTACGTCTGGGTGCCGCGCAAAAACGGCAAGACCGAGATGGCGGCGGGCATCGCCATCCTGCTGCTGGTGGGCGACGCGGAAGAGGGCGGCGAGGTCTATTCCATCGCCACCGACAAGAACCAGGCGCGCATCGTGTTCGACAAGGCGTCGATCATGGTGAGCCGGTCCAACACGCTGCCGCAGTGGCTGGAGTGCTTCGAGCCATCGATCTTCTGCCCCACGCTGAATGCGTCGTTTAAGCCGATGTCCGGCCGCTCCAAGGGCAAGCACGGCTATAACGTCTCCGGCTTGGTGGGCGATGAGATCCACGAATGGTCATCGGGCGAACTGTACGGCTTCCTGCACGACAGCGAGACCGCCCGGCGCCAGCCGCTGGAATTCCTGATCAGCACCGCCGGCACCAAGGGCGGCTATGGCGAAGAGATCTGGAATGAGTGCCTGAAGATCCGCGACGGCACCTTGCCCGACCCGGAAACCCTGGTGGTCATTTACGCCGCCGAAGAGGATGACGATTGGACCGCCCCGGCCATCTGGGCCAAGGCGAATCCCAATCTCGGCAAGTCGAAAAAGCTGGACGCCATGGCGACCGAGTGCCGCCGTGCCCAGCAGATCCCGCGCCTGGAGAATGACTTCAAGCGCTACCAGCTCAACGTCTGGACCGATACCGCCACCCGCTGGCTGCCCATCGATGCGGTGGATGACGATGGCTACCGCTTCGGCTGGGATCATTGTCGCGGGGCCATCGGCTGGGAGGACCTGGCGGCGCGCCTGGTGGGCAAGACCTGTTTCGGCGGGCTCGATCTGTCCGCGGTGGGCGACTTGTCGGCGCTGGTGTGGTGGTTCCCGGCGCAGGACGGCTTGGACGTTCCGGTCGCACTGCCGCGATTCTTCAAGCCGCAGGCGCTGCTGCGGGCGCACGCGGCGCGGGACAAGCTGCCCTATGAACAATGGGCTAAGCCCCGGTCCGGGCCGCCGGCCCTGCTGACCACCCCGGGCAATGTGGTCGATTACGAATACATCCGCGCGCAGATCGCCCGCGATGCGGAACAGTTCAAGATCGCCAATGTTGGCAAGCTGAACCGCAAGCCGCATGAAGCCGGCATCGCTATCGACCGCTGGAACG
Organism: Azorhizobium sp. AG788; assembly: GCF_943371865.1. Taxonomy (GTDB): domain Bacteria; phylum Pseudomonadota; class Alphaproteobacteria; order Rhizobiales; family Xanthobacteraceae; genus Azorhizobium. Next base: position 27,797 of record NZ_CALRWL010000016.1, on the reverse strand, counting down.
CGGTGGAAACCTCGGTGCGACTGGAACAGGAGGGCTTGCCGGTGGCGCTGTTCGGACAGGGGTTCGCATCCATGTCCGCGCCCTCGAAGGAGCTGGAACGCCTGGTGCTGTGCAACGGCTTTCACCATGGCGGCCATCCGGTCCTGCGCCGGCATGCCCAGGTGGCGCCGGTGGAGACCGATCCGGCCGGAAACATCAAGCCGGTGAAGAACAAGGCGGTTGAACGCATCGACGGGATCGTGGCGGCGGTGATGGCCCTCGGCATCGCCATGGCCAACCCTGATTGCACCGTTGACCTGGATGACTTCCTCAAGAATGCGGTGATGGTCGGATGAGCCTGTGGGATAGCATCTTCGGCCGTCGCCGCGCCAAGCTGTCCGGCCGTCCGGATCCCGGCGGGACGATCAGCGTCAGCATGGCCGGCGGTGCGTCCAGTAGCGGCAAGGTGGTGACACCGGACACCGCCATGCAATTGTCGGTGGCGTGGTCGTGCGTGCGGCTACTATCGGAGACCATCGGCACGTTGCCGCTGGCTTTGTTCGAGCGCGGCGCCGGGGATGACCGCTCGGTGGCGCGCGATCATGCGCTGTATGAGGTGCTGCACGACAGCCCGAATGCAGACCAGACCGCCGCCGAATTTTGGGAGGGCATGACCGCCTGCCTGTGCCTGGCGGGCAATGGCTACGCCCGCAAGGATAAGATCGGCACGCGCCTGGTCGGGCTTACGCCGCTGAAGCCGGATCGGGTGACGGTGAAGCGCGATGCCGATGGCCGCCGCATCTATCGCTATTCCGGCGATGGCCAGACCGAAGTGATGGACGAAGACGATGTCTTCCATCTGCGCGGCTTCGGTGTCGGTGGCGACACCGGCCTGTCACCGATCAGCTACGCCCGCCAGTCCATGGGCGCGGCCATGGCGGCGGATGAAGCCACGGCCAAGGTGTTGGGCAGCGGCATGCAGCTATCGGGCTTTATCGATAGCGGCGTGCCAAAGCTCACGAAAGAACAGCGTGCCGAAATCTCAGGTGTGTTTGAGCGGTTCATGGGTTCCAGCAATGCCGGCAAGCTCATGGTGTTGGAAGCCGGCATGAAGTTTCAGCCGGTGGGCATGAGCCCGGAAGACGCGCAGCTGCTGATGACGCGGGCCTTCCACGTGGAAGAAATCTGCCGCTGGTTCCGGGTGCCGCCGTTCATGATCGGCCACACCGAGAAGTCCACCAGCTGGGGGACGGGCCTGGAACAGCAGATGATCGGGTTCCTCACCTTCAGCCTGCGGCCCTATCTGACCCGCATTGAACAGGCGATCAAAAAGCAGCTGCTGCTGCCGACCGATCGCACCCGCTATTATGCGGAATTCAACCTCGAAGGCCTGTTGCGCGCCGACAGTCAGGGCCGGGCGGCGCTGTACAACACCTTTGCCCAGAACGGGATCATGGATCGCGACGAGATCCGCTCGAAAGAGAATTTGCCCAAGCGCGGCGGCAATGCGGCGGCGCTCACGGTGCAATCCAACATGGCGCTGCTGGATGACCTGTCCAATCTGGCGGCCGGCGGCGGCGCGCAGCAGGTGCGTTCCGCGCTCATGAACCTGCTGGGCATCGACCAGATCATTGACGACCGCGTGAAGACCTTGACCGGCCATGGCGGCCCAAGCCTGGATGGATCGGCATGAAACGGAAATTCTGCCCGCTGGACGTGAAGGGCCTGACCGATGAAGGCACCTTCACCGGCTACGGCTCGGTGTTCGGCAATGTGGACAGCCATGGCGAGATCGTCGAGCCCGGCGCCTTCGCCAAGTCCCTGGCGCGCCATGCCAAGGACAAGAGCGCGCCGGTGATGCTGTGGCAGCACAACACAGATGAGCCCATCGGCGTGTGGGAAGACCTGTCCGAGGATGCCAAGGGCCTGACCGGCACCGGGCGCCTGGTGCTTGACGTGCCGCAGGCCCGCAGCGCCTATGCCTTGCTCAAGGCCGGCGCCCTGCGCGGCCTGTCCATCGGCTACCATGTGGTCAAGTCCGAGCCGGACGGCGCCGTGGTGCGGCTCAAGGAATTGAGCCTCATGGAGATTTCCGTGGTGACCTTCCCCGCCAATACGCGGGCCAGCGTCACCGGCGTGAAGTCCGAGCGCTGGCAGGAGTTCGCCCGTCGCCTGCGCGATGGCGACCCCATGCCGCCCAATGAATTCGAGGATATCCTGCGCGAGGCAGGGATCCCCAAATCCATGGCCGTACAGATCACCTCTGTGGGCTATGCGAAAGCCATTCGGAGGGAGTCCGATGGTCCAGGTGATGCACCGGCCGTCACTGACGCGGCCCTGTCCAATCTGAAGGCGGCCCTCGGCTCGCTCCTTCGTTCCTGAGGATTATCCCATGACCACCATCACCCTCAAGCGGGCCATCGGGCTCGCCTTCTGCGCGTGCCTTGTCGTCGGCCTGCTCTATCTCGGCTCCGGCGACGCCATGGCCGCCGCCGCCGTCTTCGGCGCCACGGTGCCGCCGCTGCCGGCGGAGTTCGAGGCGCTGACCCGCCAGCTGAAGGACGCCGCCGACGCGGTGAAGACGCAGGCGGAGAAGACCGAAACCGAGCTGAAGAACCTCGGCAAGGTCACCGGCGAGACAAAGGAGGCCGCCGACAAGGCCTTGATCAAGCACGGCGAACTGGATGCCCGGCTGAAGGAGATCGAACAGAAGATCACCCGCGGTCCCGGCGCGCCGGAGAAGCGCAAGAGCTTGGGGCAGATGGTCACCGAAAATGATGCGGTGAAGGCCTTCTGCGCCGCAAAGAAGAACCGGGACAGCGTCAGTATCCAGGTCAAGGCGATCATCTCCAGCCTGACCACGGATGCCGATGGGTCCGCCGGCGATCTGATCGTGCCGCAGCGCCAGCCCGGCATTATCGCCCCGCCGCAGCGCCGTATGACGATCCGCGACTTGATCACGGCGGGCCGCACCAGCTCCAATGCGATTCAGTACGTGCGCGAGACCGGCTTCACCAACAATGCCGCGACGCACTCGGAGACGTCCGGCGCCACCAAGCCTCAGTCGGAAATCAAGTTCGACCTTGTCACGTCGGCGGTGACCACGATCCCGCATTTCGTCCTGGCGACGAAGTCGATCCTCGATGATGTGCCGATGCTGGAATCCTATATCAACAATCGTCTTCTCTATGGTCTGAGCTATGTCGAGGAAAGCCAGATCCTCAATGGCGGCGGAACCGGCACCGACCTCAACGGCATCTATACCCAGGCGACGGCCTACTTGGCACCCATCGTGCCCACCGCCGCCGGAAACATGACCAAGATCGACATCCTCCGCCTCGCAATCCTGCAGGCCTTCCTGGCAGAATATCCCGCCAATGGCATCGTCATGAATCCGGGTGATTGGGCGGATATCGAGCTGACGAAGACTGACGATGGCGCCTATCTGTTCGCCAATCCGCAGGGCGGCAGCGAGCCATATCTGTGGCGCCGGCCGGTGGTGGAAACCCAGGCGATGACCGTGGACAAGTTCCTGGTCGGCGCCTTCCAGCTCGGGGCGCAGATCTTCGATCGCGAGGACGCGAATGTGGAGATCTCCACCGAGGACAGCGACAACTTCCGCAAGAATCTCGTGACCATCCGCGCGGAAGAGCGCCTGGCGCTTGCGGTCTATCGCCCGGAAGCCTTCGTCAAGGGCGACTTCAGCGACGCGCTTGCCGCCTGATCGGCAAATGCCGCACCGCCGGCGGGTTCTCCCGCCGGCGCCTGACACCAGGAGATCCGCCATGCGCCTCAAGGCCCTCGATCAGATCAGCATCAGCGCCGTGAAGGCCGACAGCCTGCGCCCTGGCGAACCCTTCAACATCAACGATGCCGCTGGAAAAGACCTATTGGAGCGGCATCCAACCATCTTCGAACGCCTCGACGCCGGGGAAGCCGAGAAGGCTGAACCGGCGCCGCTGAACAAGATGGCCACGCCGCCGCTCAACAAGTCCACCGCCCGCAAACGGGCCAAGGCGGACTGACCGGCGCCGTTTCCACCGCTCACCTCTGGCTGTTCCCAGGCGCTCGCGCGCCGCTCCACCCCAGACCTTAAGAGGACCACCCCATGCGCCGCTTGAAACTCACCATCACCACCGCCGCCGATGGATCGGCCACCGCCTATTCGCCCCGCGTCGCCGGCAAGATCCACTCGGTCCAATATGTGAAGACGGACTATGCGGACGGCGTGGATTTCACCGTCACCTGCGAGGCCACCGGCGAAAACATCTGGACCGAATCCAACGTCAACGCCTCCGCCGTGCGCTATCCCCGCGCCGCCACCCATTCGCAGGCCGGCGTCGCCGCGCTCTATGCCTCCGGCGGCACGGCGGTCATGGACAAGGTGGCGATTGCCTCCGACCGCATCAAGGTGGTGATCGCCGCGGGCGGCAACGCCAAGACCGGCGCGCTGCACATCCTCGTGGACGAGTGAGCGGCGCCCATGTACGTCACCGTCATCGAACGTCCCGAGCCCGTCATTGGGCTGGATGAAGCCAAGGCCCACCTGCGGGTGGACTTTGCCGATGACGACGATGTCATTGATGGTCTGATCCGCGCGGCGCAGACCCATATCGATGGCCCCTCCGGCTGGCTGCGCCGGGCGGTGGGGCCGCAAGTTCTGCAACTGACCATGGATGGCGGCGACCTGGTGCAGGGCTGCCCGGTGGTGCTGCCGTTCCCGCCGTTCATCTCGCTGGTGAGCTTCGTCTATGACGATGCCGCAGGCCAGGAACAGACCTTCGCGGATGGCTCGGTGATGGTGACCCGCAAAGGGCATTTCGCCCATCTGTTGCCGGCCTATGGCGAGCAATGGCCGGTGCCGCGCTCCTCCCGCGATGCGGTGCGCATCACCTGGCGCGCCGGCTATGAGGATTATGCCGCCGACGCCGCGCCGGTGCGCCAGGCCATGCTGCTGCTGATCGGCCATTGGTACAATAATCGTGAAGCGGTGAACGTCGGAAACATCGTCACGACCTTTCCCATGGCAGTGGAAGCGCTGCTGTCACCGTTCCGGGTGTGGGATCTGTGATGTGGGTGCGCTTCATCGCCCCGTTTGATTGGTGCCCGCCGGAGCGCAAGGGGCGGGTGACGCTGGCGTTCGCGACGGGCGCGGTGCTGTTCGTGCGGCGGGCGTGCGGGGCGGCGGCGGTGGCCGCCGGCAAGGCTGTGGTGGCCCATAGGCCGGGAGCGCGCGCATGACCGGGGCAGGGGATCTGAACCGGCGCATGCGCTTCGAGGCCCGCGCCGTGGTGGCCGATGACGGCTATGGCAACACCGAAGGCGCTTGGACCGAGCAATTCACCATCGCCGCCAAGGTGAAGCCGCTGCGCGGCGGGGAATCGGTTCTGGCCATGCGCCTGTCGGGCACCCAGCCGGTGGTGATGACCGTGCGCCAGAGCGCGCAGACGCGGGCCATCCGCGCCGATTGGCGGGCGGTGGATGCCCATAGCGGCGAAGTCTTCGCCTTGACCTCACCACCGACAGACATGGACGGCACGCGGGCGTGGCTGGATATCCTGGCCACCAGCGGCATCGCGGCATAGGAGGCGGGCATGGCGCTGAAGGGTCAAGATGCGCTGCGCCGCAAGCTGCTGAAGATGACGCCGGAAATCCGCGCGCAATTGGAAATCGCCGTGCTGGCAGGCGCACAGGACGTGGCCAAGACCGCCAAGGCCCTGGTGCCCAAGCGGAGCGGACGGCTGATGGATTCCATCGGCGCCGTGCTCGGGGATGCGCCATCCACCACCGCCACGCAGGCGCTGCGGGGCGGCGGCTCGAAAGCCGATGGCATCCGCGCCACGGCCTATGCCGGCGATGACAATGCCTATTATGCCGGGTGGATCGAATTCGGCACCGCGCCCCATAAGCAGGGCGGCCTCTACAAGGGCACCCTGCATCCGGGCACGGTGGCGCAGCCGTTCTTCTTTCCGGCATTCCGCACCAATAAGAAGCGGGCAAAATCGCGCGTCACCCGTGCCATCAAGAAGGCCATTAAGAAGGCTGCGCAATCATGAGTGCGCCGGCCCTTGTGTTGCAGGGCGCCGTGCGCGCCGCCATCGCCGCGGCGGTGCCCTCCGTCCCGGTCATGGACCGGGTGCCTGGCGCCACCGACCCGATGCCGCGCATCGTCATTGGCGAAGGCCAGGAGCTGCCGAACCGTGCCGATTGCATGGATGGCCGGGAAATCTATCTGGACATCCATGTGTGGTCGCATGCGGTGGGGCAGGTGGAAGCCAAGACCCTCACCGCCGCCGTGGTGGCGGCCCTGGATGATGTGGACCTGACCCTGACCGGCCATGTGCTCGATCTGCTGCGGTTCGACGGCGCCCGCTATCTGCGGGATCCGGACGGGCGCACCAGCCACGCGGTGCTCACCTTCCGCGCCTTGACCCATCCCGACGACTGACCTCATCTCCATAGGAGTCCTGCCATGGCACGCCCCACCACGCTTCGGGGTTCGAAGCTGTTGATCCAGATCGGTGATGGTGCATCGCCCACCGAGGCTTTCACCGCCCCCTGCGCCCTCACCACCAAGGGGCTCAATCTCGCGGCTTCGGCCAATGAGTTCAACGTGCCGGATTGCACGGATCCTGATGCGCCGTCCTGGACCGAGCGGGTGATCAGTGCCCTGTCCGGCTCGGTCAGCGGCTCCGGCACCTTGGCCATGGAAAGCCTGGAGACCTGGCGGGACTGGTTCCTGTCCGGCGATGCGGTGAATATCCGCGTGAAGTTCGACGCCACGGCGGGCAATGGCGGCGGCTATTATGCCATGTCGGCGGTGCTCACCACCTTCAACATCACCGGCGAAGTGGGCGGGCTGGTGCAGATCGAGGTCGAGATGTCCTCGAACGGCGCCGTCACTTGGGTGGATGCAAGCTGATGAGCCGTGCCGGCGATATCACCCTCACCTGGGGGGATGGCGAGCACCTGTTCCGCCTCGGCATTGGGCAGTTGCGCGAGCTGCAGGAGAAAGCGAGCGCGGTGCGGGTGCGGATGGGTGCCGAGCCTATCGGCCCGGCATTTCTCGCTGCCGAGATCGGGTCCGGCCGATGGCTGGTGGACGATCTGCGCGAGACGTTGCGCCTTGGGTTGATCGGTGGCGGATTGAAGCCACTCGAGGCTCTGACCTTGGTGCAGCGCTATGTGGATGACCGGCCTCTCAATGAGAATGTCATCCCAGCCTATGCGGTTCTATCCGCGGCCCTGGTGGGGGCGCTCGATGAGCCGGTGGGAAAAGAGGCGCCGGCAGGGGCCGAGATAGAGGACGGGGTGTCCTCGCCTTTGCCGGATATTACGGAACCGCCGCTGTAATGGGCTGGGCGCCGCAGCAGGTGGATGCTGCCAGCCTTTGGCAGTTCTCCGCCGCCGTGGACGGCTGGAACGCGGCCAATGGGGGGGATGAAGTTATGCCGGAGCCCCCAAGCCCGGAAGAATTCCGCGACATGGTTGAACGCTTGGCCTGAAGGAGGGCGCTATGGCGACAGAAATTGAGCGCCTTGTGGCGGTTCTGGAAGCGCGGACAACGGCATTTGAAAAGGCATTGGCCAAGGCTGTCGATACTACGAATAGTCGAAGCCGACAGATCGAAAAGCGCTTTGAGGGGCTCACGGCAAAGGTGAATTCATCTGTCAGTCGCGTGGCCTCGTCGCTGGTGCCGTCTCTTGGCGCGATCGCGGCCGCCCTCGGGGCGGAGCGGATTTTGTCCTACGCGGAGGCATGGACGGCAGCGCAGAATGCTTTGCGTACGGCTGGGGTATCGTCCGACAAGGTGGGTGCGACCCTGACCACGGTTTATGAGATTGCCCAGCGCCAGGGGGCAGCGCTCAGCCCGTTGGTGACCCTATATGGCCGCGTGGCGCAGGCAGGCCAGGAGCTTGGCGCGTCATCGGGCGATGTAGCCCAGTTCACCGAAGGTGTGGCGACGGCCTTGCGCGTGGCCGGAACCAGCTCGGAAGAGGCCTCCGGCGCGCTGTTGCAGCTGTCGCAGCTGCTCGGTGCGGGCACGGTACGGGCCGAAGAGTTCAACAGTGTCATGGAGGGCGCGCGGCCCATTCTGCAGACCGTTGCCACCGGGCTTGAAAGTGCGGGTGGCTCCGTCTCGCGGCTGCGGGCTATGGTTCTGGCTGGCACGGTTTCCTCGCGCGACTTCTTCCAGGCTTTCCTGCGCGGCATGGATGGGCTTGAGGCCACGGCATCCACGGCTACAGATACCGTTGGTCAAGCACTGAACCGGGTGACCAATGCGCTGACCCGCTTTATCGGCCAAACGGATCAGTCTCTGGGGGCAACGCAGCGTATTGCCCAAGGTCTGAATGCGCTGGCGAAGAACTTCGATACGGTGGGAAATGCCGCCTTGGTCGTGGGCACCGCCATGGGAATTGGCTATGTGACCAATCTCGTCAAGGCGCGGCTGGAAATGCTAGCCAATGCTGAAACGGCAAAAGCCGTCGTGGCTGGCCAGCAAGGTATCCAAAAAGCGACCGGGGCATCGGCTATCGCCTTGCGGGCCTTGTCGGGCGTCGCGGGTAACGCGAAAATTGTTCTCGGCTTACTTGGTGGTCCGGTTGGTGCGGTCATCACTGGCCTGTCTATCGGCTTAGCAGTGATGAGTGCTCGCTCGGCAGAATCTGAGGCGCGGTTCAATGCCTATTCAGAGGCTCTGAAGCGCGCGCAGGCCAGCACAGCAAATCTGGCTACGGCCACCGGCGCCGCTGCCAAGCGGCTTACGGAAACACAGACCAATTTACTTAATCGCGGCCTCGATCAGCAGGCGGCGGATGCGGAGGATGTGGCTTCGCGGATCAAGGTGGCATTCGCTACCATCGCCACAAGTCTGACTTTAGGTAAGGACCAGGCTGGGCTGGAAAAGCTGAAGAAACTTCAAGATGGCTTAGGCGATACTTCGGATTCGGCTATCCAGACCAAGGAAGAGCTTTATCGCCTTGCAAATTCAGAGCCGCGCTTTCAAGTGCTGGCGGATCGCTTGGCGCCATTGCTGGACAAATTGGCCGCCGTGCGCGCGGCTACATCTGAGACGAAAACTGCGCTTCAGAATGTCGGACCGTCTGCCGCTTCGCTGATCGATGCGCAGGTAGGCAAGTTGCCCCCGGCCGCCGACGCACAGCTTGATCCGACGCTGCGCGGCGCCGCGACCACAGGCTACATCAATGAGCAGACCAAGGCCTATCGGCTAGCGGCACGCGAGCGAAAGCTCCAGGCAGATGCGGAATCGATCTATAGCGATGCCCAGTCCAAAGGCATCGAACTGACAAAGAAACAGGCGCGAGGCATTGCTGAATTCCGCGATCAAGCGGAAAAGGCCGATCAGTCGGCGGAGAAATTCAAGGGCTTTCAGCAAGGTTTGAAGGGATATGGGCTCCAGACCAATGAGCTTGAACTTGAGGCTAAGCTGATCGGTGCTTCCACCTTTGAGGCCACGCGCCAGATCGAAGTGCTGCGGATGCTCAATCAGGCCAAGATGGACCAGATTGCGCTGTCGCCGCAGATGCTGGCGACCATTGACGCCGAAGCGAGCAAGCGCGCTGCGGCGACTGCCGCTATCGAAGATGCGCGAGAAAAGCAGCAACGGTTTGTGGAGTTGCAGCAGGAATTCGGTGACCTGGGTATCAGTGGAATTCAGGGGCTGATCGAGGGCACTAAGTCATTCAACGATGTGCTCAAGGATGGGATCAGCCTGATCACGCAAATGCTGCTCAAGGCGACGCTATTGGGCCAAGGCCCCCTGGCTGGCCTATTCGGCGGCTCGGTGGCCAACAGCAATGGCATTGGCGGCCTGCTGGGCATGGCCTTCGGCGGCTTCCGCGCCGACGGCGGGCCGGTGGCCAATGGCAAGGGCTATGTGGTGGGAGAGAGGGGGCCGGAATGGTTCACGCCCGGCACCTCCGGCACCATCACGCCCAATTCCGCCGTCGCGCGTGGCGGCGGGCGGGTGACCATGCAGATGAGCATCAACCTTGCCGGCGCCAATGGCGACGCGGCCATTGCCAGGGCGGCGCATCAGGCCGCCATGGCCGGGGCGGCGGCGGCGCTGAAGGCCACGCCGTCCGTGTCGCTCAAGGCCGCGTCCGACAATCAGAAGAGGCGCGGCTGATGCTGGATGTCTCGGAGATGGTGGCGGCGCAGATGGCCGGGCGGGTGGTGCGGGTCAGCGGGCTGATCCATATGGACTTTCTGTCCGGCCCGGTGCGGTGCTGGCCGGGCACCGGCGACATCACCTCCGGTGGCCATGTCTGGCGCGGCCTGCCGTTCGAACTGGTGAGCATCACGCCCGGCACGCCTTCGGTGGATGGGGCGGCGGAAACCATGTCGGTGGCGGTGTCCGGGGTTTCGCCCACCTTCGTGGCGCGGGCGCTGGCGGAAGAAAGCGACGCCATCGGCCGGCGCATCCAGATGTATCTGCAATTCTTCGATGAGGATTGGCAGGTCCTGGATGGGCCGATCTCCATCCGCCGCGGCATCATGAAGGGCTTTTCCGGCTCGGACAGCGGGCCTTTGACCCGCACCCTGGCGGTGAATGCGGAAGGCCCGTTCGTGGCGCGCGGGCGGCCATCCGCCACCTATCTGTCGGACCTGACCCAACAGCAGCGCTATCCCGGCGACCGGGGCTGCGAGTTCCTGCCCTCGCTCCAGTCCAAGGAAATCGTATGGCCGAAGTGAGCGACATCGCCGGCTATATGCAGGCCGCGGCAACCAAGCGCTTCGCCTGGGGCGCGCGCTTTTCCGGCTCGCAGGATTGCTGCACCTTCGCCTGGGATTGGGTGGCACTGCGCACCGGAGTGGATGCCATGGCCGATCTGCGCGGGCGCTACGGCGACATGCAGGAGGCCTTGAGCCTGCTGCGGGCCAATGGCTGCGAGACCTTGAGCGAAGCGGTGCGCCAGGGCGCAGCGCGGGCCGGGCTGGTGGAAACCGCCCAACCGCGCCTGGGGGATATCGGCCTGGTGGCCATGGATATGGAAGATGGGCGCCTGGGTGCCGAGGTGCTGTGCGTGCGCCTGTCCACCGCCTGGGCAGCGCCGACCGTGCGCGGGGTGGCGGAAACCCGCGCCCCGGCCTCCATCTGCTGGCGGGTGCCGTAATGGCTTTGCTGCTGGCCGCGCCCATTGCCGGCGCCTTGGGTGCGTTGGGCGTGGGCGCCGGCACGCCGCTGATCATCTCCGGGTCGCTGGCCGGGCTCACGGTGGGCGCGGCGGCGGTGGCGGAAGTGGTGTCCGGGGTGGTGGCCTTGGGCGCGACGGTGGGCGCCAGCCTGCTGCTCAACCGCTCGAAAAAGCAGGTGATCACCACCACCACCACCATCAACCAGGCGCTGCCCAACCGCTTCATCGATTGCGGGCGGGTGAAGACGGCGGGGGCGACGGTCTATTATTCCGCACCCGGCGTGGTGCTGATGGTGATCAAGGTGTGGTCCTGCACCAAGATCCAGGAAGTCGAGACCCTGTACACCGGCGATTATGCTTTGACCGGGGTGGCGCCGGGATCGGTGGTCTATCCTCCCGGCCCCTGGTTCGGGCGGGTGCTGGCGGAATACCGGCTGGGGGAACCGGATCAGGCGGCCCTGTCGCTGCCGCTGAGCGGCGGCGAATGGACCAGCGATCACCGCCTGCGCGGCCTGGCCTGCGGCGCGTTCAACTATATCCAGGCGGATGAAAAGACCCACGCCAAGAAATTCCCCAATGGGGCGCCGTCCGGGTCCGCCATCATCAAGGGCGCCATGGTGCCGGATCCGCGCAATCCGGCCCATGATCTCGCCGACGACACCACTTGGACCTATGGCGATAATGCCGCCTCGGTGACGCTGCGCTTCGTGCTCGATCGCGATGGGTGGGGCTTGCAGTCGGACGATATCAATGTGCCGCTCTGGCAACAGGCCTGCGATGATTGCGACGATGGCATGGAAACCCCGGACAGTGGGGAGCCGCGCTATCGCGCCTGCGGCCGCTACAGCACCGCCGAAGAGCGCAAGAGCACCCTGGAAGCGCTGCTGTCCAATTGCGGCGGCACGCTGATCGAACAGCCGGACGGCACTGTAGGCCTGTTCGTGGGCAAGGCGCGGACGCCGAATGTCTGGCTGACATCGGATTGCATCATTGAAAAGCAGTTCGAGCGCTTTCCCGATGCGCTGGACCGGGTGGATGGGGTCAAGTCGCGCATCGTCTGGGAGGGGGCAGACTGGCAGGAACAGGAAGTCCCCACCGTGTGGGCGGAAGATGTCGCCGGCGCGGATGTGGATGATCTGGCGCTGTCCTGGTGCCCATCGCCCTATCAGGCGCAGCGCTTGAGCAAGACCAAGCTGCGCATGGCCCGGCCCGATTGGAAGCTGACCCTCAAGACCGATCTGCGCGGCCTGCAGCCGATGGGAGATCCCAATATGGGATGGACCATTCCGGAGCTGGGCATTGATGGCGTGTTCGACATCATCCAGCCGCCGACCCTCGACACCACCGACATGACGGTGAGCCTGCAGGTGCAGTCCTATGCGGCAGATACCCATGAAATGGCGGCATCCGAAATGAGCGCCATGGGCGCGGTGACCGAATCCGGCGGCGGCTATACGGTGCCGGCGCCGGAGGGCCTGGCGTCCAGCGTTTCCGTCCATGTCATCACCGTCACCTGGGACACGGTGGATGGCGAGGACGCCTACACCAATGCCGCGCAATGGCGGACCTATGCGTCCGGCGCCGATCCGGAAGCGGGGTGGATCGACATCGCCGCCGCCGACGTGACCACCGGCACCGCGTTCGTGGATGTGTCCGCCGCCGGCACCTATGACGTGCGCGCCCGCCGCTCCACCGCGCGCGGCACCACGTCGGATTGGGCTGTCCTGCCAGAAATCGAGGTGGCCTGATGACCATTGCTGCATGGCCCGCCGTGCTCAAGCCGCGCAATTGCTCGCCGCCGGAATTGCGCAATGCGGCGCGCGGCGGCGGCCAATCCTTCACCGGCGTGGAACAGCGGGTGTTCTCCGACGCCGGCCGGTGGGAAATCACCTATGAGGTGCCGGTGTCCACCCGGGCGCAGCAACTGGCCTGGCGCGCCATGGTGGCGCGGCTGCGGGCCGGCGAAGACATCCTGCTGACCATCTTCGACAAGTTCCGCCCCGCCGGTGTGCCGCAGGGCTCATGGGGGGCGGGGGTCAGTTCCGATGCGGCCTTGCGCGCCACCACGCTTCATCTGGTCACCGCCAATGTGAAGGTGGAAGCCGGGGTGCATTTCAGCATCGGCCCCCGGCTCTATCGGGTCATGGACGTGGTCTCGCAGACCGCCGCCACGTCCATCTCGGACTGGTTCACCACCGGCGCGCCCTGGTCTGATGCCGGCATATGGGTGGATGACGCCGGTTCCGGGCTGGCGGCCTATGAAGTCAAGATCCTGCCGCCGCTGCGCGCCGCGGCGCCATCCGGAACAACGGCGAATTTCCGTGATCTGGTGTGCCTATGCACGCTGGCGGATATGAGCAGCGGCGATCTCTCGCTGGACCTGGGCAAGTTCGGCACGCCCTCCATCACCTTCGCCGAAGCCTGAAACCCAACATCATCTGAGGGGGCCTTATGGCTATTTTACCCATCGTCGATGGCGAGGGCGGCGCCGATGTGCGCGCGAAGCTCAATGCCGCGATCGACCAGGCCAATCTGGTGGCGGGCAAGGCGTCTGCAACGGCCCTGTCGGCTGAAGCAACGGCTCGCGCGGACGGTGATGATGCAGAGGCGGCAGCGCGCGCGGAAGCCGTGGCCACCGCGCGGGAGGACGCTGCCGCAGCTCTATCGGAGGAAGCGCAGGCCCGTGCGCTGGCGGATCAGAACGAAGCGGCCGCGCGGGCCGCTGGCGACGCATCGGTGGCGATCGCGGCGACCGTGACGGCCTTGGTGGAGTACGCCCGCATCGGCGAGCCGGGGCGCTTTGCCACCGCCGCCATCACCGGCGCGCCGGCGGATGTGGTGCCGATCCCGGATGCGGATCGGCGGGTGTCCGCGAACGGCTCGGTGCTGGCGGTGGGCGCGGGGATCGTGGCGACGGTGGCGGTGTTCCGCATCGAGCCGGGCAAGCACTATCGCCTGCGCTTCGTGGTGCAGCGCGCCACCGATACGCTGGATCCCGCCAACGATGCCGTGCGCCTGGCGATCAGCTGGCTGAAGGCGGACAAGAGCGGCCTGGTTTCGACCATCCTGGAAGATCTGGTCGATATCACCGTTGCCAGTGGGCGGCTGGAGCGCCCGTTCACGGTGGCGCGCACCGATGGCGATACGGTGGATGTGGTGGCGCCGGCGGGCGCGGTCTATTGCCGGCCCTATGTGCGCTGCTACGGCTCCGGCATCACCCATGTGGAAGTGATCGAGTGGACGGACCTGACCGCCGGCATCGACTGGTCGCCGGATGTCAGCGAGTTCCGCAATGAACTGGCGGGCCTGGCGCAGGTTTCCACGGACCTGCTGGACCGGATGGAAGTGGTGGAAGGGGGCCTGGAGCAATCCCATGATGCGGGCTGGATTGAATCCGGCACGCTTGACGACGCGCGCCTATCCTCGAACGTGATGCTGCTGGATGGCGACCAGGTTGTCACCGGCGACTTTGTGTTCGAGCTGCCGCTGCGCCTGCGCTCCACCCTCTATGTGGGCGACGATGAGGCCACTGGCGGCAATGCCTCCGGCCGCATCGTCGGGGCGGGTGATCGCTTTGCTTTGGCCCCCACCGATCAGGCCGGCGACTTCCGTATCGATCGCGAGCTGTACTTTGACCAGGCCGCCAATGTCTGGACCGTTGAAGGCGGGCTGAAGTCCGGCGGCGCGCTCACGGTGGCCGGGAGCGGCGCGGTATCGGGAACCCTGGCGGTGACGGGCGCCGTCAGCGCGCTGGCCGGCCTGTCCGTTGCCGGCGTGGCCGCTTTGTCCAGCGCCACCTTCACCGATGCCGCCGCCACCCGCACCAGCCTCGATGTCTACAATAAGGCCTATGTGGATGCCCTGATCGCGGCGGCGGATGCCATGGTCTTCAAGGGCGTGGTGGATTGCTCTGCCAACCCGAACTATCCCGCCGCCAGCGCCGGCTGGACCTATCGGGTTTCGGTGGCGGGGAAGATCGGCGGCGCCTCCGGCCGCGTGGTCGAGGCGGGCGATCTATTGCTCTGCCTGGTGGATGCGACGGCCTCAGGCGACCAGGCCACGGTGGGCGCGAACTGGAACATCTCGCAGACCAATATCGACGGCGCAGTGGTGGGGCCGGCGAGCGCCACCGATGCCACCCCGGCGGTGTTCGACGGCACCAGCGGAAAGCTCATCAAGAACATCACCTTCGCCGCATTCAAGTCCGGGCTGGTGCTGGTGAAAGGTGATGTCGGCCTGGGCAATGTGGACAACACCAGCGACGCGAACAAGCCGGTCAGCACGGCACAGCAGGACGCGCTGAACTTGAAGTTCGACAAGACCGGCGGCAGCGTCAGCGGCGCGGTCGCCCTGAATGTCACCGGGGCGGCTTCGCCACTGCGGTTCGGCAATACGTCAGCCAGCGCCAATCAGAAATACTGGGATCTCGCGCTCAATGCGGATGGCAGCATTCTGTCGTTCCGCGTGCTGAGTGATGATCTGGCCAGTTCGGCTGGCGTGTTCGATGTCTCGCGCAGCGGTGTCGGCGCTGGTGGGTTCTTCCTCAAGTGCACGCTCTTTGCCGGCGCTGATGCCGTCTATAATTGCGGCGATGCCAGCCTGCGGTGGCTGACCAACTATGTGGTCAATCTGGATGCCAGTGGGTCGCTGATCACCCGTGCCGCCGGGCTGACCCTGGCCAATGGGCTCAACAGCGATATCGCGCTGGCCGCCGGCGCACTTCAGCGCATCACCGGGCCAAGTGGCGCCTTCTCCATCGGCGGCATGACTGGCGGCATCAATGGCCGGCGGCTCACTCTGCACAACACCACCGCGCAGACCATGACGATCGTCAATGAGGACGCATCGTCCACGGCGGCCAACCGCATCACGACGCTGTCGGGCGCCAATATCGTGCTGCGCGCTTCGGCACCGTCCTGCGCCACCTTGTTCTACGACGCCACCGCCAGCCGCTGGATCGTCGAAAGCTACAACTGATCTCCTGATCACCCCACCAAGGATCTGAACATGGCGACCTTCACGGTTGCCGCCGCCACCGATTGGATCAGCGTCCTGGCGCTGGGTTCCGTTGGTGATCGCTGGCGGCTGGACGATTACGACATTTTCGCCGAGGTGAAGGCGCCCGGGGATGATGAAGTCCTGATCGATATGAGCTTGGCCAATGGCCGGCTCATCATCAGCGATCCCGTGTCCCGGCGCCTGGAAATCAATGTGGGCTGGGCACTGATCGAGCCCTTGGCCTCGGTGTTTCCGGCCTCCTTCGAGTTCGACTTCATGTTCGTGAACCGGACCACCGAAGTGCGCTGGCGCGGCGAAACCCACACGCTCCTCATCACTCGCGGCATCACCTTTCCGGAGGCCTGACCATGGCTCGCGCGCTCTCTTCTCCCGTCCGCATCAATGCGCCCGCCCAAGGTGTGGATGGGCGCGGCATCTTTACCTTGGCCCGCGACCCGCTGGTGACCGATGGGCGTATCGGTGATCTGTGCCTCAACACCGTGTCCAAGCATCTGTGGGGGCCGAAGACCGCCGCCGGCTGGACTGACAAGGGCCTGATCAAGGGCGATGAAGGCTGGACCGCTGTCGTGGCCGCCGTCTCCGATGGCGCACGCCGGGTGCACCGCATTGTGGATTGGACCGGCGGCGCCGGCACCAAGCCGGCCACCGGGCAATATATCGGCGCATCGGGCTCTGTGTCGGCCATCGGCGATGCGGTGGATATCCGCGGGCCGCAGGGGCCGGAAGCGCTGATCGACGGTCTTGATCCCGGCGCCGACGATGTCACCTATGACACGCTCACGGCCCTGGCAGAGCCGGGCGACGACAATCTGCAACACCCGCTGAAGAATTTGGCGGCGGCAGCCGGTCACATGGTGTTCCCGAACATCGCGGCGGCGGCGGCCATTTCCATTCCCGCCCGGGTGAAAACGGTCATGATCGTGACCGCGGAAGGTGGCCTGGGTGGCGCGACGCATGTGCGCCAGCGTGTGGATGCCGAGCCCAGCGGTGTTGCCAAGCACCGTTCGGCGGATCGCTTCACCAGCGACGGCGGGACGGATTCCGCCAATGGTGGCTGGTGGGCTCTGGTGCCTGCCACGCTGAATGCGACGCTGGCGAAATGGACCCATCCGGCGGCGGGTTCCGTCGAGCGCGCGCAGCATGAGAAGCTGTCCGAGGTCTATAGCCTGCTGGATGCCGGCGGCGTGCCGGACTCCATCCTGGTGGACAACACCGCCGCGCTCAACCGGTTCTTCGGCAATGTGGAGATCCTCGGCTGCGGGTTCCTCCCGCCGGGGAAATTCAATTATGCCGGGCCCTTGAACAATGTTTCGACGGTGAAGCCGGTGATGATCTATGGCAGCGGGGCCGCGTCCGAGCTGCATTTTACCGGCGACACCATCTCCGGCGCCGGGCTGCTGCGGTTCGGAAACACCAGCGAATATGGTGCCGAGCTGTTCATCACCCAATTCCGCATGACGGCGGCACAGGAAATCACCAACGAAAACTGGACCGTCCGGGTGATCAAGACGCAGCGGGTTCACTGCGACATCATCGTTGACAATGAGGAAGATTATCACTTCAGCGCCGGGATCTTCTTCGACTCTTCGGCCATCTTCAACATGCTAGAAACCAAGATGTTCTGCCGGGGGACGCAGGTCACTTGGACCAATGGCGTGGAAGGCTATCTCGACAGCCTCTATATGCGCGTGGCGGAAGACGGCGTCGGCTTCCATGCCGCCGGCGGCTGTGGCGGCCTCTATACCTGCAAGGCAAAGCAGGTGCTGGGCCATATCGGCCTGCTGGTGGATACCACGCTCTACGCCGCCGGCAACCTTCAGATCTTCGATGAGGGGGCAACCTGGGACACGGCGGAAATCCCGGTGTTCCTCAATGACAATATCGCCAATTCCGTGGGCAAGAAATTCTATGCCAACGGCTGGTATGCGACCGGAACGGTGGGATCGAACTTCACCGTCGCCGCCTGGGCCTCCGGGACGATCAAGTCCAGCACCGGCAAATTCGTCAACTGCCTGAATGGGAGCGGGTTCTTCTGCGAAGACCTGACCACGAAAATCGAATTCGGCGCGGGCGTCGATATCAAGGACAACCACTTCTATGGCATCGATGGCGCCGCAGGGCTGACCATCCGTTCCATGTGCCAGCCGGCGGATAACTGGCTGGGTGCGATCGGCCCGAATGTGACCGTGCGCAATGATGTCTATGGAACGCAGGTGCTGAAGACGCGGCCGCTGACGCAGTGGGTGTTCGACGCCAGCGGCATGACCACCTCTTCCATCGCCAACGGCGGCAGCCTGGCGCTGGTCGATGGCGCCGGCTTCATCAAGGTGCGGCATCCCGTCTCCAACAGCGTGGCCACTTATGCCGTGGGGGGCGGCATCGCCAAGTTGCAAGGGTCGCCGTCCAATGGCGTCTGGGTCGAGGGCGCGCCGGGATCCGGGGAGGCGTCTGTGGCCTATAACGGCACCCATTATGCCATCTACAACGCCACGGGGTCGGCTTCTACCTTTGTCGCGGTACCTGAAATGATGATGGGTTCCGCGAACTGATCCTTGCGCCTGATCCTGTCGCCGCCGCCTCCGGGCGGCTTTTTTGTGCCCGGTCGCCGGGCTCCCCCACAATCTGGAGAGACCCATGGTGGATATCACCAGCGTACAGCGGCGCCTGATCGCGCGCGGGCTCGATCTCGGTCCGTCCGGCGCCGATGGCGTCTTCGGCCGCAAGACCCTGGCGGCGGTCATGATGCTCCAGGCCTGGAGCAAGCTGCCGCAGACCGGGCAACTGGATGCGGCCACGCTCGCCGCGCTCGGTCTGGACGGCGCCGCGCCGCTGCTGCCGTGGATTGAAGAAGCTCGGCGCAATCTTGGGCTGAAGGAGATCGCCGGCCCCAAACATGCGCCGGCCATCGTGCGCATGCTGGAAGCGCTCAAGGCGCCGTTCCGGGATGATGAAACCGCATGGTGCGGCACCTTTGTCGGCTGGTGCATTTCCACCACCTTGCCGAAGGAGCCGGTGCCGGCTGCGCCCTGGGGCTCCATCAACTGGCTGAAGTTCGGCACCAAGCTGGACACGCCCATGTATGGCTGCATCGCTGTGTTCTGGCGCGGTTCGCCTGATGCCTGGACCGGCCATGTGGGCTTTCTGGTGGGGCAGGATTCCGAGGCCTACCACGTGCTCGGGGGCAACCAGTCTGATGCGGTGACCATCACCCGCATCGCCAAGGGCCGTGTTCGCCCCGGCGGCCTGCGCTGGCCAACCACCGCCGGCGCCCCAGTGCTGCCGCTGCCGCTCCAGACCCTGGCCGGCACGCTCTCGCGCAACGAAGCCTGATCCCGCGCCCGGCCGGGACCGCCGGGCACACCTCCCACATTCGAGGTTTGACCATGCCCAAGATCGCATCCGCCGTCCTGGCGGCGGTGGCGGCCGTCGCCGCGCGCCCCGACATCCCCTTGTCCACCAACCAGGTCGCCCCGGTGGCCGCCGCCATCACCGATGCGCTGCCGCCGCCGGCGGCGCTGGAATCGCTGTGGCCGCAGATCGCCCGCTATGCCATTTCCGCCGCCGGCACCGCGTTCGCCGCGCGCGGGATCGGAGACGTGTCGGATTGGCAGACCCTGGCGGCCGCGGTCCACGACAATTGGCAGGCCATCGGCGGGGCAGGCGTGGCTATCGCGCCCGTCGTGTGGCGCATCGCCACCACGCTGCTGGCGCGCCGGCCGGCGTGAGCGGATGGCGGATATCCCCCCTGATCCGCTGTCGGCGCTTGCCGGCATCAAGCTGACCCACGTCATCGCCGGGGCGGCGGGAGGGATCGTCCGCTCGCTCTCCCGCCCCGGCGGTTCATGGCCCCGCCACATGGGAACCGCCATCGTCGGCACCTTCGTCGCCGGCTATGGCACACCGGTGGGTGCCATCCTCGCGTCGCGCTATCTGGCGTCGCCGGAACTGCCGTCATCCTCGGTCGAGGGCATGGTGGGGTTTGTGCTGGGCCTGATCGGCATGAGCCTGTGCGAGGCCTTGCTGCGCTGGGCTCGCGCCTGGCGGGATGGGCCGCCGCCGCCGTTTCCGCCCGCGACGGCTTGAGCCGCGCGGGACACGCCATCATCCCTTCCGCCCCGCCTCCAAACGGAGGTGGGGCGGAAGCCGTTTACAGGAGGTCCGTGCCTTCATCATCGGCATTGTGCGACTTTCTGTCGCGCAGCAATGTCAGCGCCGCCGACCGCTGGGTGATGGCATCCATCACCGCCGTGCTGATGCGCCGCCAAAAGTGTGACACTTTCTCGAAAATGGGGTGGGGTTTGCAGGGCATGTGACTGCAACACTCTGTTGCAATCACTCGTCTTTACCCGGCCTGTCACGCCGGAGGTCGCGGGTTCGAGCCCCGTCACTCCCGCCATTCACTTCCTCGGTCCCTCGCGCACGGTCGTCTGTGACGCCGGCGTCCCTCGGCGGTGGAAGCAACTTTCTCAGCACTGTCGTTGTCCAGCCCTTTGTTTAGCCAGAGATGTCCTCGGCCAGAGATGTCCGTGCCGCCTGAGTCCGGTGACCGGCCAGATTCGACCGGCAAGCCAAAACCTGGCTGCCCGTCCCCCCGCAGATGTGGCCGGTGACCGGTATCCCGCGCTCGAAACCGCCCTAGGCTAGCGGTCGCGGCCGACACCGCAGGGCGGCTTCCATCGCCTCCGTGGCCTTCTGAATGTCCTCGGGCGTTTCCGTCAGCACCGCCTCGCAGACGGAGATGCGCGCGGCGGCCATGCAGTCGCAGGGTGGCAATTTGCCCTCGAACAGAAAGTGCGAGGCATCTGCCATCGTCCGCAATACGGCGGATTTATCCCGCGACACGGGGATCGGGTGCGTAAGCGAGGTGTTCCAGCCCATTCCTAGTCCCTGCCCTTGACGGGGGCACAGTGGGCGACCGTGCCGATGATCGCTGCAACTATTCATTGCATCGAATGAAAGCTAGCCGACCGATTGCGTCAGAGTCTAGAGCCCTTCCAAAGATTGATTCGTCCACCGCCCCCGCAGCAGAGGTGAAGCTGCGGCAGCGTGGGGCCGCCTCATTCCGGATAGGTCCGTTGCCCCGCGGCGGGGGCGTGATTGAACAGGATGAAGGCCAGCACATTGCCCGGTTCCGCGGTGGCATCGCTGCGCAGGGCAGCGACGCGGCCGTCCACGCCACAGCGATAGTCCGCAACGCTCTCGCCGAAGGTGTTGCGCTGGATCGACAGGATCTGGCCGGGCGTCACCGCATCGTCCAGGCGCACCAGATGCTCCACGAAGCCGCCCTGGGTCGCCACCACCGGGAAGGCGCTGTTGCCGACATAGACGCCCGCATCGGCGGCGGTGCGGCCCATGGGGCCGGGAATGATCTTGTAGTGCGTGAGCACATTGCGGGTGCCCTCCACGAACAAGGCGATCTTCTCGCGGTCCAGCACGCGGGCCGCGCCGATTTCCGGGGTGAAGCACGGGATGCCCACGTCGATCAGCGCATTGTGCAGCACGCCGGGATAGGCGGCATTGTTCCAGATCTGCCCCACCGGATAGAGCTCGGCCATGGTCTTCACATCCGGCAGGCTGAGGTCGGCGATATTGAAGGCGGCGGCGTCCAGCCCGGTGGTGCCGGTGTGGAAATCGATCGCCAGATCCGCATTGGGCCGCAGCAGCCGGTTGAACACCAGCGCCGCATGGCGGCTGGTGGCGGTGGCGCCATTCTCATCGCCCGGCCATTCCCGGTTCATGTCGATCAGACCCGCGCCCCGGCCGAAATCGGGCCAGCGGCGCTGCATGCCCTCCAGTGCCGGGCGGGAGACGTCCAGCACCGCCATCACCGTGCCGGACATCTGCGCCGGGTCGAGGCCGTCCATCACCTTCTGCACCGTGCGCACGGAGCTCATTTCGTCCCCATGCACGCCGCTG
Organism: Azorhizobium sp. AG788; assembly: GCF_943371865.1. Classification (GTDB taxonomy): domain Bacteria; phylum Pseudomonadota; class Alphaproteobacteria; order Rhizobiales; family Xanthobacteraceae; genus Azorhizobium. The sequence goes on along the minus strand of NZ_CALRWL010000016.1, from coordinate 5,721 downwards.
ACCAGCGCCATGCGCTTGCCCGGACGCGCCCCCTTGGCGACGATCACCGATACATGCCAATGCTGGCCGGTGGGCATCTGCACGCCCTGGAAATAGAGCCGGTGGGTCGTGCCCGGCTCCAGATCGGCCACATCGAGGGCGCTGACCACGGCCTTGCCCTGGAGGGTGTCGCCGGTGCGGCGGGTGCCGTGTGGGGGCGCCGGGGCAGCCGGGGCCTGCGCCTGGGCCGGAGCGGTGCCGGCCAGCGCGGCCGAGGCGGCGGCGCCGGCCAAAGTGGAGATCACGAAATCGCGGCGATCGAGACCGGGTCTGGGGGCGTGCGGCATGAGAGGCGTTCCTCGCGAGCTGTGCGAAATCCTACCGCGGCACGGCGGAACGTCTCAGTCCAATTCCGCCGACGGGGCGGGGCACGTCCGCTGCCGCAGCCCCGTGGCTCAGCCCTCGAACAGCGCCCTGGCGCTCACCGCCTCCAGGCTGGCATGCCCGGTCAGGGCCATGGCCACCTCCAGTTCCGCCCGCAGCAGATGCACCACATGGGCGACGCCTGCCGCGCCGGCCACGGTGAGCCCGTGCACATAGGGCCGGCCCACCAGCACCGCCGCGGCGCCCAGGGCCATGGCTTTCAGGATGTCGGTGCCGCGGCGGATGCCGCCGTCCACCAGCACCGGGATGCGGCCGTCGATGGCGGCGACCACGCCGGGCAGGGCCTCCAGGGTGGCGGGCACGGTGTCCAGCACCCGCCCGCCATGGTTGGAGACGATGAGGCCGTCGGCGCCCTCCGCATGGGCGCGCAGGGCATCCTCCGGGGAGAGGATGCCCTTCAGCAGGATCGGCAGCTTGGTGAGGGCGCGCAGGCGCACGATGTCGCCCCACAACGGCGCATCCGGCCGGCCGCTGCCGAACAGCGGGCTGCCGCCGATGCCGGTGCCGCTGCCGGAGGGGGCGGGCGGCAGGCCGCGCAGATTGACCGCCTCGATGCCTGGCGGCAGCGCAAAGCCGGCGCGCTGCTCGCGGGTGCGCAGGCTGACGGGGGCATCCACCGTCACTACCAGCGCCCCATAGCCCGCCGCCTCGGCGCGGGCGACCAGATCGGCGGTGAAGCCCCAGTCGTGCTGGATATAGAGCTGGAACCACAGCAGGCCGCGGCTGGCGGCGCGGATCTCCTCCAGCCCCATGCTGGCCTGGGTGCTCACCACCAGCGGCGCGCGCACCGCCCCGGCGCCCATGGCGGTGGCCACCTCGCCTTCGGGGTGGAACAGCCGGTGATAGGCCACCGGGGCCAGCAGAATGGGATGGTCCAGCGGCAGGCCGAGCAGATGGAGCTGGGTGCTGGCCTTGGAGAAGTCCGCCAATGCACGCGGCATCAGCCGCAGGCGGTCATAGGCCTCGCGGTTCCAGCGCAGGGTCAGTTCGTCCCCGGCGCCGCTGGCCAGATAGGTCCAGATGGCCGCACTCAGGCGGGCGCGGGCCAGGGCCTCGTAATCGGCGAGGTCATAGGCCGGAGGCAGATGGATTTCGGTCATGGATCACCGGCACGCTGAGGAAAACACGGGGTGCCCCCAGGCATCTGGCTTGCGGCGATCCGGTGGGGCAGGGATCTTGATCCGACCTGTACGGGAGCGCGATCCCGTGACGGTCCGGAAGCTTAGGCGCCTCCTCCGGCCAAGGCCAGCCGGCGGGGAAGCCCAAGCGACGGGACTGATGGCGGCGCTCAGGCCGCCACGGGGTCCACGGGGCGGGTCTTGCCGTCGTCATCGATGGCCACCATCACGAACACCGCCTCGGTGACCTTCTCCCGCGCGGCGGAGCGGGCGCGGCGCGCCCAGACTTCCACATCGAGGGTCATGGAGCTGCGCCCGGTCCCCAGCACCGTGGTGTAGATGCACAAGGTATCGCCCACCCGCACCGGCAGGCGGAAGTGCATCTCCTTCACCGCCACGGTGACCACCCGCCCCGCCGCGCGCTCGCTGGCGCGCATGCCGGCGGACAGGTCCATCTGCGCCATCACCCAGCCGCCGAAGATGTCGCCATTGGGATTGGCATCCGCCGGCATGGCCAGGGTGCGCAGGGTCAGGTCGCCTTTCGGCTCAAGGGCGTCGGACATGGGGATCTCCTTGCGCGGCAGCGGCCGCGCTTCCCTGCTGGGGTAGCGCCGCAAGGGGGCCGCAGGCAAGGGGAGAGCACAGGGGGAGAGCGGACACGGGGCAGGCCGTGGGCGCGCGCGGCCCTACACTTCCTCCAGCGCGTCGCCGATGCCCTCGATGCCGCGCAGCCGCTTGCGCCCGCCGGCCCCCGCCCGCTCGATGGCGCGGGTGACGAGCAGATGGCACAGGGCCATCACCGCCGTGTGGTTGAACAGCGGCCCCGGTGCCAGGGTCTGGCAGCGGAAATGCCAGGTGACGCTGGGGCGGGCCGGCGCACTCTCATCGGTGATGTAGAGCAGCCGCGCGCCGCTCTTTTCGATGACGGACAGGATGGGGTCCATGCGGGCGATGCGCCGGCGCAAGGCGAACACCACCACCACGTCGCGCGGGTCCAGGCTGACCAGATGCTCACCAAGGGTCTCGCCGCCGCCGGGCAGGGCGACGATGTGCTCCACCACCTGGAGCATCTGCCAGCGCAGATAGTCCGCGAACGGCGCGCTGCTGCGAAACCCCAGCACCCAGGTCTTGCGCGCGCCGAGCATGGCTTCCACCACCGTATTGATCTGCGCATCGGTGATGGCCAGGAAGGTGGCCTCGATATTGGCCACGCCCTGGGTGACATGGGCGGAGAGCGACTGCTCGGCGGCGCTGTCGGCGGCGCGGGTGAGGAACAGGCGCGAGCCGGTCTGCCGCTCGGCGCGGGCGTGGCGGCGGGCTTCCTCGTAATTCTCATAGCCCAGGCGCTTGACGAAGCGGGACACGGTGGCATTGGACACCTGCGCCAGCGTCGCCAGTTCCGAGGCGGAATAGCTGGCCAGCTCGCCGGGAAAATCGCAGACGAAGTCCCCCAGCCGCTTCTCCGCCGGGTGCAATTGATCCAGCACGTCGCGCACGCGGGTCAGGAAGGATCGAGGCTCGGGACTCATCACATGCTCGCGAAAACGAATTTTCATGCACCCTGCTCCTGCTGCCGCCCGTGCGCAAGGGATCCCATCCCCGTTTCTTGAGGAGGCGAATTTCTGCTGCGAAAATGGGCGCCTGCGCTGCAAATACGATCTGTCGGCTCTGATTTTCACGTGTTACGGTATGAAAATATAATTTCATAAAGACCATCCAGACCTCCAGAGGTGACATCATGGCCGCAGAAGGCATGGGGACATCCGGCGCAAGCACGCCGGCCATTCGTCAGTTGGAAGGTGCGCTCGGGCGCATCGGCATTACCGGCGCGCACAAGCAGATCATCGCGCTGATCCTGATCGGCTGCCTGTTCGATGCGTTCGAGCAGAACACCATCGGCATCGCCGGCCCGGCGCTGCGGGCGCAATGGGGCCTCACCGGCGCCGATATCGGCTTCCTCAACACCATCACCTTCGGCAGCGCCGCGCTGGGGCGCCTGCTCTCCGGCATCATCGGCGATCGCTACGGCCGCCGGGTGATGCTGATGACCAATCTGCTGCTGTTCACCATCGGCTCATTGGGCTGCGCCCTGGCGCCCAGCTTCGGCTGGCTGTGCCTCGCCCGTGCGGTGGTCGGCTTCGGCGTCGGCGGCGAGATTTCCACCGCCGTCACCATGCTGGCGGAGTTCTGCTCGCCCAAGTTCCGCGGCACCGCGGCAGGCCTGGTGAATGTGGCCGCCGGGGGCCTCGGCAATTTCCTCGCCCCGGCGTTCGGCCTTTTTATCTTCGCGCTGTTTCCCGGCGACAATGCCTGGCGCTGGCTGTTCGCCGCCTTGGCCGTGCCCGCCCTGTTGGCCGCCTTCTACCGCAAGCTGGTGCCGGAAACCCCGCGCTTCCTGGTGTCGCAGAACCGGGTGAAGGAGGCCAACCATGTGCTCTCGGTGCTGGCCTCCGGCTCGCTGCGGCCGCACGATCTGCGCATCCAGGCCTTCCTCACCGAAGAGGCCAATCCGCCGGCCCCGCCCAAGAGCGCCTGGCGCGATCTGTTCCGCGCCCCGTTCATCGGCCGCACCGTGGCGGTGGCCATCGCCATCCTCATGAGCTACGGCGCCCAGCTCTCGGTGCTGACGCTGATGCCCACCATCTTCGTCTCCATGGGCTACAGCTATTCCGGCAGCCTGCTCTATTCCATGACCATCCAGTCCGGCAGCGTGCTGGGCGCCATCGTCGCTTCGCTGTTCGGCTATTATTTTCCCCGCAAGCGGGTGCTGACCATCGGCGCGGTCATGGCCTGCCTTGCGGCCATCGCCATCGCCACCTTGGGGGTGAACATCTATCTGGTGCTATTGTTCGGCGCGATCTTCCAGTTCTTCGTGCTGCTGCTCAACACCTCGATCTGGATCTATGCGCCGGAACTTTATCCCACCCGCATCCGCGCCTTCGGCGTGGCGCTGATCCTGGCCACGGGCTCGGCGGCGGGCTCGTTCATCCCGATCATTTCCGGCTATCTGTTCGACCATCACGGCATGCTGGGCGTGTTCGGCCTCGCCGCCGGCATGTATGCGGTGTTCGCGCTCTGCATCCAGTTCGGGCCGGAGACCTATGGCATGTCCATGGAGGACGTCACCATCCGCGCCGATGACGAAGCCGCTGCGCCGCTGCCCGGCGCCGCGCCCAAGGCGATCTGAATGACCACGCCCGTTCCCCATATCCTGCTGATCAATCCCAACAGCTCGGTGGCGACCAGCCGCATGATGCGGGACATCGCCCAGCGGGCGGCCGGTGCGCGCATGGCGGTGGTGGACGCCACCGCCGTGCGCAGCCCCACCATGATCATCACCGCGGACGAACTGGCGGCGTCCGCCGCCGAGGTGGTCGAGATCGGCACCGCTTATCTTGCCGCCCATGGCGACACCTGCGCCGGCATCATCGTCGCCGCCTTCGGCGATCCGGGGCTGGAGGCATTGCGGGCGCGGGTGGCAGTGCCGGTGGTGGGTATCTGCGAGGCCTCCATGCAGGCGGCGGCGCACGGCGGCCGGCGGTTCGCCGTCGCCACCGTGACGCCGGATCTGGTGGCCTCCATCGCCGCGGCGGCGGCCCGGCTCGGCCTGGCGGCGCTGTTCACCGGCACCCGCGTTTCCGGCGGCGATCCCCGCGCCCTGGCGCAGGAACCGGAGCGGCTGGTGGCCGCCCTCGGCTATCTGGTGCATGCCTGCATCGCCGACGACGGGGCGCAGGCGGTCATCATCGGCGGCGGCCCGCTGGGGGAGGCGGCTGAAACGCTGCAGCCGCTGTTCTCCGTGCCGGTGCTGGCGCCCATCCGCTGCGCGGTGGACCTGATGCTGGAACAGATCGCGGCCCCGGCAGAGGCGTCCTAGGGGCGTCCCGATCAGGTCTCGGCGAACTGGGTGTCGTGCAGGCGGCGATAGAGGCCGTCGCGCGCCACCAGTTCGCCGTGGCGGCCCTGCTCGGCGATGCCGGTTTCCGACACCACCACGATCAGATCGGCATTGCGCACGGTGGTGAGCCGGTGGGCGATCATCAGCGTGGTGCGCCCTTCCGACAGCGCGGCCAGCGACTGGCGGATCTCGCGCTCGGTCTCGGTGTCCAGCGCCGAGGTGGCCTCGTCCAGGATCAGGATCGGCGGGTCCTTGAGGAAGATGCGGGCGATGGCCACCCGC
>NZ_CALRWL010000015.1:0-116054 GCF_943371865.1 Azorhizobium sp. AG788 | reverse complement strand
GCTAGACCAACGAGAAGGGCTTCCGAGACGCTGTTTCGGGGGCCTTTCTTTTTTACCTCATGCATCCTCGTTCGTTGTTGCACCGATCGACGGCGCGGCCGAAGCCGTCGCCACATCCAGGGCCGCCCCACCTTGTCAGCTGACAAGGTTTGGACAGGCCGCTGAAATCACCCCTCGCCCTCGCGGGCCAAGAACTTCTCCACCAGGCCGGGCAGCTCGCCTTCCAGAAAGCTCTGGAACGCCGCCGCATGCGCCGCCGCCATCGACAGGCGAATGTCGCCGCCGGCGAACGTCGCCTTGCCGACCACCTGCCCCGTGGAACTGGTCAGCTTCAGCTCGGTGCGCGTCGGCTCCACCGGAGCCTTCACCGCCGCCAGCGCCAACTTGAAGCGCTCATCGGAGGAAAGCCCCGCCACCTTGTCAGCTGACAAGGTTTTGAGGATCCGGCTCAGCGCGCCTGTGTCCTGCTCCACCGCGCTCGCCAGCGCCACCCAGCGCGGGCGGCCCACCTTGGGCGCACGGCCGATGGCCTCAATCACGTCCAGAGGCAAGGCCTTGCAGACCGCCCGCAGCCGCGCCAGTTCCGGATCGTCCACCGACAGCGCGGCGCGAATATCCCGCGCCCGGATCTCGGCCTGATCCATGCGCCACGCAAACAGCGCCCGCTCGATCCACGACAGATCCTGCCGCGCCGCATTCTCGATGCCCTGGGCCACCACCAGCTCGGTGTCGGACAGATCGAGGATGATGGCCTTGACCTTGATCCCCAGTTCGGAGGCCGCCCGCCACCGCCGATGGCCATAGACCACCTGGTACCGGCCCTCGCTTGCCGGATGGCGGCGGACCTGGATCGGCACCTTCTGGCCCTCATCGGCGATCAGGGCCTTCAGGGTGCCGAAGTCGGCGTCGTCATCGTCGGGCAGGCGATCAGGAAACGGCGAGGGGTCGATCAGCGCCGGGTCCAGCTCGGCGCCGCCGCCCGCCTCCACCAGCGCCCGCAGGCGATCGCGCTCCTCGCGCAATTCACCCAGCGATCTCTGGGTGGCGCCGATCACCCCGGCGCCCACGCGGGGCAGGGGCTGCGGCACCGCCGGCGGGCTCTCGCCTCCGAGCGTCTCCGCTGACACCGCCGCCTTCGGCTCCGAGAAGGCGCTGAAATTCTGCAGGATCGATTTCCCGCCCGGGCGCTTGGTCATGCCGTCCGTCCCCAGCTGCGCTTGATCAGGTCGAGCACCTGGTCGTTGACCGCATCGATGGATTCCCGCGCCCGCTTCACCGTCGCCGCCGAAATGTTGCCGGCTTCCAGCTCATAGAGCGTGCGCTTGGCGAGCCCGGCGGTCTCGATGGCCGCGCTCTCCACCGCGGTGGAGGTCAGCACATCCTCGTCGAACAGGTGACGCAGCATGGACACCACGTGCACCTGGGATTGATCCATGGGGTCGTGCCGCGTCACCACATAGCGCAGGAAGTCCTGCCGCATGGTGGCGCCCGCGTCGCGAATGACCGAGATCAGGTCGCCCATCATCAGCAGGAACTGGCTCATGGACATGACATCGAGCATGGCCGGATGCACCGTGACCAGAAGCCCGGTGGAGGCGTAAATCGCCCCCAGGGTCAGGAAGCCCAGCGAGGGCGGGGTATCGAGAATGACCACGTCATAATCGTCTTCCACCTCCGCCAAGGCGAGGCGCAGCCGCTCGAAGAAGATGCTGTCCGAATCCGCCGCGCGCTTCGAGAGGAAGCGGGGCGTCTCGTGCTCATACTCCATCACCTCGATATTGCCGGGGATCAGGTCGATGCCGGTGAAATAGGTCGGCCGGATGATCTCGGCGATCGGGCGACGGTGCGCGTCATAGCGCAGGGCGGCATAGATGGTCTCGTTCTGCTGCACGTCCATTTCCGGCTGGGCACCGAACATGGCCGATAGCGAGGCCTGCGGATAGAGGTCGATGGCCAGCACCCGATAACCGTGCAGCGCCAGATAGTGCGCCAGGTGCGCGCTGGTGGTGGTCTTGGCGCTGCCGCCCTTGAAGTTGGCCACCGCCAGAATCTGCAGATGGTCGCCGGGCCGGCGGTGCGGCAGGAACCGCAGCGCGTCCGCCGGTCGCTGGCTGGCGAACAGCTCGCGCAATTCGTTGATCTGTGCCAGCGTATAGGCGCGGTGGTTGTTCTCCAGCCGCGCCGGCACCGGGCCCTTGCCCTCGTTGGACATCAGCTTGAGCGTCGATTCCGGAATCGACGTGAGTTTGGACACCTCATGAATCATGAAGTGCCTGAGGCTCTTCTGCGCATCCGGCGGATACATCTGCTGGCGTCGGGCCTGCAAATGTTCCGAGAGCAGGCCCGCATGGCGAACGATCTTGTCCGCCGGATCCTCATCCTGCTGGGGGGGCACGGCCTGGGCAGCCATTGTCGCTTCAATTCCTCTTTGTCGGACAGAATGCGTTTTGCCGCCCTCCGCCCGTCAAAGATAGGACACGATTCTGACGCTGCGTCCAGAGCTTTAAGGTTAACAAGACTTTAACCGCCGGCCGCGCGCGGGTCGCATCGGTGTCCCGGCGGCGTGGCCAGCGGCTGCGCTGGCCCAGAAAGGCGCGCCGCGCGTGGCGCCGGTATCCCGTCAGGCCGTCGGGCGCTGGCGGACGACACGCCGGAATGGGTCGCCTTCAAGCTCGCCGCCGCGCCGAACCCTTCTCGCGCCGCATGCCCTCCTGGTCGGCGGTCTTGAACGCGCCCCGGGTCCGCCATTCCGGCACCAGCAGATCGACGCTGGCTCCAGCGATTCCGGCATTGCCATGCGTACCAGATTGACGCCGTCCGCGTCCGCCACGTCGGCCCCGGCCAGCATCTGGTCGGCCACGTCGCTGGCTGCGCCCACGAACACCGGGCCGCGGGCGCCGACCGGAAGGTGTCGAGGCGCGCTGCGCGGCGAGAGGACATTTTCGGGTCGGTCCTTAGGTGGGGAGCGGACGGGGGAGGGGACTCTGCCGGGGCACGTGCTGCGTGCGGGCAGGGGGGTGGCGCGCGTTTCGCCCCCAACCCACCCGCCCGCGCACGGGCCGCGCCGGGCGAGGCGGCCCGGGCGTCAGGATGATGAGCCTGCACTAGCCGAGGGTCTCCTGGGCATGCTCCCCGGGGCGAGCGCACCGATGCCGGTCGTCGCCGCAGCCGGAGCGGGTGGGAGAGAGCTGGTCATGACGCGGCCTTTTGCCGGCAGGGAGGGGAGGGAGGCGCGGACGTGCGGGCGCTCACGACGCGGGCAACGTGCGGAGGGGATTCCTGTCGCATGACACGGTGGTGCATGCGGGGAATTGCGGGAAACTCCCTGTCTGTGACACGGGTTTGTGTCGCATCCCTCCAGCGCACAAGGCGCGCCTATTCCGCCGCCTCCGCCTGGTGGGCGAACCGGCTGGCGGGTGCCCACCCTCCCGCTCAAGGACGCCCCGTTGCCGCCGGATCGCTCCCGTGGTTATTGCTATCTGATGGTTGGAGTTGGCCTCGTCAGACGGGCGAGCGGCAGACGCGGTGGGGTGTTGCCTCTCCTGCGCCCGTGCGCCGGGGCCGCTCCATGGCCTGCCCCGTGACGTGTCCCGGTTCGAAATGATGAAAGCCAAGGCTGCCCCCCCATCGGCCCGCGTGACCCTGGCCGATGTTGCACGCACGGCGGGCGTCGACATGTCGACCGCCTCGCGCGTCCTGCGGGGCGAGGCGACCCAGCGGGTGCGGGAGGAGACCCGCGACCGCATCCTGAAGGTCGCGGAAGAGCTGCAGTACCTCGCCAATCCCCTGGCGCGGGGTCTGCGCACGGCGCGCACCTCCACCATCGGCATCGTCGTTCCCCAGCTCGATAATCCGGTGTTTGCCTCCGCCATCCGCGGCGCGGAGCTGGCCGCGGCGCGGCTCGGCTATTCGCTGCTGATTTCCCATCGGGAGCCCGGTGCCACCGGCACCACCATCGCCAAGCTGTCGCAGACCAACCGGGTGGACGGGCTGCTGGTGGCCAGCCTCGACGACGATGAGGTGCTGCGCACCGACCTGACCGCCGCGCGGGTGCCCTATGTGCTGATGAACCGCGTGCTGCCCGGCGCGGCGCTGTCGGTGGTTCTCGACAGCCGGGCCGCGGCGCGTCTCGCCGTCGCCCACCTTGCCGCGCTCGGCCATCGCCGCATCGCCCATCTCGCCGGGCGCGAGGGCGGGTTCAATGCCAAGGAGCGCTGGGAGGGCTATCGCGACGGGCTGAAGGCGGCCGGCATCGCCTATGATGCGAGCCTCGTCGCCGTCGCTGGCTACACCGCCGAGGGCGGCATGTGGGCCATGCGGGCGTTGTTGCCGCAGCGCCCGACCGCCGTGCTCGCCGCCACGCTGGTCTCCGCCGCCGGCGCGATGACGGTGCTGCACGAGGCCGGGCTGCGCATTCCCGAGGATATTTCGGTGATCGGCCTGCACGATGCGCCGGTGGCCGGGATGCTCTATCCCGCGCTCACCACGGTGATGATGCCCACCGAGGAAATGGGCAGCGTGGCGGCCACATTGCTGATCCGCAGCCTGAATGGCGAAAGCCCCGCGGCGGTGGCGCCGCTCCCCCCGGGCGCACTGATCTCCCGCAACTCCACCGGCCCCGCGCCCCACGGACGTTAACCGGCCGCGTTCCCCGCTTGACGGCCATAGGCTTCTCTGTCAGCTTTGAACAAACGATTGTTCAAAAGAACATGGGAGGACGCCAAAATGACATCATCGCCACGCGCCTCTCATCTTGAGAGGTGCCAATGACCGGCCTAGCGATCGCCGTTGCCCGAGACGCAGACACGATAGACACCGCCCTGGCGGCGGACTTTGCCGCCATCGTCGGTGCTGAGCACATCCTCAGCGAATTCGAGGCGCGGCGCGCCTATTCCCACGACCGCCTGCCCTTCGCCAACTTCCGGGAGCGCCATGGCAAGCTGGCGGGCGTGGTACCGCGCCTGGTGGTGCGTCCCGGCACGGCGGACGAGGTGGAGGGCATCGTGCGGCTCGCGCGGGCAAAGGGCATCCAGCTCATCCCGTTCGGCAATGGCTCGGGCGTGCTCGGCGGCGCTATCCCCCTCGACCATGAGGTGATGGTCGACCTGCGACGGCTGGACCAGATCCTGTCTATCAACCCGCAGGATGCCATGGTGACGGTGCAGGCCGGCATGAACGGCGCCGTGTTCGAGGCGGCGCTCAATGCGGCCGGCTTCACCACCGGGCATTTGCCGCAGTCCATCGAGATTTCCACCGTGGGCGGCTGGGCCGCCTGCCGGGGCGGGGGGCAGGCATCGAGCCGCTACGGCAAGATCGAAGACATGGTTCTCGGCCTCAAGGCGGTTCTGCCGGACGGCACCCCGATCGAGGTGCGCCCGGTGGCGCGGCGGGCCGTGGGGCCGTCAATCCGCGATCTGATCGTCGGCAGCGAAGGCGCCTATGGCATCATCACCGAACTCACCCTGCGCCTGTGGCAGTTGCCCGAGGTCGAGCGCGGGGTCGTGCTCGCCTTCCCCTCGCTCGACGCCGCGTGGGAGGCCGCGCGCCGCATCATGCAGGCGGAACTGCGCCCAACCGTGGCCCGGATCTATGACGCCACCGAGAGCGCCGAACGCACCGCCGATATCGCGGCATTCACCCGCAAGCCGATCCTGGCGATGATGGTGTTCTCCGGCTCCGAGCCGCTGGTGACCACCGAGCAGGAGATGGCGCTGGCCATCGCCGCCGAGCTTGGGGCCGAAGTGACCGCGGACGGGCCTTACCAGCACTGGAAGCAGAACCGTTACGTCGCCTATTCGCAGAAATGGCAGGCGGCGGGCTACTATAACGACACCATCGAGGTGACCGGAAACTGGTCGGCCATCCCCGGCATGTATGCGGCCATGGCGGCAGCGGCCCGCGCCATTTTCCCGGACATCCATTTCGGCGCGCACTGGTCGCACATCTACCCGGAAGGGGCGTGCCAATACATGACCATCCGCCTGCCGCCCATGGAGGAGGAGCAGGCGCTGCCGCTGCACGCCCGGCTGTGGGAAACCATCCAGACGCTGACCCTCGACCATGGCGGCTCCATCGCCCATCACCACGGGGTCGGCGTGTTCCGCAATCCATGGCTGGCGCGGGAGCTCGGCGCGGGGCTCGCTTTGTTGCAGACCATCAAGGATGCCATCGATCCCGGCAATCTGATGAACCCGGGCAAGCTCGGCCTGCGGCCGGCGGCCGGTGCGGTGGACGTGCGCAATGGGTAGGTGGCGCACAGCCAGGGGGGAGGTGAGCCGTGGCTGATCTCCTCGTCGGCATCGATCTCGGGGCGGGCTCGCTGAAGACCAGCGTGATCCGCGCCGATGGCACCCTCGTGGCGGAGGCGTCCGCCACGCTCACCACCTCGGCCCCCGCAGCGGGCTGGAGCGAGCAGGATCCGCACGACTGGTGGCGCGCCGTGTGCGAGACCGTACCACGGGCGCTGGCCGCGGCGGCGGGCGCGGGAACCGTGGCGGGCATCTCCTTCTCCGCCGGCGCCCATACGCAGGTTCTGGAAGACGCCGATGGTCGCATCATCCGCCCGGCGATCCTGTGGAACGACCAGCGCGCCGGCGCCGAGACCCGCGACCTGCGCGCCCAAGCGGACGCCCGCATCCTGGAGATCGGCGCCAACCGCGCCAATCCCACCTGGACCTTGCCGCAGATGCTCTGGCTCCGTCGCCACGAGCCGGACGCCTTTGCCCGCGTCCGGCGGCTTTACCTCGCCAAGGACTGGCTGCGGGCGCAACTGACCGGCACCTGGGAGACCGACCTGATCGATGCGGTCGGCACGCTGATGGCCGACACCCGCACCGGCACATGGTCGGAAGACTTGTGCGGGATGATCGGCTGGCCGCTCGACACCTTGCCGCCCATCGTCGCCTCCAAAGCGGTCGTCGGGCGGGTGACGGCGGCAGCCGCCCGCGCCACCGGGCTTGCGGAGGGCACGCCGGTGGTGTGCGGCACCTCGGACACCGCGGCCGAAACCTATGGCGTCGGCATGACCTGCGAAGGACTGGGGGTGATCAAGCTGGCCACCGCCGCCACCGTCAGCGTGCTGTCGCGGCACCCCCGGCCGGATTTCAAGGTGATCAACTATCCGCACGTCATGCCGGACCACTGGTATGTCATCGCGGCCACCAATTCCTGCGCCTCGGCGCATAAATGGCTGCGCGACACCTTCTTCCGGCGCGATGGCGAGGATGGCGCCAGCGTGTTCAGCCAGATGGACCGGCTCGCCGGCGCGGTGGCGCCGGGCGCGGAGGGGCTGTTCTTCCACCCCTACCTCAATGGCGAGCGCAGCCCCCATTGGGACCCGCTGTTGCGGGCGGATTACGTGGGCATCGGCTTCAACCACGGCGCCGGCCACTTCGTGCGCGCGCTCTATGAGGGCATCTCTTATTCGCTGCGCGACTGCCTGCTGGCGTTGCGCGGGCAGGGGCTGGATTTCACCACCGCGCGCCTCACCGGCGGCGGCGCCAAGAGCGCGCTGTGGCGGCAGATCGTGGCCGATGTGCTCAATGTGGAGGTGGAAATTCCGGCGGTGGCCGACGCCTCGTTCGGCGCCGCCCTTCTGGCCGGCGTCGGGGTCGGCATCTATGCCGACGAACACGACGCCGCCCGTGCGATCAAGGTGGTGTCCCGGCTGGTGCCGGACCCGGAACGGGCCGCGCTTTATACCCGGGGGCACGGGATTTACGGCGAGATCCAGGCCGCCTTGGCGCCCGTGAACCACCGCATCCATGACTTCGTGAGTGGACGGTGATGTCGCTCCGCAAGCTTGAGAGTGAATGAGAATGGCACAGGTCAGCCTGAAACAGGTCCGCAAGGCCTATGGCGGCACGGTCGCCGTCCATGGGGTGGACCTCGAGATCGGAGACGGCGAATTCGTCGTCTTCCTGGGGCCGTCGGGCTGCGGAAAATCGACCACGCTGCGCATGATTGCCGGTCTGGAGGAGATCACCTCCGGCACCATCGACATCGGCGGGCGCGACGTGACGCGGCTGGAACCGAAGGACCGGAACATCGCCATGGTGTTCCAGAACTATGCGCTCTACCCGCACAAGACGATCTACGAAAACCTCGCCTTCGGCCTGCGCATGCGCAAGATGGACCGCAACGAGATCGACCGGCGGGTGAAGTCCGCCTCCACCATGCTCGGGCTCGATCCCTATCTGGAGCGCAAGCCCAAGCAATTGTCCGGCGGCCAGATGCAGCGCGTGGCGCTCGGTCGCGCTTTGGTGCGCGATCCGGAAGTGTTCCTGCTCGACGAGCCGCTCTCCAATCTGGACGCCAAGCTGCGCGTGCGCATGCGGGAGGAGATTGCCCGGCTCCATCAGGAGGTCGGCACCTCCATGGTCTATGTCACCCATGATCAGGTCGAGGCCATGACGTTGGCCAACCGCATCGTCATCATGAAGGATGGCTATGTGCAGCAGGTCGGCGCGCCGCTGGAGGTCTATGACCGCCCCGCCAATCTGTTCGTGGCGAGCTTCGTCGGCTCACCGGAAATGAATTTGATCGAGGGGCACATCGCGGCCGGGGCGTTCCGCGCCGGCGACCTTCGCATCCCCCTGCCGGACGGCCTGCCGGCCGCGGACGGCGCCGAGGTCACGCTCGGCGTGCGGCCGGAGCACATCACGGTGGGCGAGGGCGCCGATGCCCTGCGGTTCGAGATCGCCGTGATCGAACAACTCGGCGCGCAGACCCTGTGCATCGGCCAGGTGGCCGGCGTGCGGATGCGCGTGCTCATGGAGCGCACCGATGCGGTGCGAAACGGGGCGGCGCTGCCGGTCTCGTTCCGCCCCGAGGGACTTCACCTATTCACCAAGCAAACCGGGGCGCGTCTGGACACCAGGCGTGCACCCACTGGGCAACGACCCACCGTCTAGGGCGGAACGATCATAACGGGAGGAGAGGGGACATGGACACCACAGTGAAGGCCGGCGGGCTCTCCCGCCGGGCAGTTCTCAAGGTCGCCGGCACGGTCGCGGGCGGCATCGCGGCCGGCGCCATCGCCGCACCGGCTGTCCGGGCGCAGGGAACCAAGACCATCCGGTTCCTGAACACGGAAACCTCCATCGACAGCATCCGGGCGTTGAAGGTGGCCGCCGCCGAATATGAGCGCCAGTTCGGCACCAAGGTGGTGATCGATTCCGTCCCGCTGGACGGCGCCTTCACCAAGGTCACCACGTCGCTGCGCGGCGGCACGCCCTACGACATCGCCACCTTCGCCTTTGTCGGCCATGTGCTGATCCTGGCCAGCGAAGGCCATCTGATGCCGCTCAACGAGCTGACCGACAAATATAAATGGGGGCCGAACATCCTGTTTCCCATCGACGGGAAGGTGTTCTGGTATCCCTACGACTATAATCTCGGCTGGATCTATTATCGCAAGGATCTCTACGAGAAGAACAACCTCTCCGTGCCCAAGACCTGGGCCGAATTCCTCAAGAACGCCCAGACCCTGAACGGCGACGGGCGGGCCGGCGCGCTCTATCCCATCGGCTCGAACGGCGCCACCAACTGGCTCTCGCCCGGCTTCATGTGGGCGGAAGGCGTCAAGGTGTTCGACGACAAGTGGAACATCGTGTTCGATAATGCCGACATCGGGCCGCGCGTCACCCGCTTCCTCGATTTCTTCGGCGAGCTTTACAAGACCATGCCGCCGGGCACCAGCCAGGCCAGCTTCGGCGAAGTGCTGTCCACCTTCACCTCCGACAAGGTGGCCCATTCCGCCTATGCCGGGCGCATGATCGAGACGCTGGAGCGCAACGCCCCGGCGCTCGCCGACAAATACGGCATCATGCCCTACATGGATTCCGCCGGAAAACATCAGGCGGTGAACCATGGCTATGACGGATGGGTGGTGCTGAAGACACCGAATTCCGACGAAGCGATGAAGTTCATGAAGTGGTTCACCGAAAACCAGTTCATCAATTTCCTGCACACCGCGCCGCTGCATTTCCAGCCGCCGCGGCTCGATGTCTATGAGGACGCCCGCTGGCGCGCCCATCCCTTGATCGAAAAGCACGCCGCCGCGGTGGAGACCATGCGCTCGTTCCTCACCGACAAGAACATGATCCTCACCTCGCTGGACACCCAGGGCCCGGCCCCGGACCTTCGCCCCGGCAAGATCTTCGAGGCGTTCGTGTTTCCGGAGATGCTGCAGAACAAGTGCCTGAAGAACCTGCCCTCCGCCGACTGCGTGAAGATCGCCGCGGACAAGATGCGCCAGGTGATCGCCTGACGTTCATCGACAGCGCAGCCGGCGCATGGGCCTTCCGGGCCCGTGGGCCGGCTTCCACCCGAGGCACGAGGGCGAGCCGGTGAGTTCCAAAGCGACGATCTATTCTTTTCTGGTCCTCGGCCTTGCGGTCACGCTGCTGTTGATCGTGGCGCCGGTGGTCTATGCCATTTCGCTCAGTTTCTATCAGATGGACTCGTTCGTCGGCACGCCGAAGTGGGCGGGCCTCGACAATTATGCCCGCGTGCTCTCGCAATGGGAGTTCTGGCGGGCGCTGATCAACGGCTTCGTCTATGCCTTCGGCACCATCGTGTTCCAGGTGGTGCTGGGCATCGGCTTCGCCCTGGTGCTCAACCAGGTGTTTCCAGGCCGCAATCTGGTGCGCGGCCTGTCCATATTGCCTTATCTGCTGCCCACCGTGGTGGTGGTGCTGACCTTCAAATGGATGGTGGACGGCTCCATCGGCGTGCTCACTCACGTCATTGCCGCCCTCGGCCTGCCGCCGGTGTACTGGTTCGAGAGCCCCGGCGCGGCCATGGCCTCGGTCATACTGGTCAGCGTCTGGATGTGGACGCCGTTCGTGACCACCACCTTCCTCGCCGCGCTGCAGACCGTGCCGACCTCGCTCTATGAGGCCGCCAAGGTGGACGGCACCACCGCGATCCAGCGCTTCTTCCACATCACCTTGCCGATGCTGAAGCCCATCCTCACCGTGATCGTGCTGCTGCGGGCGGTGTGGATGTTCAACAAGTTCGACGTGATCTGGCTTCTGACCCAGGGCGGGCCCGTCGGCTCGACCGAGCATCTGGCCATCCTGTCCTACCGCACCGCCTTCTCCCTGTTCGACATCGGCGGCGGCGCGGCCATCGCCACCATCTCCTTCGCCATCCTCTCGGTGGCGGTGTTCATCTATTTCCGCCTGTTCCCGCTCGATACGGAGTGATGCTCATGGTCCGCTCGCTCCCCGGCCGCCTCGCGCTTTATGCCGCGGCCCTCATCATCGCGGTCTATTCCGCCTTCCCGATCTACTGGATGGTGCTGTCGTCGCTGCGCGCGCCCGGCGTGCTGTTGACCAGCACCTCGCTGATCCCCGGCCCGTTCACCACGGAATATTACTGGAACCTGCTGGAGCTGACCGACTATCCGACCCAGTTCGTCAACAGCGTGATCGTGGCTGCGGTGACGGTGGTGGTGACGATGGTGTTCTCGGTGATGATCGCCTACGCCGTGACCCGCCACCGGGTGCCCGGCAAGAAACTGATCATCGGCGCAATGCTCTATGCGTACATGTTTCCGCCGCTGCTCATCGCCATTCCCATGTTCTCCATCTTCGCCAAGCTCGGGCTCGGCGACACGCTGACCAGCGTCATCGTCTCGCATCTGACCCTGACGCTGCCGCTCGGCGTCTGGTTCCTGTGGGGGTTCTTCAAGAGCATGCCGTTCGAGCTGGAGGAAGCGGCGATGGTGGATGGCTGCACCCGGCTCGGCGCCTTCCTGCGCGTGGTGCTGCCGCTGTCGCTACCGGGGCTGATCACCGTGGCGATCTTCTCCTTCCTGTTGTCCTGGACCGACTACACCTATGCGCTGATCATGATCGGGTCCGACGCCAACAAGACCGTGCCGGTGGGGCTGGCCTCCATGATCGGCTCGTTCGACCTGCGCTGGGGCGAGATCATGGCCGGTTCGACGCTGATCGCGCTGCCGCTGTTCGGCGCCTTCGCCATGCTCAGCCAGTATTTCATCCAGGGCCTCGGGGCCGGCGCGGTGAAGGGCTGAACCGCGCTCGAAGGAGACACGCACCATGGATTTCGGCCTGACCGGCAAGGTCGCGCTCATCACCGGCGGTGCCGGCGGCATCGGCCGGGCGGAAGCCGTGGCGCTGGCGAACGAGGGCGCGGCCATCGCCGTCAACGACCTGGATGGCGCCGCCGCCGAACGCTTTGTCGATGACTTACGGGCGCAGGGCGTTGTGGCTGTCACTGCCATCGGCGACGTCTCCGAGCCGGACACTGCGGCGCAGGTGGTGCGGCAGGCGGCGGAAGCACTCGGTGGCCTCGACATCCTGATCAACAATGCCGGCGCGGGCGGGCGCCATCTGGGGCGCCCTGTGGAGGAGATGGCGGTGGATGATTGGGACATCATCGTCCGCACCCATCTGCGCAGCAGCTTCCTGTGCAGCAAATACGCCATTCCCATCATGCGCGCCCGCGGCTTCGGACGCATCGTCAACACCTCGTCGATGAATGTCACCGGCGGCGGCCGGCCGGGGGTGGCCAATTATGCGGCAGCGAAGGCCGGCGTGCTGGGCTTCACCCGTACCCTTGCCAAGGAAATCGGCGGCTTTGGCCTCACGGCGAACGCCATTGCGCCTGGTTATGTGGAAACCAATCTCATCGCCGGCTTTTCCGAGCAGCAGCGCGCCATCATCACCGGCCAGAACCCGCTCGGCCGGTTCTGCCAGCCGGAGGAAGTCGGCGCCCTGATTGCATTCCTGTGTTCGACACAGGCCTCCTTCATCAACGGCGCCTTGATCTGCATGGATGGCGGCAAGCGCGATTTCCATTGGGGCGATGCATGAGCTTTCGCGCGTTCGGTGCCCCGCACCGCTATATCCAGGGCCCCGGTTCCCTCTCTGAACTCAAGGGCCTGGTGGCACTCTATGGTCGCCGCCCCTTCATCGTCGCCGACGCCGTGGTCGCCGACCTGCTGGGCACACGGCTGCGCGCCGAGCTGGACGGCGCCGAGCCGGCCGTGTTCGGTGTGTTTGGCGGCGAGTGCACGGCGGCCGAGATCGCGGCCCTCGCTGGCGCAGCACGGGCGGCGCAGGCGGATGTGATCATCGGGGTCGGCGGCGGCAAGGCGATCGACACCGCCAAGGGCGTGCGCATGGCCCTCAATCTGCCCATCATCATCGTGCCCACCATCGCCTCCAACGACAGCCCCACCTCGCGCCTCGCCGTGCTCTATCGCGAGGACCATGTGCTCAGTGAGGTGCGGCTGATGACGGCCAGTCCCGATGTGGTGCTGGTGGACACCGCGATCATCATCCAGGCGCCGGCGCGATTCTTCATCGCCGGCATCGGCGATGCCCTGTCCAAGAAATTCGAGGTCGAGCAATGCGCGGGCGCCGGGGGCACGAATTTCTTCAAGGGGCGCCCCACCCAGCTGGCCCTGGGCATCGCCAACGCCTGCTACGACATCATCCGCCGCGAGGGCGAAGCGGCGGTGGCGGCGGTGCGGCGCCACGAGGCCACGGAGGCGGTCGAGAACACCGTCGAAGCCGCCATCCTGATGAGCGGGCTGGCCTTCGAGAGCGGCGGCCTGTCCATCGCGCATTCGCTCACGCGGGGATTTTCGGCTATTCCGGAGATCGCCCGCGCTTTGCATGGCGAGCAGGTGGCGTTGGGGCTGCTGGTGCAAGTGGTGGCCGAGCGCCGCACCCCCCGGTTCCTGGATGACCTGCGCGGCCTCTATGATCGCATCGGCCTGCCCACCTCGCTGGCGGCGTTCGGCGTCAGCGATCCCGATGCGGTGGACACCATCGTGCGCCTGTCGTGGGAGACGGCGCCCTATATCAAGAATTTCACCCAGCCCTTGTCGCCGGAGATCCTGCGGGCGGCGTTCCTGTCGCTCGGGTGAGGGCGGGACGCGTCAGCTCGACGGAAGCGCGCTGAGCGGATTTGCGCCGGGCTGGCCGTGCGGGGCGGCGGGTGCGTGCCGGATGACGTCCGACATCTGCAGCAACGGCTTGGCCAAAGGGCTGGTCTTGCGCCAGACCATGCCGATGGTGCGGGACGGCTGGGGTCCGCGCCCTAATCCTGTCTGAAATTCGATTTGGCCCGACATTGAAAACTCGCCTGATCTTGGGCACGGGGCCGGAGAAAACCTGGGGCGCGGGTGGCTGCCTGGGCACAGGTGAGGGCGATCATGTGAAAGGCGTCATCCTCAGAGCAGCCGCGCGAAAGGTCATTCGCCGGACCGGCAAGGCCTTGCAATACCGGTCCGATTGCCTTTGCGCCGCCAATGCGTTGGGCGATCTTGTAGCCGATGTTCGCGGCGTCGAGATTAGGAAAGACGAACACATTTGCGTCCCCGCAAATCGCCAATCCCGGCGCCTTAGCTGCGCCTACCGCAGCAACGAACGCCGCGTCGAACTGAAGTTCACCTTCGATAATGAGCCCAGGGGCCTGCCTACGGGCGATGCTCACGGCCTCGATGACTTTGTCGACACGCGCGTGCCGGGCGCTTCCCGCGGTGGAGAAGGAGAGCATCGCCACCTTCGCGCACTCTCCCGTCATCGCCGTGTAGGAATGCGCGGAGGAGATGGCGATCTCGGCGAGTTCAGTCGCGTCCGGGTCGATCACGAGTCCGCAATCGGCGAACACGAAGGCGCCCTTGTGCACGTGATAGTCCTCGCACAGGATCATGAGGAAGAAGCTGGACACCAGTTGCACCCCCGGGGCGAGGCCGATGATCTGGAGTGCGGCGCGCACCGTCTCGGCGGTGGTCGCCACAGCACCGCCCACCATTCCGTCTGCATCAGCAAGGCGCACCATCATGGCGGCAAAGGCCAGCGGCTCGCTGATCCTATGCCGGGCCGCGGCTCGGTCCATGCCTTTGGCCCGGCGCAGAAGGTAAAGCTCTTCTCCATAGGCCTCGCGGTGCGGCGAGGTGCAGGGATCCACGATTGTGATGCCCCGTGCATCGCCTTCAAGCGCCGCCAAGACCTCTTGTGCACGCCCCAGCAAGATCGGATGGGCGATCCCTTCTCGCGCCGCCCTTCGTGCGGCCCCGGCAATGCGCGGATCGTTTCCTTCGGGCAGAACGATGCGGTGGGGGGCGGCGCGCGCAGCGTTGATGATCCGGTCGAGGGCGAGCATCATCGGGCCTCATGGCACGGGACAAAATAGCGTTTGAAGATCAGGAACCTGCGTCGGGGGCGGCTTTGGCCGCCCCCGACGCCCCAGGTCAGCGGGCCACGTGCGCGCGCATGTCGGCGCGGGCGATGCCGGCGACCTTCACGGGTTTCTTCATGGCATCGCGGCGGAAGGGCTCGCCCAACTCCTGGTTCAGCACCACCTCGATGAAGGTGGTGATGCCGGCTTTTTGATCGGCTGCGGCGGTGGAAATTGCCTCTGAGAGGGCGGCCTGGCTATCCACGCGCACGCCCTTGAATCCGCAGCCTTCTGCGATCCGGGCATAGGACAGCTTGGGATCCAGCTCCGTGCCGACGAAGTTGTTGGCATACCAGAGCGTCGTATTCCGCTTTTCCGCGCCCCACTGGAAGTTGCGGAACACCACCATGGTCACCGCCGGCCATTCCTCGCGACCGATGGACGTCATCTCGTTGATGGAGATGCCGAAGGCGCCGTCGCCGGCAAAGCCGAAGACCGGCACGTCCGGGCAACCGATCTTCGCGCCGATGATGGCGGGAAAGGCATAACCGCAGGGACCGAACATGCCGGGCGCGAGATATTTGCGGCCGAACTCGAACGCGGGATAGGCATTGCCGATGGCGCAATTGTTGCCGATGTCGGTGGAGATGGTCGCATCCTTCGGCAGCGCCGCCTGAATGGCACGCCACGCCTGCCGCGGCGACATGCGATCGGCATCGCGGGCACGGGCCTCCTCGTTCCAGGAGGTGCCGGGATCATCATCCTCATGGTCCATGGAGGCCAGTTGCTGGAGCCAGCGCGACCGGGTCTGGTGGATCAGGGCGGCCCGCTCCGCGCGGCCGGCATCGCCGGCGCCGGGTTCCAACTGCGCCAGGATCTGGCCCGCCACCTCGCGGGCGTCTCCGCAGATGCCCACAGCGATCGTCTTGGTCAGGCCGATGCGGTCGGAATTGATGTCCACCTGAATGATCTTGGCCTCGCGCGGCCAATAATCCATTCCGTAGCCGGGCAAGGTGGAGAAGGGATTGAGCCGGGTGCCCAGCGCGAGGACCACGTCGGCCTTCGCGATCAGCTCCATGGCCGCCTTCGAGCCGTTATAGCCCAGCGGCCCCACCGCCAGCGGATGGCCGCCGGGGGCGGCGTCATTGTGCTGATAGCCCGAACACACCGGCGCCCCGAGCCGTTCAGCAAGGGTCATGGCCTCGGCAATGGCGTTGCCGATGACCACGCCGGCGCCGTTCAGCATCACCGGGAACTTGGCCTGCGACAGCAATTTTGCCGCCTCGGCAATGGCGTTGCGACCGCCGCTCGGGCGCTCAAGGCGCACGATCTGCGGCAGCTGGATATCGATGACCTGGGTCCAGAAATCCCGGGGAATATTGATCTGGGCGGGGGCGCTGGCGCGCCAGGCCTTCTCGATGACCCGGTTCAGGACTTCCGCGACGCGGGAGGGATCGCGCACCTCCTCCTGGTAGCAGACCATGTCCGAGAACATGGCCATCTGCGAGACTTCCTGGAAGCCGCCCTGGCCGATGGTGCGGTTTGCCGCCTGTGGCGTCACCAGCAGCATGGGCGTGTGGTTCCAATAGGCGGTCTTCATGGCGGTGACGAAGCCGGTCACGCCCGGCCCGTTCTGGGCGATGGCCATGGCCATGCGGCCCGTCGAGCGGGTGTAGCCGTCGCAGATGAGGCCGGCGTTCGTTTCGTGGGCGCAATCCCAGAAGCGGATCCCGGCCGCGGGGAACAGATCGGACACCGGCATCATGGCCGAGCCGATGATGCCGAAGGCCTCGTCGATCCCGTGCGCTTGCAGGACTTTGATAAACGCCTCTTCGGTGGTCATCTTCATGGGACGATCGATCCTCTAAGTGAAGGGAAGAAAGGCGACCCGTCCGGCCGCCTTTCGGTCCGGTCCGTCAGCGCGCGCCCTGGGGCGAACGCTGGGCGATGGTGGCTGCGTGCACGGCCGGGACCGGCACGCGGATCGCCATGGCGGAGACCATGCTGATGAGGGCGGCGAACACCACGTAGGCACACACAAGCCACGGCTGGCCGTTGCCCTGGGCGAGCAGATAGGTGGCGATGATGGGGGTGATGCCGCTCGCGACGATGCCCGAGAACTGGTAGACGAACGAGATGCCCGTGTAGCGCACCCGCGCGTCGAACAGATCCGAGAACAATGCGGCTTCCGGCCCGTAGCACATGGCGTAGAGCACCCCGAACGGGAACACGATGCCCAGGGTGATGAGCGGCATGGATCCGGACGACATCAGCCAGAAGGCCGGATAGACCGAGAGCGCCAGCAGCAGCGAGCCCACCGCATAGGTGCGCGGGCGCCCCCAACGGTCGGACAGCTTGCCGAACATCGGGATGGTGAAGACCATCACGAATGCTGCCAGCGTGACCAGCCACAGCGTCTGCGTGCGCGGCACCTTCACGTAATTGGCCAGGTACACGATGGAGAACACGGCGAACACGTTGAAAAACACGCCGTCGATGTAACGCACGCCCATGCCCAGCAACACATTGCGCGGATAATCACGCAGCAGGGTGAAGAATGGGATCGTCGCTTCCTGGTTGTTGGCCTTCACCTGTTCAAAATCGGGAGTTTCATGAACCTTCAGGCGGATGTACATGCCCACGCCCACCAGGGCGATGGAGCCGATGAAGCCGATGCGCCAGCCCCAGGCCATGAATTGTTCATCCGGCAGCATGGACATGAGCGCCGTGACGCCGGAGGCGAGACATAGGCCCAGCGCCAGGCCGATCTGCGGGATCGAAGCGAAGAAGCCGCGCTTGTTCTCCGGGGCATAT
Organism: Azorhizobium sp. AG788; assembly: GCF_943371865.1. Classification (GTDB taxonomy): domain Bacteria; phylum Pseudomonadota; class Alphaproteobacteria; order Rhizobiales; family Xanthobacteraceae; genus Azorhizobium. The sequence goes on along the minus strand of NZ_CALRWL010000015.1, from coordinate 98,078 downwards.
TCATAAGCCATCAGGACTGCGCCGCCCCATTCGCCGCCGATGCCGATGCCCTGCGCGATGCGCAGAAGCAGCAGCAGGATGGGGGCGGCGACGCCGATCTGCGCATAGGTGGGCAGAAGCCCGATGGCCACCGTGGCCACCCCCATGATCATCAAGGTCATGATGAGCATGCTCTTGCGGCCCAGCTTGTCGCCGAAATGGCCGAAGATCAGGCCCCCGATCGGCCGAGCCACAAAGCCGACGGCGAACGTGGTATAGGCCAGCAGGATCGACACCACCGGATCGTCGCCGGGAAAAAACAGCTTGTTGAAGACGATACCGGCGGCGATGCCGTACAGAAAGAAGTCATACCATTCAATGGTTGCGCCGATAACGCTCGCGCCGACGACCCGCCTTAATTCGCGACTTGAAGCTGCGGATTTCCCTGCCATGGTGTTGTCCTCCCATCCTTGGTTTGTTTCTGGACGTTGTCTCGCCCTGTACTGTTATTCAGACACTCATCCCGGATCATATCGGCGGCTTTTTCTCCGATCATGATCGCGGGAATATTGGTGTTGCCGGATGTCACCGTCGGCATCACGGAGCAATCGGCCACCCACAGGCCATCGACGCCGCGCACGCGCAGATGCGGATCGAGCACCGCCTCGCGATCGTCGCTGGCGCCCATACGGCAGGTGCCGGCGGGGTGGAAAATGGTGGCGCCATATTCGCGGGCGAAGGCCAGCAGGCCCGCATCGTCCGTGACGCAGGGACCGGGGAGATTCTCCTCGGCCACATAGCTGCGCAAGGGATCAGTTGCGGCGAGCAAGCGCGCGAACTTCAGGCTGGCCACCGCGCAGCGCCGGTCGGTCTCGGTGGCGAGATAATTGGCGTTGATCTTCGGTGCGGCCAGGGGATCCGCCGACCCCAGCCGCACCGTGCCGACGCTCTCCGGCCGGAGCTGACACACCGACAGCGTAAAGCCGGAATGCGCATGGACCTTGCCGCCGGCCATGTCCGCCGAGAGGGTGCCGATGTGGAACTGAATGTCCGGCGTCTGGGACTCCGGCAGCACCCGCGTGAACAGCCCGCCCTGGTTGATGCCGATGGCCAGGGGTCCGCCGCGGAACAGCAGATATTCCAACCCCATGCGCAGCCGTCCGAACAGGGAGTTGAGCGCGTCATTGGTGGTGATGGGCTTGGTGCAACGGTAGAGCAGGCGCAGTTGCAGATGATCCTGGAGATTCCCGCCGACACCGGGGCTGTCGACCCGCACCTCGATGCCGTGGTCCTTGAGATGCGCCGCCGGCCCGATGCCGGAGAGCATAAGCAATTGCGGCGATTGCACCGCCCCGGCAGAGAGGATGACCCCGGACTTTGCGTGCAGCGTCTTGATGGCGCCTGGCACACTCACCTCCACGCCACTGGCCCGTGCCCCGTCGAACAGAACGCGGCGGGCCTGGGCCTCGGTGAAGATGGTCAGGTTCGCCCGGCCCCGGGCCGGGGCCAGATAGGCCTTGGCCGCGCTGGCGCGCATGCCGTTGCGAGTGGTGAGCTGGTAATAGCCCACGCCTTCCTGGGAGGCGCCGTTGAAATCGTCGGTTTCCGGCACGCCGAGCGTGCGGCCCGCTGCCTTGACTGCCTCGATCAACTCGTGCTTGCGCGGGATGGAACTGATGGTGACTGGCCCGCTGGCCCCATGCAGGGGATCATTCTTGAAGCGGGTGTTGGTCTCCAGTTTCTTGAAGTAGGGCAACACATCCTGCCAGCCCCAGCCAATGGCGCCCCGCGCCACCCAGCCGTCGAAATCCTCCCGTTGGCCGCGGATCACCACCAGGCCGTTGATGGATGAGCATCCGCCCAGCACCCGGCCGCGCGGCCAGTAGATGCGCCGCCCGTCCATGGTGGGTTCCGGCTCGGTGTGAAAGCGCCAGTTGAGCCGGTCGTCCCACATGGTCTTGCCGTAGCCGATAGGGACGTGAATCCACGGGTTTGTATCCTTCGGACCGGCTTCCACCAGCGCCACCCGGCTCTTGCCGTCCTCGCTGAGGCGATTGGCCAGGACACATCCGGACGACCCCGCGCCGACGACGACGAAGTCGAAGGTTTCCTCGTCTTGCATGGGCAGTTTCCTCTCTGCGAAACCAACGATGCGACGAAGGTATGATGGGAGTCAATCCACTGATCGACACAAAACGTCTCATTAGATGAGATTTGTGTTGTGCAGCGCGCAACGAATGTTGGGCAGTTGCAGCAAAGCCCCCGGGTCGCTTGGACTTGATCTCGCCAGCAACTATGGTGCCGACCTCGGTGCGACGGGTGAGAGCGTGAAATGGCGGAAGTCATTAAAACCCCTGAGAAAAAAGACGGGCCGGACGGGGCATCCGTCATGCTGCGGGCGCTTGATCTGCTCGGCGAGGTGGCCCGTTCCGCAGTGCCGCTCGGGGTGCCCGATCTGTGCGTCCGCCTGGCTTTGCCCAAGCCGACCGTGCATCGCCTGTGTCAGAAGCTCGAAGCCGAGATGTATCTGCTGCGCGACCCCGACGGTCGCCGCTTCACCTCCGGCCCGCGTTTCCTGCGCATGGGCTTTGACATGCTGCGCAATTCCGTCAGCTCAGAGCGACGCGCCATCCTGGCGCAGTTGGTCGACGTGGCCGGCGAGACCTGTAATTTCGTCACGCGCGTCGGCACCGATGCGGTCTATCTTGATCGTGTGGAAGCGGCCTGGCCCCTCCGCATGCACCTGGAAGTCGGATCACGGGTGCCGATGCACTGCACCGCCAGCGGCAAGCTCTTTCTCTCCGCCATGCGTCCATCGCAGCGGCGCCGCATCCTGCAATCGCTGCACCTGAAGGTGAATACGCCCAACACCTTCACCAGCATTCCAGCGCTGGAGCAAGAATTGGAGCGGATCGCGGCGATGGGTTACAGCACTGACGATCAGGAGTTTTTGGAGGGGCTCTGCGGCATCGCGGTGCCGGTCAAGGATTCGCGCGGCGAGGTGGTCGGTGCCGTGGCCTGCCACGGTCCGGTTCCGCGCTTCTCCCTCGACAAGGCCGTCGCGCTGCTTCCGGATATGCGGCAGGCTGCGGACAAGCTCGCCGCAACGCTTTCGGATTGAGACGGACGTATCTTCAGTTTACGATAAAGAACGCTATGTCGTCCGGGTGCTCCATGCGGCCGGCGCGCGCCATCCGTGAGTTCAGATCGGCAACAATACGCGAGATGGACGGGCCTGTAACACCCAGATGCGAGTGCGCATTTAGTACAGCTCGTGTCTGTACTGCGCCTGCCACGAGGGAGAGCGTTGCGGCAAAGATCACGACATCATGAAGGCGCTGAAGATGGTGCATTGCTGCGCGTGGTTCGAATTGGGACAGCGCCATGTTTAGCATAGAGCATTGTGCGTTGCAAAATGAACGCCCGGATCGTCGTGGCGCCGCCGCTCCGACCTCACATGCGCGCGCAGGCCAGTCGGGGGTATCGCTGTCAGTCCGTACCGAAGCGCGCACCCAGGTCAGATGACGTCAACGCATTGAAAAATCTTCGGGATATGCATGCTGACCGGGGTTCGCGGCGGTGCCGATCGGGGCTCCAGCTAGCGCTACGTGATCGGCGTGACGCGCGAGGCGTTAGGATCACGCACGGTCACCGCGCTCGGTGCTCAGGCTCGATGCGCGGTCCGATGGCGGCAGCGTAGCACTATTAAATTCCAATCTCACCGTGCAGGTGCCGCGATGCCGCGCGTGAGAGCCTTGTTGAGCGCGATCGTCAGCGTAAGTGTCACCAAAATCAGGATGAAGGCCAGGACCGCGCCGACAGACCAGTTATTCTTGACGATGATCTCGTCTGAGATGGCAGGCCCCATCATGCGGAAGCGGGGACCGCCCAGCAAGACCGGCGTCGCATAAGCGTTCATGCTCAGGATGAAAGATAGGGTGCAGGCCGCCAGAAGGCCTAGCGCCATCAGCGGCAGGGTGACCAGTCGCCAGGTCTGGAACGGGGTCGCTCCCAGGCTGATCGACGCCTCTTCCACAGCGGGGCTGATGCGCTCCAGAACGCTCTGCAGCGTCAGAACCATGTACGGAAGGTTGACCGCAGCGGCGCCGATGAGCACCGCGGTTCCAGTATATATGATCTTGTAGGGGCCACCGAAGCCAAGGCCGGTGACGATGGTGTTGAACACGCCCCGTTCGCCCAACGCGATCATCCAGCCGATGGCCCGCACGGCATTGCCGACGAAGAGGGGCAGGATCACCGCGAGCAGGAAGACGCTCTTGAAGCGTGACTGGCTCCTCGCCAGGAAATGCGCGATCGGCAGCGCGAAGAACAACGCAAGTGCGGTGATGCCGAGCGCCATGAGGATGGTGGTCAGCAGGATGTCGAGATAATAGGGATCGGCGATCACCTTGACATAGCCGGCGAGGCTGAGCGGGCCTGCGCCATCCGAGGCCGGATACCCCTCGTTGAGGCTGACCCAGAACAGGATCGTGAGCGGCACCAACAAGAAGAGACATGTCAAAGCAAGCGCCGGGCCCAGGAGGCCGGCGGCGGTCAGGCCAGTGCGTAATTTCCGGCTCATGCTTTGAAAACCCGGTCCCACCATTCCTTGTTCGCGCCGTCGGTCTTGGCAATATAGGCGGGGTCGACGTCGAGAAGTTTGCCGCGAAAGGCCTCCGGCAGTTCCATCAGGCGGCTCAGTTGCGGATCCAGCGCATCCAGGCCCGTGCTCGTCGCCGGAGGCGACCACATGGCGGCAGCCCAGCCGGTCTGCGCCTGAACCGTCAGCGACGCATTGATGAACTCGTAGGCCGCATCCTTGTTGCGCGCATTCTTCGGGATGCCGAAGCCCCACCAATCCATCGGCACCCCTTCTTTGGCATAGGCGATCTCGATCGGCACACCCTGGCGTTTCCACATGATGCCGCGCGATTGGATCATCAGGCCGATCCAGCATTCACCGGTCTGCAGGGCCTGCCCGAACGCCTCGTTCGACGGATAGACCTGGACGCCGAGCTTCTTCAGTTCGAGCAGCTTGGCCTTTCCTGGCTCGTAATTGCTCATACTGCCGCCACTGGTCAGCGCGGCGGACGACAGCGCCATGTTGTAGTGCGGATTGATGAGGCCGACCTTATTGGCGTATTTCGGGTTCCAAAGATCGTCATAGGATGACGGCGCCGGTGAGACATGCGCGGGATTGTAGAGGATCGCCCGCGCCGTCACCGTATGCGGGATGGCGTAGCCCGTCTTCACCACCGGAAGGATCTTGTCGTAGGCGGGAATACGGGAGACGTCGAGTTCGTCGAGGAGGCCGTCCTGATAGAGCTGGTAGAGAATAGCGGCCTGATTGTGCACCACGTCATAGGTGCCGCGGGGCAATCGCCGTTCGGCCTGGAGCTTCAGCCGGCGCGGCGCATCGCTCGCAGCTTCGATCACCGTCGCGATGCCCTTGGGCTCGAGAATCGGCTTGACGATGAGATCTTCGATGTAGCGCTGCGTGTCCCCGCCATAGGTCCCCAACACCATGCGCTGCTGTTGGGCAGAAGCAGGACGCGTGCCGAAACCGGCGGCCGCGAGAGCGATGCCGCCGGCGGTAAAGCCACGGCGCGAAAGCGTGATCGGCATCGTCTATCCCCTTCTCGATTATGAATCGGTGACGGCGTAGGCAGTATCTGGCGCGATCTCCACATGGACCTGCTCGCCCTTGCATCGGCGGGGCGCACCGCCCGTTCCCGGGGTCGCCAGCAAGGTTTCGCCCGACTGCAACTGCAAGCGCACCTCGCAGACGGGGCCGAGATAGGTGACTTGCTCCACGGTGGCGGGCAGCGAGGTCGCCGACACTACGTCGACCAACTGGATGGATTCCGGCCGCACGATCGCGGCGCTGCAACCCGCGGTCAGGTTGCGGCAGCTGAGGCGCAGCCCGCTCTCGGTGATGAACGTCGTGCCTTCGCTGCCGCTCCCGTGCAGCACATTCGTGCGGCCGATGAAATCGGCCACGAACAGGTTCGCGGGCGTTTCGTAGATTTCGGTCGGCGTTCCAATCTGCTGGACCTTGCCCTTGTTCATGACGACCAGACGGTCGCCGAGGCTCAGGGCTTCCTCCTGATCGTGGGTCACCATGATGGTGGTGATGCCGAGGTCGCGCTGGAGACGGTGGATCTCGTCGCGGACGTCGTGGCGCAACTTGGCGTCGAGATTGGACAGCGGCTCGTCGAGCAGAAGCAGATCGGGCTCAATCGCGAGCGCGCGGGCGATAGCGACGCGCTGCTGCTGGCCGCCAGACAGTTGCTTGGGCATCCGCTCGCGCAGATGGTCGAGCTTGACCCTGGCGAGTGCAGCCATCGCCTTGGCTTCGACCGTCGCGGAAGGCAGTTTGCGCCGCCGCAGGCCGAAGGCGACGTTGTCGAATACACTGAGATGCGGAAAAATCGCGTAGTTCTGGAAGACGATGCCGAGGTTGCGGCGATAGGGCGGTATGGTGGTCAGGTTGCGCCCACCGATCGCAATCACACCAGCCGTCGGCTCGATGAAGCCGGCGATCATCCGCAGCGTCGTCGTCTTGCCGCAGCCCGACGGGCCGAGGAAGACGATAAACTCGCCCTCCTGGACGTCGAGATCCATGCTCTCGACCGCGGAGAATACGCCATATGCCTTGGAAAGGCCCTGGATCTGCAATCTGGCCACGGCTAGACGACCCTCGTGAGCTTCACGTAGCGGTCTGCGATCAGCAGGCCAGCGGCGATGAGTGCGATTTGGGCGACGGATACGGCAGCGACCGTCGGGTCGAGCTTCCATTCGAGATATTGCAGGATCGCGATCGGCAATGTGGTGGAACCCGGCGCGACCAGGAACAGCGACAGCTCGATGTTGCCGAAGCTGACCACGAAGCTAAACAAGCCCGCCGCCACAACGCCCGACCAGATCAGCGGCAGCGTAACCTTGAACAGCGTGGCGAGCGGTGAGGCTCCCAGCGAGGCGGCCGCCTCCTCGATCGAACCATCGACGCTCGCGAGGTTCGCCAGCAGCAGTCGCACGCACCAGGGAATCGTCATGAGCACATGCGCGAGGCCCAGCGCCCAGAGCGAGCCGACGACCGGCCACGAGGTCGCGATCTCGAACATCACCAGCGTCACATAGATGCCCGCGCCGATGACGATCGTCGGCACGATCAGCGGCGCCGTCAGCAATTGCACGATCGAGCCCGCGAGGCGGGAACGCGCATGCCGCAGTGCGATTGTCGCCGGAACCGAAACCGCAAGCCCCAATGCCGTCGCGATCAACGCCACATAGAGGCTGAACATGAAGCTCTCGGCGAAGCGCCCTCGTGTAAAGGCGGCGGCGTACCAGTCGAGTGTGTAGCCCTGCGGAGGAAGGTAGGGGATCTCGTTAGAAAAGAAGCTCATCCAGACGACGAAGATCAGCGGCAGCAGGAGATAGGCGAAGCCCGCCGCCGTCCAGACCGCCATCAGTGTCTTGTTCAGCCTGTCCATTGCGCTCCTCCGGAAGCGATGGCGATCGTCAATGACGTCGCGCTCGCAGGCCACCGCCCTTCAACTCGTCCGTCGCGTGCCGCCATCGCGCTCACCGGACCGGAAAGATCAACCGCGAGCCGCGCTCGCCGCCGATATGGACCTGCAGGCGCGGCGGACGGCCATGGGGCATCTGACTGCAGTGATCGGCATCGGCGCCGGAGATCGACAACCTGATCCGACTGCCAGAGGCGAACCGCCAGCTGATCGGCAGCAGCGGAATGCGCAGGGTCTCGGTGCCGTCGACGGGCATGGGCGAGGCATCCGCCCGTGCAAAGCTGCGGAACGGCCAACTGGTCCGATATCGCGAGGGGGCCGGCGACAGCTTGCGGTGCAGCAGACGCAGAAGGCCTTCCGTCACATAGCGTTCGCGACCATCGGCCTCGACTTCGGCCAGATAGAGAAACAGGTGGGCATCCGGCTCGCTCGTCGACAAGGTCAGATCACAGAGCACGTGGCCGGCGAATTCAAGCGGTTGCTCGAGCGGCTGCGACGTGTAGCGCAGCATCTTGTCGCTGCGGCCATCCCAATCCTGATAATAGTCGGTGATCGCGACGCCGGCGATCCGCTCGTAGCGGGTGTGCCCGCCAGTACCGATCGCGAAATCAACCTTGTATTCGTCGCAGCCGGAGTCCTGAGCGGAGGCGCCGAGCGAATGTCCGGTGCCGAAAAAGAAGGTGGTCTCGCTGCCCGCTGGAGGCCAGACCTCGCTGGCCCGCCATTCCTGCGCGTGGATGCAGAAATAGTGGACCGGCTTCTCCTGCGTCAAACCCGTGTCGATGCCCTTCAGATAGGTGTCGAAGAAGCGCAGCACTTCGCCAAGAACGGGGAAGTCTGCCGCCGCATTGCGGCGCCAGGGCGAGATATCGGAGCGCGCCCCATGGTCCCAGGGACCGAGCAGGAGGTGTCGTGGATTGTCTTCGAGCGTCAGGAAGCGAGAGATCGCGCCATTGGCGTAGCCCGCGCCGTCATACCAGCCCGAGACCGAAAGAACGGCGACATCAGAGGCGATGCCGTCGGAATAGGAATAGGGGCTGAACGAGGCGGAGCTGAACCCCGCATCATAGGCCAGCGGCTCTTCGCGGAACTTGAATTCCGCCATGAAGTCGGTCTGCCGGAAATTTCCAAGATGCTCCGTGATGGCATCGACGAGAAGCGTACCGTCGGCATCCTCGTCGACCGGCTGAGGCCCTTCGAAGTCGGGATTGTTGTAATAGGCGAAGGGCTTGAGCACGTCGCGACGATCATGATCCAGCCCGATCATCATGGCGTCGTAGAGTTTCGTCAGCGCTTTTAGATGCACGCCACCCGGATAGTAGTTGTCGGCATAGGTATCCCATACGCCGAAGAGGGGCGCGATCGCCTTGACGGCCGGATGGCCGGTCGAGGCCAGGAAGTCGGACGCCGCGCCGAGATAGGAGATGCCGGTGGCTCCGATGATCCCGTTCGACCAGGGCTGGCCGACGATCCAGTCCGCGATGGAGCGGCTGTCTCTGCGCTCGTTGGGGGAGCGGAAGCTGTCCCGCGTACCGAAGCTCGCCCCGGTGCCGCGCACATCGATCACCACCAGCGCGTAGCCATGGGGAACGAACAAATCGCGATAGAGCGCGACGTTGGCCGCGCCGTCGGCGGTGCCTCCGGCCCGGATCTTGAAGCGCCGGAAATAGGGCGTGAAGATCGTGATCGCGGGAAAGCGCCCCGGCGTGTCGGCAGCGGGCGAGGTCGGCTGCGGCAGGTAGAGATCGACCGCGATCCGGCAGCCGTCCGGCATCGTCACATAGCAGGAGCGGGGCTGTGTCACCCGGAAAGCCTGCGGAGTCCGGGCGAGATAGTCCGTGGGCGTCACCGCCCAGGCGCTGGCATATTCGTCCTGCAGGCTCATGATGGCTGGCTGCCCCCGTTCGAGCCAGCATCGAACCACGCCGATTATGTGTCAAATGCGTAATAAAGCAATTTAACTGCGTTTTTCGCACTAAGTGGGCGCGGGGCATAAGGCGTCAGGTTTGGCCGATCGACGCCTTGCGCTTCTGAGCAACCTGCCGGATTTCCGCGCACAGCAGTTTCGTCAGTGGCGAAAGCTCAATCCAGGTGGGAAAGACGAAGCCGTATCGGATGGTCAGCTTCGGCCTGAACGGGCGCATGACAAGGCCCGGCTCGCCCACCGAACTTGCGATCAGCGGGTCGGCAATGCTGCAGCCGAGGCCGCCAGCAGCCATCTGCGCCGCGATGAAACCGTTTGGGGCCTGGAAGCGGATGGTGAGAGCCTGGCCTCGTTCCTGCGCGAGGGATTCGATGAAACTGCGCACGGCCGAGCGCGGGTGCTGCATGGTCAGGTCGTAATCCGCCAGCATCTCGAACTCGACCACGTCCCGCGCCGCGAGCGGATGGTCCTTTCGCATGGCGCAGACCACATCGACCTCCACCAATTCCTCGGTCCGAAAGGCGGAATTCTGCACCGGCAAACTGGAGATGCCGAGGTCGAAGCTCTCGTTCTCGATCCATTCCTCGATGTCGAGACGGATCCGGGAATCAAGTTCGACCGTGAGTTCCGGATGCTGAACAGCCAATGCCGCCACAGCATCAATGACGATCGCCCGAGCCAAGAATGGCGCGGTCAAAATTCTCACATGGACGCGATCGACCGATCTGAGTTGTCGAGCGACCTTGTCGAGGCGTTCGACGCCGGCCATCGCGGTTTGCGCCTGAAGCGCGAAGTTGCGGCCTTCGCGGGTCAGTTCCAGCGGTCGCGTGGTCCGATCAAAGAGCGGAAAACCGAGATCGGCCTCCAGCGCGTTCAAGAGCCGGCCCACCTGCGGCGGGGTACGGCCGAGCCGTTCCGCCGCGCGCAGCACCGAGCCTGCCTGAACGAAGGCACAGAGCGCCTCCAGTCCGCGAAAGTTCATCCAGTCCGTCCCCGCCGACTCCCGAGGGTCGCGAGCGATCCCGAAAAGAAAGACGATGTCAAATCATGGCAAGTTCATATGCGCCATGAATCAGAGCCCAAGCGCGTCCCGTGGTCAGATCACATCACCTCATTGAAAAACACCGGGATAGTCACGCTGCCCGCGGTTCGCGTCGGCGCGGCTCGGGACACCAGCGATATTCGAAAGGTATGAGCGATATTAAATGCTTCGGCCATTTTAGTCGGGATCCAGTCACCGCGCTTATACACACCTGGACACGTCCCAGCCGTCAGGTCTGGTACCGAACGGCCGATCATCACCTGTCTGAATATCGTTCGGACCTCCCGCCCTCCTGCCAATCCATCACCACGTCTCGGCCGAGCGGGTCTCGTGGGCTCGCTCATGAGGAGGATTGGGTGCCACGGAGAGACGCACCGTCCTGGCAATATCATATGTATACATATAACTTTTTGGATATTTAGCAGAGAAAACTATATATTTGACTGTATGGGTAGCCGCCCGGACACTGCACCTCATCGGATGTGGATTGATGCCGAAACCCGGGTGATGAGCGAATGTCGCAGATAGTGATTCAGGACTGGAAGGCGCGAGCTGAGGCCCTTTCGATCCCCACCCAAGCCTATATCGGCGGGACCTTCGTTCCGGCCCTCTCCGGCAAGGTGTTTCCCTGCGTCTTTCCAGGAACGGGCCAACCCATTGCCCAGGTCGCGGCCTGTGCGGCGGAAGACATCGATCAGGCGGTGCGCTCGGCCCGGGCGGCGTTTGAAAGCGGCGTATGGTCCCGCATGGCACCTGCTGATCGAAAGCGCATCATGTTGCGCTTCGCGGAGCTGATCCTGGCCAATCGCGAGGAGTTGGCCCTGCTCGAGACGTTGAACGTGGGCAAGCCCATCTCCAGTTCGCTCAATGGCGACATCCCCAGCGCGGCCAATTGCATCGCCTTCTATGGCGAGGCCATCGACAAGATCTATGGTGAGGTGGCCCCCTCAGCGCCGGACATGACCACCCTGGTGATGCGCGAGCCGCTGGGCGTGGTCGGTGCCGTTGTGCCGTGGAACTATCCCCTGTCCATGACCGCCTGGAAGGTGGGCCCGGCCCTCGCTGCGGGCAATTCGGTGATCGTGAAGCCGGCGGAACAGTCTCCCTTCACCGCCCTGCGCATGGCGCAATTGGCCACGGAAGCCGGCGTGCCGCCGGGCGTGCTCAATGTGGTACCCGGCTATGGCGAGACCGCCGGCCAGGCGCTCGGCCTGCACATGGATGTGGACTGCGTGACCTTCACCGGCTCCACCGAGGTGGGCAAGCTGTTCCTGACCTATGCCGGCCGCTCCAATGCCAAGCGCGTCAGCCTGGAACTGGGGGGCAAGTCGCCCCAGATCGTGCTCGCCGACTGCGACGATCTTGATGCCGCCGCCCGCGCGGTGGCGGGGGGCATCTTCACCAATGCCGGCCAGGTCTGCAATGCGGGCTCCCGGCTGATCGTAGAAGACAGCATCCGCGAGGAGTTCCTGGAGCGCGTGGCCGCCATCGCCAAGGCTCTGCGCCCCGGCGATCCGCTCAACCCGGACACCAAGCTCGGCCCCCTGGTCAGCGCCCCGCAGATGGCCCGCGTGATGGGTTATATCGAAGGCGGCACGGCCGCCGGGGCGCGGATCATCGCCGGCGGCAACCGCGCGCTCACCGAAACCGGCGGCTACTATGTCGAGCCCACCATCTTCGATGCCGTGGACAATGCCATGGCCATCGCCCAGGAAGAGGTGTTCGGCCCGGTGCTGGCCACCATTGCGGTGAAGAGTTTCGAAGAGGCCGTAAGCGTCGCCAACGACACCATCTATGGCCTCGCCGCCTCCATCTGGACCCGGGATGTGAAGAAGGCTCATCGCGCGGCGCGGGCCATCCGGGCCGGCGTGGTGTGGGTGAACTGCTTCGACAAGGGCACCATGTCCGTGCCGTTCGGCGGCTTCAAGCAGTCCGGCTTCGGACGCGACAAGTCCCTGCATGCCATCGAGAAATACATGGACCTGAAGGCAGTCTGGTTCGCGACCTGATCCGGTTGTCCGGTTGGTGAGGGGAATGGCAATGAGCAAAGCACATACAACGCAGGGACCGGGTTCCAGCGGCATTTCCCGCCGTTCGGTACTCATCGGCGCCTCGGCGGCACTGGCGGCGCCACTGGTGATTACCGGCCGCGCCCGCGCCGACAGTACCATCACCGTCACCTGCTGGGGTGGCGACTACCACGCCGGCGTTGAGCGCGTGTTCGCCAAGCCCTTCACCGCCGAGACCGGCATTCCCGTGCGGCTGGTGGACAATGCGGATCTCGCCCGCATGAAGGCCCAGGTGGAGAGCGGCCGGCTGGACTGGGACGTGTTCGACAGCGTCGGCCCGCAGATCACCGCCGGTGCCAAGGACAATCTATGGGAGCCGGTGGACGCCAAGATCGTCGATCGCTCGGATCTGTTCGTGCCCGGCGGCCCCACCTATGTGGGCACCTATATGTTCGCAGGCGGCCTCGCCTTCGACCCCAAGCGCACCCCGGCCGAGAAGGCCCCCGCCGACTTCAAGGCGTTCTGGGATGTGAAGGCCTTTCCCGGCCGGCGGGGCCTGCGCCCGCGCATCAGCGAGACCCTGGAGATGGCGCTGATCGCCAGCGGCGTGGAGCCCGCGAAGCTCTATCCCCTGGATGTGGAGCGGGGCTTTGCCGCTCTCGACAAGATCAAGCCGCATATCAAGAAGTGGATCGAGACCACGCCGCAGACCGTCACCTTGGTCACGGCCAATGAGATCGACTTCTCCTACAGCTACATCAGCCGGGTGCGTCCGGCGGAGATCGCCGGCGCCTCCATCGCCATCTCCACCAAGCAGACGCTGAACTCGCTGGAATATCTGGCGGTGGCCAAGGGCACGACCAATCGCGAGGCCGCCATGCGCTACCTGGCCTTCTGCCTGCGCCCCGACCGGCAGACGGCATTTGCCGAGGCCCTGTTCTTCAGCCCCAATTCGAAGGCCGGCCTGGCCGCCGCCAGCCCCGCCGCCCGTCAATACATGCCGGACCTGCAGAACCCCGCCAATGCGGTGGTGAACGATGAGTGGTGGTTCGACAATTACGCCAAGCTGCAGAAGCGCTTTACCGAGTGGCTGCTGATCTGAGCCCGCGCAAGACGGGGCCAGCGGGCGCGAGCAGGCGCCGCTGACAACCGGCCCCGTGCCCGGCATCCTGCGGAATGGGGCTGTATCGCCCCGCTCCTGTCTGTCCGGTCCGCTTCGCTCGCGCCAGGGCGCGTGATCCCGCGTCCTGGCGCCCATCGCCATCGAGGTCATTTGCGATGAACCATGCCCTCGAGACCCGCTATGCGGCGGTGCTGCTGGCGCCGCTCCTGCTGGTGATGCTGCTGTTCTTCCTGCTGCCGGCGCTGTCCATCATCTGGACCAGCCTGCATGGCGCGCAGCTCGACCTCTCCACCTATGGCGAACTGCTCACCAGCACCTTGTTCCGGAAGGTGCTGGGGACGACGCTGGAGATCGGGCTTGAGGCGACCGCCGTCACCCTGGTCATCGGCTACGCCATCGCCATGCATCTGGCCCGGCTGCCCCCGCGCAGCCGTGCGGTGATGATGATATTCGTGATGCTGCCGTTCTGGACCAGCATCCTGGTGAAAAGCTTCGCCTTTACCATCGTGCTCGGCGATGCGGGCCTCGTGAACCGCGCCATCGCCTTTGTGTTCGGCAATACCGAGCCGATCCAGCTGCTGTTCAACCGCACCGGCGTCTTGCTGGGCATGCTGAATTTCCTGCTGCCCTTCATGGTGTTGCCGATCTTGAGCAACCTCCTGGCTCAGGATCCCGCTTTGCAACGGGCCGCACAGACCATGGGCGCGGGGCCGGTGCGCATCTTCCTGCGGGTGACGCTGCCGCTGAGCCTGCCGGGGGTGCTGTCCGGCGTGCTCATGTGCCTGTCACTGTCCATCGGCTCCTACATCACCCCGGCGCTGCTGGGCGGACGCACCGACATGATGCTGGCCAACCTGGTGGACTTCTACACCCGCCAGACCCTGGACTGGCCCGCCGCCTCCGCCATCGCCGTGATCCTCCTCGCCATCACCGGCGTCATCGTCGCGCTGCTGAGCCGCGTGCGCGGCGGCAATGCCGAAGTTCTGTGAGGGCGCCCCATGAATGACCTCATCGATCGCGCGACCCGCTTCTGGCGCGCCACCGGCGGCGCGGTGGCCTGGGCCGGCTTTCTGTTCCTGCTGATGCCGACGCTGATCATCATCCCGGTGTCGCTCAATGGTTCGCAGCAGCTCGCCTTTCCGCCGGAGCGGATTTCGCTGGCGCTGTTCGCCCAGTTCTTCTCCGATCCGTCCTGGTGGGGCGCGGCGCTGCAGAGCCTGAAGATCGCCCTCGCCTCCACCGCGCTCACCATGGTGCTGGCGGTGCCCGCCGCTTATGCCCTGGTGCGAGGCAGCTTCTTCGGCCGCCGCAGCCTGAACCTGTTCCTGATGAGCCCCATTCTCGTGCCGGTGGTGGTGCTCGGCCTGGGCTTCTATCTCAACTTCAACACCTTCCGCATCGGCGGCACCGACCTGGCCCTCATCCTCTCCCACACCGTGCTGATCGCCCCCTTCGTGGTGGTGTCGGTGAGTGCGGGCCTGCGCCAGATCGAGCCGGCGCTGGAGACCGCGGCCATCATCATGGGCGCCACGCGGGCCACGGTGTTCTTCCGGGTGGTGCTGCCGCAGATCCACGAATCCCTGATCGTCGGAGCGCTGCTCGCCTTCCTCATCTCGTTCGACGAGGTGGTGGCCTCCTATTTCGTCGCCGGCCCCGCCACCACCACCCTGCCGGTGAAGATGTACAGCGCCCTGCGGTGGGAGATTTCCCCGGTCATCGCCGCCGTGTCCGCCATGCTGACGGTGCTCTCCCTCGTGTTCAGCATCGCCCTGATCTACCTGCGCAAGACTCCCCGAGGTCACTGATGTCCAAGGACCACGTCCTTTCCACGCCCGTCCCCCCCGTCCAGGATCGCTTGGCTGCCATCGAGGCCGCGCCCCTGCCGGCCAACATCGCCGCTCTGCTGGCGCAGGCCGCCGCGGACGTGCCCGACCAGCTGGCCTGGCATTTCTTCGAGAGCGACGAGCGCGCCACCTATCAGGAGATGAAGGCCGGTGTTCATGCCCTCGCCCACGGCATGGCCCGGCACGGCATCACCAAGGGCACGCGGGTGGCGGTGATGCTGCCCAACATCGCCGCCTTTCCCCTTACCTGGCTGGCGCTGGGCGTCATCGGCGCGGTGATGGTGCCGGTGAATGCCAGCTATCGGGCGCGCGAACTGGCCTATGTGGTCAATGACAGTGAGGCCGAATTCATCGTGCTGCATGAGAGCGTGCAGTCGGTGTTCGAGGCGGGACGCGCTGACGGCTCGGTCACGCTGCCGGTGGCGCGGGCCCTGCTGGTGGGCCAGGAGAGCGCCGGCTATGCCTCCTGGGAGGCCTGCCTCGTGGGGTCATCGGGAGACTTCATGCCCGCGGAGCCCATCGGCCATGATGATCTGCTGAACATTCAATACACATCCGGCACCACGGGCTATCCCAAGGGCTGCCTGCTGCCGCAGGACTATTGGCTGGTGGCCGGCAAGGTCAACGCCACCCGCGACGGGCGCACCTATGGGCGCATCCTGGCCTCGACCCCGTTCTTCTACATGGACCCGCAATGGCTGCTGCTGATGACGCTCTATCAGCGCGGCACGCTCTATGTAGCCGCACGGCAGAGCGCCTCGCGCTTCATGTCCTGGGTGCGGGACTATGAGATCAATTTCTGCCTGCTGCCCTTCCTCGCCTTCAAGCAGCCGCCGCATCCGGACGACGCCCGCAATGCCATCGTGCGGGCCAATGTCTACGGCCTGCCCAAGGCCATGCATGCGGCGGTGGAGGCGCGCTTCAATCTGGTGGCCCGCGAAGCCTTCGGCATGACCGAACTGGGACCGACCCTGTTCATGCCCATCGAGGCCACCGACAAGGTGGGCTCCGGCTCCTGCGGCCGGCCGGGTCCGTTCCGCGAATGCAAGGTGGTGAATGCGGACGGCCAGCCGGTGCAACCGGGCGAGGAGGGCGAACTGGTGGTGCGCGGCAAGGGCATCTTCCGCGGCTATTACAATCGCCCGGAGGCCACGGCCGATGCCTTTCTGGATGGCTGGTTCCGCACCGGTGATGTGTTCCGCGTGGATGGGGAGGGCTATTTCACCATCGTCGGGCGCACCAAGGACATGATCCGCCGCTCCAGCGAGAATATCGCCGCCCGCGAGGTGGAAGGTGTGCTGCAGGCCTCCGGCGTGGTGATGGAGGCGGCCGTCCTGGGCGTGCCCGACGAGACCCGCGGCGAGGAGATCAAGGCCTATCTGGTACTGGAAGACGACCAGGCGCCGGACGCCGCCACGCTGGAGACCATCATCCTCCACTGCCAGCGCAATCTGGCGCCGTTCAAGGTTCCGCGCTTCTACGAATTCCGCAAGGCGCTGCCGAAGACACCATCGCTCAAGGTTGCCAAGCACATGCTGAAAGCGGAGCAGGCGGATTTGCGGGCCGGCGCCTATGACCGGGTGACCTCCTCCTGGCAGCAGACGAGCGCGACCCATGTCTGACACCTCCTATGACGCGCTCATCATCGGCGCCGGGCACAATGGCCTGGTGTGCGGGGCCTATCTGGCCCGCAGCGGCATGAAGGTGCTGGTGCTGGAGCGCCGCCCCTTGATCGGCGGCGCCTGCGTCACCGAGGAGGTGTGGCCCGGCTACAAGGTCTCCACCGCCTCTTATGTGATGGCGCTGTTGCAGCCCAAGGTGATCCTCGATCTGGAGCTGGCCCGCTACGGCTATGAAGTGCTCAAGCCGCCGCCGCTGTTCCAGCCGTTTCCGGACGGGCGTTCGCTCACCTTCTGGGACGAGGAGGCCAAGACCTGCGCGGAGATCGCCAAATTCTCCGCCAAGGATGCCGCCGCCTATCCGCTGTTCCGCCGCCACATGCGCCAGCTGGCGCCGATCATGCGCGAGATCATCTGGGACACGCCGTTTAACGTCTCCACCCAGCCGCGCGACCTGCTCGCCGCCGCCCGCTTCCTGTGGAAGAAGCGCGGCTTCGTGGGCCAGTTCTACCAGATCTACGATCTGCTCACCCTGAGCGCCTATGACGTGCTCAGCCAGTGGTTCGAGAGCGACGAGATCCGCGCTGCGCTGGGTTTCTACGCCACCGGTGGCGGCGGCAGCGCGAGCTTGCGCACACCGGGCACGGGCTATGTGCTGCTGCGGCCGCTGGTGCGCGATCACGAAACCGCGGCCGGAACCTGGGGCTTCGTCCGGGGCGGCATGGGCGCCATCAGCGACGCCATCGCCCGCTCGGGCGCCGCCCACGGGATGGAGGTGCGCACCGATGCCGAGGTCAGCCGCCTGCTGGTCGAGAATGGCCGCGCCGCCGGCGTGGTTCTGGCCTCGGGGGAGGAGATCAGGGCGCGGCGCGTGGCCGCCAATGCCAGCGCCCGCACCACTTTCACCCGCCTCGTGGACCCGGCCCTGCTCCCGGAGGGCTTCACCCACGCCATTTCCGGCCTGCGGGCACGCGGCTCCGTCTACAAGGTGCATCTGGCGCTGGACGACCTGCCGCGCTTTTCCGCCTTCGACGCCAGCGCCGCCGGCTTCCCCTACCCGGCCCAGGTGCGCATCGGGCCGACCATCGACTATCTCGAACGGAGTTTCGATCCGGCCAAATATGGCGACTATGCCCGTCAGCCCTTCATGATCGCCATGACGCCCACCGCCGTGGACGACACGCTGGCCCCGCCCGGCCAGCATTTCATGAGCATCATGGCCGGCCATGCGCCCTACGATCTGCGCGGCGGCTGGACCGATGCCGCGCGCGAGGCGATCGGCGATGCGGTCGTCGATACGCTGGAGACCTATGCGCCGGGCCTACGCGATCTGGTGCGCCATCGCCACATTTATACCCCCGCCGACCTGGAGCGCGTGTTCGACCTGCCCGGCGGGCATGTGCACCATGCGGAAATCAGCGCCGACCAGATGTTCATGCGCCGGCCGGCGCCCGGCTTTGCCGATTATCGCACCCCGGTGCCGGGCCTCTATCTGTGCAGCTCCTCCGTCCATCCCGGCGGCGGCGTCACCGGCGTGCCGGGGCACAATGCGGCCCGAGAGATCATCCACGACGCCAAGCGCCGATAGTGTGGCGCGGCCTTGCTTTGCTCAGGAGTTGCCATGGTGTCGATGATCGAAATTGAGCGACTGACCAAGAGCTACGGCGCCTTCCACGCCGTCGCCGAGTTCAGCCTCACCGTTGCGAAAGGAGAGTTCGTCAGCCTGCTGGGGCCGAGCGGCTCCGGCAAGACGACGCTGCTCAACCTCATCGCCGGCATGACCCGCCCCAGCTCGGGGACCATCCGCATCGACAATGTGGACGTGACCAACCTGCCGCCGAGCCAGCGCGACCTGGGTATGGTGTTCCAGAACTACGCCCTGATGCCGCACATGACGGTGTTCGAGAACATCGCCTTTCCGCTCCAGGTGCGCCGCGTGCCCAAGGCCGAGATCCGGCGCCGGGTGGCGGAGGCGCTGGATCTGGTGCGCATGCCGCAGTTCGCCGACCGCAAGCCCCGCGAACTGTCCGGCGGCCAGCAGCAGCGCATCTCGCTCGCCCGCTGCATGGTCTATCGCCCGGCGCTCATCCTCATGGACGAGCCCCTCGGCGCCCTCGACAAGAAGCTGCGGGAAGAGATGCAGATCGAGATCAGCCGTCTGCATCGGGACTCCGGCATCACCATGGTGTGCGTCACCCACGATCAGGAAGAGGCGCTCAGCATGTCCGATCGTATCGTGCTGATGCGCGAGGGCCGTTGCGTGCAGATCGGCACCGCCGACGAGCTGTATTTCAATCCCACCTCTTCTTACGTGGCCGACTTCATCGGCCATTCCAACCAGTTGCCCTGCACGGTGGCGGAAGAGGCCGCCGGGCAGCTCACCATCGCCTTGGGGGATGGCTCCCAGCGGCAGGCCCCGCGGCCGGCCTTCGCCACGCCGCCGGGCTGCGGCGCGACGCTGCACGTGCGCCCGGAAAGCGCCACCCTCGCCGCGGCGCCCGATGCGGCCCATGCGCTGAAGGGCACACTGGAAGCCTCCATGGTGGTGGGCAGCTGCATCAAGCATGTGGTGCGGCTGGACACTGGCGACACCTTCCTGGTGCAGGAACTCAATCACCGCGGACGCACGCGCCCGCAGTTCGGCGCCCCCGTGTGGGTGGGCTGGCCCACGGATGCCGCCCAACTGCTGCCCCCCTCCTGATCCTGAGCGAGACCGGAATGCTCATCGACTTCTCCAGCCGGCCGCCTCTGCCCGAATTTCAGAAATCGGCGCCGCATCTGGCCAATTACCGAAGGGTCTATAACGCCAGCGAAACCGCCAGCGCCGCGGAGATCGGGCCGGACGCCTTTGCCGATTACCTCGCCTCCTATGATGCGGTGGATGCCCGCCACATCGTGCTCAAGGCCCGCGATCTGGAGACCACCTTCGGCTTCAAGATCAGCAATGACGACGTGGCGCATCTGTGCGCCGCCCACGGCGGACGGTTCATCGGCTTCGCCGGGGTGGACCCGCACAAGGGCGCGGCGGCGGTGGAGGAATTGCGGCGTGCCATATCGGAGCTGGGGCTGCGCGGGCTCAATCTGCAGTGCTTCGAGCACCGGCTGAAGCCCAACGATCCGCTGCTGTTTCCGCTCTATGAGACGTGCCTGGCCCTCGACGTGCCGGTCAATATCCATTGCGGCATCAACTTCTCGACCGCGAGCCTCATGGAATTCGGGCGCCCGGCCTATCTGGACGAGGTGGCCACCACCTTCCCGGACCTGCGCATCTGCGCCTCGCCGCCGGGCTGGCCGTGGGTGCAGGAGCTGATCGCCCTCGCCTGGCGCCATCGCAATCTGCATATCGGCATCGTCTCGGTGCGCCCCAGCCTGCTCACCCGGCCCCATGCGGGCTATGAGGCGCTTTTGGTCTATGGCGCCAAGGTGCTGAAAGACCAGATCATCTTCGGCACCGGCTTTCCCATGCTGCCGGTGGCGCGCACGGTGGCCGAACTCGACGCGCTGCCCATCCCGCCCGAGGTGCGGCACAAGTGGAAATACCAGAACGCAGCGACCTTCCTGCGCCTGTGAGCCGTCGCGTGCCCGCTCGACACCCACCGATGTCGGCGATACCCTCTGACGGCCCCGGAGACCGGCCTCCGCCCTCTCCTCCGCGTGGCGGGGCCAAGCACGCGCACGCCATGAACATCCGTCACCTGCTGATCGTCGATTTGGTGATGGATCTCGGCTCCGTCAGCGCCGCTGCCCGCCGCCTGCGGGTGTCGCAACCCTCGATCACCAAGACGGTGCATCTGGCGGAACAGGAACTGGGCATTCCTCTGTTCCGCCGTGTGGGCGGCCGCCTCCAGCCCACGCCGGAAGCGCAGATCCTCATGCCGGAGGTCAAGCGCCTCGCCGGTTTCGTGGATACGCTGCGCGATCTCGCCGACCAGATCCGCGACGGCCGCTCAGGCCGCATCCGGCTGGCCACCAGTTCGTCCATTGCCAGCTCCATCGTGCCCCTGGCGGTCGCCCTGCTGCGCAAGGACTGGCCGAACCTCTCGGTGGACGTCATGGCCTATGCCACCAAGGACGTGATCGAGCAGGTCACGCGCAACGAGGTCGATCTCGCCATCGCCGATGTGGCGGTGCGCGATCCCGGCCTGAAAGTGACCGTGCTGTGCGAGGCAGACATGGTCTGCGTGCTCCCGCAGGGGCATCGTCTGGCCGGGGCGCCGGAGGTGGGCGTCAAGGATCTGGAGGCGGAATCGGTCATCACCTTTTCCGAGAGCACCACGCTCGGACGGGCGGTGCGCAGCGCCTTCTACGAATCCTATCCCCGCTTTCAGATCGCCAGCACGGTGAACCAATCCACCGTCGCCTGCGCCATGGTGGAGCAGGGCCTTGGCGTTGCGCTCATCGATCCCTTCACGGTGCTGGCCGGCGCCTATCGCGAGTTAGTGACGGTGCGCTTCGTGCCAGAACTGGCCATCCGGCCCGTGCTGGTTCATCGGCGCGATCAGGCGCAGTCGCAGTTCGCCATCCATTTCGAGCACGCTCTGGGGCGGGCCATCGCCCAGATCGCCAGCACGTCCAAAATACTGCGCGTCGCCAGCACGGGCTGAGCCTCGTCTTATGCCGGGCTTGTGAAGTCATGGTCCGGGCGCACTTGCGGTAACGTCAGCCCCAGAGTGTACCAGCCCGGCGTCTCGCTGTGGCGCGCGCCCTTGGCGCCCGCACTGCCGCCCACCATGACCGGACGACCGCGACCACGCCGCACCACTTCACCCCCAAGCCGGGAGCGCGAGATGGCGAAACTGAACATCAATGGCAAGATCCTCGCGCTGGACGTGGAGGACGACACCCCGCTGCTCTGGGCCATTCGCGAGCAGGCCGGACTCACCGGCACTAAATATGGCTGCGGCGTCGGCCAGTGCGGCGCCTGCACCGTGCACCTGGATGGCGTGGCGACGCGCTCCTGCGCCCTGCCGGTCAGTGCGGTGAGCGAGAACCAGAAGATCCTCACCATCGAGGGGCTGGGCGCCGAGCGGCCGCATCCGGTGCAGCAGGCCTGGGCCGAGCTGGACGTGGCGCAATGCGGCTATTGCCAGGTGGGCATGATGATGGCGACCGCCGCGCTGCTGGCGCAGAACTCCAGCCCGAGCGATGCCGAGATCCGGGCCGAGATCACCAATATCTGTCGCTGCGGGACCTATCCGCGGGTGTTGGCCGGCGTGAAGCTGGCCGCCGCGCGCATGACCGCCAACAAGGGGTGAGGGAGGCTGCCATGACGATCCAGACAAAAAGCGATCAGCCGCTGGGCCGCAGGCCCCTCTCCCGCCGGGGCTTCCTTGCCGGGGCCGGCGTGGCCGCCGGTGCCTTCAGCTTCGGCTTTTCCATACCAGTACCGGCCCATGCGGCGGCGCCGGGCGCTGCCACGGAAGTGGGCGCCTGGGTGGTGATCCAGCCCGATGAGACGGTGATCATCCGCATCGCCCGCATCGAGATGGGCCAGGGCTCGCTCACCGGGCTGGCCCAATTGGTCGCCGAAGAACTGGACTGCGACTGGGACAAGGTGCGGTTCGAGCTGGTAACGCCCGGCGAGAACAAGCGCCGCGGCAATGTGTGGAACACCCAGTCCACCGGCGGCTCGCGCGCCATCCGCGGCTCGCAGGACTATGTCCGCAAGGGCGGCGCCACCGCCCGTGCCATGCTGATCGAAGCGGCTGCCCAGGGCTGGGGTGTTCCCGCCGCGCAGTGCACGGTGGCCAAGGGGGTCATCACCCACGCCCAGAGCGGCCGCACCACCACCTATGGCGCCGTGGCCGGCGCGGCCAACGCCCTCTCCCCGCCCGCGACGGTGCCGCTGAAGGATCCGAAGGACTGGACCATCGCCGGCCAGCCGCTGAAGCGCCTCGACACCGCCGACAAGCTGGATGGCTCTTTGGTCTATGGGGTGGACTTTACGATGCCCGGCATGCTGGTCGCGGTGCCGAAGGCCTGTCCGGTTCATGGCGGCAAGTTGAAGAGCTTCGACGCGGCCGCGGTGTCGAAGATGCGCGGCGTCAGGCAGGTCCTGAAGGTGGATGGCGAGACCGTGGCCGTGGTGGCGGACACCTTCTGGCGCGCCAAGGTGGCGCTGGATGCCTTGCCGATCGTGTGGGAGGCGGGCGCCAACGCCCGGGTCTCCAGCGACACCATCGCCGCATTGCTGCGCGAGGGACTTTCCGCCGACACCCCTTATGTGGGCAATCGCGCCGGCGATGCCAAAGCGGTGCTGGCCAAGGCGACAGGGGATAAAGCCTCCCGTGTGATCGAGGCGGACTACAGCTTTCCCTATCAGAACCACGCCCCGATGGAGGTGCTCGCTGCAACCGTGCGCTGGACGCCGGAGCGCTGCGAAGCGTGGGCCCCGACCCAGGTGCCCGAAGCGGCGCTCGCCGCGGTGGCGACCGCCGCCGGCCTCGCGCCGGAGGCGTGCGAGATCCATGTCATGCGCATCGGCGGCAGCTTCGGCCGGCGCCTGCAGACGGATTATCTGCGCATGGCGACACTGATTGCCAAGCAGGTACCCGGCACGCCGGTGAAGATGATGTGGACCCGCGAGGAGGACATGGTCCAGGGCCGTTTCCATCCGGTCACCCAGTGCCGGCTGCGCGGTGTTCTGGATGCGCAGGGCCATGTGGAAGCCCTGCACATGCGCATCGCCGGCCAGTCGATCGCCAGCTTCACCAATCCCGCGGCGGTCACCGCCAATGGCGATCCCTTCGTCTTCCAGGGTCTTTTGCCCACCGGCGCCGAGATGGCCATCGGCTATACCATTCCCAACCTGCTCATCGACCATGCCATGCGCAATCCGCACATCCGGCCGGGCGCCTGGCGCGGAGTGAACCTCAATCAGAATGCGGTCTATCTTGAGAGCTTCATCGATGAACTGGCGGCGGCGGCCGGCCAGGATCCGCTCGCCTTCCGCCGCACCTTGATGGCGAAGCACCCCAAGCATCTGGCGGTGCTGGAGGCGGCGGCCAAGGGCATCGGCTGGGACACCCCGCCGCCGGCCGGCGTGCATCGCGGGCTCGCCCAGGTCATGGGGTTCGGCAGCTATGTGGCGGCGGCGGCTGAAGTCTCGGTGGACAAGGGCAAGCTGAAGATCCACCGCATCGTGGCCGCCACCGACCCCGGCCATGTGGTCAATCCGCAGCAGGTGGAGGCGCAGGTCGCCGGCTCGTTCGTCTACGGCCTGTCCGCCATGCTCTATGGCGAATGCACCGTGAAGGATGGGCGCATCGAGCAGGAGAATTTCGACAGCTACAATGTGATGCGGCTCGACGAGATGCCGGTGGTCGAGGTCATCCTGGTGCCCAGCGGCGGCTTCTGGGGCGGTGTCGGCGAGCCCACCATCGCGGTGGCGGCCCCCGCCGTGCTGAACGCGGTGTTCGCCGCCACCGGCAAGCGGGTGCGCCATCTCCCGCTCAAGAATGTCGACCTCAACATGAGCTGACGGCGGGTGGAAGGATGCGGGAGCCGGGTTGCCGGCCCCCGCCGGTCGCAACAGCGGGCCGTGCCCGCCGGCGCCTCACTTGGCGAGGACGGCCTGGACCATGATCTCGACCTTGCCGCCCACGCCGGCCAGCCGGCTTTCCACGGTGGCGCGCACCGGCTTGTTGTCGGGATCCACCCAGGCATCCCAGACCGCGTTCATGGCATCGAAATCGGCAATGTCGGTGAGCCAGATATTGGCAAGCACCAGATGGCTCTTGTCGACGCCGCAAGCGGCCAGATGCCCGTCGATCTGGGCGAAAATGTCCTGGGTCTGGGCGGTGATGTCGGCGGACTTGTCACGCGCCATCATGCCGGACAGATAGACCATGCCGTTGGCGACGACCGCCTTGGCGAAGCGGCCGCTGGTTTCGATGCGCTGGATCATGCGGAGATCTTTCTCTGGTGGAAGAAGGGTGGCGGCCCGCTCACGCGGCCGAAGGCGGCCTTGATGAGGGAGCGGCCGTGGGGGCCGGAGACACCCTCGCATAGATCGCCTCGATGCGGCCCGCCTCGTCAGCGGTCAGGGCGGCGAATTCCTTCTCGCGGGCGCGCTGGGACAGGCGGCCCTCGTTCTGCCGCAGGAAGCGGAACAGCAGATCCAGCAGCCGGTCGGGCATGTCCACCAGGGCCTGCACCTGGGCCTTGAACAGGTCATAGGTCCTCAGAAACGCGGTCTCCGCCGGCAGATCCACATCGATGGTGCGGGCGACGCAATCGAACAGAAACTCGGCGTGGGGCGTGGCATCGAAATAGCGATAGAAATCCGCTGTCTCATGGGGCACCTCCACATTGCCGCGGCCGGTGGGGCGCCAGTCGATCAGCGGCAGCAGACGGCGCGAATAGGTTTCCAGCACGGTGCGATAGAGGCCGATCCGCTCCAGGATGACGGCGGAGACGGGGAACACCAGTCCCGGCGGATTGAAGCCGCGCTCGGCCAGCACATGGTGGATCAGATAGCGGTGCAGCCGGCCGTTGCCGTCCTCGAACGGGTGGATATAGACGAAGCCGAAGGCGAGAATGGCGGCAGCCAGAACCGGATCCAGCGCCTGCGCCGCGCCACGGTCGAACGCCGTCAGGCCGTCGATCAGGCCCGCCAGATCCTCCGGCCGGGCGCTGATGTGATCGGGAAGCGGCGCGCCGGTTATGCGATCATGCTCGCCGATGAAGCCGCCCTCGGTGCGCAGGCCGAGATGGACGAAGCGGGCATCGCCGATGACGATGCGCTGCAGGCGCTCCAGCTCCGCCCGGTCGATGGGGCGCCGGCCCGCTTCGCCGATCACCTGCCCCCAGCGCTGGATGCGCTCCTGCGGCGGATCCTCCCCCTCGATGGCGAAGCTGGAGCGGGAATCCTTGAGCAGCAGGAAGGCGGCGGTGCGGGCCAGCAGATCCGCCGGCACCTCGGCCGCCAGGCGGCGGGCTTCGTCCGCGAGCCGGCGCGCGACGTGCGCCTCCAGGGCCGGGGTGCGGAACACCAAAGGGCAGAAGGCCGGGGTGCCCGGCAGGTTGTTCTTCACCCGATGGCGGGGCGAGGTCACGCTGCCCGCTGCCCATTGCCGCTCCGGATCCACCACCAGGGCATAGCTGCCCTTGGCGGCATCAGGCAGGGCGAGGCGCTGATCCAGCAACCATTCGTAGAGAAACCAGATCCGCCGTGCATAGGACCCGGTGGGTGCGGCGCGCACCATGGCGGCGATGGGATCGGGACCGGTGGCCTTGAACAGCGCCTTGAGCACGGCAAGGTCCAGCCCCTCGTAGCGGAGCGCGAAGGTGAGATGCCCGGCCAGGGTGGCCTCGGGGGCATGGCGGGGCGTATAGAGCCGCCAGCCGTCCGCCGCATAGACCTTGTGCCGTGGCCCGATGGCGGACAGCGTGAGCGGCACCGGCACGGCCAGCTCGTATGCCGCGATCAGGGCGGCATAGCCCACCGGAACGGCGGCCTCCGGCAGCCAGCGGTCATGAAAGACGCGCACCGGTCCTGAAAATGCCGCTTCCTGGGCAGGTGTCATGAATTTCGATGCCGGGCCGTGATAAAGAGATCTAGACCAGGATTTTCACGAAAAACGATAACTGGCAATGCCTTTCGCTGGCGGCGACGGGCACCACCATGGTCAAGGTCCAGATGGCATCGATCTCCGCATGATGCCCACGCCGCAGGGGCCACCTGCGCGATGCATCGCCCGAACTCCCCCTGAGGGATGGGAGGTCTACGCCGCTGATCGTGCCGGCCGGTGCGCCGGGCGGGCGAGGCGAGATCTTCGCGCCGGGATTTTCGCACAGGGTGGCGCCTCCGGATCCGGTCCGGAACAGACGGCGACGGCATCCTTTGGGCGCCAACCGACAGATCAGCACTGCGGGCTTTTCGCCGCCTCCATGGCCAGGGTCTCACGAAACGCGGGGGCGGCGATGGCGATCAGGCGGCGGGCGCGCTCGCGGAAGGTCGCACCGCGCAAGTCGGCCACACCATATTCGGTCACCACCACGTCGGCATCGCTCTTGGGCAGGGTGACATTCGACAGGCGGGGCACGATGCGGCTCAGCGTGCCTCTGCGGGCGGTGGCGGGCAGCGCGATGATGCTGCGCCCACCGTTCGAGACCTGCGCCGCGCGGGCGAAATCCAGCAGGCCGCCGGTGCCGCCCACATAGGCGCCCCCGGCCGTCTCCGTATTCACCTGCCCGGACAGGTCCACCTCCAGCGCGGAATTGATGGCCACCAAATTCTCTATCGCCGCCAACACGTCGCGGCCATGGGTATAGCGTGCCGGTCGCACGCGGATGTCGGCATTGTCGTCCGCATGCGCGCGCGCCAGCGCCGTGCCGAAGATGGCGTTGGTAATGGTGAGGCCCGCATCCACGCCCTTGCGGCCATTGGTGACCACCCCGCGCTTGATCAGCTCCACCACGCGATCGCCGATGACGCCGGAATGGATGCCCAAGTCGCGATGGCCGGTCAGTGCCGCCAGCACCGCGTCGGGAATGGAGCCGATGCCGATCTGGAGCACCGCGCCGTCGGGCACGAGCCCCGCCACATGGGCGGCGATGGCCTGCTCCGTTCCGCCCATGACGGTGGGCGCCACATCCACCGGCGGATACCGGGCCTCCACCAGCAGGAGGTTCTGCAGCCCCTCGGGCAGCGGCGCGTCATGGGTCCAGGGGGCGTCTTGATTGACCTCGGCGATGACGAGGCGGGCATGGCGGGCGGCCTGGGCGGTATAGTCATTGGCAAGGCTGAGGCTGAAGCGGCCATCGCTGCGCGGCGGCGCCAGTTGGAGCAGCACCACGTCCGCCCGCCACGCGCCGGAGCGGGCGGCGGCGTCCAGCGCACTGTAATGGGTGGGCAGCACGTCCAGCAGACCCGCACTCCACAGCCGACCGGCGGCGCCCATGGCACCGTAGCTGGAAAAGCGCAGTTGCGTTCCCCGCACGGTGTCCGGCGTGAAGCTGTCGGCCAGCAGCGGGCCGACGAACACATCCAGCGGACCCAGCGCGGGCGCCTGCGCGGCGAGGCGGCGGGTCAGGGTCAGCGGCTCGGCCGCCCCCTGCCCGCACACCACACGGTCACCCGGACGCAGCAGGGTGGAGAAATCCAGCGTATCCGCATCCGCCGGACGCGCGCTGTGCATATGGAGCCCCATGCGCCCGCCTCAGCCCGCCGCCATGCCGCCGGCCGCAGGGCGGCGGGCGAGGATGGCGGCAGCCTGCGCGATGATGGGGCGGTCCACCAGTTTGCCGTCCACCGTGACCGCGCCATGGGCGCCACTGCCGGCGGCCACCACCCGCTGCGCCCAGTCGACCTCCTGATCGCTGGGCGAGAAGCCGGCGTTGACCGGCGCCACCTGCAGCGGGTGGATGCACAGCTTGGCGCCGAAGCCGAAACGTCTGGCATGGGCGATATCCGCCGCCAGCGCCGCCTGGTCCTGCACGGCGAGCGTGACGCCCTCCACCGGCGGCGGCAAGCCGGCGGCGCGGGACACCACCACCAGTTCGGTGCGGATGGCGTCCAGCTCGCTGCCCAGTCCGCCAATGCCGGTCTCGGCGCAGAAATCCACCGAGCCGAAGGCGAGCCGGGAGAGGCCCGGCGTAAACACCAGCCGGCGCAGGTCCAGATAGGCGCGGATGGTCTCGATCAGCGCCACCAGCGGGCGTTCCGGTGGAAGATGGACGCGCACGCCGGCAATGGCTTCAGCGGTGTCGGCTTTGGGCAACATGAGACCCGTGACCTTGGGCTTGCGGGCCAGCGCCTTCAGGTCGTCTTGATGCCACGGGGTATCGGCGGCATTGACCCGCACCATGATGGGCCGGGCCTCCGGCCCATCCAGCCATTGGGCCAGGCCCGCGCGGGCCCCGGCCTTGTTGTCCGGCTGCACGGCGTCCTCGAGGTCGATCACCACCCGATCGGCGCCGGTGGCCAGCGCCTTGAGGAAGCGTTCGGGCCGGTCGGCGGGCACGAAGAGGAAGCTGCGTTCGCTGCTGGTCATGCGGTGTGCCTCCTCACACGGGGTTGCGGGCAATGAGCTGCTTGGCGATGATGATGCGCTGCATCTCGTTGGTGCCTTCGCCGATGACGAGCAACGGCGCGTCGCGATAGAGCCGCTCCACATTGTATTCGCGCGAATAGCCGTAGCCGCCGTGAATGCGCAGAGCCTCCTGGCTGTTTTCCATGCCCGCCTCGGTGGCGAAATACTTCGCCATGCCGGCTTCCATGTCACAGCGTTCGCCGCGGTCGAATTTCTCCGCCGCCTTCTCGGTCAGCAGGCGCGCGGCCTCGGTGCGGGTCGCCATCTCGCCCAGCTTGAGCTGGATCGCCTGATGTTCGCAGATGGGCTTGCCGAAGGTCTTGCGCACCTGCGCATAGGCCACCGACTCGTCCAGCGCCGCCTGCGCCAGACCGACGCCGCGCGCCGCCACATTGATGCGCCCCAGCTCCAGCCCGCCCAGCACCTGCTGAAGTCCTTTTCCCTCGACGCCGCCGATCAGCCGGTCCACCGGCACGCGATAGTCCTCGAACACCAGTTCGCAGGTGTCGATGCCGCGATAGCCCAACTTCTCCAGCTTGCGCGCCACCTTGAAGCCCGGGCCCTTTTCCGCGATCAGCAGGCTCATGCCCTTGTGGCGGGGCGAGGCGCCGGGATCGGTCTTCACCAGCAAAGCGATGGTGTTGCCGTACATGGAATTGGTGATCCAGGTCTTGGCCCCGTTGACCACATAATGGTCGCCCTCGCGCTTGGCGACGGTGCGGATGGCTTGCAGATCCGTGCCGCAGTCGGGCTCGGTGAGACCGATGCCGCCCCGCAATTCGCCGGTGGCGAACAGCGGGAGATAGTGCCGCTTCTGCTCCTCGGTGCCGCAGCGCTGCACTGCGCTCGCCATGATGAGATGCGAGTTGATGATGCCCGAGACCGACATCCAGACCGTCGAGATACGCTCGATGATCTTCACATAGGTCATCGTGGAGAGACCCAGGCCGCCGTATTCCGGGCTGATGGTGCAGCCGAACAGGCCGAGATCCTTCATCTTCTCGACGATCTTGGCCGGATATTCATCCTTCGCCTCCAGATCATGCGCCACCGGGCGCACTTCGGCTTCCAGAAAGCGGTCGACGCTGGCGAGGATGAGGGCCTCGTCCTCATTGGGCAGGGATGCGTGGGCGTTCATGGGAAAAACCTTTATTGTTCGTGGAATCAGGACCGGCGCGCCGTCTCAGACGGCATCGCCCACACCGTGGCCGCGCTTGGGGATCAGCGCGCTGCGCACGAAGTTCATCACCGGTGTGCCATCCTGCTTGAAGGCGCGGGTCTGCACGGTGACGATGCCCTGCGTCGGGCGCGACTTGGACTCGCGCATCTCCAGCACCTCGCTTTCCGCATAGAGCGTGTCACCGGGGAACACCGGGCTGGTGAGGTTGATCTCCTTCCAGCCCAGATTGGCGATGGCCTTGCCGCTGACGTCGTTGACGCTCATGCCGAGCACGATGGCGAGGCTCAGGCCGCTGTTGACCAGCGGCTTGCCGAATTCGCTCTTCTCCGCGAACGCCCGGTCACAATGCATGGGGTGGAAGTTCATGGTCATCAGCGAGAAATTGATGTTGTCGCTCTCGGTGATGGTCCGGCCTGGCCGGTGGTCGTAGATGGTGCCCACTTCGAACTCCTCGAAGTAGCGGCCAAACGGCGTGGGAATCCGGGTCTTCTCAAGCGTTGCCACAGACATGGCCTGTCTCCTCATGTTGGGCGCCGCCGGACAGCCGGCGGCGCGCATCCGTTAGTCCGTATGGAAGGTGCAAAAGGCCGAAAGCTCTTCACGCGTGGTGCGCAGGCGGTTGGCGGGCTCGCCGGCATCCTCGTGGCCGATGGCCATGCCGGCGATCACCATCTGGCTGTCGGGAATGCCCAAGCGCCGGCGCACGATCTGCGGATAATTGCCGATGGCAGCGAGCGGGCAGGTGTGCAGCCCATGGCCGCGCGCCAGCACCATCACGTTCTGCATGAACATGCCGTTGTCCACCCAGCTGCCGGGATTGAGGTCGCGGTCGATGGCGAACACCAGGCCCGCGGGGGCGCCGAAGAAGCTGTAATTCTTCGCCCGCTGGCGCAGTCCGGCCTCGCGGTCGCCGCGCTCCACGCCGGTGAGGGCATAGAGCGACCAGCCGGTCTGTCGCCGCCGCTCGATATAAGGCGAGCGCCAGTGGGTGGGGTAATAGGCATAGTCCGGCGCCTCCGGCTCGCCGGCCAGGAAGACCGAGGTCAGTTCCTCTCCCAGCGCCCGCAGTGCTTCTCCGGTCAGCACATGCACCTGCCAAGGTTGGATGTTGCTGCCGCTGGGCGCCCGGCGCGCCACGCCGAGAATGCGCTCCAGGAGGGACAGGTCCACGGGATCGGACAGGAAGCCGCGGACCGAGCGACGGGAGGCCACGGCCTCTTCCACGATCTCGGCCGGAGATGCGGCGGGTGCGGGCATGGGAGCGGCCTCAGGCATGGAGGGCCTCGGGCGCCTCGCCCAGGAACACGCGCTTGACCCGGTCATCGGCCAAAAGTTCGCCGGCCGGTCCCTTGAAGGCGACACGGCCCGTGTGCATCACATAGCCGTAGTCGGCCACCGTGAGCACCATGGAGGCCTTCTGCTCCACCACGATGATGGTCAGGCCGCTCTGCGTCAGCTCGGTGAGCTTCTCGAACACCACCGCCACGAACTTCGGCGACAGGCCGAGCGAAGGCTCATCCAGGATGATCACGTCCGGCGCCGTCACCAGTGCCCGAGCGATGGCGAGCATTTGCTGCTCACCGCCGCTCATGTTGCCGGCCAACTGGCTCATGCGCTCGCCGAGAATGGGAAACAGGCCGCAGAGGCGGTCAATCGCCTCGCGCAGACGGCGACGATCCGAGCCGAGCGTGTAGCCGCCCAGCTCCAGATTTTCGCGCACCGTCATTTCCGGCAGCACGATGCGCCCTTGCGGCACATAGGCGATGCCACGGGAGAGCCGCCGGTAACCGGCCTCGCGCGTGATGTCGGTGCCCCGGACGAGGATCCGGCCCGACCATGCGGGCAGGAGGCCGGCCGCCGCCTTGATGACGGTGGACTTGCCGGCGCCGTTGGAGCCGATGATGGCGGTCATGACGCCCTGCCGAAACGAAAGGTCCGCATCCCGCACCACCTCGACGTCGCCATAGCCGGTGGTGAGCCCTTGAATATCCAGCAGAATGGGCTGGACCGGGGCTGGGATCGGCGCCGCTATGGGATGCATTGCGAGAGAACTCATTGAAGCGCGTCTCCGCTATGGGTGAAGGCGGGAATGCGGGGGCGCGCGGCCTCAAGCTGGGATGCGCGCGTCCCCCATTGCGTGACATGGCTGTTCGGCTGGAGGCCGAGCAGGTGGGCGGCCCGCTCGGCGACGGCGATGACCCGCGACAGGTCGAGGCCGGTCCCGATGCCGGAAGCCTCCAGCAGATGCACCAGATCCTCGGTGGGATAATTGCCCGGTGGCCGCTCGCCGCCCGGCATGGCCATGCCGCCGCCCAGCCCGCAGACCGCGCCCTCCAGCCAGCGCGCGCCGCCATCCAGGGCGGCGAGGATGTTGGCGGGCGCAAATCCGGCGCGGTCGTGGACGTGATAGCCGAAGGCGCAGTCCGGGAAAGCGCCGACGAGGCGCGCGAACAGGCGCGAGACATGACGCGGGTCTTCCATGCCGACGGAGCCCGCCAGATAGATGCGCCGCACGCCGGCATCGTGCAGGCGCTCGACGGCGCGCAGCACATCCGCCTCCGGGATCGTGCCCTCGTAGGGGCACCAGAACGACATGCCCAGCGCCATGACGAAGCGCCGCCCGGCCTCCTGCGTCAGCGCGAAGGCGCAGATCGCCTGATCCAGCGCCTGTTCCACCGTCATGTTCTGGTTCTTGGCGGTGTAGGTGCCGCTGAGGGTGGCAAGGCCGAGCACCTCATCCGCCTGTGCCGCCACCGCCCGCTCCGCCCCGCGCAGGTTAGGGGCGAGCGCACGGTAGATGGTGCCCGGCCGGCGGGTGATGCCGGCCATCACCGCCTCCGCATCCGCAAGATTGGGAATGGCGCGCGGATGGGAGAATGCCGTGACCTCGATCACCGGGAATCCGGCATCCGTGAGCGCATCCACCAGCGCGATCTTGGTGCGCGTGTCCACCGCGCGCGAATGGCTTTGCAGGCCATCGCGGGGCGACACTTCGACGATCTCGGTCCGGGAGGGGAGCGCGAGCATGGCGGCCTCTCAGAAATAGGCAGCCAGCACGGCGGGGTCCTCGCGGACCTCCGCCGGCCGGCCGTGCGCGATCACCCGGCCTTCCGCCAGCACGTACACCTGATCGCAAATATCGAGCACGATGCGCATTTCGTGGTCGATGAAGAACAGGGTCATGCCCCGTTCCCGCAACCGCACCAGATAGTCGACGATCTGGTTCTGCAAGCGCGGGTTGATGCCGGCGAAGGGTTCGTCCAGCAAAAGCAGCGTGGGCGACATCATCAGCGCCCGCGCGATCTCCGCCAGCTTGCGCTGGCCATAGGAGAGTTCCGCACCCCAGCAGTCGCGCAGGCGGGTGATCTCCAGCAACTCGAGCAATTCCAGCGCCCGATCCACGGCCGCGGAATCATCAAGGCCGTGAGCCACGGCGATGAGATTCTCAAGCACCGTCATCTCGGCGAAGACGCGGCTGATCTGGAAGGTGCGGCCCACCCCTTCGCGGCAGATGCGGGCGGGCGATGCGCGGGTCACGTCGCGCCCGTCCAACAGGATGCTGCCGGCATCGGGGGCCAGGGCGCCGGCCACCATGTTGAACAAGGTGGACTTGCCGGAGCCGTTCGGCCCGATGACGCCGGTGATGGAGCCGACGGCCACCTCGAGGCTTGCGGCATCCAGGGCGACGCGGCCGCCGAAGCGCTTGCTCACCCCGTTCACCACGAGTTTGTGTGCGATCTCAGCCAAGGGCGGCCTCCGTGCGCATTCCGGGGGGAGAGCGGCGGGCGACGAGGCGGCGCAGCCCCTCGCGTCCGACGGGGAACAGCAGGCTGCGGCGGCGGGCCATGCCGGCCAGCCCGCGCGGCATGAAGACGATGGCCAGCAGGATCACGCAGCCCACCAGCATCAAGTAGATTTCGGGGAAGCGGGACCACAGCAGCTCATTGATGACCGACATGGTGACCACACCCACCAGCGGGCCGAACACCGTGCCGAGCCCGCCCAGCAGCACCATGGAGATGGTGGTCAGCTCGGTCATGGGCGCGAACGCGGTGGCCGGATCGATGAAGGCCAGATAGGTGGCATAGAGCGAACCGGCCGCCGCCGGCGCGATGGCGGAGGCGGCGAAGACGCCGATCTTCAGCCGGCTGGTGCGCACGCCCAGCGCCTCCGCTGCCGTCTCGTCCTCGCGGATCGCCAGAAGCTGCAGACCGAGGCGCGAATTGTCGAGGCGCCAGGTGGCGACCAGCAACCCCAGTGCAAGCACCGCAAACGCGGCATAGATCTGCCGCATGTCGGAAACCGGCGAGAGATAGAGCCCCGTGCCGCCATCGGTGATGCCGTCGAAGCCGAGCGCGAAATTCTCAAACACCCGCGCCATGCCGAACATGCCGATGGCGAAGAACGGCCCCTTGAGCCGGAGCATGGCGAAGCCCAGCGGCAGCGCGAGCACGAGGCCGCCGAGGGCGGCCGCCACCGCCGCCGGCAGCCAGTGCCAGCCGGCTCCCATGCACAGCGCACCCACATAGGCACCGAAGCCGAAGAAGGCCACCTGCCCGAAGTGGGTATAGCCGGCATAGCCGCCGATCAGATTCCAGGAATAGGCGAGCGCCGTGAACATCAGCAGCTGCACGCCGAAGGATATGGCGTATTCGCTGCCGACGAAGGGCAGGATGAGCACCGCGACGGCGGCGGTTGCGATGAAAGCGATCGAGTTCATACGCGCATCCCCACACCGAGCAGGCCGCGCGGGCGCACCAGAAGCACCGCGAGCATGATGAGAAAGAGAAGGGCGGAGCCGATCACCGGCCCGACCACATAGGAGCCGAACACCTCGACGATGCCGAGCAGGATCGCCGCCATCATGGCGCCGGGATAGGACCCCATGCCGCCGACGATGATCACCGCGAAGGCCTTGATCAGGAAGCGCGAGCCCAGCTGCGGGTCGGAGGCGAAGGCGGGCGCCAGCAGCACGCCCGCCAGGCCCGCCATGGCCGAGCCGAGCGCGAAGGTGAAGGTGCGCATCCGCTCAATGGAGATGCCGGAAATGGTGGCAAGTTCGGGGGCCTGCGCCACCGAGCGGATGGCCCGGCCGAAGCGGGTGGCCGTGAGGAACCACCAGACCCCGAGGCTGACCGCCATGGCGCCGGCGAATGCGACCAGGCGGGACAGGGAGACATTCACGCCCAGCATCTGCACCGAGCCGCCGAGCACATCCGGCAGGCCGCGATAACCGCCGCCCCAGATCAGGATGGAGAGGTTCACCAGGATGGTGGAGAAGGCGAAGGTCGCCAGCAGCGACATGATCATCGGCCCATCCACCAGCCGCCGCAGGATCACCAGCTGGAACAGCAGGCCCAGGGCGGCGGTGAGCAGCGGCACGATGACCAGGGCCGCCACAAACGGCAGGTGCATGCCCCCCACCAGCGACACGGTGGCAAGCGCCCCCACCGCCATGAACTCGCCATGGGCGAAGTTGACCACGCGCATGACGCCGAAGATCAGATTGAGGCCGCAGGCCATCAACGCATAGAGGCCGCCGAGCAGCACGCCTCCCACAAGGAGTTCGAGGACGGGCACGTCAGATCACTCCTTCCGCTGCGAGGGCGGCGCGGCGCTCCGGGGCAAGCCCCAGGAGGTCGCCCCAGACGAAATCGTTGTGTGCGCCGAGCGCCGGGCCGAGATGGTCGATGCCGCCGGGGGTCTCGTTGAGCCGCGGCACCACGTTGGGCACCGCATGGCGGCCGGCGCGGGGATCATCCACCATCACGATGTTCTCCCGCGCGCGGTATTGCGGGTCCTCGAAGATCTCGTCGATGGAATAGACCGGCCCGCAGGGCACCTGGTGGCGCTCGCAGAGGTCGATGATCCGGGCGCGGTCCATTGAGCGGGTCCAGTCGGTGACTGCTGCGTCCACCAGCGCGCGGTCGCGCTCGCGCGATGCCAGCAGGCCCCAGCTGTCGTCTCCCGCCAGCTCCGGCCGGCCCATGGCCTCGGCGAGGCGGGCGAAAATCTTGTCGCCGGTGCAGGCGATGGCCACCCAGCGCCCGTCGCCGGTGGGGTAATGGCTGTGCGGCACCACATTGACCGTGCCCGGCCCCATGCGCTCGCGCACATAGCCGAAGGCGTGGTAGGCGCCTGCCAGTTCATCGAGGATGCGGAACACCGGCTCGTAGAGGCCGATATCCACCACCTGCCCGCGCCCGCTCGTCTCGCGCCCCCGCAGCGCCAGCAGCGCGCCATAGGCGCCATAGAGCCCGGCCAGATAATCGGCGATGGTGGCCGAGCCGGGCGTCACCGGCGCCCGGTCGGGATAGCCGGCGAGGAACGACAGCCCGCCGAAGGCATTGCCGATGCGGCCGAATCCGGGGCGGCGGCTGTAGGGCCCGGTCTGGCCGTAGCCGGAGATGCGCACCATCACCAGCTTGGGATTGATGGCGGAGAGCACGTCATAGCCCAGCCCCCAGCCTTCCATGGTGCCGGGCTGGAAGTTCTCCACCAGCACGTCGGCGGTGGCCACCAGCTCCTTCAACAGGGCCGCCCCCTCCGGCTTGCGCAGGTCGAGCGTGGCGCACAGGCGGTTGCGCGCCTCCGACAGATACGGAAGGCTGTCGCCGCACTCGGTCCGCGAGCCGAAGCGGCGCAGGGCATCCCCCACGCCCGGCAGTTCCAGCTTGATCACCTCCGCGCCGAACTCGGCCATCTGCGTGGCGCAGAACGGCCCGGCGATGAAATTCGCCACTTCGAGGACGCGGATGCCCGACAGCGGGCGCTCCGGTTGGGCTTGAGAACCAGTCATGCGGCGTGCTCCCTTGAAGGTCAGCGCGGATCCGAGGCCGAAGCCGGTCCGGATCGGAGGGGCAGGATCAGCGCTTGTCCCAGGGCGGCATGGGCACCACCGCGTCAGCGGTCTTCAGCTCCTCGGGCCACACGATCTCCCGGTTGCCCTTGAGCACCTGAATAAGAAGGCCCTTGGCGCCGAGCTGGGAGCCCGTCTTGGGGTCGATCTTGTAATGACCGAGAACCGTGTCGGTCTCCATCTCGCCCAGCGTCGCCCGCAGCGTGTCCTGGTCGAGGGTCCCAGCCTTCTTGACCGCGTCTTCCAGCACGGTGACACCCGAATAGCCGAAGCCGGCATAATAACCGGGCGGGTAGCCATATTTCGCCTCGAAGGTCTTCACGAACTCCGGATTGCCCTTCGTCTTCACGCCCGGCTCGTAGAGCGAGATGCCGAAGGCATATTCGCCGTCCTTGCCGGTGGACTTGATGAAGTCCTCCTGCGAGACGCCGTTGGAGATGAAGATCTTCGGCAGATAATTGTTGGCGCGGAATTGCTTGATCATCTCGATCGCCTCGTTGGGATAGGCAATGGAGATCCAGGCGTCCGGGGCCTGCTGGCGCGCCTTGGCGATGGCGGACGAATAATCCGACGTGCCGGCAGGGAAGTATTCCGACGCCACCATGGTCAGCGCGCCGCTCTTCACCACTTTGTCCAGTTCCGCCGTCATGTCGCGCGCCGCGTTGAAGTCACGCGACACCATGGTGAAGCTCTTGGCGCCGTTCTGGGCCATCAGCGGGGCCACGCCCTCCACATAAGCGGAGATCGGCGAAGCGGACTGCACCACATAGCGAAAGCCGCGCTGCTGGATCTTCTCCGACGCGCCGCCGGCATTGATGATCACCCGCTTGTGCTTCTCCGCCACCGCAGTGGCGGTGGCGGTGGAGGCCGAGCCCCAGGGCGCCACCAGCAGGTCCACCTTGTCGTCGGTGATCAGCTTTTCATACAGCCGGGCGGCGGTGGCCGGGTCGCTGCGCTCGTCATAGATCACCAGTTCCACCGGCCGCCCCAGGAGGCCGCCACGGGCATTCACCTGATCGCGCCACAGCTCGATGGCCTTGCGGTAATGCTCGGCGGAATCGGCGAGATTTCCGGTCATGGACAAGGCGATGCCGATCTTCACCGGTTCGACCGCCGGGGCCGCGGATGTAAGTCCCAGCCATAGGGCAGCCGCCATCAGGCTGCGCCTGGAAAGTGCGCTCATTGAGGATTCCTCCGTTCAAACGGCCGCTTTGAGCGGCTCTGAATTCAACATGCAGGCGTCAGTGATATGCGGGCCTACTCCGCCGCCCTCATCTCCAGCATGGGATTTGCCTCGCCCAGCGCCGGCGCCTGCCAGCGTGGGCGGGCCGGCTCGTGGCGGAAGCGGATGACGGGGGCCACGTGGCGCCGCCCCTCCCCATCCGTCACCACCGCCCCTCGGGCCACGACTTGAGGATCCGCCAGCGCCTCGGGGAGGGTGTTCACGGGCGCGAAGCAGACCTCGCGTCCGTCGAACCAGCGCACCCATTCGGCCAGCGGCTTCGCGCGAAACGTCTGGCGCAGGAACTGGACCAAGGGCAGTTGATGCGGCCCCGGCCCGCGCTCCGCCAATTCCGCCAGATCAAGGCGCCCCAGCGCCCCCAGCAGGGCGCGGATGAACTTCTCCTCCTGCCCCGCCAGCACCAGATGGCGCCGATCCGCCGTCTCATAGATCTGGTAGAAGGCCGCCCCACCGAGTGAGCGCTCCTGGGCGGGAACCGGCTGACGGTCTTCCGCCAGCGCCGGTCCCAGCTGGTTGGGCACAGCGGCCAGCACGCTCTCGTGCATGGAAATGTCGAGATAGTCGCCACGGCCGGTGCGCTCGCGCCGCAGCAGCGCCATCAGCACGCCGGACAAGGCGTTGAGCGAACTGATGATGTCAGCCGCAGCCAGGCCAGGAATGGCCGGGGCACCGTCGGCGCCCAGCGTGATGCCGGCCACGCCCGCCAGCGCCTCGGTGGCGAGGTCATGGGCCGGGCGGTCGCGATAGGGACCGTCCTGGCCAAAGGCGCTGATGGAGCAATAGACGATCCGCGGATTGCGCGCCGCAACGGTCTCATAATCGATGCCGAGCCGCTTCATCACCCCCGGCCGGAAGGCTTCCACGAAGACGTCCGCCTCCGTCGCCAGCCGCAGCAGGGTGGCGCGTCCCGCCTCCGATTTCAGGTCCAGCACCACGCTGCGCTTGCCCCGGTTCACGGAGCGGAAGAACACCGAGTGCGGCCCATCCGCCAGACCGATGGCGCGACCGGGGTCGCCGCCTGCAGCCTCCACCTTGATGACCTCCGCGCCATGGTCGGCCAGGGACATGGTCAGGTAGGGACCCGGCAGGAAAACGGACAGGTCGACGACCTTCAGCCCCTCAAGCTTCATGACGGGCCTCCTCGCGCCGGTGCAGCGGGGTCAGCAGGCGCTCATTATCGGCCCCGAGGCTGGAACAGGCGGCCTTCGCAGGGCGCGCGCCGTCGATCTTCAACGGGCAGGCGAGCACGCGCAGCGTCTCCGCATGGGGATGATGCACGCTGGTCACCATGGCCGTCTCGGCCATGAAGGGATTGGAGAAGGCTTCCGCCACATCGAAGATCGGCGCGGCGGGAATGGCGCCGGTGAGCACGGAGAGCCACTCTTGGGTGGTGCGCGCCTGCATGCTGGCGTCGAGTTCCGTCGTCAGCGCGGCCCGGTGGTCCCGCCGCGCCAGTTGGGTGGCGAAGCGCACATCGGTGAGAAGATCCCGCCGGCCGATGCGCTCGCACAAGACCTGCCAGAACTTCTCCTTCATGCACATGACATAGATCCAGCCATCCTTGGTCTTCACCGACTGGACCGGCGCCATGGAGCCATGGGCGCCGCGGGGCAGGCGCTGCGGCATGGTGCCGGTGTTGAGGAACCAGGTGGCGGAATAGGCATGCTGGTGGGTGGCCACGTCGAACAGATTGGTGTCCACGTCGCAGCCCTTGCCCGTGATGCGGGCACGCATGAGACAGGAGAGCAAGCCGACCACGCCGGTGGTGCCGGTCATGTAGTCGATCATGGACAGGCCGATGCGGGTGGGTGGGCCGTCCGGCTCGCCGGTCATGCTCATCAGGCCGGCCTCGGCCTGGGCAAGGAAGTCATAGCCCGGCCAGGCGGTTCGACTGTTATCGCGGCCATAGGCCGAGATGTGAAGGCAGACGATCGCGGGATTGACCTTGGAGAGACTGGCATAATCGATGCCCAGCTTCTTCGGCAGATCGCCGCGCAGATTATTGACCACCGCATCAGCAGTCGCCACCAGCGCCAAGAAGTCGTCATGATCTTCCGGCCGGCTGAGGTCGAGGGCCATGCTGCGCTTGTTCATATTGAACGACTGCGCATACAGGCTGTCGCTCTCGCCCAGAAAGTGCGGCCCCACCCCACGCGAGGCATCGCCGCCAGTGGCCGGGTTCTCAATCTTGATCACCTCGGCCCCCAGATCCGCCAGGAGCATGGTGCCATAGGGGCCGGCCCCAAAGCTCTCCAGCGACAGAATGCGGAGGCCGGCGAGCGGCCGTGTGGTCTCAGGCGTTTCCCTAGGCGTCATGGGCGTTACGCTCCCATCCAATGCTGGCGTGCTGTCCGGCACGCTGCGGCGCCTTGCCATCCGCGGACTTTATCGTCCCCGAACATGCGTCTCTGGTCGGACCCGGCGCTTCAACTTGTTCGGATAAGATTGAACTTCAAACCATCGAGGTCAAGTAGAAAAACATTAAATCAATGGTGCGTCGCACTCTTTGGGTTGTGCAACAGCACACTTATCAGATCTTGACCGGACAAGTTTGCCCTTCTAAAGTGTGTTTGAAGATGTGCGGACGCGGAGATGGTAACGTCCGCGGCGTCACGCTCGCCAGGCACGCGCCGCCCGGCGTTGAACGATGGTGCGACAGGACATCGGGGCACGATCCCATGGATGCAGACATGAAGACGGACGAAGCGGCAGGATTTTCCAGTGATCAGACGCTCACTTCGAGCGATCTGGCTGGCGTGATCCAGCGCGAGATCGCCCACGGGCGGTACGGCATCGGCGCGGCGCTGCCGTCCGAGGCGGACCTGCGCCTGCGCTACGCCGTCGGGCGCCACACCGTGCGTGAGGCGGTGCGGCGGCTGGTGGAGATCGGCCTTGTTGAGCGCCGCCAGGGCGCGCCGACCCGCGTCGTCGCGCTTCAGCCGCGCGCGGCCTATGTGCATTCCCTGCTGTCGCTGGGCGAGTTGTTCCAGTACACGCGGGAAACCCAACTGGAGATCGCCGAAAACGCCATCGTGCCGCTCGATGAGGACGACGCCGCCTTCGTGGGCGCCACGCCGAAGTCACGCTGGCTGCGCCTGCTGGGCCTGCGCCGCGAAGCGACGGTGGACGAGGTGATCAGCCACACCACGGTGCTGCTGCACGCGCGTTTCGCCCCCCTCTTCGCGGGCATGCGCCTGCCTCAGGGGCCGCTCTATGCGGTCATCGAAAGCGCCACCGGCGAGGTGGTGATGGAGGCGCGGCAGGAAATCTCCACCGGGCCCCTGCCGGCCTATGCCGCGCGCGTGCTTGGCGTGCAAGCGGGCGTCATGGCGATCATGGTCACCCGCCGCTACATCGACATCAGCGGCGGCATCATGTTTGCCTCGCGCAACTGGCACAAGGCGGAAGCCTTCCGCTATGCGGTCAGCCTCCGGCGCGACATGCCGAGTTGAGGCGACGCCTTTGGCCGGCCCCCCGCACCAGCATCTCCTGGGTGGCATCCGCATAGGGAGGTGCGGCGCGGCGATTCTTGTCCCGCGCGGCGCGCGCATGTTCCCGGCACCCCCGCCGCGACGGGAGATGCGGACAGCACGCGCTTGACGCCGCGCTGCCACTTGCTAGGGTGACCGCAAGTGGTTGTGAACCGAACCGTCATGCCCCGTGAGGGCTGACTCTCTGCCGTGAAACTCGCAGGGCGCGCCGGACACAGACCGCTTCTTCCCAAGACACGCGACCTTTCGACATACGGCGTCCTCCCGGATCCGGCGGCAGTCCCCTGCCGGCGGCACGGGCAAAGAGAACGGCCATGACCGATCGCACCACCGACGCGCTTGCCCCCGGCGAGCTGGCGTCCGCTCAGACCCTCGACGCCGGCCACATGGGCTGCGGCGAGTTGGTGATGCTGCTGCGCATCCGCCTGAAGGCGATGCCCGGCGCGGTGATGCGCGTCATCGCCTTGGATTCCGGCGCGCCGGAGGACCTGCCGGCCTGGTGCCGCATGACCCGCAATGCGCTGCTGCGCCACGACGCCGCCACCCACAGCTTCTGGATCCGCTCGCGGACCGACTGGACCTGACCCCGCCCCACCCCAAGGAGCATCACATGCCCGGCAAATTCGTCGTCTCCATCAGTTGCGCCAAGAACGACACCGACAAGGCGACCGTCGGCTTCGTCATCGCCAATGCCGCGGTAGCCTCCGACCAGGAGACCGTGGTGTTCCTCTCCATCGAGGGCACGCGCCTGTCCCAGGCCGGCTATGCGGACGACATCCACGAGGAGGGCTTTGCCCCGCTGAAAGACCTGA
The DNA here is from genome assembly GCF_943371865.1 of Azorhizobium sp. AG788. Classification (GTDB taxonomy): domain Bacteria; phylum Pseudomonadota; class Alphaproteobacteria; order Rhizobiales; family Xanthobacteraceae; genus Azorhizobium. The sequence goes on along the minus strand of NZ_CALRWL010000015.1, from coordinate 55,389 downwards.
TGGCCAATTTCGCCGCTGCCGGCGGCACCATCTATGTCTGCTCGCCCTGCTTCAAGAAGCGCGGCCTCAACGAGGACAATCTGGTGGCCGGCGCGAAGATCGTCGGCGGCGCCAAGCTGGTGGAGTTCATGAGCGAGGGCAGTCCCTCCATCAGCTACTGACGCCCGAGGCCGGAGCCACGCCATGATCCCCGTCCGCCGGATGGCCGCCGCCTTCCTGATTGCCGCCCTCGGCTACGGGGCGCTGTCGTTCGCCCTGTTCCGCATGCCGGAGAGCGCCGCCGCCGCGCTGGAGTGCGGCTTCCTGCCCGAGGAATTCGTGTCCTCGGGCGAGCTCACCTTCCAGCGCACCCAGGCCTTCCTGGTCTCGTTCCAGCGCAAGGAGGAGTATTTCACCGCCGCCACCGTGGGCCTCGCGGTGGCGTTCGCCGCCTTTGCCTTTCAGGTGGGCCGGCGCGGCGGGGCGGCCTCCGCGGGGCTGGCCGCCGGCGGCGGCCTGCTCGCCGTCTCGGCCTTGTGCGTCAGCTGCATCGCCCCCGCCCTCTCCGTGGTGGGCCTCGGCCTCGCGGGCAGCGTTCTGGCCGGGGTGCCGAAGGGGCTGCTGTTCCTCAATACGCTGCTACTCACCGGCTGGGGCACGCTGTTTCTCGCGCGCCGCGCCACCGCCTGCCCGCTGCCGGCGCGCCCGGCCCCTCGGCCCGATGGCCGCCTCGATCAGGGAGTGACGCCATGAGATCCGTTCGTGCCCCGGCCCTTCTCGCCACGCTGGCGGCCTTGCTCGCCGGCCCCGCCTTGGCGGCCGACTATGCCAGCATCCTCACCCCGGCCAAGCCCGGCTGGCCGCTGGCCAACCCCATCGCCACCAGCGAGATCGCGCCGCCGCCGTTCGCGCTGCCCTCCGAGCGCGGCGTCAATCCGGCCTATGTGCCGGGCCTGCCCGGCCTGCCGCAGGGCCGGGCGGTGAGCGACGACTTCGGCCGCAAGCCGCTGAAATATGATGCGGTGTTCATTCGCCAGAGCCGGGTGGAAAATGGCGAGGTGGTGATCCCGCCCGGCGGCCTTGCCTATCTCGAAGACACCTGGGGCGGCGAAGTCGCCCTGCGCGGCGAGCAGGTGCCGGTGCTGGGCCGCACCCCCACTTATATCGACTACGACATGTCCATCGCCGTGAAGGAGAATGTCACCATTCCCGCCGGCGGCGCGGTGGTGGTGGGCGGGCAGGTCTATCATTACTACGCCACCGTCGGGCACGAGAAGATGTTCAACCATTCCCTGCACGTGCGCACCATCGCCGGCACGGACTGGGAATGGGCGTTCGGCGCGCCGGAACTCTCCGCCACCGAGACCGGATGGTGGGGCAACCGCTTCGCCCAGCTCTACAACCAGGGCCAGGCGCGGGAGGTCTCGCCCAAGCAGCTGACCTTCGACTGGCTGTCCGGCGTGCGCATGGACCGGCTGCTCTATGCCGAGGACAAGGTGTTCGCGGGCCTCGCCGGCGCCGGAGCCGAATGGACGGTGGGCGCGCGCACCGTGCGCGTCGCCGGCATCGACGCCGCCAAGGGCACGGTGACCCTGGAACTGCTGCAGAACGGCGCGGTGACCGGCTCCAAGACCCTCGGCCCGGTGCAGGGCGACCGGCTGATCGAGGACACCGCCGCCCGCAAGGCGCTGGTGTTCGAGGACGGCGACATGGTGGCCTTCCTGTCCCCCTGGCCCAACGCCTTCGAGGGCGACACGGCCAATCTCAAGGTCTATGGCCGCGCCTTCAGCCTCGCCTATGGCGCGGATTATGCGCGCGATCCCCGCTTTGCGGTCTATCCGGTGGGTTGCCCCACCGGGCACAATTTCGGCTTCATGCTGGTCAACAAAGCGGAGATCCGCCTGAAGCCCGGCACCGCCTACGATGGCCCGGAGGGCTATTTCAAGGTGGTGGTGGACGCCCTGGAGGGCGGCGCCGTCACCGCCTGGCACGTGGAAGATGGGCAGGGCAACCGCTCCATCAATCTGGGCGGGCCGCAGGTGGCCAATGTGGACCTGGTGCTCGGCCAGGGGCGCGTCGCCGGCCAGGCGATCCTGAAAGACGTGGGCCGCGCCTTGCTGACCCGGAGCTATGACACCGCCGCCCGGCTGGAGACCGCAGCGCTGCCCGCCGGCCAGAAGGCCGCGGCCGCGACGCCGGCCGCACCGGCGGTGATCGCGCCTCCTCCCGCCGCGGCGCCCGCGCATCCCGTGGAAGCGAGCCTCTCGCCGGCACTGATGGTCGCCGTCGGCATCCTGGCGGTGGGCGCGGGGGCGGTGGGCTTCGAGCTGGGCCGCCGCCGCAAGGCCTAAAGGCCGCTCCCCTCCCGCCGGCGGCTCCCAACGGGCCGCCGGCCGTCAGTCCTGCCGAGGATCCTTGATGACCGAGCCCGTGGCCGCCCACGCTTATCCCCCCGATGTGGCCTTCGACGGCGGCGATCTCGATTGCGGCAACGGCCTGCTGCTGCTCATCCGCAAGCACATCGATCCGCTGCCCCGCGGCGGGCTGCTGGAGATCCGCTCCACCGAGATTTCCGTCGATGAAGACCTGCCGGCCTGGTGCCGCCTCACCGGCAACGAGCTGATTTCCTGGACCAAGGAGAAGACGCAGCGCTCCTTCCTGGTGTGCAAGGGCAAGCTGGCCGAGCGCGCGCCGCTTCCCGCGCCCACCGTCCGCGCGCCCGCCATGGCGGCGCCCGCGCCCCGGGTGCGCACGCCCATCACCCCGCCCCTTATTCCCGAACTGGCGGTCATGGGCATCGGCTCCTGGCCGCGCCCGCGCTGGATGGTGGAGGCCATGCATGCTTATGTGGAGGGCCGGCTGTCGGAGGCCGCCTTCCAGGAGACGGCGGACGATGCGGTGCGCCTCGCCATCGCCGCCCAGGAGCGGGCGGGCGTGGGCCTCGTCACCGACGGCGAGCAGCGCCGCGACAGCTATGCCAGCTTCGTGGCCAGTCGCCTGGACAATTGCCAGCTCATTCCGCTCACCGATCTGCTGCCGCTGGTGGACGATCCCGAGGAGTTCGCCGCCGAGCTGCGCGCGCTGGACATTCCGGCCGGCGATGTGCGCCACCCGGCGGTGTTCGGCCCGCTGGTCCGCACCCGTCCGCTGGTGGCCCATGAGGTGGATTTCGCCCGCACGGTGACCACCAGGCCGGTGAAGGTGGCCCTGCCCGGCCCCTATCTGCTCACCAGGACCATGTGGATGGAGTGCATTTCCGACCGCGCCTATGCCAGCCGCGAGGCGCTGGCCGCCGACATCGTGGCGGTGCTGCGGGCGGAACTGGCGGAGCTCATGGATGCGGGCGCGGCGCTGGTGCAGTTCGACGAGCCGGTGCTGTCGGAGGTGGTGTTCTCGGGCGCCAAGAACAAGCGCTCCTTCATGTGCGGCGCGCTGTCGGAATCGCTGCCCCCAGCCCACGAGTTGGCTTTTGCCCGCGACCTTCTCAATGCGGTGCTGGACGGCGCGCCGCGCGCCCGCACCGCCATGCATGTGTGCCGCGGCAACTGGACTCCCGACGAGAGCGTGGCGCTCGCCGGCTCCTATGCCCCGCTGGTGGACATGCTGGCCCAGGTGAAGGTGGGCGCCTATCTGCTGGAAATGTGTACGCCGCGCGCGGGCGAAATGGAGATCCTCAAAGCCCTGCCGGAGGACGCGCGCATCGGCGTCGGCGTGGTCAACCAGAAGGACCCGCACACGGAAGGCGTGGCCGAGGTGGAGGCGCGCATCCGCGCCGCCATCGATTTGTTCGGACGCGAGCGGGTGCTGCTGCATCCCGACTGCGGCTTTGCCACCTTCGCCGACAACCCCATCTGCTGCACCGGCGCGGCGCAGGACAAGCTCTCCGTCATCGCCCAGGCGGTGCAGCGCCTGCGGTGAGCCGGACGGCGATGGACTGGGTCCGGTCACCATCCGATGCCTGACGCAGGGCGCCTTCGGGGTCAAGGGCCGCCCGGTCCGGGCCGTTTCACCCCCCTCCCTGCCCTCCCCCGCATGGGGGGAGGGTTCGCCGGCCGCGCGCGGCGACCGCTCTCCCGATGACCGTCGGTTACACCGCTCATCCTGGCGCACCGCGCCCTCTCCCCCCTTGCGGGGGAGAGCTGGAGAGGGGGGTGAAACGCTCTCCAGTCAAGGCGTTCGCACGCCGGATCGCGCGCTAAAACCCGTAGACGTCCCGTGCCGCGTCGGCGCTGATGAGCCCGTCGCGCAGATCGGCCGCCACCGCTGCGCGGTCGCGCGTCCTGGCGCACCGCGCCCTCTCCCCCCTTGCGGGGGAGAGTTGGAGAGGGGGGTGAAACGCTCTCCCGTCAAGGCGTTCGCACGCCGGATCGCGCGCGAAAACCCGTACACGTCCCGTGCCGCGTCGGCGCTGATGAGACCGTCGCGCAGATCGGCCGCCACCGCCGCGCGGTCGCGCGCCTTAGGGTCGCCCATGCCGCCGCCGACCGCGCGCGGCGACCTCTCTCCCGATGACCGTCGGTCACACCGCTCGTCCTGGCGCACCGCGCCCTCTCCCCCCTTGCGGGGGAGAGCTGGAGAGGGGGGTGAAACGCTCTCCAGTAAAGCCGCTCGCACGCCGGATCGCGCGCTAAAGCCCGTAGACGTCCCGTGCCGCGTCGGCGCTGATGAGCCCGTCGCGCAGATCGGCCGCCACCGCCGCGCGGTCGCGCGCCCTGGGGTCGCCCATGCCGCCGCCGCCGGCCTCGCGCAATGTCATGCGGTCGCCGGGCGCCAGCACCTGCCGCCCCTTGGGGTCCACCACCACGCCATTGATGCGGTGCTCGCGCAGCGTGCCGGCGCCGCCGCCGGCCAGGCCCTTGGGCGCGAACTCGGTGCGATTGGCCATGGAGAACACCACCACCTCGGCGCCGGTGTCGTTGCGAAACTGGATCTCCTGCCCAAGCCCGCCCCGCGCCGCCCCCGGCCCGCCGGAATCCGGCAGCAGATGCTTGTGCTCCACGGTGAGGCCGGTGCGGCTTTCCCAGGTCTCCACCGGCACGCAGCCCATGTTGGACGGCCCCGGCGTGGTGGAGTAGCCGTCCAGTTGGTCCAGCGCACCAAAGCCGCCGGCGGCGAAATACAGCGCCGAAAGCTGCCGGCCATTGGGCTGGCGCCCCTGGAAGGTGACGATATTGATCATGCCGCAATCCGCCTGCACCCGCTCCGGCAGCGCCTTGGCCAGCGCACCGAAGATCAGCGGCGTCACGAAGTGCCCGACGATGTGCCGGCCGGCGGTGGCCATGGGCGGAATGGCGTTGAGGATCGAGCCTTCCGGCGCACGCACCTCGACCGGGGCCACCGAGCCCTCATTATTGGGAATGGACGGCGCCGTGAGGCACTTGATGGAGAACAGCGCCATGGCACGGGTGTAGCAGAACGGCACATTGATGCCCGCCCGCACCGCCGGGCTGGAGCCAGTGAAATCGATCGCCAGCCCATCGCCCGCCTTGTCGATGCGGCAGGCCAGATGCAGCGGGCCGTCGATGCCCTCGAAGTCGATCCGGTTGGTATAGACGCCATCGGGGATCTCGCGGATGCGGGCCCGCATGGCCTGCTCTGACTGCGCCTGGATCGCCCGTGACAGCGGCACCAGATCGGCCACCCCATATTCGGCCATGAACTCCACCAATTGGCGCGCACCCACCTCGGTGCAGCTCACATTGGCGAAGATGTCGCCCAGCACCTGCTCGGGCACCCGCACATTGCTGCGGATGATCTCCACCAGCAATTCATTGAGCACGCCCTCATCATAGAGCTTGCAGATGGGGATCAGGATGCCCTCGTGATACATCTCGGTGGCCACGGCCGAGAAGCCCATGCCGCCGATGTCCGGCAGATGGGTGACGCTCATGGAATAGGCCACCAGCGCGCCATTCTGGAACACCGGCCGCATCACGCAGATGTCGAACAGGTGGCCGGTGCCCATCATCGGGTCATTGGTCACCACCACGTCGCCGGGCTTCAGGGTCTCGGGCGGGAAGCGGTTCAGCATGTGGCGCAAGGTGACCGGGGCGGTGCCCACGAACACCGGGATCGACCGTGTGCCCTGCACCATCATGCGGGCCTCCCGGTCGAACAGCATCACCGAGAGGTCGTAACCCTCCCGCACGATGGTGGAGAAGGAGGTGCGCACCAGCGTCTCGACGATCTCGTCGCTGATGGAGATCAGCCGGTCCCACATGATGCCGAGGCTGAGGGGATCCAGGTCCAAACCGGTCGCGGATGCCACAGGGTGTTCCATGCCGTGACTCATTGTGGCACTCCCTGTCATGCGACATCTCCCGCGCGGGTGGCGGCGGCGATTTCGACCACCAGATTGAACGCCGCGTCCACCTGCGCCAGGTCGCCGGCGCGCAACAGGCAGGTGGACTCCCGCTCCTCGATCACCGCCGGGCCGGCCACCGTGGCGCCGGGGGCCAGCGCATAGCGATCATAGACCGGCACTGCGGCAAAGCCGTTCTGCTCGGGCAGATAGACCTGCCGGTGGCCCTTCAGCGCCGTCCCGGCCGGCGCGCGCGAACCGGTCTCGCCGCTCAATTCCGGCGCCGGACCGCGCACGTCCACCTTCCAGCTGACCAGCTCGATCGGCTCCTTCAAGGCATCCACCTTGAAGGCGGCGCGATAGTGCGCGGCGAACATGTCGGCCAGCAGCGGGAACACCTCTTCCAGCGGCCGGTCGGGCAGCACCAGCTCGATCTCGTGGCCCTGGCCGCGATAGCGGGCGTCCACCCGCAGGTCGCGGACGATGTCCTGCGGGGCGATGCCGGCCGCGTCCAAATACGACGCGGCTTCGGTCACAAGTTTGGTGAATTCCGCAGCGAAGCGTGTCGCATCCAGATGCTCCAGCTCCACCAGATGCGAGCGCGCCAGCTCGAACGACAGCGGGCTGGCCAGCAGGCCGAGCGCCGACATCACCCCTGCGCCGGGCGGCAGGACGATCCGCGCCACCCGCAATTTGCGTGCAACGCCAGTGGCATGGATCGGGCCGCCGCCGCCGAAGGCGATCATCGTCGCCTGCCGGCAGTCGAACCCGCGCTCGATGGCATGGATGCGGAAGGCGCGGGCGATGTCCTCGTTCACCACCTCATGGATGCCCCAGGCGGCGCGCGATAGATCGAGGCCCAAGGGCTTGGCAACATTGAGGATTATGGCTTCTTCCGCGGCCTGCGGCCCGAGCCCCATCTTGCCCCCCAGGAAGAAGGCCGGATCCAGCAACCCCAGCACCAGATTGGCATCCGTCAACGTCGCCGCCGCCCCGCCCCGGCCATAGCAGGCCGGTCCCGGATCGGCGCCGGCGGACCGCGGCCCGACCTTCACGACGCCCCGTTCGTCAACATTTGCAATGCTTCCGCCGCCCGAGCCGATCTCCGTCATGTCGATGACCGGCAGCTTCAGCGACAGCCCGCTGCCTCTTTTGTGATGATAGGTGCGGGCCACCTCCATCTCGTATTTTTTCAGCGCCACCCCCTCCCGCACCAGCGCCCCCTTGGCGGTGGTGCCGCCGAGGTCGAAGGCCAGCACATTGGCAAGGCCCAGCCGTCGCGCATGCTCGGCGGCCATGAGCACGCCAGCGGCAGGTCCGGATTCCAGCATGCGCACCGGATAGCGCCGGGCGGTCTCCGGCGTCACGGTGCCGCCGCTGGACGACATCATGTAGAGCCGGCCGGCGAACCCCAGATGGGCCAGAGTGTCTTCCAGACGGCGCAGATAGCGGTCGAACAGCGGCTGCGTATAGGCATTGACCGTGCACGTGGTCCAGCGCTCATATTCCCGCAGATACGGAAAAACATCCGCGGACGTGGACACGTAAAGCTGCGGAAATGCCTGCGCCACGCCGTCGCGGGCCGCCTGCTCATGGGCCGGGTTGGCATAAGCGTGCAGGAAGCAGATGGCGAGCGCCTCGATCTTTTCGCGCGCCATGAGGTCCGCCACCGCTGCGGTGACACTGTCTGGATCGAGCGGCCGCTCAATGCTGCCGTCGAAGCGGACCCGCTCATCGATCTCCGCCCGGCAGCCGCGCGCCACCACCGGCGGGGCGAAGCGGATGCGCAGGTCGAACAGGTCGTAGCGCTGCTCCAGTCCCATATCGAGCTGATCGGCAAAGCCCTTGGTCACCAGCATGCCGGTGCGCGCGCCGCGCCGCTCGATCACCGCATTGGTGACCAGCGTGGTGCCATGGATGATCTCGCCCACCTGCGCGAGATCCAGCCCCGCCTGCGCGAGAATCGCCTGGCAGCCCTCCACCACCGCCGCGGAGGGGTCGTCCGGAGTGGTGAGCTGCTTGTGAAGGTGGAGCCGGCCATCCGGCGCGCCCGACAGGGCGAAGTCGGTGAAGGTGCCGCCGATGTCCACGCCGATCCTGATCATCCGCTGCACCCCGACACCCGTCCGACGCCCACGCCATGCCCGGTCATTGTCGGCATCGCGCCGCGTTCGTCAACATACATCGTTGTATGGAAAATATGCATGACTGCTTGGTAATACAGCATGACAGACCGGCGACGTTAAATTATCGTCAAGCTTCATCGGGCGGAAAACGCCGCCTCGCGCATCGGTCGGAGGGGTTCATGAGGCATGCCGAAATGTTCGCAGCGCTGGCCCTCGCGGCCAGCCTCGCAGCCGGGCCGGCCCACGCTCAGCAGGTGATCAAGATCGGCGTGGTGGGCCCCCTCACCGGCGCCTTCGCCGCCGGCGGCCAGAGCCAGATCACCGGCGCCGAGATGCGCGCCAAGGAAATCAACGCCCAGGGCGGCCCCTACAAGATCGAGCTGTTCTCGGAAGACGACGCCAGCAATTGCGATCAGTCGGTGAACGCCACCGTGAAGCTGGTGACGCGCGAGAATGTGGTGGCCGTGCTCGGCGCCCTGAACAGCCCGTGTGCCCTGGCCATGGTGCCCATCACCAAGCGCTACAAGACCCCCCAATTCACCCCGGGCGTCGGCGCCGCCATCACCAAGCAGGGCTCCGAATGGGTGTTCCGCATTGCGGTGGGCGCCGAAGGACAGACCAAGGCGCTCGCCGACTTCACGGTGAACAAGCTCGGCGAAAAGAAGATCGCCGTCTTGTATTCGGATGATGAATACGGCGCCTCCATGGCCAACGGCTTCAAGACGGCCCTGGCGGCGCTCGGCGTCCAGCCGGTGGCGTTCGAGAGCTTCCCCCGCGCCGACCAGGACTTTACCGGCCAGTTGAGCAAGGCAAAGCAGGCCGGCGCAACCGCGCTCTACGCGGTTGGCGCCTACACCGCCTCCGCGCTCATCGCCAAGCAGGCCAAGGCGCTGGGCATGAACTTGAAACTGCTGGGCGACACCGGCAATGCCACGCCCAAATATATCGAACTGGGCGGCGAGGCGGTGGAAGGCGCGGTGGTGATGGAGCCCTTCACCCCGGTGGACCCCGACCCGAAGGTCCAGGAGTTCGTGAAGCGCTACAAGGACCAGTACGGGCGCGATCCCGACGGCTGGGTGGCAGAGATGTATGACACCGTCGGCATCATCCACGCGGCGGTCACCAAGGCCGGCAAGGCGGATCGCCAGGTGGTGCGCGACTATGCGGCCAGCCTCAAGCCCGGCACGGCCTACACCGGCATTCTAGGCCAATGGACCTTCGATGCCACGGGCGAGGCGCAGTTTCCGCTCTACAAGGTGGAAATCAAGGACGGCAAGAAGGTGATCGTCGGGCGCTGAAGCGCCCGCGTCGCTCTGGGCCGGCCCCGCAGGCTGGCCCCGGAGCCCTGGGGCGGCGCTCTGCCGCCTCCCCCACCCCCGAGAGGCCCGCCCGCGATGATGTGCGTCCATGACCTTTGACACGATCGCGCAACTTGTCGTCTCCGGGCTCACCATCGGCTGTGTCTACAGCCTGATCGGCCTTGGCTTTGCGCTCACCCTCAAGGCCACGGACCTGATCAATTTCGCCCACAGCGAAATGGTCATGCTGGGCGCATTCTTCGGCCTCATGCTCACCGCCCAGCTGGGAGTGCCCTTCGTGGGCGCGGTGCTGATCTCCGCCGTCGCCACCGGCATCGTCGGCGTCATCATCGAGCGCTTCATTCTCGGCCCGATCATGGTGCGCAAGGCGCCGCAGCTCAACCTACTGATCGCCACGCTGGGCCTGTCCATCGCCCTTCAGGCCCTGGCCATCATCTTCTGGGGCCGCGAACCCATTGCCTATCCAGACCTGTTCTCCTCGCAGCCTTTGGTGATCCTGGGCCTGCGGGTGCAGCCGCTGCAACTGTGGATCATGGGCGTGAGCCTGGTGGTGATGGGCGCCCTGCAATGGTTCTTCCAGCGCACGGTGACCGGCATCGCCTGGCGCGCCGCCTCGCTGGATGCCACCACCGCCGCGCTCTATGGGGTCGGCCGCCGGCGCAACGTGGCGCTCACCTTCGGCCTCAGCGCCGCCCTGGGCGGCGCCGCGGGCGTGCTGATCGCGCCCTTGTTCTTCGCCTCGTTCGGGCTGGGTCACTCGCTGATCATCAAGGCCTTCGCGGCCACGGCTTTGGGCGGCTTCGGCATCGTCGGCACCATGGTCGGCGGGCTGGCCCTGGGGGTGATCGAGACCCTCACCGCCGGGCTCATCTCCTCCGATTACAAGAACATCGTCACCTATGCCCTGCTGATCGCCATCCTGATGCTGTTCTTCCGCCCCCGCCTGCCCAAGGGCCGGCCGGCCAGCGACGCGGCAAAGGTCTCGGTCAGCGACATTTCCGCCCTCATCGCCACCCCCGCCCGCAAGCTGGCGCTGGCCGGCGGGCTGCTGGCGATCTGGGCTGGGGTGGGCTGGTTTGGCGACGCCTATCTGCTGCGCATCGTCAATATGTCGCTGATCGCCGCCTTGGCCGCCCTCGGCCTGCAGGTGATCGTCGGCCTCACCGGGCAGTTCTCATTCGGGCAGGCCGGCTTCTACGGCATCGGCGCCTATACCTCGGCGCTGGTCACCATGAAGCTCGGCGTGCCGTTCTGGCTTGCACTTCCCCTGGCGGGCATCCTGGCCGGCTGCGCGGCCCTGGTGGTGGCGCCGATCCTGCGGCTGAGCGGCCATTTCCTGGCCATGGCCACCCTGGCGCTGGGCGAGATCATCGTCCTTCTGATGCTGAACCTGAAGGTCATCACCAATGGCGCCTACGGGCTCTACGGCATCCCGCTGCCGTCATTCGGCAGCTATGAGGTGGAGAGCGAAGGCGCGTTCTTCGTCCTCATCTCGGCCGTCGTGGCCCTGGTCTACGCAGCGGTGGTCCGGCTGCTGCACTCCCGCTTCGGCCGCTCGCTGGTGGCGGTGCGGGAGAACGAACTGGCGGCCATCGCCTGCGGCATCCGTGCCGACCGGCAGAAGGTGAAGGCCTTCGTCATCGGCAGCGGCTGTGCCGGGCTGGCCGGCAGCCTCTATGCCCATTACCTGGCCTATATCAGCCCGGAGAGCTTCAGCTTCCTCACCTCGGTGCAGATGGTGACGATGGTGGTCATCGGCGGGCTCGGCTCCCTGCCCGGCGCCATCATCGGCGCCTTCGGCGTCACCTTGCTGCCGGAGATGCTGCGGGTGCTGGCGGATTTCCGGCTGGTGGTCTATGGCGGCCTCATCATCCTGTTCATGCTGTTCCTGCCCGGCGGCCTGGCCGAGGTCGGCCGCCGCCTGACCTCGGCGCTCCTCGCCCCCCGCAAGACCGGAGGCCGGCCATGAGCCTGCTCACGGTCGAAGGCGTCTCCAAGCGCTTCGGCGGCCTCGCCGCGCTGGACAATGTCTCGCTGACGGTGGAACCGGGCGCGGTCTGCGGGCTGATCGGCCCGAACGGCTCGGGCAAGTCCACCTTCTTCAATGTGGTGACCGGCGTCATCCCCTCCGACAGCGGCCGCATCGTCTTCCGCGACCAGGAGATGCAGAGCGCCCCGCCCGACCGGCGCCAGCGGCTGGGCCTGGCCCGCACGTTCCAGGAGATCCAACTGTTCCACGACATGACCGTTCTGGAAAACGTCATGGTGGGCGCCAACCGCATGGGCACGGCGGATGTGTTCGGCGCGCTGTTCCGGCCCCCCTCGGTGCGGGCAGAAGAGAGGCGCCTGCGCGAGATCGCGCAGGCGTGGCTCGCCTTCGTGGGGCTGTCGCATCTGGCGGGCGAGCGGGCGCGCTCCATCCCCTACGGCCACCAGCGCCTGCTGGAGATCGCCCGCGCGCTGGCCTCGGACCCGCACCTGCTGATGCTGGACGAACCCGCCGCCGGCATGAACCCGGCCGAGACCCGCGCGCTGATGGCGCAGATCGAACGCATCGCCGCCAAGGGCATCACCGTTCTGCTGGTGGAGCACAATGTGCGGATGGTGATGAATTTGTGCCGGGCCATCACCGTGCTCCACCATGGGCAGGTGATCGCCACCGGCGCGCCGGCGGAGATCCAGGCCCACCCGGCGGTCATTGACGCCTATCTGGGGCGGACGGAGATCTGATGCTCAGGCTCGAAAATCTCCATGTGGGCTATGGCGAGATTTCCGTCCTGCGCGGCGTCTCGCTCACCGTGCCCACCGGCGCCATCACCGCGCTGATCGGTGCCAATGGGGCCGGCAAATCCACCACGCTGAACACCATCTCCGGCCTGCTCAAACCCACGCAGGGCGAGATCCTGCTGGAAGGCACGCGCATCGACGGCCTGCAGCCGGAACAGGTGGTGCGCCTCGGCGTGGTGCAGGTGCCGGAGGGCCGCAAGGTGTTCCGCAATCTTACCGTCCACGAAACACTGGTCATGGGCGGCTATATCCATGCGGACAAGGCGGCGGTGGCCAAGGACATCGCCCGCATGTTCGAGGCCTTTCCCCGGCTGGCGGAACGCCGCACCCAATTGAGCGGCACGCTGTCGGGCGGCGAGCAGCAGATGCTGGCCTTCGCCCGGGCGCTGGTGGCCCGCCCCAAGTTGCTGCTGCTGGATGAGCCGTCCATGGGGCTGGCCCCGCGCATCGTCGCCGAGATGGCGGGACTGATCCGCAGCATCCGCGCGGAGGGAATGACGGTGCTGATCGTGGAACAGAATGCCGCGCTGGCGCTGGGGGTTGCCGACGAGGGGCACGTGCTGGAATCCGGCACCATCGGCTTGTCGTCGCCGGCCAAGGATCTGCTCGCCAACGACCGGGTACGCGAAGCCTATCTGGGGCTGTGACAGGCCTCGCCCCGATCCTTATTTGGTCTCATCCTCATAGGCCGCGGTGCCGACCGGTCCGGCGAGGATCGCCACATAGGTGGGCAGCAACGCCGCCCGCACCGCGGCGCTCTCCTTGATGCGCATCGCATAGTAACCCACCTGATGATAATAGGTGATGCGCGCCCGCACCTCGGCCTCCGTCGGGGCAAACCCCATAGCCAGATAGATCTTCTCCAGCACCGCCATGCGCGCCGCATCGCTTTCCCGGACCAGACGCTTGACCTTTGGTGCGCTGCGCGCCCAGTCGCGCACGGCGGAATCGTAATCCGGATCATAGATCTTCGGACTGAACCACAGATTGACGTATTTGCGGAACTGGACCCCCGGCTGGTCCCCATCGTGATCGAGCACCTTCAGGAAGGGATCGATATTGCGCGCCCGCCAGGATTGCAGGAGCGCCGACAGCAGGTCCTCGCGATTCTTGAAGTGCCAGTAGAAGCTGCCGCGCGTGACCTTCAGATCATCCGCCAGGCGCTCAACCTTGACCCGTTCGATGCCCTCGCGGATCAGGCTTTTGCGGGCAGCGTCAATCCAGGCGTCGCGATCGAGACGGGCGGATGGGACAGGTCTGGGAGTCTTTCTCGCGGGCACCGGATGCATCTCCCCCACACAGCCGTGCGGTCACACGTCAAGGTAATGCCTCGCGGGCCGCTTCGCCACCGCGCACCTACGCGTCGCCCGATGGAAACAACATCGCGCGCAATGTCGCAGATCGCGTCCCGCATTGCCGGCATCCTTGCGGCGGCACCTCTCTTTCAGTACAGTACTGTATGGTCTTGGCGTGCGGCTCCGCCCATGGGAGAGCCGCACATTCACTGATGCCGGCCACCAGGGCGGACCGCTGATCCGCAGACTGGTGCGCGGCCCGCCGAAGGGTTCCATGCAGCACTATTCGGTGGCCTCCCTTTTGCGCCGCGCGGTGGATCCCGTCGCCTCATGGCCCGCCATGTGGCGCACCCCCGAGCCCCAGGCCCAGTACGATGTAGTGATCGTCGGCGCCGGCGGGCATGGCCTGGCCACCGCTTATTATCTGGCCACCGAGCACGGCATCACCAATGTGGCGGTGATCGAGAAGGGCTGGCTCGGCGGCGGCAATTCGGGGCGCAACACCACCATCGTACGCTCGAACTATCTGTTCCCCGAAAGCGCCCATCTCTACGATTTCGCGCTGAAGCGCTACGAAGGCCTGTCGCAGGACCTCAATTACAACGTCATGCTGAGCCAGCGCGGTGTCGCCATGCTGGCACACAGCCGTCACGACATGGAGAGTTGCACCCACTGGGCCAATGCCATGCGGCTCAACGGCATCGATTCCGACATCCTTTCGGCCGGGGACGTGAAGCGGCTCATTCCCTTCATCGATGACTCCGCCACGGCGCGCTATCCGGTTCACGGCGGCTTCATCCAGCGGCGCGGCGGCGTGGCGCGGCACGATGCGGTCGCCTGGGGCTATGCGCGGGGCGCCGATCGGCGCGGCGTGGACATCCTGCAGAATTGTGAAGTCACCGGCTTCCTGCGCGGCCCGACCGGAGCGGTGACCGGCGTGGAGACCACCCGCGGCGCCATTCGCGCGAAGCAGGTGGCGCTGACGGCGGCGGGCAACACCTCGGTGCTGGCGACCATGGCCGGGTTCCGCCTGCCGCTGCAAAGCTACGCGCTCCAGGCCATGGTGTCGGAGCCGGTGAAACCCTTCTTCGACACGGTGGCGATCTCGCTCGCCACCGGCCTCTATCTGAGCCAGTCGGACAAGGGCGAACTGGTGTTCGGCGCCGGGCTGGACCTCTATCATTCCTATGCTCAGCGCGGGAACTATCCGGTCACCGAGCGGGTGATGGCGAGCGCGGTCGCCATGTTCCCGGCGCTCTCGCGGCTGAAGCTGCTGCGGCAATGGGCCGGTCTCGTGGATGTCTCGCCGGACTCCTCGCCCATCCTGGGGCCATCCCCGGTGGAGGGCCTGTTTCTGAACTGCGGCTGGGGCACCGGCGGGTTCAAGGCCATTCCGGTCGGCGGCTATATGCTCGCCTGGCAGCTGGCCACGGGCGCGCCCCACCCCATCGCCGCCCCCTTCGGCCTGGACCGCTTCTCCACCGCCGCGCTGGTGGATGAGGCGGCGGCGGCCGGCATTCCCCATTGAGGCGCCGGTTATGCTGCTGATCGCATGCCCCTTCTGCGGCCCGCGCCCCGAGCTGGAATTTTCCTGCGGGGGGCAGGCCCATATCGCCCGTCCCGGCCCGCCGGAAGCCGTCTCGGACGCGGAATGGGCGCAGTATCTGTTCTATCGCGACAACCCCAAGGGGCTGGCCCGCGAGCGCTGGCGCCATGGCGGGGGCTGCGGGCAATGGTTCAATGCGGTGCGCGACACGCTCACCCATGACTTCAAGGCGGTGTACCCGATGGGCGCCCCTGCGCCGGAGACCGGCTGATGGCGCGCCTTCCCACCGGCGGCCGCATCGATCGCACCCGCCCGCTCCGCTTCACCTTCGACGGACGCGCCTATAGCGGCTTTGCCGGCGACACGCTGGCCTCCGCTTTGCTGGCCAATGACGTGATGCTGCTGGGCCGCAGCGTCAAATATCACCGCCCGCGTGGGCTCGTGGGCGCGTTCGATGATGAGCCCAATGCCATCCTGCAGGTGGGCACCGGCCGCCATGCGGATCCCAATGCCAAGGCGACCCGCCAGGATCTCTATGAGGGGCTGGAGGCCCGGCCGGTGAACTGCTGGCCTTCGCTGCGCTGGGACTTCGGCGCCGTTGCGGATCGCTTGAGCCGGATCTTGTCGGCTGGTTTCTACTACAAGACCTTCATGGGGTTTCCCGGCTGGCCATTCTATGAGCGGCTGATCCGCCGCGCGGCCGGTCTCGGCCGGCTGGCCAATGCGGCGGACGACGACCTCTACCTGAAGCGCTACGCCTTCTGCGACGTGCTCGTGGTCGGTGCCGGTCCCGCGGGCCTGGCGGCGGCGCGGGCGGCCGCGGCCACCGGCGCGCGCGTCATGCTGATGGATGACCAGACCGAGCCCGGCGGTTCGCTCCTGTGGGACGCTGCCACCGTGGACGGGCAGCCCGGCGATGTGTGGGCGGCACAGACCGCCACAGCGCTCGCCGCGTCCGGCGTCGTGGTGCTGCCGCGCACCAGCGTGCTGGCTTATTATGATCACGACTTCCTGCTGGCCGTGGAGCGGCTCGCCGACCACGAGCCGCCCGCCCAACGCGCGGGCAAGGCGCGCCAGCGGGTGTGGCAGGTGCGGGCCAAACGCGTGGTGCTGGCCACCGGCGCCATGGAGCGCCCCCTGCCCTTTCCGGACAACGACCGGCCGGGCATCATGCTGGCCTCCGCCGCACGCCAGTTCACGGTCCGCTATGCCGCCGCCCCCGGCCGCTGCGGCGTGCTCTTCACCAATAACGACAGCGCCTATGCCGCCGCCCAAGACCTGCTGACGGCCGGCATCCGCATCGCCGCGGTGGTGGACGTGCGCCCGGCGCCCGGTCCGGCCGCTCGCGCGCTGGAGGCCAAAGGCATCCGGTGCCTGACCGGCACAGCCATCGTCGCCACCCAAGGGCGGCATCGGGTCAAAGGCGTGCGTGTGCGGCCTCTCGCCGGCGGCGCCGAGGAAACCATCGCCTGCGATTTCGTGGCGATGTCCGGCGGCTGGTCGCCCACGGCGCATCTGTTCTCGCAATCCGGCGGACGCCTGCGCTGGGACGATCTCCTGCAAGGCTTCCGGCCCGACGTGTCGGTGCAGAACGAGCGTTCCGTGGGCGCTGCCAATGGCTGCTTCGACCTCGCCGCCGCTTTGCGCGAAGGTCACGCCGCCGGCTCCGGCGACACCCCGATCACGCTCGCCGCGCCGCAGGCCATCCCCCAGCCCCCGCCCGCGCCGCCCCTGCCATTCTGGGTCACGCCCCAGGTCAAAGGCCGCCAATGGATCGATTTCCAGAGCGACGTCACCCATAAGGACGTGGCCCAGGCGGCGTCCGAGAACATGGTCTCGGTGGAGCACTTGAAGCGCTACACCACCACCGGCATGTCGTCGGACCAGGGCAAGACCAGCAATGTGAATGCGCTCGGCCTGCTCGGCCAGGTGACCGGCCGCCCGCCCGGTGCGGTGGGCACCACGCGCTTTCGGCCGCCCTATGTGCCGGTGGCCATGGGGGCGCTCGCCGCCGAAGCGGTGGGGGACCTCTATGCGCCGCGCCGCACCGTCCCGGCCCACGGGGTGCATCGGGATCTGGGCGCCGTGTTCGACGATTTCGGCGGCTGGCAGCGGCCGGACTATTATCAGCGCGCCAGCGAAAGCCGGGACGCCGCGGCCACGCGCGAGCACAGCGCGGTGCGCACCGCCGTGGGCCTGTTCGAGAGTTCGCCCATCGGCAAGATCGCCGTGGAGGGGCGCGACGCCGGCCTGTTCCTTCAGCGCCTGTATGCGAACGACATCCTGAAGCTGAAGGACGGACAGATCCGCTACGGCCTGATGCTGAACGAGAACGGCATCATCATCGACGACGGCGTCTGCGTGCGCCTGGCCGCCGATCGCTTTCTGGTGAGCCCCACCAGCGGCGCCACCCCGCGCATCCTCGCCTGGATGGAGGAATGGCGGCAGTGCGAATATCCAGAGCTGGATGTGGAGATCTTCGATCTCACCACCGCCTGGGCCGCCTTCGCCATCGCCGGCCCCCGCGCCCGCGACACCTTGCGCGCCGCAGGCACAGACATCGATCTGGAGACCGCCGCCTTCCCGCACATGACCGCCCGGCACGGGCAGGTGGCCGGGGTTCGCGCCCGGGTGATGCGGGTGAGCTTCTCCGGCGAACTGCAATATGAAGTGCAGGTTCCGGCCAGCGAAGGCGCGTCCGTCTGGGGCGCCTTGATGGCAGCCGGGCAGGCGTATGGCATCACCCCCGTGGGCCTGGAGGCCTGGCTGCGCCTGCGTCTGGAAAAAGGCTATGTGCATGTGGGCAGCGACACCGACGGCACCAGCAGTCCCGACGACATCGGCTTTGGCCCGGCGCTCGCCCGCAAGGCGGACGATTTCGTCGGCCGGCGCTCCCTCACCCGCCCCGCCATGGTGGCGCCCGATCGCTTCCAATTGGTCGGGCTGCGGGCGGGCGGAGCCGCGCCCCTGCCCATCGGGGGATGTCTTCATGCCGGCCCGAGCTTTGCCCCGCCGATGGCGCTGGAGGGCCGCGTGACCTCCAGCTGCTTCAGCCCGGTGCTGAATGCCCCAGTGGCCTTGGGACTGGTGCGCGGCGGACGGGCCCGCATGGGCGAGACGCTGTGCGTCTATCACGCGGGCACGACGCTGCAGGCGACCATCTGCGCGCCGGTCTTCTATGACCCGTCGGGGGAGCGCCTGCGTGCCTGACCAGACCTTCGCGCCGGACTGGCAAACGCAGCCCGAAACCCGGGAGGCACAAGGCCTCCGCCTGGAGACGGCGCCAGCCGGCGGCGTTTTTCTGGTGGCGGCCCGCACCGGCGCGGTGCTGCCGCCCCTGTCTGGCCTGGCCTGGCCCACCGCCCCGGGTCCATGGGTGGGGGGTGATCCGGGGATGACCCTGATCGCCCCGAACCGCTGGCTCGTCGCCTGCGCGCCGGCGCACCGGGGCGCGGTGGGCGCGCAACTGGAGGCTCTTCAGGCCGGCCAGTTGGTCCATGCGCACGACGTGGGCGACGGCCGTGTGTGGTTTGCGGTGTCCGGCCCACGCGCTGACGCCTTGCTCAATTGCGGCATCGCCATCGACCTCGCTCTCGACCGCTTCCCGCCGGGAACCGCGGCGAGCGTGCAATTGTCCCGCGCCCATGTGCTGCTGCATCGCTCCGGCGCGCACGCCTTCCGGCTGCTGGCGGATGCCTCCTACACCAGCTATTTGCGCGCCTGGTTCGCCCATACCATGCCGCTGGTGGCAGGCGCGCCCACCTGACCGGCATGCCATCGCCCCGGCGGACGGACGGCTGACGCGCCGCCCGGAAGCGCGCGACCGACCTATTCGCCTTCCGCGTGACGCCCGATCCTGAGTCACCGGTCCAAGCGCATTGAAATTGTCGGCCCGCTGCGGCGAGGTACCGGTGAAGTCCACCACCGCCTCGCGCTGCTCCCGGTCGACGGTGATCTGGGCCTTGATGCTGCTGCCCTGCTCCAGCTCTACCTGGAAGCTGCAGTCGGACAGGGTGTCGAGCGCCCACCGCACGCTTTCGGCGGCATTGTCCTGGACCTGGCCCAAATAGGCCGCAACCACATCGGCCCCGAAATGGGCGATCATCCTGCGCAATTCCGAGACACCGCGCTCCGACGCCGCGATCTGCGCCTTCAGGTCGCGCTGGTCATAGAGCCTATCGGGCGATCCAGGTTCCGCCTTCGGCGATCCGGCGGGAGATTGCATCCCCCACCGCCATCACCGCGGCTCGAAAGCCGGGGACCGCATCAATGGGTACGTCTGCCGCATTGAATACGAGGCTCACTCCGGCGACCACTTGGCCTTCGGCGAACACCGGCGCCGCAATGCCCACCCTTCCCTCCGCCACTTCGGACGCGGTCTCCACTACGCCCGCCTTGCGAATGGCGCGCAGTTGGTCCTTGAACGCCTTCCAGTCGCCATAGCCAAGGCGCTCCCGGATGGTTGCTGCATTATCCAGATAGATGCGCTTCAGCGAGCGGTCGTCCAGATGGGCCAGCACCACCTTGGACGATGCCCCGGCAAATAGCGGCATGGCCACGCCCCGCTCGTAAGCGGTGAATGGATGGGGCGAGAGGCCGGCCTCTTGGTGGACACACATGACCATGTCGCGATAGCGCCGGCAGATGATCGCGGTCGCACTCTGGGTGGTTGTCTCCAACAGATGGCGCAGGGCCGGCGCCGCCACCTTCAGCAAGGTATCTCCCTGCCGCGACAGCCGATCATACTCAATGAAAGCCGGACCAAGCACGTATCCGGCGCCGGTCACCGGATCGAGGAAGCCGAACCGGGACAGTTCCTGGACATCCCGATAGGCGGAGCTTTGGGAGACGTCCATCTCCCGCGCGATGGCCTCGACGGTCCACGGACCAGGATCGAGACGAAATAGACCCAAGACCTGCAGGATCCGACTGGCCACATGACCCCCCAAAGATACAATATATCAATATGTGAGAATTTAACAAAAATCCCACATATTGAGAATAACGCTTGAATTCAGTTTTGAACAGCGGTTAGCTGAGATCAAGCCGCGCCACAAAGCGGCACCTCCTTCAGCTTCCGGAGTTCCTGATGCAACGGATTCTTGCTGTGCTGGTAGCCGCCGTGATCGGCGTTGCCCCCCTATCCCAAGCGATGGCCGCCCCTCCCGAGCAGAAAGTCGACGTCAAGCTGGCAGTGCTGGCGCCCAGTGCCTTGCTATGGCTGCACGCCATTGCCCAGCAGCAAGGCTTCTATGACAAGCACAACCTGGCCATCCGTGAGCTGCGTGCCTCAGACAGCCCGGCGCTCATGCAGGCGGTCGCCTCCGGCAGCGCCGACGCCGGCATTGGGCTCGGCGACTTGGCGGTGCGCGCCATCGATAAGGGCGCACCCATCATCATCGCCGGCGCTGTGCTGGACAAGACCATCCTGCGGCTCTACGGCGCCAAGGCGGCGACCAGCATGAAGGATCTCGCAGGCAAGCCGCTGACTGCGGGCGCAGTGAAGGGCGGTACCGCCGACCTGTTGAAATACCAATTGAAGCTGGCGGGCGTCGACCCCAAGGGCGTGCAGATGGTCTCCATCGCAAATTCCCGCGACCGTATTATCGCCATGAGCAATGGCCAGGTGGCCGGCGCCCTGCTTATCGCCCCCTTCGACACGCTCGCCGCGCGGGAAGGCGCCAATCTGCTGGACGTCTATCGCGAGCCTTATGTGCAAACTCCGCTGGTGCTCAATAAGCCCTGGGCGACGGCAAACCGCGAGACCGCCGTGGCGCTGACGCAGGCGTTGAAGGAGGCCGCCGCCTTCATCAACAATCCGGCAAATAAAGACGAATCCATCTCGGTTCTGGCGCGCTACACCAAAACCGACCGCGATGTTTGCGCCGACAGCTATGCCTTCATCGTCGGCGAGCAGAAGGCCATCCCCGCCGATCTCTCGGTGCCCGCCGCCGGCCTGGAAAATCTCTACAAGATCGACGCCGCCGTGAACGGCACCGATGCACTGGCTGCCCCGGCGTTCGAGCTGAGCCGCTACTACGACCCGAGCTTCATCGCCGGCAAATAGCCGCCGCGTGCGCAGCGGCAGACCCGCCGCCCCGCCCCCAGCTGCCGGCGCCGCGCGCGCCGGCCCACCCCCAACGCTCCTGTCGCAGACCGCCCAGCCCGCCCCCGTGCGAGCCCGGCCCCGTCATGTCCGAAGGCCAGCTCATGTCCGACACCATCCGCCCCTCCGACAGCCGCACCCCGATCACTTTGCTCACCGGCTTCCTGGGCAGCGGCAAGACCACCCTGCTCAATGGCTGGTTGCGGGATCCGGCGCTGGCCGATGCGGCGGTGATCGTCAACGAGTTCGGCGACGTGGGCATCGATCACGACCTCATTGCCGCCAGCAGCGACAACACCATCGAATTGTCCACCGGCTGCCTGTGCTGCACCGTGCGCGGTGATCTGGTGGACACCCTGCGCGACCTGGCCGACAAGCGGGCGCGCGGCCTCGTCTCCCGCTTCTCGCGGGTGCTCATCGAGACCACGGGCCTGGCCGACCCCGCCCCGGTAATCCAAGCGCTCATCACCCATCCTGTGGCGCAGGCCTTCCGCCTGGGGCGCGTCATCACCGTGGTGGATGGCGTGCAGGGCCTGGAGACACTGGAGCGGCATGTGGAGGCCCGCAAGCAGGCGGCGGTGGCCGATGAGATCGTGCTCACCAAGACCGACCTGAAGCCCCGCGCGTTACCGGCGCTTGAAGCCCGGCTGCACGAACTGGCCCCCGGCGCCCATCTGCATCTGGCGAGCCTCGCCGCGCCGCCGTCCGCCGCGCTGCTGGACGGCATCGACCCCTACGCCCCCGCCACCAAGCCCGCCGACGTCATGGCATGGCTGCGGGCGGAGGCCGACGCCGATGCCGAGGCCGCGGCCGGGGCCCCCGCCGGCGATCACGGGCATGGCCACGATCACGGGCATTCTCACAGCCACGGCGTCCACCCTCACGACACCAATCGCCACTCCGCCGACATCGGCTCGTTCTCACTGCTGTTCGACGAGCCGCTGCATTGGGAGCATGTGGCCACCTGGCTGGATGCCCTGGTGGTGGCGCACGGCCCCGACCTGCTGCGGGTGAAGGGCATTCTGCGCATCGTCGGCCGCGACAAGCCGATCGTGGTCCAGGCGGTGCAGACCCTGTTCTCCCCCCCGGCGGAGCTCGCCGCCTGGCCCGAGGGGGGGCAGCGCTCGCGCATCGTCTTCATCACCAAGGGTCTGTCGCGGGCCTTCGTCACGGAAGTGTTCGACGTCATCCGCACCCGCCCCATTCCCCATGCCATCGCCGGCTGATCCCGGCCCGCCGCGTCAGGAGACCCCCATGGACACCATCATCAAGAACGGCCTCATCATCACCGCCGACGGGCGGTTTGAAGGCTCCATCGGCATCAAGGACGGCGCCATCGCCGCGCTGTTCGAGCCCGGCGCCGAGCCGGACGCCAAAGAGGTAATCGATGCCAAGGGCCTCGCCATCCTGCCCGGCGTCATCGACATGCATTCGCATCACCGCGAGGGCTCGGAGAAGGGCTTCGAATACAAGGACACCATCTACACCTCCACGCGGCAGTGCGCCGCTGGCGGCGTCACCACTTCGGTGGCCATGCCCAATGTGACACCCCCGCCCAATTCCAAGGATCTGCTGGACAAGCAGTTCGCCATCTATGAGCGTGACGCGGTGGTGGACTGGAACTTCAACCCGGCGCCCACGGTGCTGGAAGAAGTGCCGGCCATGGCTGAGACCGGCATTGCCGCGTTCAAATTCTTCATGGTGGTGGATACCGGGCGCTCCTACCCGCACATGCCGGGCATCGGCGTACACGACCATGGACGCATCCTCGAGATCATGACGGCCTGTGCGGCACAGGACGTGCCCCTGATGGTCCATCCGCACGACCAGGCGCTGATGGACGTCATCGAGAAGGAATTCTGGGAGCGCGGCGAGCGCGATGCGCTGGCCTATGCCAAGGCCTATGCCGCCCATGACGGCGTGATCTGGGAAACCGCCATCGCTACCTTGCTGCGTCTGCAGAAGGCCGCCGGCTGCCATCTGCACATCCTCCACACCCAGACCGCCGGTTCGGTACAACTGATCCGCGAAGCCAAGGCCGCCGGCCAGAAGGTCACCTGCGAGATCAACCCCTGGGCGCTGTTCCTGGGTTGCGAATGGTCCGCCATCCAGCGGCTGGGCTCCTATGCACTGTCCTATTGGGTGCCGGAGAAGAACGTGCCGGGCCTGTGGGCCGGGCTCAATGACGGTACCATCGACATCGTCGCCACCGACCATGCGCCACATCTGAAGGAAGAGAAGGAAATCGGCTGGACCGACGGCTGGAAGGCCCACACCGGCACTCCGTCCACGCAATTCTATCTCTCCATGTTCCTGACCGCCGCCATGGAAGGCAGGATCCCGCTGGAGCGGGTGGTGGAAGCCACCTCGACCGCTCCAGCCCGCCTGTTCCGCCTCGACCGCAAGGGCGAAATCCGCCCCGGCTTCGACGCCGATCTGGTGCTGGTGAACCTGGACGCGGAGTATGAGGTGCGCGATCCAGACGTGCTGTCGCTCACCGGCTGGACGCCCTATGCGGGACGCACCTTCAAGGCCAAGCCGGTGCGCACCATCCTGCGTGGCAAGACCATCTATCTGGACGGCAAAGTGGTGGGCGAGAAAGGCTACGGCAAGCAGGCCGTCTCCACCGCCCGCCATGCCGCCAAGGCCGCCGCCAAGGTCGCCGCGGAATGAGCGCCATGCGACCCTTCCTGGACTTTATCGAGGGGTCTTCCCGCACGGCGGCGCTGCTGCGCATGACCATCAGCATCGCCTGCGTGCTCGCGCTGTGGGAGGTGCTCGCCACCTATGTGGTCACCAACAAGCTGCTGTTGGTGCCGCCCATGGAGGTGTTTCGCGCCCTGGGCTCGGAGAATGCCAGTGGCGCCCTATGGACCAATGCCGCCGCCACCGTCAGTGCGGTGGCCGCCGCCTTCCCCATCGCCGTGGTGATCGGGGTGGCCATCGGCCTGGCCTTGGCCTCCAGCCGGTTGCTGGCGTTGACCATCGGCCCCATGCTCACGGCGCTCAACTCGGTGCCGGTGGTGGCGCTGGCGCCCTTGTTTATCGCCTGGCTGGGGCTGGGCTTTGCCTCCAAGTTCGTCATCGTCACCATCTTCTCGGTGTTCCCGATTCTGGTGACCACGGAAGTGGGACTGAAGGCCACGGACAAGATCCTCATCGAGGCGTCGCGCTCGTTCAACGCCTCGCGCTGGCAGATCTTCACCACGGTCACGCTCCCCTTCGCGCTGCCATTTGTCATCTCGGGCATCCGGGTCGCCTGGGCGCGGGCGCTGGTGGCGATCATCGTGGCGGAATTCTTCGGCTCATTCGCCGGCTTCGGCTTCGCCATATTGGCCGCGGGCCAGAGCTTCGATACCGCGACATTGCTGGCCTATGTGATCGTGCTCGGCGCATTGGGTCTTGTGGGCAGCCTGTTTTTCGAGTGGCTGGAGCGCCGCCTGGCGCCATGGAGGCATGAATGATGGCCGCGGACGCGCTTTCCATCCAAGGCATCAGCAAGGTGTTCGGCCGCCCCGGAAAGCCGACGGTGGAGGCGCTGCGGGACATCAACCTCACCATCCGCGAAGGCGAGTTCGTCTCCATCGTGGGGGCGTCCGGCTCGGGCAAGTCCACCTTGCTGCGCATCATCGACGGCCTGCTGCCCGCCTCCTCCGGCGTGGTACGGGTGGGTGGTGCGGCGGTGAACCGGCCCGGCGCCGACCGCGCCATGGTGTTCCAGCAGGATGCCTTGCTGCCCTGGAACACCGTCCTGGACAATGTCGCCTATGGCCTGGTCATCGGCGGCGCCCGCAAGCGAGATGCCCATGCGGTGGCCCAGCGCTTCATCGAGATGGCCGGGCTGAAGGGCTTCGAGCAGCATTATCCGCACCAGCTCTCCGGTGGCATGCGCCAGCGGGTGAATGTCGCCCGCGCGCTGGCGGTGGACCCCAAGATCCTGCTGCTGGACGAGCCATTCGCTGCGCTTGATGCCCAGACCCGCGAGATCATGCAGGGTGAGCTGCTGAACATCTGGCAGAAAAGCCGCACCACCGTGCTGCTCATCACCCACCAGATCGACGAGGCGGTGTTCCTGTCCGACCGGGTGGTGGTGTTCAGCGCCCGGCCCGGCTCGGTGCGGGAAGAGATCCCCATCGCCCTACCCCGCCCGCGCGCCCTGGACGTCAAGCGCAGTGCCGAATTCGGGGCGCTCGTGGACCACATCTGGCATCTCATCGAGCATGAGGTGCGCACAGCGGTGGCGGAGAATTTAGCCTGATACCAAAGGCGTCCGCGCCGATAGGCAACGCGGACGGCCTCTCTGCTGTGAGGATGGCGGGGCGCTGTTCGGCCGTCATGCACTTCATCTCGCGCCCGATCGCGCACACCGCGTCGATGCGGCGTTGCAGTCCTGCCCCCGCCCGTGGATTGACTCCAATGCTCGGAACCCTCGCTTTCGAGCGGCGATGATGGCTTCTGGATCGGCGCGCCAGGCGAAAGGCGTCGGAGTCTGGCTGTGCTCGCCCATGAAGCGGTTGCTGGCCGCCTGGAGATCGACGCCGCCCTTGAAGACGCCGCGCTTGAGGCGGCGGCGGGTGAGCTTGGCGAAGTCGCCTTCGACGGCGTTGAGCCAGGAGCATAAGGTCGGCGTGAACTGGACGGTCCGCCTTGGATGCCTGGCCAACCACTCGCGCACCTTGGGGTGTTTGTGGGTGGCGCTGTTGGCCTGGCCGACCGGCGGCTCGGCATTGTCGACCAGATCGCCGGACTGATCAGCGACCCGGGCAACCCGGCTCTGGTCACCCACTCAGTGACCTCGATCCAGCAGGTGGGCGGCGACCGATGCCGCGACCACGGATGCGACCAGGATCGCGGCCTCCGCAACGCTCGTCTTCCACATGATCGAACCCATTCTCTCGCCCCGCGGGCGCCTCAGCGGGCGCGGCGGCGCGGAACCGGGTTCATGCAGCGACAGGTGGTTTGCAGGGATGATGCGGCGATGTTGCACTTTGCAATCGCTGGCCGGGGACCCGCGACTTCCGGCCCGCGTCAGGCGCTTTCTCGATATGCGAGAAACATAATTCCGTAGACTGAAAAAATGAATGGACAGCCGCCCCAGCTTTTTTATTTTTGGACGCAACGATAAAGAAGCACCGAGGGAGCGCCCCTTGCCGACAAGGGCAGAAAAGCCGTCTCCCGACGGCAATAAATCGTCACTTTCCAAGGCCCTGTCGCTCATGGTGATTATCGCCGAGCGGGGACACAATGGGATGACCTTGAGTGCCGCCGCCAAGCGCGCCGATATACATGTCGCGACCGCGCATCGCCTCCTGACATCTTTGGTCGAGGAAGATTTCCTCAATTTCGACCCTTACACCAAGCGCTATTGCCTGGGGCTGATGCCCTACGAAATCGTCACCCGCGCCGGGCACGATCTGGAATTTCTCGTCCTGCGCAAGAAACTTCGGCCGATCCTGGAGCGCGCGCAGGCCGAGGTCAGCGGCATCGTCTGCATGTCGGTGGACTCCCGCGGCGAGGCGCTGTGCGTCGATCTGGTGGAAGGACAGTCGGACATCCTGGTGAACACGCTGAAGGTGGGCGCCCGCCGCCCGCTCGGCGCCGGCGCCGCCAGCCTCGCCCTGCTGGCGGTGCGCGCGGAGGCCGAGCGCGAGGCGATCATCCGCAAGGAGAGCGAGCGCTACCTGAAGTACGGCCGCCTGACCGCCGACATCGTGCGCGCGGCCTGCGCCGGCCTGCACCGGGACGGCTATGTGCTGAATGACGCGGTGATCATTCCGGACATCGGCGCCGTGGCCATTCCCGTCTTCTCGGACGGCGCCGTGGTCTGCGCCCTTTCGGTCACCAACACCATCTCGCGCCTTCACGCCGACCGGCGGAGGGAGATCGCATTGGTGCTGACGCAAGCGGTCCGCGCGGCCGGCTTTCAAACCCTGGATGTGGCCTGATGTATCCTATCGACCTGTTCTACCGCCAAGCCGCCCGTGCGCCGGACCGCATCGCCGTGGAGTTCGGCGCGGAGCGCTGCACCTATGGCCAGTTGCTGGCCCGCACCTCGGCCCTTGCGGCGGGGCTGCAAGCGCTTGATCCCGCGCCCGGTTCGCGCGTCGGCATCTGCTGCTTCAACCATGTGGAACACCTGGTGGCCTGGCTGGCGGTGATCGCTGCCGGCAAGGTCTGGGTGCCGCTCTATCCCAAGAACAAGGCCGCCGAGATCGGCCAGGGCATCGACTTCACCCAGATGAGCCTGGTGATCGTGGATGCCCATTCCCGCCATCTCGTGGAGGGTGCGGGAGCGCAGGTCATCGTCGCCGATCCGCACGGCGGCGCCGGCACCACCGGCGCGCTCGCCCGCGCCCATGCGGGCGCAGCGCCCCGCCCGCACCTGCTGCCGCTCACCGACACCCAGGCCATCAAGTTCACCGGCGGCACCACCGGCAAGCCGAAGGGCGTGATGCAGCCCTACCGCTCGTGGAACACCAACATCGCCACCCAGGTGCTGGCCTGGGGGCTGACGGAGGGCGACCGGATGCTGGCGGCGGCGCCCATCACCCACGGCACCTCCACCTATATCCTGCCGACGCTGGGCACCGGCGGCACGCTGGTGCTGCTGGACCAGCCGCGCCCGGAGGACACCCTGCGCTGCCTCGCCGAGGAGCGCATCGCCACCACCTTCCTGCCGCCCACCGTCATCTACATGATGATGCAGCTGCCCGCCGCCCGCGCCGCCGATTACGCCCACCTGCGCAACCTGGTCTACGGCTCGGCCCCCATGCGCCCCGACGCCATCGCCGAGGCCCAGTCGGTGTTCGGCCCGCGCATCGCCTCCACCTACGGCCAGACGGAAGCCCCGCAGATCGCCACCATGATCTCGGCGCAGGAGATGACCCGGCCGGAGCGGCGCGCCTCGGTCGGCCGCGAGACCATCCTCACCCGCGTCGCCATCATGGATGGGGCGGGCCATGTGCTGCCGCAGGGCGAATATGGCGAGATCGTCATCCGCGGCGACCTGGTGATGAGCGGCTACTGGCGCCAGCCGGACAAGACCGCCGAAACCCTGGTCGATGGCTGGCTGCACACCGGCGACCTCGGCCAGTTCGACGCCGAGGGCTTCCTCTACATCAAGGGCCGGGCCAAGGACCTCATCATCACCGGCGGCTTCAACGTCTATCCCATCGACGTGGAGCCGGTGATCGCCCAGCACGCGGCGGTGGCCGACTGCGCGGTGTTCGGCGTGCCCGACGACAAATGGGGCGAGTCCGTCCATGCCGCGGTCGAGCTGCGCGACGGCGCGCAGGCCGACCCGGACGAGATCATCCGCTTCGTGAAGGACAAGCTGGGCTCGGTGAAGGCGCCCAAGTCCATCGCCGTCTACGAGCGCCTGCCGCGCAACAATTACGGAAAACTACAGAAGCAGGTGCTGGTGGACGACCACATCGCCCACGCATCCGCGAAGGAGGACGCCCGCTCATGAACGCCAACGCCCCCAAGACATCCGGCATGAAGACGCCCACCACGGCGCTCAGCCACCACACCACGGACGCCATCTTCTACCGGGAAAAGAACCTGGTGGAGGACATATTGAAACCCGGCTCATCGCCGGATTTCGTCAGCGAGGCCATGGCGCACATCCTCGGCCGGGAGATCTCGGGCGGCGAGCGGCGGGTGATGAACGCCATCCTCATCACCATGATGGAGCATGGCCTCACCCCCAGCGCCATCGCCACCCGCTCCATCTATATGAGCGCGCCGGAGAATCTTCAGGGGGCGGTGGCCGCCGGCCTGATGGCGGTGGGCAGCCAG
This sequence comes from Azorhizobium sp. AG788, assembly GCF_943371865.1. Taxonomy (GTDB): domain Bacteria; phylum Pseudomonadota; class Alphaproteobacteria; order Rhizobiales; family Xanthobacteraceae; genus Azorhizobium. The sequence goes on along the minus strand of NZ_CALRWL010000015.1, from coordinate 26,130 downwards.
TTCGTGGGCACGGTGGAGAACAATGCCCGCCTGCTCGACAAGATCGTCGCCGCGCCGGAGGGCGGGCAGCGGGCGCTGGCCGAAGAGATCGTCGCCGACCACAAGGCGCGCCGCGCCCACCTGCCCGGCTTCGGCCACCATCTGCACCGGCCGGACGATCCGCGCGCCATCCGCCTTCTGGAGATCGGCGCCGAGAACGGACTGGCCGGGCGCCATGTGGCCGCGCTGGGCCTGCTGGCGCAGGTGGTGGACGAGAAGGCCGGCAAGCACATCACCATCAACGCCACCGGCGCGGTCTCGGCGCTGCTAGGCGAGATGGGGATTCCGGTGGAGCTGATGCGCGGCTTTTCCGTGCTCGGCCGCACCGCCGGGCTGGTGGCCCATATCGCCGAGGAGCAGCAGCGCCCCGCCGGACGGTTCATCTGGGATCTGGTCGACAACACCATCCCCTACGAGGCCTGAGCCATGGGCGACTTCGCGCTGGTGACGGGGGGCAGCCGCAATATCGGCGGCGCCATCTCCCGCCGCCTCACCGAGGACGGCTTCCGCGTCATCGTGCTGGACATGGTCCCGCCCGAACATGACGCCCTGGAGCTGTTCCTCCCGGTGGACCTGTCCGACGCGGCGGCCACTGCCGCCGCGCTGGCAGAGGCGGTGAGCGGGCGCGCGGTCACGCGCCTCGTCAACAACGCGGGCATCGTCCAGCCGGCGAGCCTGGAGGAGACCACGCTCGACAGCCTCGACCAGGTGGCGGCGATCAACCTCAAGGCGCCGATCCTGTGCGCGCAAGCGGTGCTGCCGGCGATGAAGGCCGCCGGGCGCGGCCGCATCGTCAACATCTCCAGCCGCGTGGCGCTGGGCAAGGCGCTGCGCACCGCCTACGCCGCCACCAAGGCCGGCCTGCACGGCATGACCCGCACCTGGGCGCTCGAACTCGGCGCCCACGGCATCACGGTCAACGCGGTCGGCCCCGGCCCGATCCGCACCAGCCTGTTCGAGGCCGTGAACCCAGCCGATTCCCCGCGCACCCAGGCCATCGTCGCCAAGGTGCCGGTGGGCCGCCTCGGCACCCCCGAGGACGTGGCCGAGGCCGTCGCCTTCTTCGCCTCGGACCGGGCCGGCTTCGTCACCGGCCAGGTGCTCTACGTGTGCGGGGGCATGACCATCGGCGCCGCCTGATCAACCGAGCAAAAAAACAAGATCGATCCACGGGAGGAAACCATGTTCCGACGCCTCAAGTCCGTCTTCGCAGCGGCGCTCGCCACCGGCCTCATGGTCGGCGCCGGCGCCGCCGCGGCCGAAACCAATTGGCCGCTGCGCAACATCACCATCATCGTTCCCTATTCGGCCGGCGGCGCCACCGACATCCTCGCCCGCAAGGTGGCCGAAGGGCTCACCACGATCCTGGGCAAGACGGTGATCGTCGACAACCGGCCCGGCGCCGGCGCGACGCTGGGCACCACGCTGGCGGCCAACGCCAAGCCGGACGGCTACACGCTGTTCCTCGGGCAGGTGTCCTCCCACGGCATCGCGCCCAACCTCTACACCACGCTGAAATACGATCCGATCAAGAGCTTCGTCCCGATCGTCTATCTGGACGCCATTCCCAATATTCTGGTGGTCAACAAGAACTTGCCGGTCAACAGCGTGGACGAGCTGATCGCCTATGCAAAGGCCAATCCGGACAAGCTGAACTACGCCTCGTCCGGCATCGGCGCCTCCACCCATCTGTCGGGCGAGATGTTCAAGGCCAGGACCGGCATCCAGATGACGCATATCCCCTTCCCCGGCAGCGCGCAGGCGATCACCTCCGTCATCGGCGGCCAGACCCAGCTGATGTTCGACAACATGCCCTCCGCCTACCAGTACGTGCTGAGCGGCGACCTCAAGGCGCTGGCCATCACCACCCTCCAGCGCTCGCCCCAGGCGCCGAACATTCCCACCGTGGCGGAAGCGGCCAAGAGCGTCGATCTGTCCAACTTCGAGGCTACCTCCTGGTTCGGCCTGTTCGCGCCCGCCGGAACGCCCAAGGAGGTGGTCGCGCGCGTCAACGCCGCCACCAACGAGCTGCTGAAGAAGCCCGAGATGATCAAGTTCCTGAACGACAGCGGCGCCGTCGTCGGCGGCGGCACGCCGGAGGAGCTCGCCCGCCACGTGGATGCCGAGCTGGCGAAGTGGAAGCGCGTGATCGACCAGGCGGGTGTGCCCAAGCAGTAGCGCCGTCCACCGGTCCGCGCGGCGCCCGCACCCGCGCGGACCCTGGCCTGGGGCCGCCGCCGCAGTGGCGCGGCGGCCCGCATCCCCTCAGACCGGAAGCCTCACCATGACGCCATTCGGCATCAAGCACTCAAGCCAGGACATCATCGCCGGCGCGATCTTCCTCGCCGCCGGCGTGGTCGGGGTGTTCGGCAGCTTTTCCTATCCCATGGGCACCGCGCTGCAGATGGGGCCGGGCTATTTTCCCGCTTTGGTGTTCGGGGTGCTGGCCGCGCTCGGGGCCGCCATCCTGCTGAAGGGCCTGCTGGTCGCCGGGCCCGGCATTACCGGCTGGGCCTGGCGCCCGTTCGCGCTGGTGCTCGGCGGCCTCGTGCTGTTCGCGCTGGTGGCGCAGACGCTCGGCTTCATCCTGTCCTGCATGGCCCTGGTCCTGGTGGCCACCGCGGCGGTGCCGGGCCTGTCCCTGCTCTCGCGCCTCGGCCTCGCGCTCGTCCTCGCCGGCTTCTGCTGGGTGGTGTTCCTGCTCGGCCTCGGCATCCTCATCCCCACATGGCCGGACCTCACGCCATGATCGATCTGTTCGGAAACATCGCCATGGGGCTCGGCGTCGCCGTGCAGCCCATGAATCTGGCCTTCTGCTTCATCGGCGCGCTGCTCGGCACGCTGATCGGCGTGCTGCCCGGCGTCGGCCCCACCGCCACCATGGCGCTGCTGCTGCCGCTCACCTTCGGGCTGCCCACGGAAGCCTCCATCATCATGCTGGCGGGCATCTATTACGGTGCTCAATATGGCGGCTCCACCACCGCCATCCTGCTGAACCTGCCGGGCGAGACCTCCAGCGTGGTCACCACCCTGGACGGCCACCAGATGGCCAAGCAGGGCCGCGCCGGCGCCGCGCTCGCCATCGCCGCCATCGGCTCGCTGTTCGGCGGCAGCGTGGCGACCCTGGTGCTCGCCGCCTTCGGGCCGATCATGACGCGGGCCGCGCTGTCGTTCGAGGCGGCGGACTATTTCTCGCTGATCCTGTTCGGCCTGCTGGTGTCCATCGTCCTCGCCCACGGCTCGGTGCTGAAATCGGTGACCATGGTGGTGGCGGGCGTCGCCCTCGGCGTCATCGGCGTCGACATCAATACCGGCCAGTTCCGCTTCACCTTCGGGCTGATGGAGCTGGCGGAGGGGATCAATTTCGTGCCGCTGGCCATGGGCCTGTTCGGCGTGGCGGAGATCCTGCGCAACCTGGAGAACCAGGGCGCGGACGTGGGCACGGTGCGGCCGATTTCCAGCCTGTGGCCGACCCGCGACGACATGCGGCGCTCCTGGCCCGCCATCCTGCGCGGCACCGGCATCGGCAGCCTTCTCGGCGTGCTGCCCGGCGGCGGCGCGACGCTCGCCTCCTTTGCCTCCTACAGCCTGGAGAAGAAGGTCGCCGCCAATCCCAGCCGCTTCGGCAAGGGCGCCATTGAAGGCGTGGCGGGGCCGGAGAGCGCGAACAATGCGGCGGCGCAGACCTCCTTCGTGCCGCTGCTCACCCTCGGCCTGCCCACCAATGCGGTGATGGCGCTGCTGGTGGGCGCCTTCATCATCCAGGGCGTCCAGCCCGGCCCGATGATGCTCAAGCAGCAGCCGGCGCTGTTCTGGGGGCTGATCTCCTCCATGTGGATCGGCAACATCATGCTGGTCATCATCAATCTGCCGCTCATCGGCCTGTGGGTGAAGCTCTTGCGGGTGCGCTATGAATATCTGTTCCCGGCGGTGCTGCTGTTCTGCGCCATCGGCGCCTACAGCCTGAACAATTCCGGCTTCGACGTGCTGGTGATGGTGGCGTTCGGCGCCATCGGCTACCTGCTCATCAAGCTCGGCTGCGAGCCGGCGCCGCTGCTGCTGGGCTTCGTGCTGGGGCCGATGCTGGAGGAGAACCTGCGCCGTGCCCTCATGCTCTCACGCGGCAGCCTGCTCACCTTCGTCGAGCGGCCGATCAGCCTGACCATTCTCATCGCCTTGGCCATCACCCTGGTGATGCTGGCCCTGCCCTCCCTGCGCCGCAAGCGCGACGTCGCCTTCGCGGAAGAGGAAAACTGATGCTCAGCACCCCACATCCGGAGCAGGCCGCGCCCGAGCGCCGAAGCGGCTACGCACGGGACCTGGAGGGCCGCATCGCCGTGGTGCTGGGCGGCGGCTCCATCGGCCCCGGCTGGGGCATCGGCAAGGCGGTGTCGCTGCTGTTCGCCCAGGCCGGCGCCACGGTGGTGGTGGCCGACCGCGACCTCTCCTCGGCGCAGGAGACCTGCCGCCTCATCGCCCAAGAGAGCGACATACGGGAGGGCGGCACCCGGAAGGGCGACGCCCGGCAGGCCGCGACGCCGGCGGAGGCGATCGCGCTCGACGTGACCGACGACGCCGCCCTGGCCGGGACCCTCGATGCCGTCATCGCCCGGCACGGGCGGATCGACGTGCTCTATTTCAATGTCGGCATCGGCAAGGCCGGCCCGTCCGGCGAAACTTCACCGGCCGACTGGCGCCGCATCTGCGATGCCAACCTCACCGCTTTGCATCTGGCCGCCGCCACGGTGCTGCCGGCCATGCGGGCGCAGGGGCGCGGCGTCATCCTCGCCACCTCCTCCATCGCCGGGCTGCGGGACGTGGGCTATCCGCACCTCGCCTACGGCACTACCAAGGCGGCGGTGATCCAGTATCTGCGGCTGCTGGCGGTGGAGAACGCGCCGTATGGCATCCGCGCCAACACCATCATTCCCGGCCTCATCGATACGCCGCGCATCGAGAAGACGGTGGCGGGCGCCTATGGCGCGGCCGATCTCGACCGGATGAAGGCCCTGCGCGCCGGCCAATGCCCGCTGGGGCGGATGGGCACCGCCTTCGACGTCGCCGAGGCGGCGCTGTTCCTGGCCTCCGACCGCGCCGCCTACATCACCGGCACCGAGCTCCTGGTGGACGGCGGCCTTGCCGCCACCACCCGCCAGCCCCTCGCCGATTGAGACGGGGCAAGATCAACAAGGAATTGCAGCGCCATCGCGCCGGGCCGCGCCGCACTCCGTTGTCGTGCGCCCCGGCATTGAGGCCGATGATCTGCCCGCTGATATAGTGGCTCTCGTCCGAAGCCAGGACGAGGGCAATGCCGTCCGGGACTTCGGTGGGTTCAAGGCCGTTTCGAACGTGGATTTCGATCTGCGCGAAGGCGCCATTCAGGCTGTCATCGGGCCCAATGGCGCCGGCAAGTCCACGCTGTTCAATCTCCTGACCAAATTCCTGGCGCCGAGCGCGGGCCGCATCACCCACCGGGGCGAGGACGTCACCCGGCTCAAGCCGCCGGCCATGGCGCGGCGCGGCGTGGTGCGCTCGTTCCAGATTTCCGCCGTGTTCGCCGGTCTCTCGGTGCGCGAGAATGTGGAACTGGCGCTGCTGCGCAAAAGCGGCCGCGGCTGGAGTTTTCTCGGCTCGGTGGCACGGCATCCGGCCATCGGCGCGCCGGCCGACGAACTGATCCACCGCTTCGGCCTTACCCCCTATGCGCAGACCCGCGCCGCAAACCTCTCCTATGGCCGCAAGCGCGTGCTGGAGCTGGCCACCACCCTGGCTCTCGATCCCGAGGTGCTGCTGCTGGACGAGCCCATGGCGGGCCTCGGGCGCGAGGACATCGGCCGGGTCACCCAGCTCATCCGGGAAGCCGGCCAAGGCCGCACCATCCGGACCTTCACCGTGATGGCGCGTCGGGCCGAAACGGCGGAGGTGGTGGCGCTGCGCCTCGCCCCGCTGGATGGGGCTGCGCTCCCGCCGTTTCATCCTGGCCAGTCCGTGACCGTATCGATCGACGGTAGCCACCGCTCCTATTCGCTCACCGGGGCGGCAGAGGCACAGCCCCGTGACTACACCATCGCCGTGCGCCGGCTGGAGGGCGGAGCGGTGTCCCCGGCGGTGACAGGGCTGAGGGTGGGCGCGCGGGTCGAACTGAGCGCCCCATCTGGCAGTTTCCGGATGCCATTGGAGAATGCGTTTCCGGTGGTGCTGATTGCCGCCGGCATCGGCATCACACCCTTTCTCTCCTATCTGGAGACCCTGGCGACGCGCGGTGGCGGACCGCGGGTCATCCTGCATCATGCCTGCCGGGACGGGAGCAGCCATCCCTTCGCCGACCGGCTGCAGGCCCTGGCCCGGCAGGTGCCCGGCGTCCAGCTGATCACCCATTACAGCCGACCCCGCCCCGGTGATGTCTGTGACGGCGAAGGTCGCTTCCATGCGGACCTGATCCCCGATGACCTTCTCGCGCAGCGCCCCCGCTTCTACGTCTGCGCGGGGGACGCCATGACGACGGAGACAATCGCGGTGTTGACGCGGCGCGGGGTGCCGCCGTTCGAGATTTTCCAGGAGCGCTTCACCTCTTCCGCGCCCAAGGTCCTGGATGGCTCGGCGACGCACCGGGTCACGTTCGCCCGCTCCGGCGTCACCCTCACCTGGGCACCCCCCGACGGCTCCCTGCTGACCCTGGCCACACGCGCGGGCCTTACCCTGGCCAGCGGTTGCCGCGTCGGACAATGCGAAAGCTGCATGGTCAGCGTCATCTCCGGCACGCTGGACCATCTCATCGCCAGTGCAGAGATCGATCCCGGCACGTGCCTCACCTGCCAGGCGGTGCCCACCTCCGACCTGGTGCTTGAGGCCTGAGCCATGCCGGCCGGGAGCAAGGGGTGGCGCTTCTCGCTTCGCCACCCCTGAACCGGCCCGGTGGTGCGCCTGTTGGCGCGATCAACCAACGGCGGTGCGCTTCTTCTTGTCGGGATCGTCGAACGGCAAGGTATGGGCGATGGCGGTGGTGGAGAGGGATTTGCCCCGCACCTCCAGCGGCGTGCCCTGCACCGCCTTGTCCACGTCGAGGCGGGCGATGGCCATGGATTGGCCGGTGAGGGTGGAATAGCAGGGGCAGGTGATGACCCCCACCTTCTTGCCATCCGCCCACACCTCGTCGCCCAGATCGGCCGGGCCGTCCGCATCCAGCAGCATGCCGAAGATCTTGAAGCGCTCCTTGCCCTTCAGGCGGTAATGCTCCTCCGCCCCCCGGAAGCCGGTCTTGCCGGGGCTGACGGTGAAGTCGAGGCCCAGTTCCCACAACGTATCGCCCGGCGGCTGGTCGGCGAACGGATACATCTGCGAATTGTCGTAGGGATAGAACAGCAGATAGCTTTCCACCCGCAGCATATCCAGCACGCTGAAACAGCAGGGAATGATGCCCATCTCCGCGCCTTCGGCGACGATGGTGTCCCACACCTTTCCCGCATCCTGCGCCCGCACGAAGATTTCATAGCCGCGCTCGCCGGTATAGCCGGTGCGCGACAGCATCACCGGCGCGCCGAACAGCGTGGCCGGCATGTGATGGAAATACTTCAGGTCGCGGATGCCGGGCACGTATTTGGCCAGGAAGTCCACCGCCAGCGGGCCTTGCAGGGAGAGATCCTGAAGATCGTCGTCGAACAGCACCGCGCAATTGCGCCCGGCCGCCTGCTTCGCCACCTCCTCATGGCCCGATCCTGAGCCATGGACCAGCATCCAGGCATTGGGGCCGGTGCGGTAGATGATGCAATCATCAGTGAAGAAGCCGCGGTCATTCAGCATGCAGGCATAGACCGAGCGGCCCGGCGTGATCTTCGAGACATCGCGGGTGGTGATGGCGTCCAGCACGGCGAGGGCGTGCGGGCCGACCATGTGCAGCTTCTTGAGGCCGGAGACATCCATGAGCCCCGCCTTGGTGCGGATGGCCACATGCTCGGCCGCCATGTCCTTGTCATAGGTCCAGGCGGTGGGCATGCCGTTCCAGTCTTCGAGCTTCGAGCCGAGAGCCCGGTGGCGATCCGCAAGGACCGCATTGCGCCAGCTGACCGTCATTGTCGTTCCCCTGTTCTGTCATCTGCTTGCGGGTGAAAGATCGGTGGCGGAGAGGCCGCCGGGTTAGCCCATGCGCTCGGAGGCGTAGGAGCCGGGCGAGGCCGGGAAGACCACGGTGCGGTTGCCGTTGATGAAAATGCGGTGATGGATGTGGGCGTGGATCGCCCGCGCCAGCACCTGGCTTTCCACGTCGCGGCCGATGCTCACATAATCGTCCGGGCTCTGGGCGTGGGTGATGCGGGCGAGGTCCTGCTCGATGATCGGCCCCTCATCAAGATCGCTGGTGACATAATGCGCGGTGGCGCCGATCAGCTTCACGCCGCGCTCATAGGCCTGCTTGTAGGGATTGGCGCCCTTGAAGCTGGGCAGGAAGGAGTGGTGGATGTTGATGATCCGCCCCGACATCTTCCGGCACAGTGTATCGGAGAGCACCTGCATGTAGCGGGCGAGCACGATCAGTTCGGTGCCGGTCTGCTCGACGATGGACAGCAATTGGGCTTCCGCCTGCGCTTTGTTGTCCTTCGTGACCTTGATGTAGTGGAAGGGAATGTCGTGGTTCACCACCACCTTCTGATAGTCGAAATGGTTGGAGACCACGCCGACGATATCGATGGGCAGGGCGCCGATCTTCCAGCGATAGAGCAGATCGTTCAGGCAATGGCCGAAGCGCGAGACCATCAGCAGCACCTTCACGCGGGCGCTGGCATCGTGGAGCTGGAAGTCGATGTCCAGCTGGCGCGCGATGGGGGTGAAGGACGCGGTGAGCTCGTCCTGCATCACGCCCTCTTCCGAGCGGAAGCGGATGCGCATGAAGAATTTGCCGGTATCCACATCATCGAACTGGGAGGAGTCGGTGATGTTGCAGCCGGCATTGGCCAGGAAGCCCGAGATGGCGGCCACGATGCCCCGGCGACTGGCGCAGGATACGGTGAGGACATAGTTGGAGGCGCGCGGTGCGCCGCCCCCAGTGTCAGATTTGCTTGCCGGTTTGGTATGCGTTTCTTTGAGCGTTGCTTTGAGCGTTTCTTGCAGCATGTCTTGTCCCTAAAGTTCTGGAACGGTCCAAAGGGCGGCGCCGGCGCGAGGCATCAGGCGCGCACGCGCTTCTTTTCTGGGTCGTAGAAGGGAAACGGCACGATGCTGGCCGCCAGGCGCTTCTGGTGGCCGTCCAGCTTGCCGATCTCCAGCGCTGTGCCGATGGCGGCATGGGCCACATCCACACGGGCGAGCGCGATGCTGCGGGCGAGGCAGGGGGAGCGCGTGGCGCTGGTCACGATGCCGATCTCAGCCCGGCCCACATAGAGTCGGTCGCCATGGGACACGCTCTCGCCGCCGCTGATCTCCAGACCCACCAGCTTGCGCGACGGCGTCTCCCGGCGGCGCTGCAAGGCGGCCTTGCCGATATAGTCCTCTTCCTTCTTGGTCGGAACGGTGAAGGCGATGCCCGCCTCGAACGGGTCCGTGGTGCTGTCGAAGTCATGGCCGCCGAACACCAGCCCGGCCTCGATGCGCACCATGTCGAGGGCATCGAAGCCGAACGGCCGGATGCCGAATTCGGCGCCCGCCGCCATCAGCGCATCCCACACCTGTGGGGCATCCTTGGGATGGCAGAACACCTCATAGCCCAGCTCGCCGGTATAGCCGGTGCGGGACACCAGGACCGGCGTGCCCTCATGATCGCCAATACGCCCCACCGTGAAGCGGAACAGGGCCAGTTCATCGAGCGTGGGGCGGCCCGGCGCGGTCCAGAGCAGCTTGCGCAGGGTGTCCCGAGACCGTGGCCCCTGCAGCGCGACGTTGTGGATCTCGTTGCTCGCGGTCTTCAGGCTGACCCGGCCGCCGAACGCCGCCGCCTGTTCGGTGATCCACAGCAGGCCGGCATCATCCCCGCCGATCCAGCGGAAATTGTTGTCGCCGAGGCGGAACAGCGTGCCGTCGTCCACCATGCCGCCATGGGGGTAGCACAGCGGCGTGTAGTAGATCTGGCCCACGGACAGCTTGCGGATATCGCGCGGCAGCAGCCCTTGCAGAAACGTCTCCGCATCCGGCCCGACGATCTCCAGCTTGCGCAGCGCGGACAGGTCCATGAGCACCACCGCCTCGCGGCAGGCCCAATATTCCGCGATGGCGCCCGTGGCCGCGAAATGCTGCGGCACCCAGAAGCCGCGATATTCGGTGAAGGCCCGCGTCAGTTCGGCGGTGCGGGCATGGAAGCCGGATTCCCGCGTCAGGCGGGTCGGAGAATCGGGGGTCATGCGGGTGCCGATCGCGCGCTGGAAGGGGATGTCTTTGGGATAGACCCGAACCTGGATCTCGCTGAGCTGCCAGCCGTTGGAGGCGTCGATATCGGACGGGCAGGCCGAGGCGCCGCACACCAGATCGGTGAGGGCGCGCAGCAGCACATAATCGCCGGGGCGGGACCAGGGCTCGTCCGACCAGATGATGTTATGGGCGCCCACATTGGTGTTGTAGAAAAAGTTGATCGCCGGCCAGCCGCGATACGCGCCAACGGCGTAATCGCGCATGGCGGCGTTGAAATTGTCCGAGCAGTTGACGTGGCCGAAATAGCCGAGATCTTCGTAATAGCGGGCCGTACAGGCCAGGTTGAAGGTATCGTGCCGGCCCACCGTGTCCTGCACCACTTCCACCAGCGGCGTACGGTCCTGGTCGAAGAATTTCGAATAGAGCCCAGGCCGGGGATAGGCCGCCCCGTTCAGGGTGCGGGTGGTGGTGCTGTCCAGGCCACGGATGCGGCCCTGGTCCAGGGCGCGCCGCTCAAAGGCGATGAAGTCGGAGCATTGGCGGCCCTCGATGTCGATGATCTGAATGGTCTCGCCCGCGAACACTTCGAAACTGAGGGCGCTGGCGACGTTGATGCGCAGGTCAAGACGCGGCTCCGCCAGGGGATCAGGCAGGCGGGCTTCGGCGCCGCGCCGCAGCACGGCCCGGGTGATGAAGACCAGAAGATCGCAGGCCGGGGTCTGTTCCCACACCAGCATGGGCGCCGCGGGCGCGGCGACGATGACCGTCAGAAACTGCTCCGCCCGCAGCTCAACGGACTGGCCGGCGGGAGCGTCCGGCCCGAACAGCCGGGCCGCCTGCCCCGCCGCCGGATCGATGCCGCGCCGGAACAGGCCGAAGCGCACCCGCTCCGCATCCGGCGTACCGGAGGCGAGGATGCGCAGCAGCCCGTCGGCCCGCCCGCCCGGCTGCAGCCCGAGGGCCTCCACCACCGGGCGTCTCGACCCGTCGAAGGCGAGCAGCTCGACACTCTGGCCTCCCTCCAGCTGAGCGATCTCGATCCGGTCGCCCGGCTCCAGGGAGAAGACCTGAGCGCCGCCGCCAGCCACCACATAGCGTTCGACGCCGGGATCCAGCGCAGGCGTGCTGCGCGGGATCCCGTTGGTCTTGAACAGGGCGGCGCTCATGAAGGATGATCCGCTGTTCATTCCGCAGCCTGGCTGGGCATGGTCGCGAGGAAGGTTTCCAGGCTGTCGTCCAGCGCCTGCATCCACGGCGTGTGATGCTGCGGCGCCAGCGTGCCGGTCAAGGTCGAGCGGTGGCTGCGGTCGCGATAGGTCAGAATGTTCTCGACCTTGTGGTGCTCCCACTCCTTGAACATGCGGGCGACCGCGTCGACATCGAGGCGCGGATAGTCCGTCGCCTGGATCAGCTCCCGGACATATTCCGTCTGGAAGTCGATCATCTGCGCGGCGTCTTCGAGCTGCTCCTCCTTCGCCACCCAGGCGGCGATATCGGCGGCCATGCCGGCTGCGTCCGGCAGCGGAATGCGGCCGAGCACCACGTCGCGGGCGTACCAGGCCTGCGCATCGAACATGTTGAAGGTATAGAACTGATCCTGCGCGCCCACATACATGAAACGCGGATTTTCGGTCCAGAAAATGCCCTTGTAGAGATGCTCCGGATACAGGCGGTTGCGCGACTTCAGCCGCAAGGCGTCATCCAGGAACGGATAATGGTGCAGATAGCCCGTGCACAGCACGATGGCATCCACCTCCTTTTGCGTGCCGTCCTTGAAGTAAGCGGTCTTGCCGACCAGCTTTTCCAGCAGCGGCACCTCGGAAAAGCCGGCCGGCCAATCAAAGCCCATGGCCTTGCTGCGGTAGCTGAAGGTCACCGATTTGGCGCCGTACTTCATGCACTGGATGCCGATGTCTTCCGACGAATAGCTGGCGCCGATCAGCAGCACGTTCTTGCCGGCGAACTCGTCCGCCGAGCGGAAGTCGTGGGCATGGAGCACGCGGCCGGGGAAGGCTTCCAGCCCTTCAAAATACGGCACGTTCGGTGTCGAGAAATGGCCCGTGGCGCACACCACGTAATCGAAGGCGGAGGTCTCCAGAACGTCTGCCTTCAGGTCTTTCACCGTGACCAGGAACGTCTCGCTCGCCGCATCATAGGCCACGTGGCGAACCGCGTGGTTGAGCTTGATATAGCCGCGCACATTGCTCTTCTCGATGCGGCCCTTGATGTAGTCGTGCAGCACCGCGCGCGGCGGGAAGGAGGGAATAGGCCGGCCGAAATGTTCCTCAAACGAGTAATCGGCGAACTCCAGGCATTCCTTGGGGCCGTTGGACCACAGATAGCGGTACATGCTGGCATGGACGGGCTCGCCGAATTCATCCAGGCCGGTGCGCCAGCTATAGTTCCACATGCCGCCGCAATCACTTTGCTTTTCATAGCAGACGATCTCCGGGATCTCGGCACCCTTGCGGCGGGCGCTTTCGAAGGCGCGCAGCACCGCAAGTCCACTCGGCCCTCCGCCCAGAATGGCAATGCGCTTGGACATGATTGTTCCCCTCTGTCTGGTAAAAAGGCATGGCTCAGCCGTTCACCGAACCGACGGGTCCGGTGCTGGTCTTTCAGGAACGCGTCGATCGGAGCTGAGCTAGAGCGCGATCCGATCAGATTGAATCAATCTGATCGGTGAATCGCCCTCTAACTTGATGATAGAGAACGCGTTTCCCAATCAGCTTGCATTGCAAGCTGATTGGGGCGTGCTCTAGCGCTCAGTCCGGCCCGAAGCCGGGCGATGTCGGCTGGCCGTCGTCACGCACGGCGAGCCAGTCCAGCGTCGTATCGAGATAGCGGGTCAGCCCCTTGTAGGCGGCGATCTCCGGCGGCAGTGTCTTGAGCACCCGGTGCAGGCGCCGGTGCCATTTCGGCACGGTGGCGATCTCGTCCACTTTGATGAGATAGCCCCGGATGGAAAAAACGATGGCATTGGAGCGCGGCAGCCGCCACAGGGCCTGCAGTTCCACCCGCAGATGCACCTTGTCGCCCACATTGTCCGGCGTCACGGTGCCCCGGTCCGGCCCCCACAGGGGATAGGTCTCGGGCGCCGTGTCGAGGCGGGGATTGACCGTCATGGTCCAGTTCAGCCGCCGCACCGGGCGGCCGATCTGCATGTTGAGCAGGAATTTCTGCGCCCGCTCGAAAATGCCCATCTCATGGGCGAACGGCACCGGCGCATGCCATTCCTTGAAGCTCATGCCGATGTCGAAATCCAGCGACCAGTCCGCCTGCGCAGTCACCATGCCGGAATCGACAAAGAGGTCGCCATTGCGCTGGTCCAGCAGGCAGAAGTCGCCCTGGCACTGGCGGGTGATGTATTCCATCGGCGGGCACGGCAAGGTCGCGACGTCACCGAAGATGAAGGCCTGCTCAAGACCGAGCGGGCGGTTTATCCAGTGCCAGCGGTCACCGTCGCGGGTCAGCGTGAACAGGTCCGGATAGGATTGCGCCAGCGACACCATCAGCAGGTCCAGCAGATCCCATTCCGCCGTGATCATGTGCGGCAGGGACTGGCAGCGCAGCGGGTCCTCCCGCAAGGTGATGGCGCGGTCGCGCATGTCGGCGACATAATGCTCGTCGATATCGATGGGGAACTCATAGACTGAGCCTTTCGGCCCCGCCGTGTGCGGCTCGATGTTCACCGAATACATGTAGGTGTCTTCGTTGAACGGAAACGGAAACCGCCGCACGGCGGACGGACTGTTGGCGAAGGTGTAATCGCCCCGGAAGGTCTCGTCGTTGAAAACGATGGTCATGTCCGTCATCTCCTTCGGGCTGCCCCGAATGTTCCATGCTCCCGGCGCGCGGTTGCGATGGCTGAAGGTCAGAGGTCGAGAACCAGCCTCTCGCCGGCGATGCGCGAGATGCAGATCATGAATTTTCGCCCGCTCTCCCGCTCATCCGGGGAGAGGAAATGGTCGTGGTGTTCCAGGGCACCGTCGCAGGAGACCACGGCGGTCTCGCATTGCCCGCAGGCGCCGCCGCGACACAGATGCGGTGCCTCAAGCCCGGCGGCCTCGATGGCCTCCAGCGCGCTCTGGTGCGCCCCCACCTCGATGCGGTGGCCGCTGCGCGCCAGGTCCAGCAGGAACGGCTTGCCGGAGGGTGGCGCGGCGAAGCGCTCGCAATGCACATTCTCGTCCGGCCATCCGGCCTCGCGCGCCTGGAGCAGCACATCATCGATGAGCCGCGCGGGGCCGCAGACATAAAGATGGGTGCCCAACGGCTGGCCGTCGAGCAAATCGGCGAGGGCGATCCGCCGGCCGTGCGCGCTGACATAGGTGCGCACCCGGTGGGCCCCGTACCGCGCTTCCACATCCTGCCGGGCGGCACCGCTGTCGGGGCTGCGCATGGCATAGTGCAGCTCGAACGTGCCGCCCTCCAGCGCCAGCTGCTGCATCATGGCGAGAAAGGGCGTGATGCCGATGCCGCCGGCGATGAACAGATGCTTGCGCGCCCGCCGGTCCATGGCGAACAGATTGACCGGATAGGAGATGTCCAGTTCATCGCCCGCCTTCAGCCCGTCGTGGACGAAGGCGGAGCCGCCGCGCGAGGACGGGGATCTCTGCACGCAGATCTCATAGGCGGTGCCGTCGTGCGGGCAGCTGGTCAGCGAATAGGGATTGCGGATGAGGCCCTGCGCGGTCGGCAGCGACACCACGATATGGGCGCCGCCGGAGAATAGCGGCAGCGGGTCGCCAGCGGTGGAGACGAGCCGGATGCGACGGATGTCGGGGGCCAGATCCACCGTCTCGGCGACACGGACGGAGAGGCTGAGGGCGCCGGTCATGGATAGAGCTCCTCGGCAGCGGGAATGTGCCCGGGGGCTTCCGCATCGATGCAGACGCCCTGGAACGCGCCCAGGCGCTTTGAATAGTGATCGCGGACGAACAAGCTGAGCCCGCAGTGGCTGCACACCACCGGGTTCTGCGTGACGTTCTCGATCATCCCTTTGCAATGGACGCACTGCACCCGCCGCCGCGTGGAGCCGCGATGCTCGGTGATGATCGAGCGGGGATCGACCCCGAATACGGCGGCTTCCGCGACCACCTGGCCGATGAAGGGCTCGGTGCCGGCAGCGAGGATGCGCGTGCCCATGGTGGCCGTCTGCAGCACGCCGCGCAGTCGCACCAGGGTGGTCTCCGCGCTCGGGAAGCTCCAGAGCGCCTGGGGCGCGAGCGCCTCCAGCGCCGGGAGGATGGCGCGTTCCGCTGCGTTGACCGCGCAATGGAAAATGAGGGATCGGGCGAAGAAGGCGCAGGTCGCGTCCGGTGTCTGGCTCAAGGCGAGGACCGCCTCGGCGCCGTCTCCTTCGGCGAGGATCAGGTTGAGCCTGGCGAACTTATCCACGCGCAGCCCCGGATAGACCGGCCTGCTGAGAATGCTCGGCGACAGCATGCAATGACGTCCCTGGTCTGGAAGACGGGCCGAAGGGAAAGTCTCCCCTTCGGCGATCTTGGCGGGCGGAGCCGGTGCGTTCCCGGTCAGCTGGGCAGGACGAAGATGAAATTGGCGATGAGCACCACCGCGACACCTGCGGCGAGCGTGACATAGGGCCAGACACCGGCCTTGCGCACCGCCATGTCCTTCTCGGTCAACTGCAGGTCTTCGAGCATGTGGGCGGGGAAGACGCCCTTGTCCTGCACATAGTGGCGATAGACGAAGACCGGGATGATGAGCGCGGCGGTGATGAACCCGGCCATGAGGGCGGAGGGGTTCCACACCTTCGCCCCGGCCCCCATGAAGGCGGCATTGACGAAAGCGAACACCGTTCCGAGACCAAGGAGGATGTTGGGCGCCTTCCAGGGCCGCTCCACATGGGCGTTGTCGATCCGGTGGATCCAGCCCGCATTGAGGTTGAGGAAGTTGAAGATGATGTAGCCGACATTGGAGACCGCCAGCAGGAAGAAGAAGCTGGTGGCATCGGCGGCGGCGATGGACAAAGCGAAGAGATTGACCACCAGGTCCGTCCACATGGCGCGGGTGGGGGCACCGTGCTCGTTGACATGGCTGAGATAGCGCGGCAGCCAGCCGTCGAGGGAGCCCTGGTAGAGCGTGCGGGAGGAACCCGCCATGGCGGTCATGATCGACAGCATCAGCGCCAGGATCATCAGCAGGATGAGGATATGGCTGACGAAGCCGGAGCCGCCGACCATCCGGGCCATGGCCGCCGCCACGCCCGACCCGTCGACGATGGTGGGATCGAGCATGCCATCAAGCCCCAGAACGCCCTGGAAGGTGAAGGGCACGAGGGTATAGAGCAGCAGGCACAGCAGGCCCGAATAGAAGATCGCCTTGAAGGTATCGGTCTTGGGGTTGCGGAATTCGCTGGTGTAGCAAATGGCGGTCTCGAAACCGTAGGTGGACCAGGCAGCGATGAACAGCCCGCCGAGGATCAAGGTCCAGCCGCCGATGTCCCAGGCGCCGGACGCCGGCGCATAGGCCACGGCCAGAGGGGTGAGCGGCGTGTAGTTGGACCAGTTGATCTGGCCGGTGATGATCGGAACGATGCCCACGATCAGCATCGGCACGATGACCAGCAGGCCGATATATTTCTGCACATTGGCGGTGCCGAGAATGCCGCGATGCTGGATGGCGAAGGTGATCAGCATCAAGACGGCGCCGATCCAGAAGGTGGCGTTCAGGGAGAAGCTGACCGGCCCGAGGCTGTGCGTCGCCAGCGTCCAGCTGCGCAAGGCCGGGGTAAACGCCGCAATGCCGTCCTGCGAGAGCAGGGCGGCGACACCGTCCTGCGCGGTCTTGCCGGCATTCAGCGCCAGCCATTCCGCCACCCGCGGCGAGTCCGCCGCCACCGAGCTGGCATGGGCGGCGATCCACTGCGCCACCTGCGGGCTGTCGGCGCCGGGGATGGGCGCCAGCACATTGAGAATATAGGCCGCCGCAATGGAGCAGCCGAGCGAGAGCACCGGCGACCAGGCGAACCAGTTGCACCATACCGAGAGCGGAGCGATCAGCTTGGAATAGCGCACCCAGGCCGCCGCGCCATAGACCGATGCGCCGCCCGACTTGTTGGGAAAGAGGCCGGCGATTTCGGCATAGGTGAAGGACTGGATGAAGCCCATCACCATCGAGACCGCCCAGACCAGGAAAGCCACCTTGCCGGCGGTCCCCGCAATGCCTCCGATGGAAAACAGGACCAGGGCCGGAACGCCGCTGGCGACCCAGAAGGCCCCACGCCAGTCGATGGCTCGTTTCAACTCGCCCGTTCGCTCAAGCGCCATGGGCGCAGCAGCTTCCATTGTCATGTGGCAACCCCTCTCGATGGCTAAACCATTTCGAACCATTTTGTCTGGAATTGGTTTTTTATTGTTGAGCTGTCCGCCGCGGCGCCAGCTCTTGAATTTACTCTGAGGTAAATTTTATTTCTCATCAAGAACGATTGTTGATCAAAATGGGCGCCAAGATGCCTAAATAAGACTCAGAACAGCATCTGGACGCCGAGTGCAGCCCATTGGTATAGTTTGGTTATATTTGGTACGTTCTGGTATGGAGGGTCTGCCGCTGCGTCACGAGCTGGAAATTTGGCTGGCGTCGACGCGCGCCGGGTTCGCCGCGTTGCGCGCGGGGGATGGCCAATCCGCGGCCAGACACTGGGCGGAGGGCTTCTCCATCGCTGAAGGCAGCGCCCTGGTCCGGACGCCGTTCCACGCGGTCGCCTGCAACAATGCGCTGGTGGGCGGCCTCATCGGGCCGGGCGGGTCCACGCTGGCGCGGGAGACCGAGCGCCTGCATGCCGCATGGGCGCAGGTGCTGGATATGGCCGCCCATGCGGACATGGCGCTGCCCGCCCGCAGCAGCGCCTTTCATCTGCTGCTCGCCAGCCGTCACGCCCAGCCGTTTTCGTCCTTTCTCCGGGCCCGCACCCTGGCGCTCGCCACCCTCGGACAGCAGCTTGGAGCCGCCAATGCTCTCGCCTGCGCCGGTGCCGATGCGGACGCCTCAGCCCTTCTGCGCCGGCTGGACCAGACCCAGGCCCGGCTTCCCGATGTCCTGGACTGCGCCGTGCGGGCGCATCTCGCCGCCCCCTTCAGCGGCACGGTCGCCGCATCGCTTCTCGCCCGGCAGGTGGCGCACCTGCAGTCCTACCGGGCCGAAGACGGGCTGCCGGAGACCTTCCGGCAGCAGATGGAAGCCGCACTCGACTTCTGCGCGTTTGCCCCCCTCGCCGCCGCGGTCATGGGGCGCGGTCATGGGGCGCAGTCTTGGGGAATGCCCGAAACCTGAATTCTGAGGAGCCGGAAACATGATGAATACCGACACGGTGATCCCGCCCTGGGAGATGGACGGCGCCGCTCCCCCCTTCGTCAAGCCGGAGGTGAAGCATCTGGCCAAGGAGATCTTCGCGCGGATCAAGACCGGCAAGTATCCCTACGGCACCCGCATTCCCGCCGAGCGCAATCTTGCGGACGAACTGGTGACCTCGCGCGCGACCATCCGGCAGGTGCTGGCCTTTCTCGAGAGCTTCGATGTGGTGATGAAGCGGGTCGGCAGCGGCACCTTTGTCGTCTATCGCGGCGCGGTGTTGCAGTCCGCCCTGACGCAGGAGCCCCCGCGCGAGGTCGAGCCACCGCTGGCCGAAGTGGTCTCGCCATTCGAGATCAATATCACCCGGGCCATCTTCGAGCCGGAAATCGCCCGGCTTGCCGCCATCTACATGACGTTCCGCGACCAGACCGCGCTCGGCAATTTGTTGCAGGAGCTGGATGACGTCGTGACCGACGCCGGCAAATTCGCCGATCTGGAGCGGCAATTCTTCATGACGCTGTGCGAGGGAACGCACAATGCCCTGCTGATCGCCATGTACAAGATCATCCACGACATCCGCCGCGAGCCGCAGTGGTACACCAACAA
This sequence comes from Azorhizobium sp. AG788, assembly GCF_943371865.1. Taxonomy (GTDB): domain Bacteria; phylum Pseudomonadota; class Alphaproteobacteria; order Rhizobiales; family Xanthobacteraceae; genus Azorhizobium. The sequence continues at coordinate 6,837 of NZ_CALRWL010000015.1, read as the reverse complement.
GATCCGCTCGCTCACGCCGGCGCGGATCAAGGAGGCGCAGCAGGGTCTGCGGTCGATCTGCGCGGCGCTTGAACGCAGGAACATCGAAAGCGCCGTAGAATGTATGCGCTTTTACATTTCGAACATGCAGGAGGAACTCATCTATACGTCATCCTGAGCATAGATCTTCTGGCCGTTCACATGGCGAATGTGACGCTGATCCCACATCAGGTTCATGGCGCGCAGGTGCCGGACCAGCACATCCGTATGCTGCTTCAGCCAGGCATTGATCGACGCCATCTCCTGGATCCGCGCCTTGCCGCCTTCGATGCGGACGACCGGCCAGTCCCCCACCAGCGCATTGTCGATGCCGAACAGTTCATGCCCCCACCAGACCGCCTCCCCGAAGGCGTGGTGCCCGACGCCGCCGAACTTCATCATGGCCAGCACCGAGAAAGGCTCGGCTGATCGCGCCCGCTGCACCGCCATCCGCCACAGCTCCAGGGTCGAGGCATATTCCCACGACACCGCGCTCCAGGAATTGGGGAAGCGCTCGCAATATTCGCGATAGAACTCATCGGCCTTCTCGAAATTGACCTGGGAGTCCGTCAGGGCCGGATCATCGAAATCGGGAAACTGGAAGACGAAGCCCTCCATGAATTCGGCGCTCGTCTGCCGGATCAACTGGCTGTAATTGTCACAGGTGCATGAGAGCAGCTGCCCCTTGAAGCCCTGGCGGTAGGCCGCGCGCGTGAGGGCGTCCACAAAGGGCTCATAGGCCGTGTCCCAGCACAGGATATCCGGGTCCGGCGCCAGCATGCGGGCCACGATGGGCTCGAAGTCCATGGTATCGACCGGAAAGAACTCCTCGCTGACGATCTCGATGTTCGCGACCTCGAACGCGGCCCGATAGGTGGCGACGGACGGCAGCCCGAACAGATCGTTCTGGCCGCACAGGCTCACGGTCTTCAGGTGCGGCGCGGTGCGGCTCAGCCAGTCCACCCCGGTGACGTTGTAGATGGGATGCACCTCGCTCGGCGCGATCAGCGTCGGGATATCGGGCGACAGGTCGCTGGGCAGCAGCGTGGCGACGAGCATCCTGTGGGCGGCGATGACATCGCGCACCTCCGGCGACAGATCATTGCCGCCGTTCATGAGGATGAATTTGACATTGTGGTCATGGATCAGGGTGCGGATGCCCTGAAGCACCCGGTCGGGCTCATAGCGGGTATCGAAGGGGACGATCTCCACCATATGGCGCCGCATGCCGATCTTGAGGCCGCCCATGGCATTGACCCGGTCGCACCAGATCATGCATCCGAACAGGCCGGGCTCGGACCAGGCCCTCAGGCTACCGCTCAGCGGCGCCAGGAAGCCGATTTTCAGCGTCGTGCGCGCCTCGATCCCGTGATCCACCATCGCCACGGACAGAGCCGAAAGCAGAGGGTTCTTCGCCCCATCACGCATCTCGTGTTCGTCTCCCAGACCCTTCTCGTCCCGATTGCGCGCCCCTGCGGAAGCACCTGAAACCATAAACGCCGAATTGTGGATCCGATATCACCGTCTGCCGCGACGTATGGCCCGGATGCCGCTGCCGCCGCACGGGAAAGCCGGGATGTCATCGGCTGCCGGTTCGCCGCTGCGCGCATTCGGCGTGCGCCCGCCCTTTTGGCAAGGGCGAGACGGGGGACGTCCCGCGCCCTCCCCAGGCCGGATCTGCGTTCATCCCCATTGACCAAGCGCCGCTTGCACGCCGCGCGCGCTCCAACGCATCTTATGAATCGCACGGGCGCCATCGATTCATAAAATGCGTTGGACGGCGCAGCCCCTGGTGGCGATTCTCTTCCACCATGAGCGATGAGCCCCCTCCAGCCCTGCTGCTGCACCGCATTGATCATACACACAATATGGCGCGCTATTACGCGCTGTCGGTGGAGATGACCCTGTTCGGGGGCAGTTCCCTGGTCCGCCACTGGGGCCGGATGGGCACGCGGGGCCAATGCAGGATTGACTTGTTCGAAGACAGAGCCGCGGCGGAGAACGCCATGCACCGGCTGGCGACACTCAAGGGCAAGCGCGGCTATCTGTCCTCGAACTGAACGGGCGGATCGCCGGGTCGGATCGCCAAATCGCCCGTGCGCGGGCACGAACCGCACCTATGCGCGCGCATCCTCGTCGTCATCCTCCGCGCCACACCACTCTCCCCTGCCCTCGCCATCGTCACCGAGGGTCGCGAGCGCCGGAAAATTCCCTGCCAGAAGCTTGGCGGTGTCGAGCAGGCCGGCATCTTCCAAGGCCTCCCGGTCGGGAAGTTCGCGCAGGCTTTCGAAGCCGAAATGGCTGAGAAAACCCTGCGTCGTCACATAGGTATAAGGCGCGCCCGGCACCGGGCTTCGCGGGCCGGCGGCGATGAAGCCGGAGGCCCGCAGCGACCCGATCAGATCGCGGCTGACCTCCTTGCCGAAGAACTGGCCCAGTTCGGCGCGGGTGATGGGCTGGAAATAGCCGATGGCCATCAGCACCAGGCCCTCGGTATGCGACAGGGGCCGCACCTGCGCCCCAAGACCGGAGGCGGCGCGGATGGCGTCGGCAAAGCCCGTCTTGGTGCGGTGCTGCCAGCCGCCGGCCACCGCCACCAGCTCATAGGGCCGCCCGCGCAATTCGGCGCGGATGTCGGCGATCAGCAGGTCGAGATTGCAATCGCGCCCGACCACGCGGGCCAAGGCGGCCCGGCCCACCGGCTCCGGCGCGGCGAAGATCACCGCTTCCACCCGCCCCATCCACTCCCGCCAGCGCAGCTCCGGGGTGAGGTCGGCCAGTTCGGTGTCGAGAGGGGTGCTGGAGCGCGGTCGCCGGGCCATGCTCAGAGCCCGTACAAGCGGAAGGCCGGGCGGCCGGTCAGCTCGCGCACCGCCCCCAGGGTCGTCAGGCGCTCGAACAGCCGGCGGGCCCCCCAGCGGGAGAGATCCTCGGTCTGCAAGGTGCCGGGCACCGCATCGTCGTCCAGCAGGCGGCGCACCGCCTCCCCTGCCCCCTTGGCGCGCAATTTTGGCGCGACGGCCTCCAGCCGGGCCGCGCGCGGCGCGAGATCTCCCGCCAGCCGGCAGGCCGCGTCGGCCCCTTGGACCAGGGCAAGGCAGACCGCCCGCTGGAAGCCATCCGCGCCCGGTTGCAGGCGCCCGCCCCGTCCCGGCCCCCGGAACAGGCCGCTGTGCGCCTGCCCCATCAGGAGCGGCACCGGAAACGCCCAGCGCATGCGCAGCGCGATCGCCTGATCCGCCAGCCACCAGGCCAGCAGCTCCCCGTCGGGCCGGGCCGTGGAGGCCTGCGCCATGGCGGACGCGGCGATGAACGGCGCCGGCCGGCGCGATTGGGTCAGGTCTGCGATCTGGCCGGGCAAATCCGCGAGGCCCGCCGTCCCGATGCCCAGCAGCGCGGCCGCAGAATGCAATGCCGCCGCCTCGCCGGTGGGGGCGCGATCGGCCAGGCGCCGCCAGGCGGCCAGGATGCGCCCGGCGGGGCCGGGGTCGTCGCCGGGCTGGCACAGATACCAAGCATCGCGCAGCGCGGCTTCGTCCTCGGTGCGGCCGGCGCGGCGCACCGCGGCGGCGGCCGCACTCAGGGCCAGGCGCTGGCGCCAGACGCCGGCCCAGGGCGGATCGGCCCGGACCAGATTATCCAGCGCATTCAACGCCGCCCCCACCAGGAACGCGGCCTCCCCGTCGTCGCTCACCACACCGCGCGGCAGCGCCCAGCCCGGCACTGTGGGCACGGGCGGGGTGGGGCGCAGCGGCGGATCCATGGCGACATTCATCCGCGCAGGCTAGCGCATCTGTGCGCTTTAAGCCATGATTTCTCCCTTCAACCGCACGCGATGTCGCTGGTCAATTATGATTGATAATCTTGCATTATCAGTCATAATTTCACGCGCAAGGAAACACGCCTGAATCGCGCCGAAACATCCCTTCTGCGGGGGTCCGCCAGCAGTGCCCTCGTCAAGCCAGGGCGCTATCTCTATAGCTAGACAGTCTAGCCAGGATCGAATGCGCATGGAATGGCAGCTACAGGACGCCAAGAACCAGTTCTCACGGGTGGTTCAGAAAGCCCGTTCGGAAGGGCCCCAGTTCGTGACCCTGCGCGGCGAGCGGGCCGTGGTGGTGCTGTCCGCGGCCGATTATGACGCCCTGCGCGCCGGCCGGCCCAGCTTGGTCGACGACCTGCTGTCAGCTCCATCCTGGGATGCGGATGTCGCCGCCGCGGTGGAAACCCGCGGCGCCCCCTCCAGCCGGGACGGGGCGTTCTGATGTATCTGATCGATACCACCATCATCTCGCAGGCTCGGTGCGGTTCGCCGCAGGCCACCGCCTGGTTGCGGGCGACGGACCCGCTCAGCATCCACCTCAGCACCCTCACCCTCGGCGAGATCATGCGCGGCATCATGCTGAAGCGGACCAGCGATCCGAAGGCGGCGGCGGACCTTTCGGAATGGCTCCGCAAGCTGCGCCACGACCATGCCGACCGCATCCTGCCGGTAACCGATGCCATTGCCGTTGAATGGGGCCGGATCGCCGCTCTGCGTCCCCGCAACGAGATCGACGGCCTGGTGGCCGCGACGGCCATCGTCCAGGACCTTATTCTCGTCACCCGCCATGCTGCGGACTTCGAGGACACCGGCGCCTCGGTGATCAGCCCGTGGAGCGCGGGGGCATGACCGAACGGACCAGACCCGCGGACCCATGGGCCGAGGGCGGCGCCAGCCCCACCGCGCCGTCAGCCGCTGCGGTCCCTTCCTATCGAACAGGGAGGCTGCCGTCATGAGACCACCCGGTCCCGTGGATGACACAACCGCCGCCGCCGATGCGCCCTCCCCCACCGGCGCCATGGTCCCGTCCGATCCGGCCGCCCAGCCCCCGCTGCCGAGCCATCTCGTCACCCTGGCCGATCGCGCGCGCGACTATGCCCAGGCGGCCAGCTCAACCAACACCCGCCGCGCCTATGCCGCCGACTGGACGCATTTCAGCGCCTGGTGCCGTCGGCAGGGCCTGCCCCTCCTCCCGCCCGATCCCCAAGTGGTCGGTCTCTACATCACCGCCTGCGCCTCAGGCACGGCCAGTCCTGACTGCAAGGCCAATTCCGTCAGCACCATCGAGCGGCGGCTGTCGGCCCTGACCTGGAACTACAACCAACGCGGCATGCCCCTCGACCGCAAGGACCGCCATATCGCCACCGTGCTGGCGGGCATCCGCAACACCCATGGCCGGCCGCCGGTGCAAAAGGAAGCGGTGCTGCCCGATGACCTGCGCGCCATGCTCGCCACCCTGGACTTGGGCGCCCTGCGCGGCCTGCGCGACCACGCTTTGTTGCTGGTGGGCTTTGCCGGCGGCTTGCGCCGCTCGGAACTGGTGGGCCTCGATGTGGGGCCGGAGCAGACCGAGGACGGCCGCGGCTGGATCGAGATCTCGGACCAGGGCCTGATCGTGACCCTGCGCGGCAAGACCGGCTGGCGCGAGGTGGAGATCGGCCGCGGCTCCAGCGATCTCACCTGTCCGGTCCGCGCGCTGGAGGTCTGGCTGCGCCTCGCCCGTATCGGCCACGGCCCGCTGTTTCGCCGGGTGACACGCCAGGGCAGGGATGTGGGCGCCGAGCGGCTCAACGACCAGGAGGTCGCTCGCCTGGTCAAGCGCACCGTGCGCGCGGCCGGCGTCCGCAGCGATCTCACCGCAGGCGAGCGCGCGGAAAAGTTCTCCGGCCATTCCCTGCGCGCCGGCCTTGCCTCGTCGGCCGAAGTGGACGAGCGCCATATCCAGAAGCACCTGGGCCACGCCAGCGCCGAAATGACCCGGCGCTATCAGCGCCGCCGCGATCGCTTCCGCGTCAATCTCACCACCGCCTCGGGATTGTGAGCGCCCGCGCGACCCCTGGCTGCCCTCCATCACCAGGCGCCGTCGGGCGCATCCGGCCTCGGACTGCCCGCCCCCAATCCCTTCAGCACCTCATCGACCCGGGCGCCCCGGCTGCCGAACCGCGCCGTCTCCGGTGCAGCGGCGGGGCGTGAGACCTTGGCCGCATCCAGCTTGGCCCGCAGCAGGGCCATGACCATGGGCCAGACGCTGAACTGCCCCTCCCGCGCCCGGCCGGTGAGGCTGCGCAGATAGCCGCCGCAGCTGCTGATCTGCTCCGCCCGCTGCAGGATAGCGGCCACCGTGATCGCCGCCTGCTCCTCGCCCATCACGGTGCGGGCCTCGGCCCAGGCATCCACGCTGATCCCCACATAAGTGCGCGCCAGCTCGGCGGCGGTCACGAAGTCACGCCAGGTGCGGATGGGCCCGGTGGCCAGCACGCCCAGTTCCGGGCAGGCGTCCAGAACCATGCCCAGCGGCAGGTCCCGTTTCGGCAAGGCGTGGACGTTGCCGGTCGCCGTAGCTTCGCCGCCAGCTTCTTCTTTTATCGAAAAGCCTTGTTCAGGTTCAGATGAGGAGTCTGGTTTTGAATTCTGTATGTGATGCTCAGTCTGAGACTCATTGGCGCTTGTATTTAGCGTTTTAACGAAGGCTTCCAACAGGGTGCTGATCTCGCCCCACAGGCGTTCCAGATCGTGCGCAATGAGGGTCAGCGTCTCCAGACCGGCGGTGCGCGGCAAGCGGGCCAGGATGCCGTCATAGCGCTGGCGAAAGCCGCGCCAGTCGGCCGGCACGGACTCGGCCAGGCCGGCATCGATCATCTTGACCACGTCCCGCCGGCAGATGGTGATCCGCTCCTTGGCGAGGCGAAGGGCCTTCTTCTCGTCCGCAGCTGCCTGGGCCAGCGCCTTGAATTCGGCGGCGCGTGCCACCAGCGGCGACAGATCGAAGCCATAGG